>JAPLNM010000089.1 GCA_026692845.1 Planctomycetota bacterium | reverse complement strand
GCCTGCGCAAGCGCTTTGGCAACGCTCGCTAAAATCTCATCTCGCTGTGGCGGCGGCAAAGCTTGGAGTTGCTCACGCAGTTGCTCAAGGATCTTCTCGGCACTGCTGCTTTCGTCATTGAGCACAATCAAAGTTCGCTTCGATTGCGTCTTGGACTCCTCTTGATTTTGACCCAAAGCCGTATGGGGCAAAATGGTTGCAAGGCTCATCGAAACAGCCGACACAAATCCGCCAAGCAACAAACGACGGAATCGGCCTCGAGCCGCACGGAAACAATCAGGGCTAACGGAACGCACAGGACCAACTGGGAGGGTACTCATAAAAACTCCTTCACAAAAATTGGGATCAAAACAAGACGATGTAAATTCAAAAACAACAAAGGTGACGCATTAGAGACCGTAAGGTCTCAGCGATACATTGTGGATCGGAACCATGATCCTGCGGCCGTCTTCCAAGGCGCCCGAATACATGGTGGGTTTGGCTTCGAGTTCGTAGCCCCGGCGTTTGAGCTGCTGGTTGAGTTTTGCAATCTCAAGTGCATTGTTAGCAAGGATCAGTTGCGGATCGATTTCCCGAGCATCAACCAAGGGGATCTCGATCGCGCGATCGCTAGCGTTTTCGACACGCACCCGCCAAGGGGATACATAGTCGAACGAAGCACCGCTAGAGGGAATAGAATCCACGAGTTGGGCGACCGCGGAACCTCCAGCAAGATCTTCTGTGCGATCTCGATTCGAATCGCTTGGAATTGCAGTGGGCAACTCCGACTTCGTAAGGCGCGAAGCCTGTGAAGTAGAAGCAGACTCCGGAGCGATTGTCTTGAACCAAAAACCGCTTCCAAGTCCAACCGAGAAAATCGCGCAGACCGCAAGCAGTCGATACCCAAGACTCGATTTTTTAGAGTGAGTCGTTCTAAGAACATCCGATTCGAGGCTTGCTCGAACGAGGCCTAGAGGCTCGAGTGGTGGCTCGCTACGAATCTGCTTGGAGAGTTCTTGATCTTCAAGGAGCAGCAAAGCCAATTCCTGCCATTGTGAGGAGTCAGGCCCAAGGGACCTGAGCAGTTCGGCACGTAGCTCATGGGAAAGTTCACCGTCGACAATGCGTTGGAGGTCAAGAGGATTCATAAAGCACCATGATTTAAAAACATTGATTAAAAGCTTTCAATCGCAGAGACCTCGGTCCGCGAGCACGGACCGGAGAGCTCGGCGGGCTTTGAGAAGCCGGTATTCAATCGTTTTGACAGAGACCCCCAAGTGCGATGCGAGCTGCTCGTAGCCCCATCCCTCGGTGTATTTCAGCAATAGCAACTGGCGGTCCTGTGGATGTAGTTTTTCAAGCCCCTTTCGAACCGAAGCTTGCATCTCGGTCATCAGAACCCAAGAGCAAGGGGACGTCGAATCCTCGGCTCGAGCGGATGCATCCAGTTCGCAAGCCGAGTGCAGTAGCTTTCGACGCCGTCCGGAAGCCCGGTGGTGGTTGACGATCTTTCGCAGCGCGATGCGATAGAGCCAAGGAGCGATCTTATCCTGAGATTCAGGGCGATTGGTTTGGCTGATGGCCGCCAAAGCGACTTCCTGGAGAACGTCGGCTGCAGCATGGGGGTCGGCCAATCGAGCACGAACGATGGTCAAGAGCCAGCGTTGGTGTTGTTCGAAGACCGAGCCCCAGTCGCAAAGTTCATTCGAGTCGCTAGATGCCATGGGTTGGTCGAGGAGGATCGGATCATTGGTGCCATCGTATTGGCATAGGATAGTCGCCCCAACCGGTCGATCCCCCGAAAGAACCTACAGAAAATCTACCCGATTCTACCAAGAATCCAGCCCCCAAGGTCGGATCAGTCGGATCAGTCGGATCCGAATCGGTGCCAGGCACCAATCGCCCCCCACCACTTGGCAGCTGGTGGCTACGGCTTGGAAGCGGATCGCTAGCAAACCGCCCCTCCGAATCGGTGCCAGGCACCAGTCGCCCCCAACGGCCGTAGCCACCTGTCGCCAGACGGTGGAGGCTTTTCTCGCGCCGCACCACCGCTTGGCAGCGGATGGCTACGATTTGCCAGTAGACGATTCGGAGTCCCCGACTGTAGCCACCTGTCGCCAGACGGTGGAGGCTTTTCTCGCGCCGCTGTCCACCGCTTGGCAGCGGATGGCTACGACTTGGAAGTGCTAGCAATCAGCCAGATTTTGGGAGCACCAATGCATGCAATGCCATGATCCCGCCCGCAGTCAGCAGAACAAACCCAAGCCACCTCGGTGGCTTCAACGCCTTTTTGGGCGATGGGGCGGTTTGCATGAAAATGTCTCTGGCTACCGAGTTGGCATCGACCGCCTTGGTCTTCGTGATTTTGTGCAAGGCTCGGGTGCTCGTCTCGTTCAAAACGAAACTGTCGACAAGCCTAAATTGCAGGCCTAATAGGAGCAGAATCACTCCCAACATGAAGTAACGATTGCGATCCAATTTCATGATTTATCTGGGAACTTCGGGGGGAACAAAACTGACCAACCGGTACAGTTTCTTCGACCCCCTGCACCCCTGTACCAGCACTCAAATCCCCAAGACACTCCGTTTGAATCCGCTTGCGCCGGAAGAAACGGTCCTCTCGGTGTATCCTGCAAAACGTGTATCCTGCAAAACGTGTATCGAGCAAAAAACGAAAAAACCCAGCGTTCGCTGGGCTTGTCGATTCACGCTAGGGCGTTTTGGACCGTCGGATCGGCTTTGGAAACTTAAGCGACCGCGGCCTTTTTCACAAAGTGATTAAGCCGACTCTTGGTCCGCGAAGCTTTGTTCAGATGGATGATGCCCTTGGATGCCGTCTGATCCAAAAGCTTCGATAGGGATGTCAATTGAGCGCGTGCTGCATCGAATTCCTTGGCCTGAACACTGGCCTGCAACCTCTTGATCGCTGTTTTGATGGTCGATTTTGCCGATCGGTTGCGACCCCTTCGGACTAGCGATTGACGCAGACGCTTCTTGGCACTCTGAATATTCGGCACGTTTCAAACTCCTGACTGGAAATAAACCATCGGCCCTCTCGGCCTGGCTAAACCCCAAATGATTGCCAGATACGACGATTTTGTCCAGTCCTTTTTGTGGAAAAACGTCTCTGCCTACGACTCGAATCCATGTCACCAGAGTCGAAATCGTCCGAAACTTCCCTTTTTGGTATTGTTGCCAAGGTCGATTTCCGAGGCATGATCGGGGCTTGCCTGATCGGGGCTTGCCTGGGTTCCGATCGCTACGGCGATTCCGATTGGCCATGGCGAATTCCGGGAATCTTGGTCAATCCGTAAGGATGACGGTTTTTTTTGAAACGAAATACCGTCCGACAACTCGAAAAAGTTCTACAGTTTTCGTTCGGCTTGCCGCGGATTGTTAGTTAAAATCTTAACGATTGCGTCGACCTAAGCGACGCTTTTGTCGGTTCATCGTTCATCTGCTCTGGAATAGGTTCGGGAATGGCCAACTACGTATCCCTGGAAGAAGCAGCAAAGATTCTTGGAGTTTCCACCGATGTGTTGGTGGAGATGCGATCCAAAGGTCAGATATTTGGGTACCGCGACGGTGCGAGCTGGAAGTTCAAGCAGGAGGAAATCGATCGCGTTGCCGATGAGCGCGACGATGTCTCCGGTGGAGAGGACGAACTTTCCTTGGGATCCGACGTCGCATTGGGTTCCGATTTGCGACTCGCGGGGGAAGATGCTGAGCCTAGCGATGTGGCCCTGATTCCGGACCCACGAAGCGACAGCGGAGTCAAACTCGTCAATCGTTCCAATTCAGGCAAAGGCAAGCCAACGAATCAAGACGCCGCCTCCTCGGATCTAAAACTTTCGGGGGAAGGTAGCGACATCGAGCTCGACGACGACGATCTGAAACTTGAGGATCCCTCGGGCGCAAGCGGCTTGGATCTGAAGAGCAAGGACAAGGCTCGCGGCTCGAACGTCCTGGGTTCCGATCTGGGCATCGCCTCGGGCTCCAAAGCCTCCAAAGGTCTCGGTAGCGACCTGGAACTCTCTGGTGACGATGAAGACGATCTGGTCTTGGGCTCCGACTCTGCGATCGGCATCGGCAGCGAAAGCGGGATCAATTTGATGAGCCCATCGGACAGTGGCCTTTCTCTTGAAGACGAACCTTTGGACCTTGCAGGTACCGGAATCTCCGGCCTGGATTTGGGGGCCGAGCTTGCTGCTGATCCGTCTAGCTCCAAGATCAGTTCCATTGGCAATGCCAGTGGTCTCGGTGGGGCTTTGGTCGACCAAAACGAAGAATTTCAATTGACCCCCTCGAGCGTCGAGGCCGACGATGACAGCGGTTCGCAAGTCATCGAGCTGGTCGACTCCGAAAGCTTCGATGATGGCATGGGCCTTCCCGCTGGAACGGGTATCGATGGAGCCATCCAAGAAGAAGGCATCGATGGCGGTTTCGGTGCCGATGACCTCGGTGCTGCTGCGGCCGTGGGAGCAGGGGCCGCACTGAGCATGCGAGGTCCTGCCGAAGCCCCCTACTCAGGTTTCTGGGTCGGTATGCTCGCGCTGGTTCTCGTTCTTATGGGCCTGTGCGGTATCCTGACGACCGACATCATCCGAAACCTATGGGCTTGGGACGGCCAAACCGACTACTCGACGGGCCTTACCTCCATGCTTGTTAAAGCCTTCGGTGGATCCTAAAACTCAAGCGATCATCGATCGACTTGTTGAACGCTCTGCCGCACCTCGCCAGCGAGAAATACCCGCCGAGGTGCTCGAAGCGCTGTCATGCGGTTGGATCGAATCGAAAAATCTCGTCGAATGGCTCTCGGTCGATCGTCGGGTACTTCTCAAGGCCCTGAGTAGTCAGTTAAGCATTGAACTTAGCCCTGCACTTTTGGCGATTATCGATGATCGACAGGTCCTCTCATCACTGCAACTTTCCAAGCGAATCGCAATCGAACTCGCTGCGATCCTCCCGCCGACCGACGGCCGTTTCAAGTCCTTGGAACAACACACCAGCGATGTCGTCCGGGAATGGGGCGCACTGATCGTAGGTCGATGGGATGCGATGGCTTTTTCACGCAGGCTCGCTTGGATCAAGCCCTTTGCGATGAACTCAAACCCTGGTACCCGCGAAATCGCTTGGATGGCTCTGCGAGCCTTCGTCGCCGAGGCCCCCGAGAAAACCATCGCCAAACTGATTCCTTGGACGGGTAGCCGCAACGACCGCATTCGCCGCTATGCGAGCGAAATCACCCGCCCTTGCGGAGTCTGGTGCCCTCATATCGATCGGCTAAAAAACGAACCCCAACTAGGGATCGAATTGCTCGAACCTCTTCGATCCGACGAATCGCTCTACGTGCGAAACTCCGTGGCCAATTGGCTCAATGACGCAAGCAAATACTCACCCGATTGGGTCCTCGATATCACGCATCGATGGGAAAGAGAATCCCCCACGCCGCAGACGAAGTACATCGTCAAACGCGCCCTGAGAACCCTGAGGAAGAAAAATCGCTAAGCAACGTCTTTGAGGTATTTGGTAAAGACCTCTTCGTCGATGTTCCGGCCACTTAGAACCACGACGATGTCTCCTTCTTGGTCTGCACCGACGGCATCGCTTTGGTCCTGGATATCGAGTGCGATCCTCCCCTCCAAAAGCGCCGCGGTGGTAATTGCCCCCGAAGGCTCGGTCCTGAGCCCATGGGCTTGATACAACCAAGCCATCGCGCGCTTGGTCTCTTGATCGCTACAGACGACCGAGTCGCTGACAAGCCGCTTTAGAATCGGCCAGTTGTGCTCGCCCACGTCGTAGGACAACAATCCATCGCAAATGCTCGTCGGCTTGGGCAATCGCACCCTGCGGCCCTCGATCCGCGACTGGCGAAAGTCATCGGCTTGGTCTGGCTCAACACCCACGATCCTTGCCTGAGGAAAACCATCTGCGATGGCCAAGGCATGGCCTGCCATCAAGCCACCTCCACTGACGGCGCACACGAAATGCGATAGCTTACGACCCGCATCGCGTAACGCTTGGACAATCTCCAGCCCCCCTACCCCGTTGCCCGCGATCACATAAGGGTCATCGTAAGGCGATGCTTGCAAGGCTCGTTCCTGTTCGGAAATCTCCTTGGCCAACCGATCTCGCACCCCGGTCTGATGGTCGGTGGTGATGTCATAAGTTCTGACCTCCGCACCGTATCGCCGTGTATTCTCGAACTTAACCCTCGGAGCCGATTCGGGCATGACAATGATCACGCGCGCACCGAATCGATGTCCGGCATACGAAAGCCCTGAGGCAAAATTGCCCGATGAGTGCGCCGCGACCGGTCGAGCATCGAGCCCCTGTGCATGCTGCGACATCCAGTACAAGGCCCCCATGAGCTTGAACGAACCGACCGGCGTCCACCCATAATCCTTGATCCAAACACGCCGATCGCCCCGAAGCTTCAGCGCTTGCTCTAGCGCATAGGATCGCACCAAGGGTGCCGGGGTCATATGCTCGGCCAATATCCGCTGAGCTTGGTGAATCTGCTGTAGCGTCACACTCATGAATTGCTCGACTTTCCCCCTTTAGGTTTGATCGATTGCGAAGTATCTAGCGGGCCGTAAGAAGCTTGTGGATCGACTCGATCGGTACGCACCGACGAAGGATCTGTTCGGGATAAAACTGTCGGCCTGCGCCGGTGTCTCGGGCTTGGCCTGCCCCGCCCGAGCGATCTGCCCCAGACTTCTCCTGCTCGCGAAACATCGGATGGATGCGAGATACCAAACCGACCAACTCCCCTTGGGTATTGAAAACACCCGAACCGCTCGAACCTCCAGAAAACTCCGCGGTGATCTCCAACCAAGTGTTCGAATCCCCCTCCATCGTCGGCTTGGTCAATCGACTGGCAAGCCCGGTCGTTACCACATAGAACTCATTGTGCGGATGACTCATGACGACCACATCCGTCAGTGGCTTGGGGTTCCATGACGCCAAGCGGACCGGCTCGAACTTTGTCGCGGTGCTGTCGTTCGTCGGGGTGCTCTGGAGTCGAATCAGAACCACATCGGCCGATTCCCAGGCGGCCAGGACCTCGGCGATTGCAAAACAACGCCCATGGCAATCCATCGCGACCATCGCTTGTACCTTCTGGTCGTCCTTGCGGTCCAAAACGTGATAGTTCGTCAAGACCAGTCCATCCTGGCCGATGACGACCCCTCCGGAGATGTTGGCATGCAGGTTCTTGCACCGACCACAGTCGTATAACGTTCCGATCATCATCGAAGCTCTTCGCAATCGATCGTGGAACTCCTCGCGGCTTACCTCGGGTGTCTCGGGCAAACGAACCTCAAGACGATTCGGAGCACTCTTGAGCATCTGCCGGATCTGCTCGCTTGCGAGCGACTCGGTATTCTGTGGCAAGTCATCACTTGGAAAGTCGCTCGAAATCAACCGCCGACCGCGATTGACGAAGGTATTGTAGATGCGACGATTGTCGATCACCCCGCTGGTCAAATCTTCGATCGGTCCATTGCCTGCCGAAGAACCAGGTCTGTTGCTGCCCTGAGTTTCCGCAGAAGCTTCTTGGGCACAGGCCAGTTGCGTACAGGCCAGTTGGGCATATACCAAACCGAACGTTAGGATCTGGGCCAAGCAGACGCCAAGGATCGAGCGCAACGACTGGCCCGAGCGAACTGGTCTCCCCGAGCGAACTGGTCTCTTTGAGAACATCACTGCGTTTACCGATCTTTCTAAGCCTTTTGGGATAAACGACTCGACAAATGGGTCGTCCACCTATTCTACGCTCGATCGGCCAGCGGTGCTTGGGTCAAGCCTACGCGGCTTGCCAGAGGCTTACTCGAAAATCACTCCGCGCTGTTCGGACAAGATTCGCATGACGTACTCGAAGTAGGGAAAGGGAATCTTCGGCCTGCGTTTCTTGGACCAAACGTACACCACGTTGACCATCGCGCGGGAAATTTCCCCCCGGTCGACCCTTGCAATGACTTGGTCTACAAACGCCTCTTGCTCGGGAAAGGCGACCCTGAGTCCATACATCAACTGGTCGCGAAGCTCGACGGAGTTGAGCGATAGCATCTGCTCGGCTTCGTTGTATCCATAGGAATCCTGAGTCTGCGCCCATGCTTGGCTCATCCCAAACCCGCCCCAAACCAATGCTCCGGCAAGGATCCAACGCAACGTCTGAAACGATTTCCAATAATTTGTGTTCGATTCGCTTCGCATGGTCTTCCACAACTCCTTGGAGGCATTCTTACGACCGTTGATCGGCCGACTCTGACTATTCAGGGCGCTATACTAAGGCGTCCTATCCGATTTAATCGACAATTTTTACCGAGATCGTTAAGCTAGACTTATCAGATGTTCGGCAATCGAATCAAGTCAATCTGCGGAAAGTAGCTATTTTGGGAGAGATAAACCCCTACGATTTGCCTTGGCCTAGCTCCGGACGACTTGCCGGGATCGACTTTGGGACCGTGCGGATCGGGATCTCACTGTGCGATCCGAGCCGAACTTGGACGAGCCCCTTGGAGACCTTCCAACGCAAAGCGCAAGCCATCGAAGTCAAGCACTTTCAGCAAGTCACTCGGGAGAACCAAATCGCCGGCTGGGTTGTCGGTCTACCGTTGCACTGCGACGGTCGCGACAGCGCCAAGGCCCGTGAGGTCCGGGAGTTTTCCAAATGGCTCATCACCACGACAGCTCGTCCAGTCCGCTTCATCGACGAACGCTACACGACGGCCCTGGCGACGCGATTGCTTCGAGAATTGGACCTGACCCACAAGCAACGCAAGAAACAACTCGATAAAATAGCAGCCCACATCATTCTCGATGCTTATCTAGAATCATCCAAACATCCCAGCTTTCAACCTATCACATTGGAGAATATCGACGATGCTCAAATCTCGCTGGACGATGCTCTGGATGCTTAAACGCCTCCCGAAAACCCTCGGCACTCAGAGCTTCTTTGCCTTTGGCTCGCTTGCCATGCTCGGAATGCTCTTTGTCACGAGTCGGCCCTGCGAGTCCTTGGCCCAAGACGGATCGGTCAAGACCACCGAGGAGCCCAAGCCACTGACAAAGTACCTTGGACGCCGTATCGCGATTCCGATGAGCTACCACGGAATCCCTTGGCTCAACCGACCCGAGCGAATCCAAGAAGAGAACCCTGAGGAAATGCTCGAGCAGCTCGAGGTCCAAGCTGGTATGACCGTCTGCGATATGGGCTGCGGGGATGGCTACTACACCATGGAACTGGCCAAACGCGTCGGACCGACTGGCAAAGTCATCGCCGTAGACATCCAACCGGAAATGCTTCAGGAACTCTCTCGTCGCTGCGAGCGCAACAACCTAAAAAATGTCGACATGGTTCTCGGTCTGCCGCACGATCCTAAACTGCCTCCTGGCAAGGTCGATCTGATCCTGATGGTCGATGTCTATCACGAGTTTTCCAACCCTGTCGAAATGCTCACCGCCATGCGTGAGAGCCTTAAACCCAACGGCCGGATCGCACTGGTCGAATTTCGGGGCGAGGACCCACAGGTCCCGATCAAACCCGAACACAAGATGACGAAGAAACAAATTCTCAAAGAGTACGAAGCCAACAAGATGGGTTTGGTCAAAGAGTACGATCGTCTCCCTTGGCAACATCTGATGTTCCTGGGTACTGGACCTCAAGAGAAATCCCCTAAGCAACCGAAGCCTGAGTAGCCACATGCTCCACCTGCAAAGCGAATCGCAAGCCAGATGGCTTCGACAAGTCGACGAGAATCTCGAAGAGATCTTGATCGATCATGCCCACTGCGAGCACAAGGCTGCGGCTACGGCGATGAGTTTGCTAGGCGCCTACGTCGACTGCGAAGAACTGACCCGTGAGATGGCAGTGATCATCGCCGAGGAACTCGAACACTTCCAAATGGTCTTGGATCTTCTCAAACGTCGAGGGATCGCATTTCGCAAGATTCGGCCGGGCGATTACGGCCGTCGCTTGAACATGCTGGTACGTGCCAACGAACCGGATCGAGCCGTCGATCGACTGCTGATCGCCGGACTCATTGAAGCTCGATCCTGCGAAAGATTCAAGCTTTTGAAAGACTATATCCAAGACGTCGAACTTGCGGATTTCTACGGATCCTTGTTCGAGTCTGAGGCAAGGCATCATTCGAGCTATGTTCGGCTCGCAAGGCGATTCCAAGACCACGATCGCGTAAAAGCCCGCCTTGAGGAGTTGGCTCTGGCAGAAGCGGCGATCATCGACACAGGTCACCTGCTCCCAAGAATGCACAGCTAAGATGCGATTCGGTTTTGTCACCCTAGGAGCCAATGTCCCCTCAACCCGCTTTCGCTTTTACCCCTATGAGAATCCACTCACAAAGCGCGGGCACCGCTGTAGAATCTGGACTAGTTACCCAAGTGTCTACGATTCCATTCCAGCGATCGGATGGCGACTGAGCTACCAGCTCAAACGTGCGAATCGACTGTTGCAATACGCTCAGGCACGATCGTTTCGCCCCGATACGATCTACCTCGAACGCGGTGTGTTCCATGACCAGAGCCTATGGCTCGACCGCTGGCTTCGGAATATCTCACGGCGATTTGTACTCGATGTTGACGATGCGATTTTCTTGCAGTTCCCAGACAAAACAAGGCAGTTAATCCAGCTCAGCGATCACATCGTTGTGAGCAACCAAGGGCTCTACGAATACGTATCTCAATACCATTCGAACATCACGGAGATTCCAACGTGTGTTTCTTTAGAGAGATACCGGCTAAAAGCCCCTAGAACCAATGCGTCTAGCAAGCCCGTCATCGGGTGGATGGGAACACCCTCGAACCTGCCGTTTCTGGTTCACTGCGCAGCGGCTCTGAGGAGATTGGCCAAGGAGATCCCCTTTACGCTGCTGGTGGTTTCAAACACCTCCGAGCCCTTGAAACAGATCGACCTCCAAGGTGTCGATGTTCGCTTTGAACTGTGGAGCCCGCAGATCGAGATCCAGCGTCTGCACGAAATGGATATCGGGCTCATGCCCCTGCCGGCCGACCAAGACTGGATGCGCTACAAAGCCGCAACGAAACTCGTTCAGTACATGTCGATCGGGATCCCTGCGGTCGCCAGCCCCATCGGGGTCAATGCGACGATCCTCCAAGACAACTCGGTAGGGTTTGCCGCGAGTCAAGACGACCAATGGTTCGAATCTTTAAGGACTCTTCTGCTCGATGCAGACCTAAGGCAGCGCATGGGAAGAGCCGGCCGTGCCTTGGTCGAATCCAAGTTCTGCATCGAGGCGAACATCGATCGGCTCGAAACCGTCCTCAAAGGATAGCTACCCTCTGTGAGCCTACCGTCGGATCGATCCGGCGGTAGGCATTGAAAGCGAATCGCAGCTCGACTTACAGGCCGAGAATATCGTCGAGATCTTGGCTCAAGGCCGAATCGAGCCGATCGTCGATCGAGTCTTCTGTCGTGACTGAGCGTGCGGTCGAGTCGAACAGATCGTCCGAATCATCGCTGGGGTTGTCAAGGAGGCTTGAGCTAAAGTAGCTGGCCATCGCAAGATCGCTGCTGCGAACCGTAGACTTTGTCCAAGCCACCGACCCCGAAGCCCCTGCTCGGCTCGACGCGTTGCTTGAGCTGAGTGTCGAAACCACGGGAGCTGCTGTTCTTGCATCCAAGGCTGCTGCTGGGATCCATAGATCCGCAGTATCCCCCGCTTCGCCCTCACCACCGCGACTTCCGTTGAGGTTCGAGTTGATAAAGTCGATGACGTTCAGCACGTCGAGGGAATTGATGAACCCATCGCCATTGACATCCAAGTAAGGAGGTACAGCCACAGGTGGCAATGGTGGACGGCTCGGAAGCCCGGCATTGATGTAGTTGACGATTTGCAACACGTCGATCGGCGATACAAACCCATCCCCAGTCACATCGAAACGATTGATTGGATTGGTGTAAGGATTCGCCCCGATCGTGATCATCCAATCTTCGACCTCACCATCGATCGCCTCACCCAAAGGCGAGCCGACGGCTGCTGGATCGCTGCTCAAGCGGAAGCGTGCTGCGACGGCCCGATCGGTAACCGAACCGGAGGGCACGTTGAAACTCACCGCAGTGTTCAGTCCGTCGACGATCCGTCCTGGGATGTTGATCTTTTCGCTCGTATCGAACGCGCCGTTTCCGTTGAAGTCGATCCAGGCACCGACATAGGCTGGCCGTGCGATCGAGACCCCTCGGACGGTAAACTGGAACGAGCCGCTGAATCCTGAAACGATCGCATTGAAGATCAATCCATCGTCTAGATCTTGATCGGGAACCTTTGCATCCGGATCGGCCGTGTTGGTCGTTCCGAGCGAGAAGCCTTCGACGACCTTGTGCCGTGGACCATTGCTTTCCCGCAAGCTCGAGTAGCTCGGATCGGGTGCATCCCCGTAATCGAAGCCTTCACCGAGGAAGATCGTAACGAGCGTATCGCCATTGAATTCGGTCGCACGCATCGGGTTGCCAGCCTTGTCGCGGATCCCCGAGACGACTTGGGTTCCCAATCCACCAACACCCAGGCTACCCTCGACGAAGATTTGATCACCCAAAACCGTGATCTGGACTCCAGCCATGTTGGCTTGCTCCAACACATCGCCGATGATCGTCGCGACTTGCGAGGAGGCTTTGACTTCACTGAGGTCAATGACAATCGGTGTGGTCACTAGGCGGCCCGGGACACCGACGACTTGCAACCCACCACTGGTGATGATTCGCAGGTCGCTTTGGGTTCCCACGGCGATCATTCCCCCGGCGGAGAACGTCGCGTTAAGACCTAGGCCCGATGCATTGATCGCTGCGACGATCAAGGCAGCTTGCTGATCGGCCGATGCGGTATTGAGCGGAACTGCGACATTGTTCAAACCGACCGTTCCGTTGCCATCGAGCTCGAAGACAACCGACCGATCCCCACGTTGAATCGAGAAGGTTTGTCCGTCAAAAATCCCCTCGGGTGCCCCGTTGTTCGTCGGAATCTTCAATCCGTAAATCGGAGTCGTTCCGGTCTTGCCCGTCGCGGTGATTCGGCTCGTCACGGGCAGGAACTGAATCAAGTTGCTGCCAAGGATTTGCATTTCGCCGTTGCCGATCGAATCGATCGTCAGGCTCAAATTCGCCGAATTGACCGCCGTGACCACATTTTGAGCTAGGATCGCTGGTGGATCGGAACTCAAGAATTTGATCGGGATATTGCCGGTGACAAACGTGTCGTTGTTGTCGAATTCGAACGTCACCCTTCGGAACCCATCATCGACTTGGAAGGTTGTTCCGTCGACAGCGGTGTTCGAGAAGTTGTCGGCGCTCGAAGGGACTCGCAGGACGATGCCCGTCTCGACCTCGAAGTAATGCGGTTGGAGTTCCGCATCGATGATCGTGTAGGTCGTGCCATCGATGAGCGAACGAGGCTCGATCGCTTGGATCAAGTTCTCATTGCTGTTGACAAAACGGATCGTGTAAGCCGCTCCGCTTTCCCAAAGACCCGAAAGGGGTGTCAAGCGAATGATGTTGCTTGTCGAATCAAAACCGAACCGGTAGTCTTGACCTTCGATCAAGGTCTTGCCGTTCTTAGCGATGATCAACGAGTTGCGAGTGACGGTCTTGCTGTCGACCCCAGTGCCTTGGGCGTTGAAATCCAATGCTGAGGTGTCGAGGACCTGAAGATCGAAGTAAGCGAGCGAATCGCTGACCAGCTCGATGACTCCCGGGGTAGGGTTCGAATCGGCACCCAAAGTGTCATTGTCTCGTGGGAACAGGGACAAAACCGCTGGACCGGTGAAATCGGAACGGTCAGACGCACCGCGGTCTTTGAAGACCGACTCGCCGAGTCCCGGAGGAGCGACCACGTTGGGATCATCGGTACGCAACGCACCGGTGATGTCGATCGCAGGAGCGATGATCGGCGATGGAGCCAATCCGAGCGGTTGCTTGACGGCCAACAGTGCGGCTCGGTCGACCAAGGAGTCGATCGATGAATCGATGGCTGCCGAACCGGGAACAGGGTAAAGATTTCCATCGACCGCATCGGTAAAGAGCGGTACGGACGATCCGACTTGGATCGGGAATTGACCGACGGTCACCCCGGTAGCATTCGTCGTATTTCGCTGGTAAAGCGTTCCGCCGATGACTGTCGAGGTGCTGGTGTTGGCGACCGAAATTCCGGTCGTGCTGTTGGAGATGATGTTGTTGAGCAATGTCGGGCTGGCGTTGGCTCCGACACGGATGCCGGTTCCCGAGGTACCGTATCGCAAGCCAGGGCGGCTCGATAGCGCCCCCACCGCGTCGATGTCTGCACCGACGGAATCACCGCTGGTCGGACCATCGCCGGGCTCATCGGTCAATCGTACGTACTGCAATTGGCTGAGCGAGTTAAACCCGAATTGATCCAAATCGATGTAACGATTGCTAAACGAGGCCGATCCGACGGAAGTGTAGTTGACTCCATCTGCCGACACCTCGACTCGGACGAGTTCTGGCAAGCCGACTTCGTAGACAGCCAAGTCAGGTCGCACGTCGTTCGAACCGGTCAAGAAGTTGTCGGTGAACTGGACGACCAGCACACCACCGCGACCGAGCGACACGGCACCTTGGCCTGGAATCGGTTCACCGATACCTCGGTAATCGGGAGCTCCGACCGCATTGCCTGGGACTTGCAGGCCCGCGATCGGTACCGGTCCGCCTCCGGCCCTTGGGTTGTACAGGTTCGCTGGAGCGACATCGCCGAAGCTTAGGGCTCCATCGGAGTAGAAGTCACCCAAAATCGAGGTCGCTGGTTGAGCGTCGACGCGTGTGACCGATCCACCGAAGATCGTGTTGTTGACGATCCGTGCGAACGGAACCGATGCGGGAACATCGTTCGGACCGTTTAGCGGATCGCCACCAAGATCGATACCTCCAGCGATGTTGCTGATGAGTTCATTGTTGACCATCACCGCTCCGGGGATCAATCGCTGATTGTTGATCGTCAGCGTATTGCGCACCGAGCCTGGGTTCGGTGCACCCGAAATTGGATCGCGAGCATCGGCCGTCATGACGACACCGAAGCCCGAGGAGAACGAGATGCGTGAGTTTTCTATGAGCACTTGGCCCTGGTCTCGCGGTGTATTGCGGTCCCCTTCGAGGTTCGTCGTCAATACATTCCCGACTGCCGATGGGATCGAAACCCCAGCGGCCCCGGAGATCAAGATCGAATCCGAGGGTTGTCCACCAAGACCCGAAACAGGGAAAGCCACCACGCGGATCTGGGATTGAACAGCCGGCGAGTTGATCACACTCAGAACCAACGCTGCGACCTGTACACTCGTGAGCGATACGTTCGGATCGAAAGGAATCTCAACGCTGCCTTGGCTTACGCCAAATCCAGGATCGATCGGCAGGAGGGTCGAATCGTTGAACTCCAATCGGACCGTGTTGTTTCCGTCGGTGATCGTAAACGACAGCCCATCGGAGAGACTCGTGGAATCCTTGAATCGAACCTGAGGGCTCCGCGTAACGAGGTAACCTACCGATGGTCCAACGGTTACCGTGACGGACCCTAGCAAGAACAGATCGCGGGTGTTCTCTCCGCTGGTGCTGCCATCGACTCCAAGTGCACTGGTCTTTAGGACGCTTTGTACTCCTGGCGAATTCACAGCATCTCGGAAACGAGCTGCGATGGTTTCTGGCGATTCCCCTGCGATTGGATCGAAGGGGATCGGGAAATTGCCCGGACGCACTCCGCTACCAGCTTGGCCGCTTGGTATCGAAATGTCATCGAACTCGAAGGTGATGGTGTTGTTGCCATCGCTCACAGTGATCGTCTCTGCGTCGGAGATGCTCGACGCGCCGTTGAATCGCAGCTCGACGGCACCGCTGAGGGCTTGATTTGGATCGAAAGCTTGCGTCAAGCGAATACTTTCATTGACGCTCAAGTTGTTCGGATTGTTATTGTTGTTGCCGCCGTTATTGGTCGTACGCGTCGAAAGCGGCTGACCGTATTCCGAACCTCCGCGTATCTCGACTTGATAGGGCCCAACGAGGATCTCGCTTCCGCTGCCCGGGACAGTCGTAAAGGTCGTATCGGGTGGAGCGTTGGAAACCGACTCTCCTCTTTCAGCAAGACCGATGATGAAGTCATCGAGATATAGCCCTTCGAAGTTATTGTTCTGCGAACGGGTTGCAGGGTGCAATCGCCCCAGAACATACTCGGAGAACTCATCTCCATCGCGACGGCCATTGACGGTAAACGGACCGGCATCGCCTACCGTTACACCCGTCAGGTCGATTGCGTTGGTGTTGCGGCGGAAAGATGCATAAGCATCGAGACCTGGGGCGAGATTCTCCTCAAAGGCTCGCGCAACGACCGCTGCGACTTCGTCGGCCGTCATGTTTTGCAGAATGTTTACCGATATGTTCGAGCCGTTGGCGGATCGATATGCTCCGTCGGTTCGAATGTTGGAGTTTGGACCGACGACCAAATCGCTGATGCCGTCGAGTTGCAATCGGTTTCCATCAAGGCTTGGATTGAACCGAGGCGAGATATCTAAGGTCACTTGGTACTGGCCTGTGGGACCAGAGGAAGTCCTGCCGCTTGCCAGCAGCGGGCTGTACTCGTTGATACCAGAATTGCTGATGCCAAAGTAGTAAGTTCCGGACTTGGCGAACGTGTGCGTTAGCGCCACGTCAAACTGGGTGGCAGTCGATGCTCGGGCCAGTTCGTTTCCTAAGGAATCAAAAAGTCGGACTCGCGGATTCAGAGGCGAGCCGACGAGGCTTGCCGAGACCGCAAGGTCGATCGTGGTCCCTTCGTCGGCTTGGAATTCAATCATGTCCACATCGGCACGGACCGCATCGGGTTGTTCGCCCGGTTGCAGAACGAAATCCCCGATTGCTCCGGTCGCAGTCCATTGGGTCAGTTCACCAGCCACAATGGAAGTCTTAAGAGCCGTGCGGAAGACTTCCGAACGGGCTTGCGGTTCCAAAACATTTGCCGTCAAAGCCTTGGGCACATAGGTCGCAACATTGAGAGCCGCGAGCACTTTCTGGGCAACCTGCGATGGTGAATCGCTCGTGGAGTAACTGATTACGTTTCCGCTAGGAGCCGTGCCGGTACCATCCCAGAACACAAACGTCGTTCCTCGTAGCGAGATGGTCTCGCCGGAGCGGATCCCGACTCCGGACGGGAAGACCAACGTCGCTCCCATTTCAATTTCAAAGGTCCTGCCACCGATGCTGAACGTCTGTCCATCTCGCAGTTCGCTCGCCGATATGGTTCGCAACTCAGGACCTCGGCTCCCGAAGCTGTTGAAGCCTAGGCCACCGGCGGTGCTGAACTCGAATCGCAACCGCACCTGAGCCTCACCGGCTAACTGAGCCAGAGAAACTCGGGCTTGTCGCCACGACGTTCCTGGAGGAGCTACGGCTTGTCCGGGCAGAGAGTTTGGCCCCACCGGGCTAGGCACATTATCGACCAACGTTTCGATCGGGGTTTCCGAAGCGTTGTTCGTCGCCAATTGGACCCACGCATTGTCGTCGCCTGCGGCATAGACCCGGAACGAATCCCGCATCGGGTTGAACGTGTTGTTGACGAGGCTCGAGGCCGCATCCTCGGAGGCCAAGAAGTAGCTAAAGTAGAGGGTCGGCAAGTCGGCTGCTGTCAGATTCGCCAGCGAAAACGGCTTGCTCTCCATCACCCCGGTGGCTCCACCGGGGAAGTTGTACGTATTCTCGAGCGCCTCGCCAAAGGCACGCGGTTGGGCCAGTGGATTCGTTCCGGTGTTGAAGTTCGTGTTGCTGTGCCCGAGATCTTCATAACCAAAGTACCAACTCGTTCCACCCAATCCTGAGGTGTTCCCCTCGATATCTGCGGAGATCCCATGGCCTGCGTTGGCCGATCGCCGAGTGCTTTGGTGCCACAAGTTGTAATCGAGGTTCGAGAAGGCCAATCCATCGAAACCGGCACTGCCCGTGTCGACAAAGGTCGATCCGTTAGCAAAGACCGGTTGCAAGATACCGTTGGTGTCAAATGCGTAGATCCGGCCACCGACGGTCGATCCAAAGAGCAAATTGGAGTAAGCGCCGTTGGCGACGTTGCGTGGACCTGCGCTGAGTCCTGTAAATTGCAAGCCGGTCAACTGGTACGACGAAGCGACATAGGTTCCGATCGCGCCAGGGCGATTGCTAAAGAGCTCACCGCGAGAGACGCGGAACAATCCGCCCGCGTCGCTGACCGCATAGAGGTTTCCATCGATCCCTGCGACACCCCGGACAAAGCCACCAGGGGCGATACCGATGCGGCGAGAGGAACCGGTCGTCGAGGTCACCGTCGCACCAAGGACCGTCACTTCGTTGCGATTGATCCCGCTCTCGACGGCCGAGAGTCCTGGGAAGCCCGAAGTGTTGATCGCTTGGACCACTCTCGTTGCGATCACGGCAGCCGTATCGCTAGCCAAAAAGTTCACGCCGATGCGCCCGCTACCGATCGTGCCATTGGTTTGCTGATCGACCGCGACTCCACGATTGACCAACGTAGCGAAGTTGCCTACCAGTGCCCCAGCAAAGTTGAGTCGGTTGCCTTCAAAGCCAACTTCGATACCCAAGGGTACCGCATCGGAAACAGCCCGTGCAAACTGGGCATTGTTCATGCTGGTCTGATAGAAGACCGTTCGCACACCCGGTGTCGGAACTGGAGTAACCCCGGTGGTGATTTGATAAATCACCCCGTCGATTGTGAATTGGTCCCCATCTCGGAGAACTCGGTTTGGAAAATTGACCGGATCGAGGTTCAATCGCAATTCAGGACCAGCGTTGAACTCGATGGTCACGTTCTGGTTGGTCGACAAGCGGAGCGTCACGGTGTCTCCGTCGTTGATCAACGACCGGACCGAGTTGGCGATCGTCTCGGTCGCTTCGGTCACGGCAAAAGCCGTCGATGTTGCGCCTGCGGCCGCATTGGTTTGAATAAAACCCCGTTCGGTGATATCGGTTCCGGCTCCGAGGATCAAGTCCGGAGCTTGGTTGATCGGAATGTTGAACTGGTTGTCGAGTGCCGGAGCGCTGATACCAGCCCCGGTGTTCGGATCGAATCGATATAGGACGTTGTCAAAGTAACTCACGCCACGGTTGGCCGTTGCGAAGTTAGCCGTCCGGTTACGATTGGCAACCAAGAATCCGAATTCGGCTTCGCTACCCGTCTGATCGCGGATATCCATAACCGTGTAAGCTTCCGAGTCGAATCGGCCCGCTGTATCGGACAATTCGCCTGCGGTATCTAGACCTCGAACGGTGAAGTTAAACGCTCCTTGAACACGCGTCGCAGCGCTCCCCGGGTCTACCAACACGTAATTGAACAAATCGTTGCTCGGGGTTTGGAACCCACGCAAATCTCCATTGGGCCGAATGAACGTGTCCTTCATAAACTGAGGAGCGATGCCCACATCGTTCGGGAGCTGCCCGGTGAAGGAATTGGCGATGTAATACTGGGTTCCCAATGCCGATGCGGCACTGACGTACAGCGGAACATCGCCCAAGCTGTATTCGATCCTCGATTGCATGTCCAAGAAGGTCGGCGTAATCGGTGGAACGGTCGAACTGAGTTGATCGCCACCGACTCGGTCTTCGACGATGAACCTTCCGCTCGATACTGGCAAAATGCGCAAGTTCGAGGCGCCGAGCGAGTTGCTCAATCGGTTGGCCAAGACCGTGGGAACTTGGGTACGATTCGTCACTGCCAGGTAATATCGGCCAGCGGGTAATTCCACGGGTCCGATGTACGGATCCAGGGTTCCAGTCGAACCGCGACCTAGGTCCGTATTCGTCGCCTGGGAAACGGGCGAATGGCGATCGTCGAGAATGTTGCTATTGAGCCCTACTCGAACCAACGAAGCGTTCGAGCCATCGGCCGTGGGTGCAAACAAGTACATCGAAAGATCCGCTCGGCCAATTCCGTCGGCGTAGTCCAAGTCGAAAATCGTCGAGAGGTATTCCGCAAGCGGAGTGACCAACTGCGTGTAATCGATCGTGAAGGTAAACCAATCGACATCGGTAGCCGAATCGATGTTGCCAGCAAGCGAAATTGTCTTGCGATCGGTCGTTAGGATATTGCCAAGCTCTTGGGCGGTCACAAACGTGTTGTTGTTCCCGCTGTTGATTTCTGCTGTCTCTCCGACCAACGGTGAGTGACGTGGTACCCCTCTGAGGGTCAAGCCTGTCGAGGCAAATCGAATGTCCGCATAGGCCACCGAGGTTCCTGGAAACTCCTGATTCTCACCGAGGCGGACCTGCAACTGGTACGCACCCCGCGAAAGCCCCTGGCCGACCGAAGCAGGATCGCTCAATGCAGGCGTGTTGGCAGCTTGGCCATTCAATTGGTTGCTCGAGCGAACCCTTATATGGTAGAGAGAAGCTTGGCCGCTTTGTCCGGGCAGAACGACTCGAAGCCCGGCATCTTTAGCATTGGTGCTGTAGTCGTCGCGAGGCTCACCTCGGGACGATTGAGGGTAGATCGTCGGCGAACTTTTCCTGAGCGATTGGACCGCATTGCCTGGCAAGGCGCTGTAAAGCGGATTGTTCGCCCCATCGGTCTCTTCGAGATACGAATTGTCCGAGAGTGCCAAGATCTCCCCGTCAGCAGAAATCAGCTCGACGACCGTGTCGAGATTTGCAGCGGTCTTGTCAATGTCGAGCCAAACCTCGGTGCCCCCAAAGGCATTGAAGCTATAGACATCCACATCCGATGGTTTGTTGATCGCACCTTGGATCTCAAATCCTAAACGTGTGTTCTCATCCCCACTGCTGATCGAACCGGCCAACTGCCCTAAATACTGAGCCTTAGTTGGATCATCGTTGGCTCCAGGTGCGTTGGCAAGCGACGATTCCCGCTCGGGAAGTACGCCGGCATTCCGGTCGTTCGAATACGTCTGCATCGAAACCCCTGCCCAAGATCCAGGAGAAGCGATCGAGGTAATGCTCGTCGGGACCAACTCCAAGAAACTCGTCATCCGCGAAGTATTGGCCGTGGCGCTGACTTGCCATGCTAAGGCCGTCGTGACGTCGGCAAGACCGTAGATTTGTCCTAGTACCGGATCGGTGATCGGTGGCAAATCCGTCAGGTCGATGTTCCCAGCCGGCGTGTAGGTTGTGCCAGCTCCTTCGATGATATTGGCCAAATCACGGTATTCGTCGGCCGCGAACCCAAGGTACGTCGCGTTGACCAAATCGATACCCGGGCTATAAACGCCCCCGTGGGAAAACCCAACACGTTCTGAATTATCGATCGTGTAAGCTCGGAAATCCGGATTGCCAGGGGTGCCGGTCAAGTACAAGAAGTCGTCGCTCGGCGAGAGAATGTCTTCATCGAGGTAGTTGATAAACCGAATGTTCCCAAGTGGCGAATCGCTATCGAGCGTCAGCGTGTTGAAAAGTTTCGCAACGCCGTTTTTGAATCTCGACTCAATCGTCCAGCGGACCGTCGCATTGTTGTTGCCAGGGAACGTACCGCGACTGATAACCACGTCGGGTGAAACCAGCGTCGGTGGCTGGGTGATCGTGGTGGCGGAAAGTCGAATCGCATTTCCATCTCCACCCACATCCACGTAGTTGTTGAATGCGAAGATGACCGATTGGTCGATGAACAACTGCGTGTTGCCTTGGGCGGTGATCCCTCCTCGCGTTGCAAAACTACCTTCTCCACCGGCGTTTGGCTCGTAGGAGAAAAAGCCTGGGCGGTTGATATCGACGTCGTTATCGATGAGCGTGCCGCGGTCGACTTCCGGTCCGAACGGCAAGACGATTTCACCCGAAGTCGAATTGCTTCCGTTGTTGTCGGTGTCAAAGGCAGGTCGGCCGTCGACTCCGAACCCTGCACCGACGGAATCATCGCCGATGGAGGTTAGAATCACCGGAAAGCCTGGTTGACCGAGGATCTGAATGCTGCCACCGATGCGGTTGGGATGATCTAGGGGCGTTCCGGTAGCATTGAGTCCCGCCAGCGTCGAACCGCCGCCGAACTTGACGACCAGACTTTGGTTTGCATCGCTCTTGAGTTGCAAACCACCGTAGGTGTGCAAATTGTCCGATGTGATCGTGCTGGATACAACATGCACGATGTCGGTGTCATCCAAAACCGCTTGCGAGGTAAGTTCTTGTCCACGAACCAACATGCCGTTGGTGCCGTTTCGAGACAGGCGATTGCCTCGGACCAAGGCTCCTTGGTTGGCCAAGTATTCCCCGGTGGATCCCAACTCGCCGGTTTGACGTCCCGAGTCGTCGACATTTTGTTGAGTCAACGAGTTGACGTCGATGCTGATCGCAGGGCCCGCATTGTCGCTGATTCGGTTGTTGAGAATCTGCGGTTGGGCACCTCGAACAAAAATCGCCGACGCATCGTTCGTGCCGCGACCGAGCCGATCCGGATCGGTCGTGTTGGCTTCGTTTCCTGCTGCATTGAACTCGACAAGCGAATTCGCAAGACGGAATTCGGCTTGGTGAACCTCAATCGCGTTGAACGAGGCAAAGTTTCCTTCGATACGGGTCGTTCCACCCCCATAGGAAACACGGTTGTAGTCCATCGATGCTTCGCTGCCATGGCCTACGAAGACTCCGCCCCAATCGCCCGGTGAGGCCGCCGTGGCCCCCTTGTTGCCCGCCGTGTCAAACGTCCCCCCGAATCCGTATCGGATATCGTTGATACTGGTCATGATCACCGGCAAGCCGACGGTTCCTTCAGCAACCAAATTCGCACCGTCGCGAACCTCAATACGAGATCCACGGTTCTTGATGATCATCCCAGGATCCATCACCAAACTCGCATCGAGGCGCGAACGGATCTTGGCAGGCAATTCCACCAAGGCGTTGCCCGATACCGACCCATTGTCGACAAACGTTGTGCTGATCGCATTGATCTGCGCTACAAATCGATAAGTCCCACCGCCGTTTGCGTCACTGCGATAGATCCGACGTCCTACGTAGGGCAGGTTGCTGCTGACTGGGGGGAGATTCGAAAGAGTGATCGAACTGTTTGCGACCACGCTGAGCGATGCCGTAGGAATCGAAGCTAGACTCTCGTTGCCGCTGGCATCGACATAAACCAACTTGTAGTTGTACGTACCGACGGGCAAGCTGCCCGAACTGGATCGCACAATCGTAACGACGGTCGTCGGCGGAGAGGCGACATCCAACACTCCACCCCCTGGGGTTCCGGCAACAACTAAGTTTTCCCCCAAAATATGGGGCATATCGATGTCATCGAATCGGGCCGCTGTGGTGATTGTCTCGAGCGTCTGCGAGGCCCCCGTGCGGGTCTTGATGAACATCCCGTTGATCGTATTGTTGACCACGCGGTTGCCATGGATGTCGGGTCCAACCCGATCGTAGTCTGGAATGAACAGACCGGCGGCTTGGCTCTTGGGATCGCGGAAATCGTCTTCTCGGAAACTGTTCGGCGTTGCGCTGATGGCCGCGTCGGCACTGCGTGTGATGAGACTGTTGGCGATCGTCGGCCGCGAATCGATGATATTGATCGGCGTGATGACTTGCGACAAGCCATCGACGATGACTTGGCCTCCACCAAATCGAACGTCCGCATGGTACAGGGCGTTGAGGAACAGGCCTGCGCGTTCTTTATCTGTGCGGGTCTCGTCGCTTCCATCGATGCGGTTGCGGAAATCCAGACCACCCCAGTCACCTGGTGACGGGGCCGGTGGAGTCCTATCGGGATTGACACCGATGCCGGTCGTATCGTGGATCGAGGTGACAATGACATTGCTCTGAGGGATCCCCAACAACTGCAATGTACCTCCGCTGCGATTGACCGACACGGTCGAACTACCGACGCTGACTCGCGATCGCCCCATCTTGATAATCGCCCCAGCGTCGATCATCACATTGACGTTCTTCGGAACGTCAAATGTCGTACCGTCGGCCAAGGCTTGGCCTAGTCGATTGAATCCGATTTCATACGCTCGACTCGAGGTGTTGCCCAAGATACGAACCGTGATGGCGCGCGTGCCAGAGGCATCGGCATTGCTCACCGTTGTCGCTTCGGTCAAAGCTCGCGAAATGGTGTTGTAAGGCAGCGCAAGGGTGCCGTTTCCATTGGCAGCGGCGGTCTTATCCACCCAAATCGTGTAGGAACTGCGATCGGTCGTGGCCGTGGTCGAACGATCTGGCCGAGTAGGCACAAACCAATAACTAAACACTCCGCCTGGCTTGCCGTCCCCATCTCCATCGATCTGGGTCGGATCGGAGTCCGCATCGGTCAACGTCGATGCTGCGGGTGGCGCAAAGTCGATCCGCAAATCGTACTTGCCTTCCGAACGCCCGCCCAAACCCGAGTCATCGATGGTCGGATCATAGTTGGCATTCCCCTTGGCACTGACCCCGACGACATACTCGCCAGGCTTGACAAAGTCCAGACTCACGCGTGGGTCTTGGCTAAAGTAATCTTCGTTGGCCGCCAGCTCAACCCATTTCGGTTGGCTTGCGCTCCCCTCATTTCGGTAGAGTCGAAGGCTCGCGTCGAGCAAACTCGAGTTCGATTGACGCTCGGCGATCACCTGGAGGGAAATCGACCCTCCGGAAGCCGGGACCACGAAACGGTACAGGTCGATGTCCTTGCCCTCGGGTCGGAAGATGTACTGACCGTGGGTCACATCTGCGTTGCCTGGAAAAACGTTCTCGACATTCGGATCGGTAATCGGATTGCTGTTCTGGACCGTCGACTGAGGCAGCTCGTCGGCATTGCCCAAACCGAGCAGCACGCCGATGCCTCGCATGAACGAGCGGAATAGTTCCGAACCGAAAAGGTTGTCGTCGGCGGTGTTGAACTCCTGGCTGTCGATGACCACGGCCGATTGGCTCGCATTGGCCAACAAGGGGCCTGCGGCGTACGTGATATTATCGCCAGGCTGGTTGGCAGCCACCGGGGTCAAGGCCGTCAACGGATTGATGACTTGCATGTCCCCGACGCCGATGGTGAAGCCTTTGTTATCGCTCTCGACGAATCTTACACCGATATACTTCTCATAGAGCGTGACGACTTGACGCGCCATCGTCTTTTGAATGTCGGTAATCGCGTTGAGCTGCACGCTGGCGTTGGCGGTTCCCAATTGGGAAGCAAAGTTGTAATAGACCACCTCGATCCCGTCGGAATCCGAACGGGTCACGTGGTGTTGATAACGGTTGTCGCGGTTTCCCAACTCGCTGTTGGATCCCGGGAAATCGAGCTTGTAGGGATTCGCGTTCTTGATCTCGGAGCTTACGATCGCCGCCTTGGCTCCTGAACCGGCCAGCCATCCTCCACCGAGGTCCATGGCCGTCGAGAAACGGCTACCTGGATCGGATGCAGGAGCAATGCTCGTTACGGTGGTGTTATTGGCGGAATTGTCATTTCCAATCCGCAGGCGCAACGACGCCAATGCCAAAGGCCCCGCAGCCGGGTTGGCCGGATCGACCAAAGCATCGAGGTTGCGTTCGAAGGTCAAGGCGACGCGGTTGAGGTTCGCATCGTAGTTCACGCCGATGGGCCGGAACGTGATGTCGTCGCCGCCGTTGAGCGTGTTTTTGGTGTAGACCAGTTGATAGTAAATCGGCTTGACCGCTTCGACCGAGTCGAGCTTGTCGCCGTTGAAGTACACGTAAACGACGTTTCGCAGTTGCTGCTTGGTCGTACCCGTGGTGATCACCGGTTGCGGCACAACGGCTTGGATCGTTGGACCGAGATCCAAATCGAAACGAACGCTTCGGGAAACTCCGCCATTGAATGCAAAGCCATCGACATTTCGAAGAGCAAACGGACCAGTACCGAAGATATCGATCAAATAGGCGTCATCGGGAAGTGCTTCTGCAAATCGAATGATGACTTCTCGCTTGGTGTCACCCAAGGCGATGTAGGCAGGGGTGATCAACTGATCATCACCGCCGACGAGATTCAGAGGCGAATAGGTCGTTGGGTTGCCACCGATTCGGGTCAGACGATCGCCGCTGACGAGTCTTGCGACGACCAATCGCTGGGCTTCGACCGATGCGTTAACCGCATCGATCACTTCGCCGACGGTTGTCAAAGCCCTGGGGTTGCTGTTGAGTTCGATTCGAACGGTCGAACCGTTGACGATGACATTCGGCGGTGCCGGGGAGTCGAAGCTGCGCGAGGTAAACTCGATCCGAACACCGTTGGCGGCGGCAGCCGAGCCGCTCGAGACGAACTCCGCCTGGAGATTCGATAATCCCGAATTGAAATTCGTCGATGCGCGGGCCGAGCCTGCGCCCAGGAGCGGAAGGACTTGGCCGGTCGTGACGGTATCGGCGATGACCGTCGTGCCGAAACCGCGGAGCAAGGTCGTGACGATCAACGACGAGACCGCAGGGTCCTCGTTCATCGCTTTGACCAAATCATTGGCTGTGGTTTTGAAAGCAGGCGCGATGTTCACATCGATGCTGATGCGCTGGCCTTGGACGCTCAGAATCGGATAGCTCACAGGCTTGCCCACAGGCCCGACGCTGCGCGAGGACCGTGTAAAGAAAATCTCCGTTCCGTTTCCCTGTTGGCCAGGCAGCGAGGCGCTGAAGTCGACGACAGCTTGGCCGTTGGTTCCAAGGTCGGTCGTCAGGTACGCGGCGCTGAGAACACCGTCGGCACCGGCCCGTTTGATTTGAATACCACCAAGCGTGTTCGCATCGAGTTCGGCCCCATCGTTGAAACGAAGGACCAGCTCCCGAGGGCTCGTGTGCAAAACGGTCGGAGTCGAGCTTGCCCCCAAGGCAATCAATGAGCCTTCGTTGGGCTGGGCCCCTATAAGTTGTGGACCGGTGGTCATCAAGTTTCGAGTCTCAAGCGACTCCAAAACCGACCGGCGCACCAACTGCTTCTTTCGCAATTTATCGCGATGCGAGCCATTGCCTGAAGAAGATCCACTTCCAAAACCAAAGGTTTTCATCGAGAAACCTCGTACATAGCCTGAGCTTGGGGAAAAACGAAAAATCGGTCCTTCGGACCGTGCCTGAGTCTAATCGCGTCGCAGGCCATTGCAAACTGGGCATCCTGAAGCCTTGGCTGTCCTAAATCGACGTCGTTGATAGACTTCGTCGATTTGCGGAGGCGTCGGCCGGGGTTGGTGCTACAATGACAGGCGATTCCTTGGAGATTCCCAAACTGCAAAAGTTCCACGGATCGCCGTTGGCAAAACCGCGAACTAGGGTAATTTGGGACCTTCAAGGAGAGTTTAGCGGTCAGGGGCAATCTGCGGATTTTCTCCACCGAGGCCCGAAACCCCACTCTACGTATCATTCCTAATTCGGGTTATAACCGAGTCCAAGCGATCCTTTTCTTCCATTAAATTGCGGAATTTCGATGTTCCAGTCCCTACAAGATGGCCTACTGAGCGCCTTTAAGACCCTGCAAGGTAAAGGTAAGCTGACCGAAGCGAATATGCGGGAGGGGATCGCCATGGTCGAGCGGTCCTTGGTCGAGGCGGATGTCAGCATCGACGTTGTCCGTTCGTTCGTTAAAGACGTCGCAACCGCTGCAGAAGGCCGCCGGGTCCTGCTGAGCCTCAAACCCGACGAAGAATTCGTTAAAATCGTCTACGAGGAACTCGTCAAGCTCCTCGGACCCGTCGACAACAGCCTGCCGCTCAAGCGGGGCGAGTTGACGACGATCATGATGTGCGGTTTGCAAGGTTCGGGAAAAACCACCACCTGCGGGAAACTCGCGGTCCTGATCAAAGAGCAGAAACTCAAGCCTTTTTTGATCGCAGCCGACCTCCAACGCCCTGCGGCGATCGAACAACTCCACGTCCTGGGAAAGCAAGTAGGCGTCGGCGTTTTCAGCAAACCCGGCGAAAATGACCCCGTCAAAGTCTGCCGCGAAGGCCTCGAAGCGGCTCGTGTCGCCGGGGCCAATGTCGTGATCCTCGATACCGCAGGTCGACTAGCTATCGATGCGGAATTGATGGAACAGCTCAAGCAAATCGACCGAGCCATCGAGCCGACCCAAGTCCTCCTGGTCGTCGACGGAATGACCGGTCAAGACGCAGTCAACAGCGCCAAGGCCTTCAACGACGCGCTGAGCCTCGACGGCGTGATCATGACCAAACTCGACGGCGATGCGCGCGGCGGTGCCCTCATCAGCGTCAAGGCCGTGACCTCCGTTCCCATCAAATTCATCGGTACTGGCGAACACCTAGACGCCCTCGAACCGTTCCGCCCCGAAGGCATGGCAAGCCGAATCCTCTCGATGGGCGATATCGTCGAAGTGGCCCGCGAAGCCCACCGAATGATCGACGAAAAAGAACGCAAAAGCCTCGAAGAACGGATGGCCAAAGGGATCTTCACCCTGGCCGACTTCCGCGACATGATGCAGAAAATGCGGAAACCCGGGCTGATGACCAAAATGCTCAGCCTCATGCCAGGCATGGGCGAACTGTCCAAAATGCTCGCAAATACCGACAGCGAACGGGAAATGTCCCGCCTGGCAGGGATCGTCGACTCGATGACCGCCGCCGAACGCAAAGAGCCAAAACTCATCGACGCCTCACGCCGAAATCGAATCGCCAAAGGATGCGGTGCGAACCCGAGCCAAATCTCGGACTTGATCAAGCAATTCGAAATGATCAAACCCATGATGCTCATGGCCACCCAAGGCTCCGTTGGAGACAAAATGAAAATGCTCCAACAAATGCGAGGAATGATGGCCGACAACCCCATGAATCCCTTGGGCGGAATGAAACTCAAAGGAAGCACCGGCAAACGGCTCTCCCCGAAAGAACGCGAAAAACTCCAAAAAGAACGCGATAAACTCCTTCGCAAGAAAAAACGTGGCGACTGACCCCCCCAATTTGCAACCGAGTTTGACCAATTTTTTCGCCTTGGAAGCGGTTTTTCTCTCCCCATCGGCCCTGCCAAGCGTTATCATTAGATCCCCTTGAACTTTATTTCGTGTTTGGAGAACTCTCTGTGTCGGTACGTATTCGTATGAAGCGGCTGGGCCGCAAAAGTCGACCTTTCTATCGCCTGTGCGCAATCGATCAACGCAGCCCACGCGACGGCCGTGTCCTCGAAGAACTCGGTTACTACGACCCGATGTGCCGTGAGATCGACGCACGCGCGATCATCAAAGGGGATCGAATTGATTACTGGTTGAGCGTCGGAGCACAGCCCAGCGACAACGTTCGTATCCTCATCACCAAATACGGTACCAACGGCTCGCACCTCAACGTCCAACAAGAAGCCCTCACTCGCCTGGGCCGTGGCAAACCTGCGAAAGTTCCGGTTCAGGCGTAAGCCTTTAGCGGTAAGCTTTAGAAGCAAGAAAAAGAAGCAAGCGGCAGGACATGGTCTTTGCCGCTTTTTTCGTTTGCGGTTCGAAATTCGCTGGTTTGCGACCTTGCCAAATTCACCCGACAACCCAGCAGAACCTTGTTCAGACCCCTGACTCCTGACTCCAGACTCCTGACCCCTGGTTCTATGCAAGCCTCCCTGCGGATCGATGTCGTGACGCTCTTCCCGGAAATCTTCTCCGGGTACTTGACCCAAAGTCTCTTGGCCAAGGCCATCGACAAAGGGCTCATCGAGATTTGCATCCACAACCTCAGAGATTGGTCGGTCGATCCGAAACACCACAAGATCGACGACCGACCCTATGGGGGCGGACCTGGCATGCTTATTTGCGTCGAACCTGTCGTACGCTGTGTCGAATCCCTACGAGAGATCGACACGAGACCTGCGGAACTGGTATTGCTGACCCCACAGGGCCGTAGGCTCGATCAAACGATCGTCGAACAGATGGCTCCTCAAGGCCGGTTGATCCTTTTGTGCGGTCGCTACGAAGGCTTCGACCATCGCGTCGTCGAGATTCTCAAGCCTACGGAACTGAGTGTCGGCGACTTTGTTCTCAATGGTGGCGAGGTTGCTGCGATGATCGTCATCGATGCTGCGATCCGACTGATCCCGGGCGTTCTAGGGGACGAACAAAGCAGTTGGGACGACTCATTCTCACGAGGCAATCGCATCCTGGAATTCCCTCAATACACCCGTCCTCCTGAATTTCGCGGAGCGAGTGTCCCGGAGGTGCTCCTGAGCGGAGACCACGGCAAAATCGCTGCATGGCGAGCCGCGCAATCCGAGCAACGCACCCGCGAAATCCGTTCGGATTTGCTCGATCGATCTTCGGAGACTGACGCAACGACGGATTCAGCGGACTAGACTGGAGACTGCGAAACGCCCATTCGTGGATCTTATGCCCTGGAACCATGCTATGCGATCTCATCCGGTTCTCTACCAGCTCAACACGCGGGTTTTTCTTACCCAACTCTCCAGCCGCTTAGGCCGCTGGGCGACTCTTGCGGATATCCCAGACTCTTTCTTGAATGATCTTGCCGAGCACGGAGTCGAGATCCTCTGGTTGCTGAGCGTATGGACCACAGGTCCTCGCTCCCAAAAAGAATCGCAAAACAATCCCGAGTGCTTGCGTCACTTCGAGCAAACTCTGCCGGATTTACAACCCCAAGACATCGGCGGTTCGGGATTTGCCATCGCTGAGTATCGCGTTTCTGACCCCATCGGCGGAGCGAAGTCCTTGAAGAAACTGCGCGAGCGATTGTCTAAGTTAGGCATTCGCTTGATGCTCGACTTTGTCCCAAACCATATGGGGCTCGATCATCCATGGCTTAGCTCTCACCCGGAGTATCTGATCGAAGGCACCCAAGAGCTACTTGCCGAGCAGCCCCAAAATTATTTCCTTGACGAAACCTCAGGCAAAATCTTTGCTCATGGACGCGATCCCTACTTTGCCGGTTGGTCCGATACGGTGCAACTGGATTATTCGAACCGCGATCTGGGAATGCAAATGCAAAACACGCTGCTCTCGGTAGCCGAACAATGCGATGCGGTCCGATGCGATATGGCGATGCTATTGACTCCTAGAGTCTTCGAGCGAACTTGGGGGCGGACGATGCAAGCGTTTTGGGGGCCTGCGATCCAAGCGGTCAAGGCTCGCCATCAAGGCTTTGAGTTCCTGGCCGAGGTCTATTGGGATATGGAATGGGAGTTGCAAGAAGACGGATTTGATTACTGCTACGACAAACGGCTTTACGATCGATTGAAGGACCGCGATTACGCCGGAGTTCGCAATCACCTGAAGGCAGATATCGCTTACCAATCGAAGCTGGCGCGGTTTCTTGAGAACCACGACGAACCTCGATGCGCCAGCGCAATGGACTGGGATCTGCATCGACCCGCAGCTATCGCTACGTACCTGTCTCCGGGCTTAAGGTTCTTCCACCATGGGCAGTGGCAAGGCAATCGGATCAAGGTATCGCCGCACCTGGTCCGTGGCCCCGATGAAACGGCCGATGAGTCGATCGCGTTTTTTTACAACAAGCTCGTCACGTTGTTAAAAGATCCGATCTTCCATCAAGGGGATTGGGAGCTGCTGAACGTCGAGCGGGCTTGGGACGAGAACTGGAGCTCGGATTGCTTATTGGCTTGGGTCTGGCACGAGTCCAATACCGGACAAGTGGTCGTATGTGCGGTGAACATGGCCGACCACGACGCCCAAGGTCGAATCCAAATCCCGGAATGGCTCGGGGCGAAATCCACCGATACATGGAAAAATCTTTGGAGCGACGAATCCTTCGAGATGCCTCAGGATCAATGGGCCCAAGGCTCGTGGACCTTGTATGCCCAAGCCTCCCAAATCTTCGTGGTAAGCAACCGCTGAACCAAGGTATTCATGGCAAGTCCAACCGCGATGGAACCTAGCTGCTGCGATAACGCCATAGACCGCAGGCCCGAGCACTCTTCCGTCGCTCGGTCCGAGACACCTTAAGCTGATCGATCACACTTATCAAGTTCTTCGGAGCATACTTCCTTTGCTCGAGCCGATTGCCGGTGGAGTCTAGACAAAAATCACTCTCGGATAAACTCATCCGATCGATGACCGATGGATGCAGCGTCTCACCTGTGTCACTCCGCTGGGCAATGCAGCGCGTGTGATACCCCCAGAGCCAATCCCAAGTTTTCGCTTCGTCGTTGAGCCACGAATCGAAACAAGGTCGGAAATGATCCAGATATTTCCAGTCGAACTCCAATCCCAATCTTTCGGCACGCTCGGACATCCAATGCAACGCCTCGTTGGCTAATCCATCCGGGTTGTAACTCCCGCCCACATTCGCATGCGCGCCGGCAAACCAAGTTTGCTCCAACTCCCCGTTCCAATCCTCGGGTCTTTGCCATAACACGGGCTTGAAATCCACCCGTCGCTCATCGATGGCTAACGCCTGATACGCATGCTTGATCGACTCGTTGAGCCCGACATCGTGATGCGCCGCATCCTGCAATGAACCAACTGTATCCCATGCACCGATCATCTTGATCTCAGGACAGGCGCTGCGATCCCCAACTTTGCTAAATACTCGATTCCATTCCAAACTCCCCTCCGGGACACGAAAGTCGTAACAGCGGTACAGCTCGGGCACATAGTAATCTCCGTCCTTTTGCACCAATCCGGCATAGTTCATGAACCCAGCTAAGGTTCTGACTGTGTAAGCGCCACGACTGAATCCGAAAAAATAAAGCTCATCCCCTGGCGAATAGTTGTACAACAAGAAACGATACAAGGCTCTTACATTTGCTTTGAGCCCCTGCCCGGTGGCTGCATGCAAGTAGTGCCTCGAAAAACCTTCGTCCTTTTCCTTGATTCCCAATCCCTCCAGATAGTAAACCACCTGATGGGTACCATCGCCGGCCCTTGGCAATACGGCCCTGGCTAGCTTCGTCACGTTCGTCGGGTGGCGTCGATTCGTCTTGGCGTCAATCAAATGATCTCGGTTATTCCAAGTCCCATCGGCACAAAGAACCAATCGCTTCATGGTGTCGTTTTCCGTCCTTTCTACGGCTTAGGTTCCATCACCAAGCCCGTTAGTCGCCAGGCTCAAACTCCACCTCAAGATACCGTTGCCCAATCTCCGATAGCTCGGCCTCAAGATCGGTTCGCAAAGGCTGCGGACTAGACAAATAAGGCTTCTCTCGATCCTTGTAGAGATCCTCCGAAGACTTTGCGTTCCTCTCCCAAATCGTGCTCGGATCGATCCCCAGGTTCTGCAGGCTCTCGGCGTAATTGCGAACACTCCCGACGCGTCTTGCGAGCTCGAGTAACAACCTTCCATCGGGAATCGTCGGTTCGCGACGCCGCTCCGTCGAGATAATGGCGCTGGCCTTGGATTTACCCCGCCTGTGCACAGGTAGCAACGTGTCCAAGAGACTCCCGATACCGACATCCGCTTGGGATTTCTTGCGCTTCGTTTCGTCCATGATCCAAGGGGTCGAGTTGGCGCTACCGTGATGACCGACCTTGAGGAAATCGATCGGCTCGCACAAATGCTTTTCGTAATGCTTCTCCCACATCACGTTCCAACTCCCGTTTCGCTTGCCCTCTAAGTATTCGCCGTTCCACTCGGCATCTCCCACAAACAACAGTCTGCGCTTTCGCCAGGTGATCATCAAGACGACGCTCAGGTTGTTTTGGATCGAGGACTCCATTCGGGCAAATTCCAAGCCGTTGGACGCGATGCGAGAGCGAAGCTTTTCGAAATCTCCACGACTGATGTTCTTCGGGATCGTGGGGATCGGTGCGGACGGATCGGACGGATCGGACGGATCGACCCGCGTCGGCTCGGATCGAGCCTTGGCAAAACCAGATGAAAACCGTCGGAGCAACCCGTCAGCCTGCTTGCCTAAATAATAATGATCGATGTCCTTCTCGGGACCCAAGACATCGATCGACGTGCTAGAGGGCAGATTTTCCAATCCCAACTCTTTGGCATTCATGCCGCTATGAACAAACTTGGGCTCAATCCGATTCTTTTTCGGTAGCGTTTCGAGGATCAGCTTTTCGGCGTTTTCGTTCGATGCGCCGAAAAAGGATGCGAGTTGAGCAACATCCCCGTCGAGCCGTTGGCCGCTGGCTAGTAGCTTGCCCATACTGGATTGTGCCAAAGACCGAACCTGCCGGACTTTCTCAGCCTGCGGGTGGGCAGGGTCCATGCCGACGCTGATCCAAATATTTCGGACTTGGATGTCTTGAAACCAAGCTGCCTCGAAGCCTTTCAAATGGTCGGCGTGCCGATGGGTCGCAACGATCAGATCAAGCCTCTTTGTGCCCGGCACATCCGCTTCGGGAAGCTCGCTTTTGAGATGTTCGATCGCCTGCCTTAGGAGCTTGATATTCCCCAACGTTCCACAATCGATCAGGATATGGAATCCCCCATGTCGGCTCGGGATCCGAACATAGATGCAATCGCCAAACCCAACGTTGTAGGCCCGAACTAGTAGCTTAGCTTCCATGGACATTCTCCAAGCGAGTCCGAGTCGTGATCATGATTTCCAAGATGCCGATCGGCGAAATGACCTTGAGGGGTGCGTTCAAACCGGATCGACCCATCGGGCATCGTCTGGGCAATCAATGGCGGAACACCACGTCCGAGAATCCCAAAGGCAGTCCCGACGATACTCCCGATATCACCTTGCGAGATTTGATTTGCAAGATCCTCTAGAAGCTTCTCGCGTCGGACTTCTCGGGGTTCTCGGGGTTCTCGGGGTTCTTGTTACTATCGGGGCCAATGGGCCGATCCGAATAAGGTTGCGAACCTGGTTTTGCCGACCAACTGAGAATGTTCCCTGAATTGTCAAGCACCAGCGTTCCTCCACAGGGCATCGCGGTTCGCTGGGATTGGTATTCACCGAAACGCTCGCCGATGAGTTCGACATCTTCGTCCCAAAGATACTGCAGGACGAACTGCTTTCCTAAAGGCCGATTGCTTTCATCGAGTTTGTCCGTTTCGTACAGTTCGATGACCGTAAAATCGCAGTTCGAGGGAATTAGTAATTCTTGGCGATTGTCGTCCAGGAGTCGGTAAGCCGACTCGGGAGACTCGACGATTTGCTCGATCCTGCGAGTTATCGATAGCCGACGCGGGCGGTACATGAGGCGTTCGAAGTTCCTAGCTCGCTCGATGGCATTGAGCCGAGCCTCAGAGCCATCCGGCGACGGATTCCGATTTTCGCCATACTGTGTTTCCAAAATGAATCGATCCGAGTCGGCAAGGGCCTGAACATCGAGTTGGTCAAAAATGCCTCGGGCTTTGAAGGCTTTGGAGATAACAGAGATCCATTGGCTGCTATCGCCAGGATCGCACAGTTGGTGCCATCGGCATATCGCGAAGGCATAATCGCGAAAAGTGATGTCGACCGGTGGGAGCAAATCGAGCGATTGGAGTGTCAGCCGACGTAGGGTATTGGTCGCGTGCCAAAAGACTTGGTTCGGTGTTCGGTTCTTCCCGTTTCTGCTTTGGTTCCATCTCTTTCCCATCCCGGTCAGAATATCGAAGATCGCTCCGGAAAGAACTTCGGACAGATCGTGATGGCTTGTGGTTCCCGCCATGCTTTTGATGGTTTGCTGGTTCTTGAAAGATCGCAGATACGGCCGGCCCGCGAGTGCTTCTCCAAACCTTTCCGCCAATTGCTGATAATCACTGGCGTTCTCGAACTCGCCGTTGGTCGCCTTGGCAGACTGTTGCCTGAGTTCCTTGTCATGCAGACACACAATCAAAGCGCTCAGGTCGCCAAAAAATTCGTGGAATGCGTTCGATTCCAAGGAGGGACTTGCGAAGAGTCTCGGGCGAATTCCATCGAGCAAAGCATGACCGAATTCGTGAGCAACGATATGGATCGATCGGCAGGTGTATTCGATCTGGCCCTGAGCATTCGCGTAGTAATAGAACTGCAGCGACTTGCTCTGGCGATCGTAGTAAGCGTTCTGATCGTAGCCGGCATGGGGGACCAGAATCAGTCGGCTTCCTTCGAAAGCCCATGGAATGACTCGGCCGAGCGCGTTTCCATGTTGGAACATTTCCAGCGCCCGCTGGAGCAGTGCCCAAATGCTAACTTGGTCGCTCCCAAGTTGGCTCTGGGTTTCGAATTGCCTTGGGTCTTGTAGCCATTGCGCCGGCGCTTCTACGGTTTCCTCGTCGTTGTCGTAATCGACGACCGCGAAGCGAGAGCTGGTTGGACCGTCTGCGAGATTCGGTTCCCAGGGAGCGAGAATCGTGTCGATCGATCGACGATCCGAGGACGGATCCAGGAGAAACGGATCATCGAAACTCGTAGGGAGTTCCAAATAATTGATTTTCTCCCGCAAGGATTTAGGAAGTTGATCCGACTGCGTATAGAGACTTATCCGCTCCTCTTTATTAAGAGAAACCTTTGAGCTTTCGGCTTGGGATTTCGACCGATTGGATTTTTTCGCATTCAAGGTTCAAGCTCCGAAGCTCCAGGCTGAGATCGACGATCGGATTTTAATCCTTATTTCCACCGTTCGCCAGTATTTTGACACGATGATCCGAGTCAAAAAACGGTCCCCAAAGCTTAAGAAAAGCGAAAAGCTCAATCGTCATGGTAGATCGATTGTCCCCAATCGATCCACTCTCGGCGTCGGCCGAGAATGTGGACGCCAGGAGCAAATCGCAGCGAAACCAAACACGCCTCGGCTTGAGGCGTGACCTTGAGCTAGCGCCGTCTAGCTCTGCGCCAAGCGATGCTGCCAGCCAGGAGCGACCAAGTCGCCAGCGAGATCGGTTCAGGAACTTCGCCACCTCCACTCGATAAATTCACGTTGCTGTAGCGAAGGTATTGGACTTCCGCACGCGCATTTCCCCCCGTGGGTGTCCCATCGCCAAAATAGAATTGGTTGCTGTTGGCGTAACCTCCGGGACGCGATCCAAAAGCGACCTTGCTTCCGTTGACAAAAAACTCGTAGGTGTTCGTAGCCCCGAATCCTTTGTATTTGAACGTATTGAATCCGCTCGAGAAGTCGTATCCACTGCCACTGGTCACCTGATAAATCTGAAACCCTGTCTTGTTGATAATAAAATGGGAAGCTGCATTGGCGTTGAATACAGCAACGCCAAACCCGAAAGGACTCGATTCGATGATCTTGACCCTGACTTCCATCTCCAGGTCGATGGTGTGGTCAAAAACATTGTCCTTGTAGTAGTAAGCCATCCTATCCGTATTTGGCAACGTGGACGTGTAGGAGTCGAGCATCAAGCGATTGCCATCAAGAATCGATGCAAAGTCGCTTTCAGGCCGCCCCGAATCCGTGGCGAAACTCATTCCCTGAGCCGAGGGCAAGGTTGGGTTTTGAGCAAAATCCAACGTTATTACAGTGGCTCGAGCCGATCCTTCGAAACCAGCGCCCGAGGACAACATGGCACACAGAGCCAGAACAGCCAATCGAACGGAGAACTTTGAGGCCGGGATGCAAAACGTAGCGATCTTCATACCGATAGATTCCTTATGTCGAGATACTCAATTCGGGGGGATTTCCCCCCCGCCTTGGTCAGTACGACAGATATCTACGCAAGAAGACAACGCGCGTCGTGTTCGAACGCGGATCGACTAGCGGACTTTGACGTCGAAGCGGACGAATCCACCTTCGCCTGGCTTGAGCTCTTTGTCGATTTCCCATCGCAAGACCGACGAACCGGCGTCGTTCGGGCTTGTCGAAAAGCGGGCCTCGATGCTCGACTGCTGCGAGGATTCGATGTATTCCAGACGCGGTGCCAACGAATCGCTCACCACCAAATTCAAGACCGGCTGCTCGCCGATGTTGTCGTAGCGAATCGTAAACGAGACGATATCTCCAGGATTCGCGATCTGCTCGGATGCAACCTTGCAAATCCGTACCCGAGCGCCCTTGTACTCGTACAAGGTAAACTCGCGCGGTTGCTTTTGATCCACCAGGACGGCTGCTTCTTGGCCATCGATCAAGACCGCCAAGGCGTCGATGTTCGACCAGATCCTAGCAGCAGCCGTTGCAATGGCTAGCTTGGCCGGGTCGGTGATCTTGATGTTCCCATTTCGAATGATGTCCAGATCCTCGTAAGGCTTGAACGCATCGCTGATTTCGCCCATGGGCAGGACCAATTCGGCAGGCATCGGACGCTGGCGATCCAAGAACGCTTCGACCACACGTACCGTATCTTTGGTGTTAGCTTTCAGAGGTGCCGACACTTGGATCGGTGGCAACTTTTCCTTGATCATCCCCGGACCGGCAGGCAAGTCGGCCGATTGAGGTCGAAGCGCCAGTTCCGACTCGAGCACCCCGGTTCGCTTCCGGACACTGCCGAACCTCGGCGCGTAAATCGCGACCCGGCAGCCGGCTTGTACCTCGGTCATGCCGGTTTTGGTCGTGTACTGAATCACAGTGTCCTCAGGGTCCAATCCAACCTGAGTCAGATCCTCTCGGAGCCGAACCGGTGGATCGCGATCCCCGCCGTCGAATATGTATTCTTGAGGGTCCATGCAGCGAGACTGTAGCTCGCAATCCGGCTGGCAAGGGCCTTCGGGGCACGGTCCCTCATGAGGGACTTGACAGCCCCCTTTGCAAGCCAGCAATCGGCCTCCAATCCGGTTTGGGAATAGGGGGCGATAAGGACCGTGGGCATGGCAGGCACAAGCACCCTCGGGCTGCATCGCTTGGCCCGAAGGCTCGCACGCAACCGCCACTCCCGAGCCGGCCCCCTGGCCTGGCAAACCTTGGCCTGGCAAACCTTGGCCTGGCGAACCCTGGCCTGGCGCTGCTAAGCCTGCCAAAGGGGTTCCGCTGATGGCACGCCGATGACCGACGGTCTGATAAGGAGACCCGCTGACTTTTGCCGATGGGTCGACAAACTGAGGACCTACCATCGATGGGGTACGAGCGACCGCGTAGCTCTCAGGGCTATTGGGGCTCTTAGGCTGCGCTGCCGATGGTTGAACCGGCTCGAGATGCTGAACTGGCTGAACTGGCTGAACCGCTTTCGCACGCGACGCTCGATCGACTCTGGCCGTCGAACCCGTAGCGAGCATCGACGTGCCCGTGGCGCATCCGAGGGTTGAGCCAACGCACAGCAGGAGCATTACACCGAGTGTCGATGCATTTGGCCGATGGGTCATGAAACGGTCCTTATTCTGGGCAGATCGTTTTGGGCAGATCCTGTTTTGCGTTTGTCATCGCCTAAGGACTACTTCGAATCGCTGATCGAACCCGAGGTAGCACTTGGGGCTGCGTTCGGAGCAGCATTTGGGTACTCGATAATCGGCCAACGGCCTTGATCGATAAGCATCTGTTTGGTTGGGACTGGTTTGAGGGTGGTCCAAGGTGGGCAGTGGTAGAGAAACTCCAACCAATCTTGACCTTGGGTCACGTTGGGAACTCGAGAGCCCATCCGAAGAATCGCGACGGGGCGTCCGAGTTGATCGGCCGTACGAAGTGCGTTTTGGGTTGGACGGATATCCAGAACCCGCTGCGGTTTTCCAGCCGTATCGACCGGTTCGGCCACCTCAGAGTCCTCGAGATAGATCACTCGCATGACCAATTCCCCGCGAGCCGCGTCGGTGATATCACTCTCGTCGATCTCGATCGGGATCGGAAACCGGTGCTCTCGCTCTGCCGGCGGACAGGTCTTGTCGATCACTTCGATCGTAGGGAAAAGCTCCAAATCCGGATCTCCCTCGACACCCGTCAGTCGCAGGCGATAGACCGCACCGACGAGCAACCCCAATCGGGCCGGCGATGGGATGTCGGGCGCAAACTGCCCGGCCTCGGCCAAGTTGAATCGGACTCCCTTCGGACCCCGAACCTCGATGGCTTGCCAAGCTCCCCGCAGCTGGGGCTTGCGCTGCAATTGAATCGAACCGATCGCACCGGGAATCATCTCATCGTCCAGAAGCGCTCGTGCGCCGCTGGGCAGTCTAGCATTCGACGAGGCGGTATAAGGCGCCTGGCCCATCGCCACATTGCTAAAGAGCACCGCTAGGGTACAGATCACGATCAGCGCGACCCATCCTAGGACCATCGTCGGGAAGGAAATGTGTCGGAACATGCTGGATCCTACCGGTTCGCATCGGTTCGCATCGGTAAAGAAATAGTCCCAGACGACCCGGGACTATTCATGAATATTCATCCAAGGATTCGCTAACGTGACGCTAGCGAATCGACATTAGCGAATCGGCGTTAGCGAATTTGGGGACTGCCCGGTGGGCAGTATTCGCCGTTTGGACCGACTCCGCCCGCACCGCCAGGTCCAGGACCTTGGGCCCCGCCGTATTGGTTCGAGGGAACCGGTCGACTTGCATGGTAGAACCCAGGCCGACCCGATGGATAGCCAGGATGGATGTTCTGCTCGCGGATTCGGATGTGGCTCGGTGGCGTTGGATAGCTATATCCAGGCTGCTGACGAACCGTCATCTTCATCTTGTCGACCGGATCAGGAATGTGCATGTGTGTCTTGTTCCTCATCACATGCTGCTGCAAACCGGCCGGATGCCCAAATGGAATGTGCGGAGGACCAGGCAAGCCGATCGGCGTACCACTGTAGGTCATCCCGTATTGAGGTGCTGTAACTCCAGCGACCATATTCGGTGGAACACTCATCGGATCGATCGGCCGACCGTCTGGACCGCACATGCCTCCAGGACCCATCATGCCCCCAGGACCCATCATCCCCGGTGCTCCGCCGTTGGCGTACGCCGCAGCCGTCAGCTCGATGTCTTTATTTCCAAGGCGAACAATCGCTAGAATCGAACCGCGTCGGTCGGCTTCGATGATCGGATCCAATCCTGGCTCCAAACGTGTGCTGACCAAAGTATCGATACCCGAGATCACCTCACCCTGAAACTCAGGGTCCGGCAAGTAAATCACTTTGGTCACGAAGTTCCCCGACAAAGCTTGATCGAGGTCTTCCTCGGTAAACTGAATCGAGATCGCGTTGTGAGCAAGGTATGCCGCAGTGCGAGGATTTGAGAGCCCGACCTCGACGGTCGGATACAACTCGACTCCCTCGCGTCCGGATACATCCGTAAGCTTAAGCCGATAAATGCCCCCCTGGGCAAACTCCAACCGACCCGGGACGATCAAGCAGTCGCTGGTAAATGAACCATCGCCGACGACGTCGTACGATATCTTCATCGACTGAGGCTGATTGAACAAAATCTGAGTCGTGGGCGTCGGTACCCCTGCCCCGTACCCAGGTACTGGGATGGTCTCAGGTGTCAAAACACCAGGACCAGGTCCGCCTACCATCGGGCCAGGTTCGGCCAGACGTGCAGCAGGCGGCATATTGTGTCGAATTGCGGGCTCGCCCCCGAAGCTTGGTGCAGCCAAACCCAATGCGGCTATCACGCTTAAATACCTAATCTTTTTCATGCGATTCCCCTAGGAATGACTTGGGTCAAGCCAGCTTCGCGCTAGGCAGTTACGACCGATTGTTTCCACCTGGACGCGAACCCTCCGACAAACCTACAATCCCATGCAGTGTTGCTCTGGCATGCAGATCCGTCAGGAGCCTCAAAAGCGGAATTCGAGGCGCGTCTGGAATCTATGTTCGGCACTACGCTTTCGTTTTCTTTGATAAAATCGGTACGACTCGACCATGGAAACAAGGTTTTCACTTGCTAGCATTTTTAAGTTGGCCGGATCCCATCCGGTCCTCCTGCTGGCAGTGCTTCTAAGTGCAGGGGTCCTGTGGAACCGTTCGAACCGACTCCTGGCCTGCCCAGCAGCAGATTTTCCGCAGGCAGCCTACCGACAAACAGAGCTAGACCCTGCCGGCACGCAAGTCCCCCCAAAGCAAATACCCACCCAGCTACCCACCCCACTGCAAACACCCGGATCAGCCAGCGGATCAGCTAGCGGATCGACCGATGCGATCACGCCCGTGACGACCGATCCGAACCAGTTGGTCCTGGCGGCCGTTCGCCAAGCCGTTTGGGGCCCGTCGATCTACTGCCGCGTCCAACAAACCACCAACGTCTACGGCCAACGCGCCCTACTGATCGGTGAACTCAAATCCGAGGCGCTCTCGAACTCTCCGATGCGCAGGCTTCGCTACACCGCACGCGTCGCAGTCGGCGAAACCGCATTCGATCTGCTCCAAGTCTCCGATGGTCGAATGATGTGGACTAGGTCGAGCCCTAACTCCCCTCCAAAACGTATCATCCTCGACCAAGTGCTTCAGAGCATACCCAGCAGTATGCAGTACCCTGACACACGACCCGAAGTCCATCTGCTGCTGGCCGTCGGAGGTCAGGCCGAATTGCTCCGGGGACTCTATCACCGCTACAACTGGTACAAGGCAGTCAGTGGCAAGATCGGCGGGGCGGACGTATGGCAACTCGTCGGACGCCTTCGGACCGAGCCGACGCGAATCGCTGGCAACGCGCCGATCGACAACATGAACAGCGATATCGGGAGCCCCTCGCCAAATCTACCGACCGAAGCTCGCTTGACACTGAGCCGTTCGACCAAGCTGCCTTATTTTCCATTCATCGTGGAGTACTTTCACCGGGCTGCGAAGTCGAGCAATTCCAAATCCCCATTCGAATTGATGTCCCGTATCGAATTCAAAGACCCAACGACCGAAATCCAATTCAATGACAAGGACTTCGATCGCTTCAGCGAGACCGTCGAGGAAATCAAAGACGAGACCCAAGACTATTTGCCCACTGTACGTCTGAGCGCTGAACCGTTTTCACGGGTCAAGCGATAAAGCAGCATCGGCCGCTCGAAGCGACCATCTTTTTGCGAATTTTCAATCCGGAACGACCAACGTCGCCTTGGTCCCGGTGTGGACAATCTCCAGTGGCAGCGGGCCTCCCCAATCCCCATCGAGTTGATACCCGCCCTGCCCTTGCGAACTGAAGACGCGTAAAGCGTTGACTCGGCACTCCCTCCACCGCGGGCTCCTGCGGTGCGTCCCCAAAGCGACGCTCAGGTAATTCCATAAGCCGATCATCGCGTTGCCCCCTGTGAGCATTCCGACGTCGAGCAGTCCATCATCGACCAGCGCATCGTCGATGATATGAATCCCCGCAGCGTACCGTGGGACATTGAAGGCAAATAGCCAGTGGCACGTGCCGAGGGACTCCCAACGCCCTTGGAAATTGCCCTCGATACTCAGTGTCGGCCAGCGATAGGATTGGATCGCTTTAAGGGCCGCTAAACGGTAGGCCCATCGTGTGATATGGGACCGTCGCGATTCGTGGACCATGCGCACGACCTGGGCATCAAAACCGACACTGGCCATGAGCAAAAAAAGAGTCCCATTGGCCCGAAACAAATCGAGTTGCCGTGTGGCCATCTTCTGGACCAACGGTATCACGCCACTTGGCTCGCGAGGAAGCTTAAACTCCTGAGCCAATAGGTTTTCGGAGCCCAGCGGGAAAATCGTCAGTGGGATTCGGCTTGGAATTCGATTCAGAACCGCAGAAACGGTCCCATCGCCACCGGCCGAAACGACGGTTCTCAATTCGCCTCGCTGGTGCGAGCCTTCGACGATCTGCTGCATGTGGTCCAAGTCGGTTGTCAAATCGACCTTCCAACCCTCGTTGGCTAGGAGATCCTTGAGCCGATGCGCTTTTTCCAATCCGCTCTTGGACCCGGACTTTGGGTTCGCAGAGATCACTATGTGACGGGCTGGGTCTGCGTTCATCGCTGCAGGTCTCGAAGAGCCAGCTCGTAGAGATGTTTCGCCGCTCTGCCGCTGATTGTCTCGGTCCGAATCAATTCCGCAGCAATCGATTCGACGGCGCGCCATTGCTCGGCATCGAGCAAGTGGTGTTCGGTCTTGGCAAGCAGTCGTTTCTCGAGCCTTTCGAGCTGCTTTTCGCCATCGTTTCTGCTCTGAAGCATCCTGCGCACGAACCGTAAATCCTGAGCAGCGCCCTGGTGGCAATACCGGCCTGTGATCTGGGATTCGGCGACCATGCCCGCCAAAAAGATCATGATTTCATCCTCCCAGTAATCGCGCGATCCACGGGATTTTCCCTTTTGCAGATGGCAGGCACCAAGACGCTGGGTCCCCAAGTGCGATTGCCCCGGCGCAATGGTCACCTTTTGAATCGATCGATCCAAGAACATGGCCATGACGGCATGGCCGGCTTCGTGATAAGCCGTCGCTTTCAGCGCAAAGGCAAGTGCTGATTCCTCATCCATCGAGAATCCTTGTTCTAGGTAAAGAGTCCTAAATCGCTCCCTGCGGATCGAAAATCGCTATCGAGCGCCTTGCGACTATCTGCCTTGAGCCACCCGTCCAAGACTGCGGCATAGACGGCTCGAAAGTCGATCCCGAAACGCAGATCCCCATCGTCGAGATCTTCCAGTTCCGGATGAAGCCCTCGGACTAGCTTTCCGAGTTTCGGGCCGGCCAAAAAGATCGGCGCTGCGGCTCCGTGATCGGTCCCTTGGCTTGCGTTCTCAGCCACCCGGCGCCCGAACTCGCTAAAGGTCATCACCAATACCCGGTCCTGATGGCCTGAGCGCTCAAGCCGGGAAAGAAAGGCCGCGAGGGCCTCGGACCATTGCCTCAGAAGCGTTGCGTGAATGTCGGGTTGGTTCGCGTGCGTATCGAAACCATCGAGCGTTACGTAATAGACCCGCGTCTTGACGCCCGCGAGAATGAGCCTCGAGATGGCCCGAAGTTTTTCACCCAGCAATGTTTTCGGAAAGTCTCCCGAGGTGTCGGGTTGGGCAAGTATTTTCTCGAGTCGCTCGCTGACTTGCAACGCCGCAACGGTGCTGGTCGATACAAAGTCAAGCAAACTGCCAGAAGCCACTTGCGCAGCTTGCCCCATCTGAAGCTTGGACTTCAATCGCATCTGCTCCAACGACACGAGCGAGGGGACCTGGACGCCGCGCTGCTGGCATGCCAATGGCAAAGGCTCTGAACCCAAATGGATCGCTGCCGAATCGCTCGGATCGGAATCCGATTCCCCAGAAACCCAGCGTCCTATCCATCCGGTCTGCGTTCGATCCTCTTTCGCATGGCAGGTGTGCCAAATGTCCATCGATTCAAAATGGGAACGGTTGGGCTTGGCATACCCTACTCCCTGGACGATCGAAAAACGATTCGCAGACCAACTCGTCTCAAGTGACTTTAGCGACGGATGGAACCCCAACAGATCGGTGTGCTTGATGACCTGGCTGGAGGGAATCGCAAGCTTAGGTCTGGCCTTGGCATAGTTTTCATCTCCATAAGGAATCACGGTATTCAGGCCGTCATTACCGCCCGATAGCTGAATCACCACCAAGACGCGTTCGGAGTCCGATGACGTCCCGGCCTGCTCTTGGAGTTCGCTTGCCAACGCTTGCAACCATCCGCCCGGTTGTACCGAGCCAATCGCAAGGCCCGCCGAGAGCCCTAGACTCCGTTGACCAAAATCTCTTCGTTTCATCATGTTGCTGATCGACCGGGACAAGGCCCTGTTAAGACAAGTGAAATTTCGGATTCTGAGAAAGAGCCACAAGCATCTTTCGCCATGGGTCGAACCCTACGTCGGATTTCGCAACGCTGCTTTGCAATTGCTCTTTGTCCGAATCGCTTAAGGGAATCGATAAAAGGGACGTCTCGAGCCAATCGAGCCACTGACGATCGCTCGATACCTGCTCGGATTTGAGCCAAGCGTCCAGCGGCCCGCGAGCGAAGCGGGTGGCCGGTTCCCTAAGCAGATCGACGATCAGATTCGATCGTCCGATGAGGGTCGATGAATTGATCCACGCTCGGCCTCCATCCCAGCCTTTGACATTCGGCGGATTGAACAGGGCTTGGCCCACCCCATCGAGCCCCTTAGCCAATCGATCCAAATTGGTCGTCATCTGAAGGTTCCGCATCGACTCAACGACAAACTCGACCGGAGAGCGGACCTTCTTGCCCCGACTCCAATCCGAAAGCAGCAGTTTGCTCGACAGAATCGTTCGCACAAGCGGTTCGATGGCAAAGTCGCCCTTTTGGAATGCGACTGCCAACGGGAGCAGAAAGTCCGCCTCAGGGGCTGGCTCGTCGCAAACAAAGAACCGGACGAGTTTGCCAGCGATGAACGTCGGCATCGATCGATGGGCCAAAACGGCTCCAACGGCCTGCTCTCCGGATTCGATCCCCTCGGTTTCAAATAGCTTCTTGAACCCTGAATCATGTTGATAGGGATTGAAGCGGAAGGTTTTTCGCTTTATCTCCCAACCGGTAAAGCACCGGGCCAACTGCTGGACGTCTTGTTCGGTGTAGTTGCCTTCCCCGAGACAAAACAGCTCCATCAACTCGCGGGCATAGTTTTCGTTCGGATGCGTCTTGCGATTCGTCGCGGAGTCCAAGTACAAAAGCATCGCGGGGTCTTTGGAGACCGCCTGGACTAGGCTGCTGTAATCGCCCAAGGCATGCTCGCGAAGCATCCGGTTCTGCTGGACCATCAGCTCGGTATCGTTGACTTTGTCGGCACCGGTCGCAAAGTGGCCGTGCCAAAAGAGGGTCATCTTCTCGACCAGTGGGCTCGGAGAATGGAGCATGCGATGGAGCCACCAAGCGGCAATGCTCTCTACATTCCCACCGGAACGCAGCGCAGATAAGATCTGCGCCGAGTCCTGCTCAAAGGCCTCAAGAGCTTGAACGCTCTGCTTGCCCATCAAGGCATCGATGGCCTTGGCCGGACCGGCATCGACCAGTTGCTTGACCTCCGAAGACTTTGCGCCAAATCCACCCCTGCGCATCAAGTGCCGGACTCGCCTTGCGTCCCAGGGTTCTTCGGATGTCGGCTCCCAGGCAGACCAAGCCATCTGCGGGTCGATCGCTGAGAGATCCTGGTCTGGTCGTAGGGTCGCCCGGATGGTCGCTTTGAGCATAAAGATTCGATGCGTGTCGTGAGGGGTCCGTGTCGAAACGTTCGACCGATTGAACTAGTCTACCTGCGCTAGTCTACCCCAAAACCTAGACAAATAGAAATCGATTCACCGATGCCACCGGGCGTGCTCGACTCGCAAGCCTTCCTCGGCGAATTCGTCCGTGCTCAGCGCCGTGAGCCAAGGAGAGTAGCCGTAGAGCTTCTGCCAACGCTGACGATTCTCGGAGCGTGCCCCCCAGCCCAAGGCGTCCTGACGCGATTGGAAATCGCTGATGAGGACCGTTTTTTGGCAATCTCCGAGGATCAGGCCGTCGCGCAGGACCAATTCCCCCCCACGAAAAACCATCGCAGGACTCGAGAACATTTTCTCAGGATTGTCCTCGTTTCGGTAAATCGTGACATCGGCGATCGATCCGGGATTCAAATTGCCCCGGTTTTGCAAGCCCAATGCCCGAGCCGGTCCGAGCCGTGTGATCGAGGCGATCTCATCGAGCCGGTACTCCCGCTTAAGATTCGGCAACGTGGAAACGGACTTCACATCCGGATGCAACCGATCGAAGATCGACATCCGGAAATCGTAATCCATGAGCAATCGAATCAAGTGCGGATAGCCCGTAAATGGCCCCCCGTTGGGATGGTCGGTGGTCAAAAAAACCCGCGTCGGATCCTGAACGCGCAGGAAAAGTTCCAAGCCGATCGACCATTGGAGCCCATGGACGAATTGGCTCTCTTTGTACCGAAACGGGAGCAAGCCACAGCCTGCTTGGCACTCTAAATCCTGAAAAATCACCTTGCGAGGACTGGCGAATCTGCGGTTCGCGAATTGGTGCATCGTGTCGGCCGAAAGGGTGATCGTCTGACCAAAGAGGATTTGGCCGACGTCGATCGAGATGTGGTTCGAGCGATTCACGCGATCGGCGAGTATCGAGGCTTCGGAACTAAAGCCATGCGGGCCATCGCTTCCGTAGCAATGGTACTGCGCATGGGTCAGGTGGATCCGGCGACCTTCGACTGCATCGAGCGTCGCGAGGGTCGAGGTGATGTTTCCGGGTGTGCCCAAGTTGCTGCAGTGGACATGCAGTGGGTGGGCCAGCCCGAGTTCCTCGGCAGCCGTGGAAAGTGACCAAAGGATATCCCGAGGAGTCACGGGCAATGCCGGATGGGCTTCGTCGACATTCAATTGCCTCTGATTGAACTTGAACGCATCGATTCCTCCTGCATTGACCACCTTGATCGCCATCGCTGCGCTCGATGCGACCATCCAAGCGACATAGTCGTTGATGGCCTCTTGGCCAGCACCCGATGCGATCATGTTCAAGAGCATCCGGTCGTTGCCTAACACGACGTACCCCCCGGTGTCCAACCAAGGTGTATCGCGCATTTCCATGTGCGATTGCCTTGCATTGGCAGGCAACATCGCCGGTTCAAAACAGGTCGTATAGCCCATCTGCAAGTAGCGTTGGCCGGTCTCCCAGGTCCCAGGGACCGGTGCGCTGAGCGGACTGAGCCATGGCTTTTCGTCGGTCTGCTTGGCCGACCTCTCGGGCCACATCAAGCGGGCCAAGTTCACCTTGCCACCACCGATGTGCGTGTGGATGTCGATCCCCCCGGCCATGGCGATCTGATCGTCCAGATCATAAGTCGCATCGATGCGGGTGCCGTCTGGAATCTGCCGAGCAAGCGACGGACCTACCATATACAAATCGGTCGGCTTGGACGATGCGTGGATTCCATCGACAATCCGGACGTTCTTTAAATGCGTTATCCTCATGGGACCAACCTCTTGAGCCACTGCGATGGCATTTGGCTGCCCCGTGGGCTGTCGCAAACCACGTGCGCAAGAACCGTCTGATCGCCTCGAAAGATATGGACCGTATGGGTCACTCCGACGATCCCCGCAGGCAACCATAGATCCGTCGCAGGATCCGTCGCAGGCTCCGAGGCACCCTGATTCGGACCGATGATCAACTTCGGAAGATCTAGTTCAAGCAATTCGCTGGGCAATTCCTCCAACGAATCGTCGACCCAGACAACCAAGGATTTGGATCTGGATTCCGCGCAAGCCGATTGCCGAGTGACCCAGTCCTTGGCCCGATTCCCATGCGGATCGTACTGGGGATTCCCCCCCTGAAATCGTATTCGTCCAGGAAAGCCCGTCAGCCACGTGCAGGTTTGATGGAACGACGATTGCAACGTACCCCAGGATAAGCTCACGGCTCGTGTGGTTTCATTGCGTTGAAGCACCCAACGATCGAGAGCCTCGATCCATAGGTCCCGACAATCCACATCCAATGCCGATGGAGCATAAAGGACGACAGTGTACTTGGCCTCCAGGAGCCAACGTCCGACTTGGCTTTCGCAATGCTCCTGTCCGACTCGTGTTAGCTGACCGAGTCGCTTGGGCAACTGGCCCAGTTCGCATTCGATGCAGATCACCTCGAATCCGGCCTCCTTCCAACCTTGAATACTCGTATCGCTCCAGCGACCGAGCAGCAGCAACGGTACCGATTCGCCTCGCTGGATCGCACTCGGAAGTCTCGGCGTTTGTTCCAAGAGAGAGTCGTCGCCGACGACGATCCAAAGGTCGGCGCGATCTCGGGCTTCTCCCAACGAAACGCTATAACCACCCCCTCGCTGCATCGCCGAAATCGCATCCGAAGCCGGGTCGCTATCCCAAGGATCGATTAGAGCATCGAATCGCCGCGCTAGCTCAATGGCTCCGCGTGCCGACTCGACGGTGTGGATTCTACCCGTCACCAAAACGGAGCTTGCTCGTTTAAGGTACTGCTTTGCAATTCGCAAGCCCGACTCGATGGGTTCCTCTTGTCCGCCGTCGGTGTTCGCAGTGTCGATGGCGATTGTTCGGTTGGCTCGGTTCGTTGGCCTTGCCATGTTGGCAAGTCGTAGCGGGACGAGCTTGCCCTGGCGTGATCGCTTGATGCACCATGGCTGCGTTGCATCCAGGTCATCGGCATCATTCGGTAATTCGCACACCAGCGAGCAGAACGAGCAGACCTTGGGTTTTTGATTCGACACGTCCATCGTTGGCACTGGTTGGACTTAGAGGTTCTCAATGACTTTTTGAGTCATCGCTTCGGTTCCAATCGAGGGCTGTCCTCGGGGGACTAGGTCCGCTGTGCGGTGGCCTAGGGCTAGCACCTTGCGAACCGCACGTTCGATCTGCTCGGCCTCGGCATGCAATCCAAGGGAGTGGCGGCAGAGCATGGCAGCCGCCAGGATCGTCGCAAGCGGATTGGCGATCCCCTTGCCAGCTATATCCGGAGCCGAGCCGTGGATCGGTTCATACAGACCTGGACCCGAGCTGCCGATCGAGGCGCTAGGAAGCATCCCTAGCGAACCGGGGAGCATCGAGGCTTCATCGGTCAAAATATCACCGAACATGTTGCTCGTGACGACCACATCGAACGACGTCGGTCGGCTGAGCAAATGCATGGCCATCGAGTCGACCAAGACGACTTCGTATTCCAAATCCGGGTACTGCTCGTGCATGATTTTCGCACTGACACGCCGCCACAATCGCGAGGCTTCCAGGACGTTGGCTTTGTCGACCATCGTCAGCTTCTTGCGCCGTGTCCTTGCTGCATCGGCGGCCATGCGGACGATGCGCTCGACCTCATGGGTGGTGTATACCGCGGTACTGTAAGCACGCTGCTGGCCGTCTGGTAGCGTTTCGCACCCCGAAGGTCCGAAATACAGCCCACCGGTGAGTTCTCGAAAGAACAGAATGTCGGTGCCTTCGATGATCGAGCGCTTCAGCGGTGAGGAATCGAGCAATTCGGGGAAAGTGACAATAGGCCTTAAATTGGCGAAGAGTCCAAGCTCTTTACGGATCTTGAGCAAACCGGCCTCGGGCCGTGTTTTGGCATTCGGATCGTCCCACTTTGGACCGCCGACGGCCCCCAACAACACCGCATCGGAACGCTTGCACGCAGCAATGGTTTCCTCGGGAAGCGGATCCCCATAGAGATCGATCGCAATCCCTCCGATCTTATGCTCCTGGAACTCCAGCGTGTGGCCATGGCTTTGGGCGACTTGCACCAATACCCGATGAGCCGAAGCGATGACTTCAGGTCCAATCCCATCTCCGGGGAGCAGGACGATCGTGGCTTTCAAAAGAACCTCCAGGGAATGACGGATCGGGGATTGGCCGACGAAGCTTGGGTCGGACGCGGCACGCGTGGTCTGTAGTATCGCCACTGGCGATCAAACCCGCAAGCCTCAGGATGGTCGCTACTAGGTTCCTTCGAACCAAGGGCACAAGCGACGACGGACCCATAGCAGGGAATACTCGGCTACCACGCCGATGATTCCCAAAACCAGCAAGTAGACAAAGACGATGTTCATGTTCAAGACTCGCGATTGCATCCGAATTTGATACCCTAATCCCGCATCGCTGACGACCATCTCCGCAGCGATCAAAAAGATCATGGCCGGTCCAATCTGGGCTCGGATGCAGTCGATGACATTCGGCAAAATTTGCTTCCATATCACTTCGAATATGACTTCGGATTCCGAAGCACCGAGTGTGTAAGCCTTGTTGATGGCCTCGTCGGTGACGTTGTCTCGGACGGCTTGGTAGATCGACTGCGTCATGGAAAAGAAGATTCCCAAGGCGACCATGGAGGTGAACATGCGTTGATCGGTACCCGCAAGTGCGAAATAGATCGGCATCATCCCCGTCGGTGGTATCTTGGAGAGGAACATCACGATGGGGCTCAAGGGAGCTTCGATCCAACGGTAAGCTCCCATCAGCACACCGACGATAACCGAGGCCAAAACGCCGATTCCCAAGCCGATAAACAACCGCCAAAGCGTCGCGCGCATGTCGTTCCAAAACATCGGTGGTTTGGGATTCCCTTGAGTCCCCTGCTTGGCAAACATTCGCTTGACACCCTCGCCGAGTTTTTCAAACGAGGGAATAGTCGTCTGCTTGGGATTGATGCGAGTTTGCCGCTGCGAGAGGAATTCATAACTGACTAGCAGGACGCTCACTCCGGCGATCGCAAGGGCGAAAAAGAGCCATGTCGGAATGACGCGTCGAATCATAGTCGGTTTACCCCGGCGCTGCTTTTAGGGTTCTTGAGATTATTTGGCTTGGCCGTCGGAATAGCCCGAGACGTATTTAGCGCTAAAGTCCATAAGTCCCTTGCCGTCACCGAAGGAAAGATCCACAGGGGTAGAAGTCAGCCCATACTTGACGCAGAACTTGCTGACCAAAGGCATGGTTTCTTTTTGGAACCTTTCGTCGGAAAACAATCGCTTCGCATCGCTCGGATCGCTGAAGAACTTTGTCTGCTGGACGATCGTTTTCATATCCTCAAGCTCGAGCTTGGCAAAGCGAGCCCCAATCCCTACGAGTGTTTCGTCGGAGGTCTTCGGGTCGGCCATCCGTTGGGTCATGGCGTAGAACGTCTCGACGACGGCTTTGGCAAAAGCTTCTCCGCCGGGCTTGGAAAGTGAGTCTTTGCCGACGACGACCATGTCGATGATCTCTTCGGGGATCGTCTCGGAACTGAAGAGGACTTTCGCATCCGATCGGCTCCGTATCGATTGCATGACAAACGGGTTCCAAACCATGATCGAGCTGATCCCGTCGTTCTTGCCCTGGAAGGCCAAAGCGGCTTGCTCGGGGTCCATCTGCGCGAACGGATAGTCGGTTGGGTTCTTGCCGAGCTTTTCCAAGCAGCGTTCGAAGCAGTACTGAGAGACGCTTTTTTCCAAACCCCGCGTGGGCTTGCCGGCAAGCTCTTCAAGCGAGTTGACCCCGGCGACGATGCAAGCATCGGCCCCGGCGCTGGTCGAGGTCGGCAGGATCCCTACCGAGTTACGCGACCCGGCAGCCCCGAGAATGTCGATGTTGGTGATGCAAACCCCATCGGCTTGGGAGTTCCCATAGAGGGTGATACAACTGTCGTAGGTCGCCAAAATCAGCTTGATATCGACGTTGTACTTCTTCTCGATCGAACCCATCTGCCCTTCTTTGCCATTGATTAGACCGACCTCGTCGGCCACCCCGAAGATGCTCCACGAGGGGTACTCGCTCCAGGCCAAGGTGAAGGTGGCAGGTTTGCTTGCCGATCCAGCCGCCGCTGTCGATCCAGCCGCCGCTGTCGAGCCAGCCGCCGCTGTCGAGCCAGCCGGTTGTGCCGGCTGAGGGCTGCCAGTTGCCGACGTGTTGGCAGGCGAACTCGATCCATTGCTTGCCGTAGGTTTGGAACCTGTGCAACCGAGGAAACCTCCGAACCAAGCCACCGCGCAAAGCGTGGCTAGTGAGGCAAATCGCGGCTGGTAATGAATATTCATCTTCATGGCAAAGCTCCGTGGAGTAGTTTTCCGTAGGGGTGATAGGGCGTAGTGTTAAAACGTGGTGCTAATCCAATGGCCAAGGGCTCGGATCACGCTTCGGGAATCTTTACGTCGCGAGCCGGTGCCTCATCGGCTTTTTGATCTTTGGACAATCCGATCAACGCATCGAATTCGTCATCCGCAGTTGCTTGTTGGGCATATTCCATGAACTCGGATTCGGCTCGCTTGGAATCCAAGCCGGCCACTTCGCGCGAGACGCGTGCACTTGCCGCAGCCTTTTGGCGCAGGTCTCGCAAGCGTTGCAGATCGGCCGCCGTTTTATCGTTGGAGATTCCGTTGACCATGTCGGCGATTTGCTTTTCTTCCTTGGCAGAAAGAACGTCGGCAACCGCATCGTGCTTTTCTTCCTTGAGCTTTTCGAGATCGCGCATGAGCGACTGGATTTGATTCTTGTGATTCGTCACATTGTCGACCAATTGCTTCATGTCTTCCTCGAGCTCGAGGGCTCGCTGTTGCTTCTCGGCAAGGGTGCTCGAGAAGTCCTTGAAGGCCGCTTGGCATTTGGCGTACTCGGGATCGTTTTTGACCGCAGTGACATCCCCGTTGTACTTGTCTACGAGTTGCTTAGCGCGTGCTGCAGCACCGGCTTTGAGTTTTTCGAGCTTTTGAACTTCTTCGGTCAATTGCGTGAGCTTGGCCTTCTTGTTCTCCTCTTGAGCGATCATCGCCCCGACGGCATCGACGTACTGATTGAGCCGCTTGCGCTTCTCCTCGACGATCCGATCGTAGTTTGCCGAGATGACCGTTGGGTTGGTGCTCAAGGCATCGGCGGCTTCGTCTACCTTGCCGGTGAAGAGGTATTTCACAGCGCGGAATAGACGGCTGAGGGCACTAAACATTGCAGGGTCGCTCCTGATTCAAAAAGGGAAAAGTTAGAGTTTCGTGTGCATGCAGAAATTTCGGGCATGACTCATCCTATCATCAGTGTACAAACTTTGGCTAAATTCGCGTTGGCCAATTTAGCTTTCGGGGTTGAAATACCGTTCATAGTCGGGGCGGTTTTGCAGTTCGCGCATGCGTTCCTCGGAACGCTTGGCTGCCTGGATCGATTCGGAAAGTTCCAGCTGCAGGGTATCCATGTCGCGCTCGAGCGTCTTGTCGGCAAACTGACGGAACGTTGCGATCGCATTGCGCAGATGCTCGGAGCTTTCGCGGGCTTCGCCCAAGCAGCGTTCGCGCTGGGCCAAGACGCCTTGTTTTTCCAACCCGGAGAGCTTTTGGGCTAGCTCGTACATTTTCAAGGATTGGTCGAGTTGGTCGCTAGCGGCCCAGAACAACTGCCGAGCTTGCTTGACAATCTCAAGACTTCGAAGCTCGATTCCAGGGGTTTGGGCGATTGTTTCGAGCTCTTTGCGGTTTTCACGCAGCAATATCAAGTACTGCTCGGTCCGAGGATCCCGATCGCTGGCCAAGCGTCTCTGGAGTTCATTGAGGTGTTTTTCCTCCTTTTGCAGGGCTTCTTGTGCCAAGTCCCGCATCGCTTTCTCCGAGAGGCCGTCGAGCTGAAAGATGAATCGCGTGGCAAACCAACCAACTCCGCCAAGTACCCCTACGAGGCCGGCGAGATTGAGCCAATCGTTCCCCCCAGCGGCCCAGGAAAAAAGCCAAGCACTCGCTCCGCCCACGACGGGTAAAACCACCGAGGGTGCCATGAAAATTTCACGGAGAATTCTTTTTCTTAACGCTTCCACGGCATCTCAGTAAGGAACCTGTCCTACGACGAACGTCACACGCGTCTGGCCAGTGATGCCCTCGGTGCTGACTTGCATTCTTTCCGTCGGGATCCCGAGCCCGAGCAGATACTTCATGGCCGCATCCCCGCGCTGGGCGGCGAGCTTGAGGTTCGCTTGCATGTCGCCAGCCTGGGATGCATTGCCTCGGATGATCAAATAATACTGCGGCCAAGCTTGGAGCTTTTGGCCAAGATCGTCCAAGGTGCGTTTGCTCGCATCGGTCAAACTGGGGCTTCCTCGGACAAAGACCAATTCCGGAACGCTCAAGGTTCCGACGGTTGTCAGTTTACCCCATTGAGCATCGCTCAGGGCTTTGAGTTTGTTTTCTTCGCGGATCGTCTCGTTGGCTAATCCTGGGTGGAAGCTTTTGTTGAGCAGAGTTTCCAAGGGGCGGTCGTAGAAGTACTTGGTGAATCGGTTTGCATTGTTCGGTTCGTCGATCGTGCCGGCTTTGACCAGCACACTCGAGATTCGTGCGAGGATGTCTTCGATGTGCACCAGGGCACCGGCGCGTTTTCCGAAATGGGCAAGATTCTCTTGGGTGTTTTTCCACTGGATCCCTTGCACGAGCCGCTTGGCCTGCGTCTCGGAGAGCTCCTGCTTGGTCTCCTTGGCATCCTGCAGCAGAAGCTTGATCATGGCCTCTTCTTCGCGGAATTCGTACAGCGCGGTAAAATACGCTTCGAGGATCGTCTCGACGACCGGCCCGTTTTTGAGAAGGAAATCGCGACTGACGACCAACGTATCGACGATATATCCGGTAAAGCGAGACGAGTCGACGAGCACATGGAGCTGGTCGTTGGCCAGCATCTGGGAAACATAAGGTTCCCAGGTGACATAGACCTCGTCGGTCTGCGGGGTTGCAGCCCGGTACTTGGCCAAGACCTCTTCGGGGGAGGCCACGTTTTGGATACTCGAATTGCTCGATTGATCGAGGCCGAAGTCCTGCATGACCACGCGTGCGAGGGTCTCGCTCGGAGAGTCCCCGACCAGGACGAAGCGGACCTCGGGGCGATTGAGTTTATCGACGTCGGGGAATTTGGTTTTGTAAGCCAGCATCGCATCGGCGCCGCGCGTTTCATCGATGATTCCGACGATGGTTCCGGCCGGGTATTCCTTGCCGGAGAACTGCTTCAAAAGCGCATCGGCCGGGAAGGCCGCTAGCTGGATTTTGCCGCTTTCGAGTTCCGCTGCGCGCTGGGTGTAGTTTGCTCCATCGTCGATATTTTTGATCCGGATGCCTCGATCGGCCAGTTGCTTGCGGAACGCTTCGGACCGAAGGACTGCGTACCCCGAGAAGTTATCGAGTCCTAGATTCAGTTCGTAGCGATAGCGGCTCGTTCCCGAGGTCGCCGCCAGGGTCTGATCGGCCTGCTGCTTGGTCGCTTGCTCCTGCTGCTGGTTCTTTTTCGGAACGATGATCCATCGCCAAATCCCCACCCCTATGGCAAGCAGGACCAGCCAAGTCAGCGCGACGAGTACGATTTTGCCTTTGGTCGAGGAGTCAGACACAGCGAGTTGGTCTCAGGGGGTTCAAGTTTGGGCATCGGGAACCGAACCCGACGTCCGTATTGTAAGGCTTTAGAGCGATCTCTGGAACGATCCGAACGAGGAACACTAAAGGACACCTGAATAAAAAATCCGACCAAAATCGGATGTAAATCCCGCTTGATCTTAAAATTGGGGGTTATGGACCAATCCAAGCTACCGACGCCGCACAACAATTTTTTCCAGTATGCGCTTTCGCATCCTGTGGCGGCCAGGAATCTGATCGAATTGCACCTGCCTGCCGATTTGGTCCAGATCCTGGATCTTGATTCGCTTGAGCTTCAAAAAGATTCGTTTGTAGATGACGAATTGCGGGATAGCTATTCGGATATGCTCTATTCGATCCGGCTCTCGTGCCAAGACCTCTCGGGCCAAGACGGTGAGCCGATCGAGGGACAGATTTATCTGCTTTTGGAGCACAAGAGCCAGTCGGATCCGATGACCTGTTTTCAGATGCTCCGTTACATCGTCCGGATATGGGAGCAGCGACTGCGCAAGGGCCAGTCGTTGTGCCCTGTGTTCCCGCTTGTGATCTATCATGGCCAGGAGGCTTGGTCGGCACCCGTTGGTCTCGAAGAGTTGATCGGTGGTCCGGGTGTACTCTTTGAGTATGGTGTTCGAATGGCTTTTAAGGTCGTGGATATCGGACAGATCCCGGATGAATTGCTAGCAACCGACCCCTTTTTGCAAAGTGTGCTTGGTCTGCTAAAAAACAGTCGAACAAGAAACTTTGAGGATAAGCTTGAGTTCATTTTGCGGTGCTTGCTTGAAATCGGCACGGTGGCGTTGCAGACAGAGCATTTGGATGCGGTGTTGGTCTATATTACGACTGTGAGTCCTTCGATTCCCATGGAGACCCTTGCGATGACGATCCAAAAGATATTTCCAACGCAAATCGAGCCAGGTTCGATCGCTGACGAGTATATGAAGAAAGGTCGCCAAGAGGGCAAGCAGGAAGGCAAGCAGGAGGGACTCAAGGAGGGCCAGATCCAACTGATCCAAACCCTGCAGGAGATTCTAGGATTACCGCTGAGCGATGCATCGACGTTCCAAGACCGATCGCTTGATCAGTTGCAAGCGATCACGACCGAACTTCGTCAACAGGTCCGTGAGCGCAATTAGCTTGGAGAACATTCGTTGCATTTCCCCGTACCCAAGTGCCGTGCATGACAGCCTCGATCGCCCCCCTGCCCCGCCTGACACCTCGCCAGGCACATGCGCACAAAGGGGACTTCGGCCATGCCCTCCTCGTCGGCGGTGGGCCTGGAATGTCCGGCGCGATCTGCCTTGCAACCCTCGCCGCGTTGCGATGCGGCGCAGGGCGGACCACCGTAGCTGCCCGTTCTCACACACGCCAAATCGTTCAAACCACCACCCCCTGTGCGATGACCATGCCCCTGGACGAGGTTTCCCAAGGATACCTAGCCGAATCTTCAGCGAAAAAATTACTCGGCAAATATTCGCCAGGAACTGTCCTAGGAATCGGTCCGGGCTTGGGGCGTGAAGCAAACCAGGACCGAATGGTCCTCGAACTATTCAAAAGCTGGCCCGGAACGGCTGTGATCGATGCCGATGCCCTCAATGCGATCTCCGAGAGCACCTTCGGGTGGAGCTCGACTGTGACTCCCCCCGGCCATCGTATCCTTACCCCACACCCGGGCGAATGGGCTCGCCTGATAAACGTCAAAGCCGACAAGCCCGAAGAACAACACATCGCCGCCGTCGAACTGGCTAAGCACACTCAAATGATCATCGTCTTGAAGGGACACCGGACGCTTGTAACCGACGGACAACTCCAATACCGCAACAACACTGGCAACCCTAGTCTTGCCGTCGGCGGTAGCGGCGATGTGCTCACCGGAATGATCGTCGCGTTGGTTTGCCAAGGACTCACGCCCTACGATGCATCCGTGCTTGCCGTGTATCTTCATGGATTGGCCGGGGATATTGCCCATCAACAGCTCGGCACCCCGAGCACCCTGGGCACCGACCTGATCGATTGCCTTCCGGCAGCATTTCGCCAATACCGCGCAGAGCATTGCTAAGTCGGAACCTAGGAAGCAGGCGCCTGCGACGGATCGAGCCGTCAACGCGAACTCAGCGCTGGGTTTGTACAAAAAAGTTGCGTCCGGTCTTAAAAAGGTTTATTCTTTGTTGGGTCTACGGAACGGATCTCTCTCGCCCTCTACTGACCTGTACGACGGATATCTACACGTACCTAAACGCATCTACACGTATCGACACGCCCCGAGCGGAGCCTACGGTCAACATGACGGCAAGAGAACCTCGGACCAGCGGTACCCTTTTACGACGCGTGCAACGTCGTGACGACCAAGCGGCTTGGACCGAGCTGTTCGACCGCTACAGCCCGATGCTCGAACGCTGGACGCGAGCACACTTGGGCAATCGCATCGATGCCGATGAAGTCTCGCAACGCATCTGGTGCGAACTGGTCCATCGGCTTCCAGGTTTCACCTACGATTCCAAACGCTCGTTTCGCGCTTGGCTCAAGTCCTTGCACCGAAGCCGTTTGCTCGACTACATCAAGCAACAGCGACGCTATCGCAGCCACGTGGCTCGCTTCGCAGACCAAGCTTCCGAATCGATCGTCAGAGGACTTTCCAAACACACGCTGAACTCGAACGAATCAAACTTGCCCAAGTCCAATCCAACCGAGTCGTCGATCGACCGGATTTTGGAAATCCAAAACCGAGTTCAGGATCGAGTCTCCGCTCAGACTTGGGAACTCTATTGGCAAGTGACCATCGAGAACCAATCGGTCGGCGATGTGGCTCGCATGCACTCGATGCGATACGCCTCGGTCTTCGCAGCCGTTTCACGCGTCAATAAAATGCTTCGCACAGAAGCTGGGCGACCCGAAGCTGGGCATTCCGAAGCTGGGCATTCCGAAGCTGGGCGACCCGAAGCTGGGCGACCCGAAGCTGGGCGACCCGAAGCTGGGCATTCCGAAGCTGGGCATTCCGAGGCTGGGCGATGAGCCGCCCCCTAGCCTGCCCTCCGACTGAACTCCTCAAGCGACTCGAGGGTTTATTCCAGGCCCCTTCGCATGCGCAAGACCTCCGGTCGATCGAGGAGCATGTCGAAGATTGCCAGCGATGCCAACAGCAACTCGATCAAATCCTTGCCGAAGACCAGGAGCAACTCGACAAACTTTTGGTCGAACCGATCCCGGGTTACCGTACCCTCAAACTCCTAGGTCGCGGCGGCCAAGCTTGCGTTTATCTAGCCGTCGAGCAGTCGACCCGGCGGCATGTCGCCTTGAAGATCATCCCCAAGCCCGCATCGGATTCGAACTTTCAAATCGATGCCTGGCGCCGTGAGATCCTCGTCGCAGCCCGGATGGACCACGTCCATCTCGTTCGACTCTACAGCGTGCATGAGAACCAACACGCGTTTATCCTCGTCTTCGAGTACATCGCCGGCGGTACCCTACAAAGCGTTTTTTCCAGGGACTGCAAACCCAACGATATCGCCAAATTGATGATCCAGATCGCTCATGGGCTTTCCAAGATCCACTCGATGGGTTTTTTGCACTTGGACCTCAAACCCTCGAACATCTTGATCGATCGCTCAGCCGGGGATTCGCCCGATGTCTGGGTACCGAAGATTTCCGATTTTGGAATATCCAGAGCGATGGGCTCGAAAGGAGTTCCAAACGAGCTCGAAACGCTCCAAACGCATACGTCCGAGGACCTACGCGGGCTCGGAACCCTTCAGTACATGGCCCCTGAGCAAACGCTCGGGCTCGTCGAACTGCTGACCCCGAGGGCAGATCTGTTCGCCCTGGGACGAATACTTCATCAATGGCTCGATGCAATCGGCGACTCTGCCGATCAAACCGGCTTGCGATCGATCTACACTCGTTGCTTGGAAATCGATCCGGATCGTCGGTATGCGTCGACCGCCGAGTTCATCGGGGCCATCGAGACTTGGCGAAATCAGACGAACAGAAACCCGCGCAAGCGATTTGCGGCATTGCAAGCCATCACTTGGGTTTTCATCGCCCTCTTGCTGGTCGTGTCGCTGGGCCAATCGAGCCGTCTGCGCCGATCGGATACCCCACCTAAAACGATGGATCTTGCCACCTGGCTCGCGACGCTCGATACAGCCCCTGAGGCGATCACCGATTCGATTGCCGAGGAACTTACAAACTCCAGCGTTCGATGGACCCAAACCTTTGTCGCCAATGGGCTGGTCTCCAAGGAGCCTGAGCAAGCCCTGCGTTTTGCGGTCTTGCAACGCAGCGCCGCAGAACGGATGGCTGGCAAGTTAGACACGCAACGCATGCCGCTGGCGCGCGAACTGCTCTCGAATGCAATGTCCTTGATGGCTTCCCTGCAAGCACACCATCCTGAGGACTCGAGTTTGCTCAAGGAAGCCATCGCGACGCATTATGCGGCAGGACAATTGCGTTACCACAGCCAAGACATCCCTCATTACGACGAGTACTTTCAGAGTCGACTCGAAGCGATCGAAGCGACATGCCGACTGGTCGTGGAACTTAAAGATCCTGTTCAGCAAATCTACTGGTCCACACGAGTCCTAGATGAATTGCGAGTTTCCAGGCGGACGGCTCTATGGGGGACTCAAACACGCTGCTTGGAGTTGGTCACCACCTCCGAAAAAACTTGCGCGCAACTCCTCAAAGCGCTCTGCATGTCGGACCCGCAGCTTCAGGCCCAAGACCTTCAAGTCCGGCTTCGATTGGCTCTGCCCCCCGAGGATGAACCGCAAGTTCTCGAACAACTCAGCCACTCCGAGGCAGCCCGCAACTGGGTGTTTGTCGAGGAAATCCCAAAGCTCGCGCGCGAACTGATCGCCGCAGAGCTCGGATGCCACGTCTTCGAATTTCAGGGCGACTCCCGGCTCGATCCCCGTGAGCAAATCGCGCGCTTAATGGACCGACTCGCAGACATCCCCGGTGGCGATGCGATCCTCCCACTGGTCTTTCAAGAAGACCTCATCCGCTTCGTAGCCGGGGTTAGCACCCATCATCGACTTAGGAACGAATTGGTCGAAGCCGAGCGAATTCAAAACGGCTACATGGCCATGTGCGAAGCTTGCATGGACCAATTTCCCAATCATCCCAATCTTTACTTGGCTCAAAGCGAGGCCTACTTGCAAGCTTGGAAAAATGCGTTGCGACGCGATGCTCTTGCGGAGGCTTTCAATGCGTTGACGCAATCGTACCGAGCCTCCCAACGCGCGCTGGAACTTGCACCCAACAATCCGCTGGCCCACCACCAAGTCTCCGATCGGCTCAAGCGAATAACCCGGTTCCAGACCCAAAACAAACCATCATCGATAGAGCAACGAGCCGATTCGAACCATCGTCGAACCATGCTCGATGGCGATCTGAAAGTCGTCACTCATCCCCATCGATAACACCGGCAAGCAGACACCTGTTTCCAACTGCCAACGGTCCCGCAATTGCCTCAGTCGCTCGAACTCCCGATGCGTCTGGTCGACGTCTCCCTGCAGAGAACTCATTCCCATCAGGCCACATAGGTCCAGTCGCTCCTGCCATAAAGGAGCCGAAACGTACTTGCGCAATACCCCCTGAGCCTCCTCGGGGCTCAATCCGGTCTTGGTACTGTCCTCGGTCAAGTTCAGCTCCAAGAGAATCCGGAGCCGTTTCGGTAGAACTCCACTGCTCAGAACTCCACTGCTCAGAACCACATCCTTGGCCATTTGCTCGCCGAGCCGCTCGGAGTCCATCGCGTGCATCATCGATAGCAACGGGACGGTCCGAGGCGATTTGTTCCGCTGCAGATGGCCGATCATGTGCCAGCGCACGCTCGGGTCGACCTTGGTCGATTTCTCCCAAAGAACCTGCGGTCGATTTTCGGCCAAATCCGAGCATCCGAGCCCAATCAGCGCGTTGCAGGTCGAGACCCCGACCGTTTTGGTCACGGCCACGAGCGTCACGTCGGTCGACTCACGGCCAGCTTTTTGGCAAGCTTGAGCGATCTGCTGGCGAACCATTTCCAGGTTTTTTGCAAGTCGCTCTGGGTCGAAGGATTCCTCAAAGTCCGAATTTAACGCCGCCATGGTTTCCAAATGAGGATGTTTCCGCAATCTGATTGCAAATAGAACTGGTTTGTGTACAATGCGTATGTCGATCTGTAGATCGCGTCAGCCAAGAGTTACCACTAGAGTGCATTGGACCAAGGTCGATGGGGAATTGGAAGGATCGATTAGGAATTTTCGCTTCGGCGGCCTGTGCCGTCCACTGCGCCGCGACACCGGTTCTGCTTGCGACCCTTCCTGCGCTGAAATTCACCGAGTGGATGGCAAGCCCGGTTTTCCATCAACTCGCCGCCGTGGCTTGCTGCGGTATTGTCGCCGTTGCGATTTGGCCGTCGTTTCTGAAGTTCCGCGATTACCGGATCCTGTCCCTCTCGAGCTTGGGGCTAGGGCTTATCCTCAGCGCCGCGTTCGTGCTTCCTGACGAGTGCTGCTCGAAGGGGCTCCCAAGCGGCCAGCCCATAGCACTTTTCCCCGATGCAAGTGTCTCCCTGACCAGCGAGTCGGCTGATTGTTGCAGTGAAGGCTGCTGCAAGAAGGAGGTCCAAGTCGCCTCAAAGCACGAGCACGAGCACGGGCATGAGCACGGGCATGATGCGCACGGGCACGGGCATGATGCGCACGGGCAGAGCCCAACGATGCAACTTGCAGGGATCGGATCCTTCCAACCGTGGATGACGCCCCTAGGAGGCGTGTTTTTGATGTTTGCCCACGGATTGAATCTCCGGTTGAATCTCCGGGGTCGCAAATGCACCTCGGCCGGTTGTGCCGATCCCGGCTGCTGATTGGCGGCTATCCGGTTTTTCTTAACCACCGAACACCCGAACACACGGAAACGAATCCTCCCACCGTTATGTCACCTTTCCGTGGCTCCGGTGTGTTCCGTGGTTGTTTGTATTCACGGGATCTTTATTCTTCGGGCACAAGAGCGTGCCCAGAAACGGGGATCCTTACCCGTGTTCGTCCTTAGGTTTGGCACCAGAATTTAGAAAATCAGGCCATGCTATCGAACACGGTCGAACCATCTAGAGCGGTCGCTGGAGCCTATAACCAGGGAAACGAAGTAGACGCAGTCTCCATCGATCGTGTCCTCGTCGTCAATCGCGATCTCGGGGACAGCAAGCAATTCCGCCCTTCTGCGCTGTGCCTCGGCGATCACCTCGTCAGGCAATACGATCGCTGCATTACTCGACGCAAGGTCGTCCCACAATTCAAAGATGATCCGGAGCTTCTGGTCGTTCGGCAGATGGTGTAATGTTGATGTATTCGTGCACGCATTGTACCTTCGCAATCGGACGATTCACGTTCCTCGGCCGTAGCCACCTGTCGCCAGACGGTGGAAGCGTTACTCGCGCCGCTGTCCACCGCTTGGCAGCGGATGGCTACGATTCGACAGCGGATCAAACGAATATTTACCAAAGGAAAAAGGGTTACTTCTTCAGCCGCCTCTTAGCCACGAGCCCACCTATACCAAACAACGTCCCTATCACCATCATGCTCGGCTCAGGCACTACGGGTGGGGCGGATGAAGACAGACTTGCGACGCGAAAACCGGTGTTGTAGTTCTTTTGAAGGGGGTCGAATCCGGACGGGTCCCACGGCATCAAATATTGGAAGCTGAGAAACCAATTGCCACCGCGGACCGCGAGAATAGAAGAACCGCTACTATTAGCTAGATCCTGCGAACCCTCCTCCCATTCCCTGACGTTGCCCCCAAGCCCCATCACGCCGTAAGGGCTCAATCCACCGGCTTGATCAACAGTCGCTGGGCCTTGTGCAATGGATTGGAAGTATACCGCAGTTCCTGCGGTCGTGCCACTTGCGACTGCCGTCGGAGGGGTGTTACTGCCGGTAGGGTAATCGTAATAGGTGCTGATGATTGGATCGTAATAAGCCGCCTTGTGCCACTCTTTGTAACTCGGCAAGACGTACTTCGCCAAACTGTTGCGGTACAAGTTATTCGCGTCGTAACCGGCATCTCCAGACGTCCACAAAGCGATGTCATCATTGACGCCGCCGGTGGTGAATTTATAGGCAGCCTGGTTCCCAGTGCTCGTGTTGAGCCAGTTGACAAACCGGGCCGCTTCATTCCAAGAAACACCCGTGGCAGGTTTATTGTGGCTGTTGCCTCCATAGGACGTCATATCCTGAAGTGTAATCGCAAGTGAATTCGCCGTACCAAAGTTCGCGTTGTATTTCGCGATCATGTCCTCACTGACTTCGAACTTGCCAATCCCATACTCGTAACCCACGGCGCCAGCAGGATTCGGTTCACCGGTAGTATCGGCAGCATTATTTGGGTTGCCGATCATGACAAACTCCATGTTGAACTGGTTACCACCAGAGCCAAACGAAACGACCGCAGCGAAGCTCGGTGCGGCCAAGCTCGCCACCGTAGCCAAGGCTCCCGCTGCAACAATCACTTGCAATTGTGAAAACTTCATCATCTCGACCTTTCAGATCAGTAGAGGCAAAACCTAAACGTTGAAAACATCAGCAGAAATCGGGGTAGTCACCTAAACCACCCAACAATCTATGTATCTAACGCGCCAACGATTCAAATTGAGGCAAACAAGGTCTAGAAATTTCCTAAAGCAACGAATCTAACTTGCAGCAGATGACCAGTAGTCCCCTATCCCTTCGAGCTCGGATGGCAGAAATCCAACAGAGTTCAACGCGAAAGCAATCGAAACGTCGAGAGCTTGGGTACCGATTATCTGCAGACGCTATGCGCGCGAAAAGACAAATAAACGCGACGTCAAATATATTGTCATACGTTGCTATCGGAATTGGCATTACTGGCCTCGCCTTACAGGGACTAAGACTAGGGTTTGAAGCAACTAGAATCGGGAAACTCGGGGAAGTCGTTTCGTCGCTTTTCCTTGGAAGACTCCTGTCAGCGTGATTACTTTTTATTTTCTTCGCTTTTGCGTTTTTTGTCAGACGTCAGTGGATTGGGGAATCTGACGTCGACCCACAGATTTCTCAAAAGGCCGATATTGCCCAGATGCTTCTTTCTGCTGCGTTGCTCGCAGGCTATACTTGCGGAAGAGGTGGGTCGATAAACGCGGCAATTGTATTCGGCTTGATTTCCCCTTCTTTGCTCACGATCTATTGTTATTGCTTTCCTAAAGCCACGGCATACGACTGGTTTACGGATATTGCATTTTTCTTGACGTATGCCGTTTTCCTGGGTTTGTTTGCTTTCGAAACCTACTTCAAGCAAGTCTTGCTCAATTTGCGGCCGAATCCAGTCCAAGCATTGCTCGCTTCCGAGAACGGTCGAAGGAGCGTCTTCGATTCTGTGATCGCCTCCGAAGGTGGAGGATCTAAACGTCGGCATGCGGCGTCAGGGCAACGGAACGCTTAGTTCGAATCCAACGGCGCCTATGCCGGCGTGCATCGTGGGCAGGCTTGGACATTCAAAACCCCGGTGATTTGGCGACTCGCGCGACACGAAAAACGACTCGATTTTAGGTGCGCGACGCGAAATGCAAGCGCCGCACGACGCCATGCACCGAGTTACATGGGCGCTACAGACGGCCAAGACCGTTGAAAAAGACCAACCGCCATCGGTTTCCGTCCGAGTCCACATAATGACAATGAGCGTCCGCCCCGGAGCGGATCGTACTCAGCGACAAGAGATACTCGATCGATGGTACCGAGAGCAACTGCGGCTTGAGGTTCCAAAACCGATTGCACGATGGGAGCAGCATTTGGGGGTTACGATCGAGCGATTTTTCGTTTGTAGGATGAAAACGCGTTGGGGGAGCTGCAATCCGGCAACTTCGAGCATTCGCTTGAACACCGACTTGGCCAAAAAATCGGCACGATGCCTTGAGTACATCGTCGTCCATGAGATGGTGCATTTGCTCGAACCGACGCACAATGCTCGCTTCATCGCTTTGATGGATCGCTACATGCCTCAGTGGCAAGAGCGCCGGCAACTGCTCAATCGATTGCCCGTCAGGCACGAGGACTAGGAGTACTGTTTTTTGGACTCACCGGAGGGCTTGCGCCCAACCGCTTTCAAAAACCCCTCAGCATGCGCCGAAATACACCGACGCGCAAGCGGAGGAGTCTTACGGCTGTTGGACTGTTTTGTCTTACTGGCGGCGGTGGCTTTCAGGTTCCGATCGATTGGGGACAATCGATCTACCATCATGGAGGTCGAGGGTCTCCCACCCGGCACCTGCCACTTGCCTTTGGCCACAATGCGATAAATCCCGGGGGTTTGGGGGCAGAGCCCCCAAGACGCACAGCATCAGTTTTTTCATTCATTTACTAGGCTAAACCCAACCAACGTTTACGCTTCTTACGCGAGCCAAAACAGTCGCAAAGCTAAACCCAATACAGTGTTGAACCGAACTCTGTTTCCGCTACCGGTCGCCCTTGAACTTGGCGAACTTTGCGCCTTCGCGGTGAGTTTCGGACGCGTTCCGACGGGCTCGCCGATACAGAAATTCCTGGAAAACCTATTTTTGGACTCACCGGACGGCTTGCGCCGTTCCGCTTTGATCGCAGTTATGCCTCGGAAATGCGACCTTTTCATTGATAGCTCGATTTGACGGTAAAACGTCGGCGGTTCAGTCGCGAGTCGGACTTGCCAATAGTTCGACTTGGTCGAACGACTCGATCGTAGGACCGTCGAAATCCTTAGGCAAAGGCGCATTGTTGGGCCGAACACACGCGATGACTTGCATCTGAGCCGATCGAGCCGCTTGGATCTCCCCGAGAACATCGGTAAAGAAAAGGACCTGCGTCGGCGAGAGCCTTAGGTCCTCAGCGATTTTCAAGTAGCTCTCAGGCTCCTTCTTCGAGCCGATGGTCGTATCGTAGTTGCCACTAAAAAACGGGGTCAAATCCCCTACGGTTGTGTGCGCAAAGAAAAGTTTTTGCGCTAGTATCGAACCCGAAGAGTAGATCCGCAACTCGACGCCGGCCTTCTTCCATCGCTCCAACGCCGGAACCACGTCGGCAAATACCTCCGCACGTAGCTTGCCACTGCGGAAACCCGATTCCCACACAAGACCTTGGAGCGATTTGAGCCCGGTGGTTTTGCTGTCGCGATCCATGAGCCGTCCGACGGCCAATACGACCTGATCGATCGCTTGCTCGGGAGCTTGGAGGTCGGATAGTCCAGGTTGGGCTTTCCAAGGGATATTGTCGGGCCGATAGCCAGCATCGATCGCCAACAGCGACAAGCCGCTTTGGATCGAAGGAGAGTTCCAATGGTCCTGCAAAAACTCGCGCAAGTGCTCCCGAACGAAGGGGAACATCACGTCATAGACAAACCGAACGTCTGCCACGGTGCCCTCGATATCCAGAAGCGCACAGCGAGCGATGCGAGTGATTTTAGAGAGAGATTCCATCGAGATGTCCTAAGGCCCAAAGCGCCTATTCGAGGGTTGCGTTTCTAGGTCCTGAGAATCGGTGCCGGTTGGCCAGAAGCATTCGAGGGCACATGCGATTTGCCAAAACACATCGGGCTAAACTCGCCATGGACCCCTTGGTCGACATACTCAGGGGTCCAGCCCGAGACGTCCTCAAAGAATCGGATGCAACGGATCCGACGATCATCGCAGAGATTGAACCAGTGCTTCATCCCACAAGGGACATTGATCATGTCACCACTTTCGACCGTAACGCTAAAGACCGGACCGTTCTCGGGATGGAGATGAAAGACCCCCTTGCCCTCGACGGTGAATCGGACTTCGTCCTCCGAATGGGTGTGCTCCTTGTTGAACTTCGAGAGCATCGCATCGAGGTTCGGTGTGTTGGGATTGACGTTGATGACATCGGCCGTCAGGAAGCCGCCGGCGGCTTTGACCTTCTCGATCTCCGGCGAGTACTCCGAGAGGATCTGGGCGTCGGTAGACGTCGGGTCCAAGCGTCCGGCAACCTGCCAGTGCTCGTACCAGATCCCAAAGGGTTTGAGAAATGCGCAGATCGCTTCGGAGTCGGTGATGCTTTGGTTTTCGGCGGGGATGTAAACGGTGGCCATGGGATGGATGGATCGTTGGTTGGTGGCAAGTGAAACAAAACGATGCGACATACGCCGCGTGAAACACTCATGGTACTCGAAGCACGCTTGCCAATCAAAGTGCTTGCAGGTGCTGCTTGCTGGCTTCGTTGGTTGCTTTGGAAGGGAGAAGCGTCTGGAAAATTTATTCCTTTTTTTCCGAATTCTTGGGCCAGTGACCAAACGTGTCACACGCATGGCGATTCTAAGGCTATAGCAAGCGGGTGACTTGCTAGGGGAATCCGGAGTTGTTGGGTTCAAAGCCCCGTAGGGAGTCAAAAGAGATGTCAGCAATCGCAGTCGCAAGTGTCAAATACGTGCAGCATACTTTTGATTGGGATGCACCCGCGGTGCAAACCCCAAGGAGCACCACGGCGGTTTCGACGATCGACTCCCCCGAAAAGGCTTCTCTACGCCGTGGACGATGCGAGCATGTCGGAAGCGTGATGGGTGCCGTACTGAGCAAGTACGGTTTGGGAATCGACGACTTGCTCCGAGCCATCGAGGAGCGTCAAGCTCAAGCGAAAGTCGCTAGCCGATGATCGCAGAGATCGGTCTACCATGGTCGATTTCAAGCCGTTTGCGACCGGGGATTTCAAGTCGTCGCGAGTCGAGTCCGAGTTGCTCGAGGATCGTCGCGTGCACATCGGTCACATAGTGCCGATCCTCCGACGCGTGGAAACCGATTTCGTCAGTCGAACCATGGACCATACCGCCGCGAATCGAACCACCGGCTAGCCAAACGCTAAACCCGAAGATATGGTGATCGCGTCCATCGGAACCTTGGGCACCTGGTGTGCGCCCGAACTCGGTAGCAAAGACCACTAGGGTCTCTTTGAGCAAACCGCGTCGTTCCAAGTCAATCAGAAGCCCTGCGATCGGCTGGTCGACGGCTTTGGCATTGTTTTCGTGGTTGGCTTTCAGGCCCCCATGCGCATCCCAGGTCCCTGCCCCACCGGCCCCATGTTGGATTTGGATGAAACGCACTCCGCGTTCGACGAGCCGTCGCGAGGCCAAGAGCTGCATGCCAAAGTCACGGCTATGAGGCTGATCGATCCCGTAGAGGGCTTGGGTCTCTGCGGTCTCCTGCGCAAAGTCGACCACTTCGGGGATCGATCGCTGCATGCGGAAGGCTAGTTCGTACGAGGCGATACGAGCCGCAAGGGCTGGATCGTTGGGGTACTCCAGGCCACGTTGGAGGTTCAGTTCCCGGACCAAATCCGCCCCGATCGCTTGGGCTTGGGGATCCAGAGCCCGTTCGGGTTTTCCGAAGTCCAAGGGTGCATTTGGATCGACTTTCAAAGGAACTGCGTCGTGCGCTGGGCCTAGATAGTGACCATCTTTTTTGTTCCAGTATTCTCGGTTCCCCATCGAGATGAATTGAGGAAGGTCTTCGTTGAGAGTCCCCAATCCGTAGTGCACCCAAGCGCCCAGGGTTGGAAAATCGCCGTCGTTTTGATGGCGGCCGGAATGGAATTGGGTTTGCGCTCCGTGGTTCGAGTCGGTCGTCCACATCGAGCGAACGATCGCAAGCTTGTCGACTTGGGATCCGATATGAGGGAACCAATCGCTGACTTCGATGCCGCTTTGTCCGTATTTTTTGAATCCGACTTGGAGCGGATACAGGGTGTTGCGCTGGTTTCCGTTTCCGTCGGGTACAACGAGCCGTTCGATAGCGAGTTTTTTGGGGTCTTGGGTTTCTGCAAAGGGCGTTTCTGCGATCGTTTTGCCAGCGTACTTCGTCAGCATCGGTTTGGGATCGAAGCTCTCCATATGGCTGACCCCTCCGTTCATGAAAAGCCAGATCACGCTTTTGGCTTTGGGAGCTTTATGGGGTTTACCGTCGGGGGCAAGCCAATTTTGGTCCGAGTGTGCAAATCCATCCTTTTGAAGCATTGCACCGAGGGCAAGACCGGTAAATCCCATCCCCATATCGGCCAGGAAGAGTCTTCGTTGGGTCATGGGAGGGGGGCACCTTGGGTTGGATTGGCGTCGCATGGGTACGCGTCGGTTGGATTGGAGGTTGAGTAGATTTATTTTAGCATGAGCGATTGGGTAGCAGCGCATAAAAAAAGCTTCGGATGCTTTTGAAAGCATCCGAAGCTAGGAAGATCAACTTTGAACTAGAGCGCCATCGAGTCGCTCAGCGAGTTACTCGCCGGTGGGGAAAAGAGGCCCATCGGAGCCCAGACCGCCCTTGAGCTCAGACTTCTTATCCTCTTTGACTTGTTGTTGCTGCTGTTCTTTTTCAGCTTCGTTGCGAATTTGCTCGTCGGTCCAATCGACGCGTCGACGCGACAGACCGATCTTGCGTTCGTCGCTATCGACACGCAGGACTTTGACTTCGATTTCATCGCCGACTTTGACGATATCCTCTGGGTTCTCGATCTTATTATCGGAGAGTTCCGAGATATGAAGGAGACCTTCGAGGTTGTCTTCCAGGCCGACGAAGACACCAAAGTTGGTGATCTTGGTGACTTTACCACTGACAAGCTGCCCAGGCTTGTACTTCTCTGGGATGCTGGTATTCCATGGATCGTCGTCGAGTTGTTTCATCCCCAGGGCGATACGGCGACGTGTTTGGTCGACGCTCAAGACACGGCACTTGATCTGCTGACCCTTTTGGAGCACTTCGCTCGGGTGACTGATCTTGCGTGTCCAGGACATATCCGAGACGTGCAGCAGTCCATCGATCCCCTCTTCGAGTTCGATGAAGGCACCGTAGTTGGTCAGGTTGCGAACCTTGCCAGCGACTTCGGCGTTCTCGGGGTAGCGTTGGAGGATATCGTCCCAAGGGTTGGCTTGGGTTTGCTTGATACCCAGCGAGAGCTGTTGGCCTTGGGGATCGACACCGAGGATTCGCACGTCGATCTTGTCGCCGATTTGGACCATTTCGCTCGGGTGGTTGATCCGACGCGTCCAGGACATTTCGCTGATGTGCACGAGACCTTCGATGCCGGGTTCGAGTTTGACGAACGCACCGTAGCTCATGACATTGACCACCTCGCCAGGGACCGTCGAGCCGACAGGGAACTTCTCGGCGATGTTGGTCCAAGGATTGTTTTGCTTTTGCTTGAGCCCCAAAGCGATCTTTTGCTTTTCGCGATCGATTTGAAGGATCTTAACTTCGATTTCTTGGTCGATGGCGACCATCTCGGTTGGGTGTCCGATGCGTTCCCAGCTCATATCGGTGATGTGGAGCAGACCATCGATACCACCGAGGTCGACGAACGCACCGAAGTCGGCGATGTTCTTGACAACACCTTTGCGGATTTGACCGATTTCCAATTCGGCCATCAGGTGCTCGCGATCTTCCTCGCGTTGCTTCTCGATCAAGGAGCGACGGCTCACGACAATGTTACGGCGGGCTTCGTCGATCTTGAGCACTTCGCACTGCACGACTCGACCGATGTAATCGCCGATGTCATTCGGGCGGCGGATATCGACTTGGCTGGCTGGCAAGAAGACGTTCACACCGATATCGACCAGCAGACCACCTTTGATCTTGCGGGTAACCGTACCGGTGACGACTTGGCCCTCTTGGACCGAAGCCATCATCTTTTCCCACTGGATGATCTTCTCGGCCTTGCGCTTGCTCAGAACGATCATGTTCCGAGCTTCTTCGAGGATGTTTTGGTCTTCGACCTCTTCGATCAAAACTTTGATCATCTGGCCGATTTGCGGAGGCTCTTCGCCTTCTTCCCACTCGTTCTTTGGGATGGCCCCTTCGCTCTTGAATCCAACGTCGACGACGACGAATTCTTCATTGATTTCAACAATCTTGCCTTCGACGATTTGATTCACGTCGAACTGTTTGTTGGCGTCTTCGAGAGAGTCTAGCAGGAGTTCTTCTGCCGAATCGCCGAACATATCAGCGAGTTCAATTTCGAGGGTATCATCGTCCAGAGAGCGGACCAAAGAGCGGTTGACCATGGGAAACAGACCTGAAAATTCCGGTTCGCACGACGCTGGAGAAATCCCAAAATCGCAGCCAGGAATCCGATCAACCAATGCTTAAATCGATTGTCTAGGCTCCTTCTTAGCGATAAAACAGTGGAATCAGCGGCGAAACGACCAGTCATAACGAGGAGCGGATCGCGGGGGGCAGACGACCAAGTTTGCCCAAAAACCCTACAAACCTAACGGGACGAAGTGTACCCGCGAGGCCTCAAGACGGCAACGGCGCATTTTTACAAATCCGAGAGACTTTATGAGCCAAAACACACGTTACGCGATCGCAGGGGACCACGCCGGTTTTTCGATGAAAAACGAGGTGCACCAGTTCCTGGCCTCTCTGGGGGTCGAAGCGATCGATTGTGGAACCCACTCGCCCGAATCCTGCGATTTTCCCGACTTTGCCGAAGCCGTTGCAACCCGAATGATCGCCGGTTCGATCGACCGAGGGATTTTGGTCTGCGGATCGGGCGTCGGAGTCAGCGTCGCTGCCAACAAATTCCCGGGCATCCGCGCAAGCCTATGCCATGACACCTACTCGGCTCGCCAAGGAGTCGAACACGATGACATGAACGTCCTGTGCATCGGGGCTCGGGTCATCGGTCCAGAATTGGCCTTTGAAATTATCAAGGCGTTTCTCGGAGCCAAATACGCGCCGCAACCTAGGCATGCCCGACGACTCGAAAAGATCCTAGCGATTGAACAACGTGTCTTGGCCGGCGAGTTTCATCGCAGCCATTTAGAAAATACCGTTTCCGAAGTCCCCTTCCCGACGCATCGGGATTTCCCCGGCTGAGCTTTCTGCGGCTGGGCTTTCTGTAGGCTCGTTCTGTAATGCTGTCGGTGCCGGCTTGAGAGCAGATGCTTCCTTAGCAGATGAGTCCTTAGCAGATGCCTCCAGGGCAGATACTTCTTGGGCAGGTTCTTTGAGCATGTAGGGTCTTGGGATGATGCTCGGGGTCGAAACCGCATGCGGGATGTGTTCGACATACTCCTCGTCGTAGCGGGAGACATATCCGGGCTGCTCGGCCCGCTCAAGCTCGAGTTGATACTCGCGTATGACCGCTTGTTGGATCAAATCGCGGCAAGCTTGGTTGACCGGATGGGCGATGTCGGCATAGAGCTTATTGGATGCCCCTTCGATGTCTTGAAGGTCTTGGGCCCCTCGCAAGCGCTTCCCGCACTGGTTGCAGAAATTGCTCCGCATATGATTTTTCGACCCGCAGCGACCACACCTCGCTGTCATCTTGCGACTGGGCATCGCTACAAACGGACCATTCGAGCCTTCGATGATCTTCAGATCACGTACCACGAAGGCTTGGTCCAAGGTAATCGAACAGAAAGCCCGGAGGCGATCCTCCGAGAAGTCCATGAGCTTGATTCGAACCTCAGTTATATCCATCTTGATGCTTCACTCAGTCCGTTGAATCGGCGTTCAGGTTCGCGAATGGGTGATGATCGATACTTGCTTTTCCACTCCAGGGCTGGTCCACGCGGAAAACGGATAAGCTCGAAACTCTCCTTCCCTTTGCAAATCCAACGCCAGGGCTTCGGCCTGGGTTCGCTCGGAGCATAAGGCATATCGAGCCGAACCGCTACCGCTCAGACACTGACCGAGCAAATCGCACCGATCGATCCTTCTGGAGGTTCGTTCGACCCACGGAGTGGATTGCGACGCTGCCGGGTCGAGCCGATTATACAGCAGGCGAGCCAACTGTGCTGGCGTGTCTTGGCCATTCCTACCCATTGCTCCTTTTGCTGCATTGCCCGTTAGCTCGCCGCTTGTCGGATCCTCAAGAAACGCGATCAAGCGATCGGGAGTCTCTCGAACCGTGCGTTCATCGAGCCACTCTCGCAGATGCGCAAAGACCTTGCCCGTCGGACATCCGGCCGGCGGATGAACGATCAAGCCATGGATCGCGACGTTGTTGGCGATGGGTTGGACGATCTGGCCTCGCTCGGTGCAGCGAGCCGTCCAACGCGTGCCGTTGTGACCTTGGAGAAAGAAGTTGATATCGCTACCGAGTTGCATGGCGATCTGCCCGAGCCATGCGCCTGCGGGTTGTTGCGCATCGGGTTGTTGTGTTTGTGCTTGATGCCGCCATAGCAATGAACCCAATACCAAAGCCGCAGCCGCATCGGAACTGCCACCCCCGAGTCCGGCTTGGCTAGGAATCCTTTTTTTTAAAACCACATGCGCCCCACAAGGTCTATCCACCGACGAGGCACTTGAGCTAGTCTCCAAAGCGCGACGCAGCGCATCGAGCGCCTTGAGGACGAGATTCGCACCGGCATCGACACCGGCATCGGCAAGGGCATGACTAGCGCCCTTGGAATTGGCCGATTGCGTAGGGATATCCCAAGTCGGATCCTTCAGAGCAAGCTGCCTTTGGCCGACCTGCTGAGCCTCTGACAAGTCGAGCTCCATGGTAAGCTCGCCGGACTCTCTGGGGTAGATTTCGAGCGTGTCGGTCAGGTCGACGGCCAGCATCACCGTATCCAGATTGTGATAGCCATCGGATCGCTTGCCCAGTATCTCCAAGAACAGATTGATTTTCGCAGGGGTAGTGCATCGGTAGCCCGGAGTGTTGGGCGCTAACGCGTAATTCGATGCTCCGGTCCAGACCACGCGTTGGATTTTCATGAGGCTCTGGGTTGGCTTTTTGGTAATAAAGTGATCCGAGGGTCGCTTAAGGCTTATTGGTCGGATGGCTTATTGGTCGGATAGCGAGCATCGGTCCAAGCTTTCCAGCCGCCGTCGACGCTAGTGACGCGCACATAGCCCATCTTGCGCAAGCTATCAGCAGCCAGCGCCGAGCGGAATCCACCTCCGCATAACAAGTACAGTTCGGTATTGCTGTCTGGATACCGCGACTCGATGTCTCGTTCGAGGATGCCTTTGCTAAGGTGCACAGCGTTCGGTACGTGGCCGGCGGCAAACTCACTCTCCTCGCGAACATCGATCAGAACTGCCGTTGGATCCGAATCGAGCTTGTACTTGAGTTCCGCGACGGAGCATTCGGCGATGTTGGCTCGGGCTTCTTGAACGATCTTGAGGAAACCCGGGGAGTGTTGTTTAGACATTGGGGAATTTGTTCCGGCTGTAGCGGTTAGGAGTCGTTAAAAAATCTTGATTTGCCTGCAGAGTCACCACATTCTACGCCGATAGAAAGTTTGCGGACAAAGTGTAGTTTCGATTTTGGGAGCAAAACTCCTCAAAGCATCACTCGCTCGGTTCGCAATCGGAGACTTAGGAAGCGACAGGAATTGTAAATCAGACTCGCAAGGACAGCGATGGCCTACAGGACAGCGGCTACTTTTGGCTACACCGCCTTGATCGTCCAGCTACTGCTCGGATGCTTTCAAGGCGTGGATGCCGAACGGACGCTCCTTGGAGGCTTGGCCGCGATGCTCATCGCATCGGTTCTTGGGTGGACCACCGGAAGCTTGTTTCCTACCTCACGTTAGCGCCGATTCGGCAATCTGGGTAAGCCCGACAAACCCGATTTCTGAATCTTTGATTAACTGATGTGGAATCGGCTCGTTGAACTCGTTAGAGTCCCCGGGGTCGACTCGCCTAGCGGGTTATGGACATTTAAGCAAACACTACATGGAGGTTCGGATGGCATCGACCGCATTTCAAAATGCTGATATGACCGAGGTCTGGGTGAAGTTCAAAGCCGATCCAACCAGTATCCCTCTTCGAAACCAACTCATCGAGCGCTACACTCCGCTGGTTCGCTACAACGGCGAAAGACTTCGCTCGAAATTACCCGAAGGCGTCGAACTCGATGACTTAGTCAGCGCCGGGATTTTCGGCCTGATGGATGCGATCGATGCGTTCGATATGGAACGTGGGGTCAAATTCGAAACCTACTGCGTCCCTCGTATCCGCGGCGCAATGCTCGACGAACTGCGCACCATGGACTGGGTCCCTCGACTCGTCCGCAGCAAAGCCAGCAAACTCAACGAAGCGACCAAGCTTCTCGAGGCCAAGTACGGACGCGCTCCGACAACCCACGAACTCTCGGCGTACATGGGTATCTCGATCGACGAACTCGAAAAGATGAAAGTCGACGCTTCGGCCGTCGGACTCGTCTCGCTAAACAAGAAATGGTACGAGACCGACAGCTACAAAGACATCCGAGAAATCGATGTCCTCGAAGACAAACGCAGTGAAGACCCAACGCGTCGCACCGGCAAAAGCGATCTGATGCGTCTGGTCACCAAAGGACTCAATCGCAACGAACGCCTGATCATCATTCTCTACTACTACGAAGAGATGACGATGAAAGAAATCGGCGCGACACTCGACCTGAGCGAAAGCCGCGTGAGCCAAATGCACACGAGCATCGTCCAACGTCTGCAGGAACAACTCGGTCGTCGCCGCGTCGAGATCGGCTCCTGATCGGTCTTGAACGCTCCGAACTAACGCTTCGACGTCGACACCCGAGGCGATAGTCCACGCTGGACCAAACCCTGGTTGATCCGGACCAAGGCCGGCGGGTAAATAGAAAAAAACTTCACCAACTGCGTCGAAGATGTTCCAAACCGCTCAGCGGTTTTCGACAGGTCCAAGCCGTCGGCAAGGACCGCACCGAAGACTTCCGCCAGAAGCGACGGGAAATGCTCGTTGGTTTCGCAGATCCGGATCCGGCCCGAGAGACAATAAGCCCTCCATAGTTCCGATGCCCCCGGCGATACGCCACCGCCCGAGCCATGCTCCAAGCTTCCTTCCTCTGAAGGTCCCGGGTAGTCGACAGCCAGAGCGCACCGAAGGCGGTGCAAGGCGACTTGCCGATTCCGATTCTGGGACCGCTCCTCACTAGCACTTGCCCGAATCCCACTGGCAAGATGCTCGATGCTCGCAGCCGTCTCGACCTTGTTGCGATGCTGTCCGCCAGGACCGCTAGCTCGGGAAAAACTCCATCGGCACTGCTGCTCTAGCTTTTCCAATGGGAGCGAACTCGGGTGCATGCGTCGAAGTCCTGACCATAGCGTTACCGGACCATAGCATTGAGGGGTGACCGAATTTTAACTCCTTTCGGACCAAACCCAACGGTCCTTTGCGACATTGCGCAAGGAATTGACGTAGTCGATAGGCCGCTTTCGACCTATCCTGATGCGACTTGTTCCATCCAGCTAAAGATTTCCGCTAGCCTAGTAGCCTAGCTAACTTTTGTATTCCTCGACTTTCCCATGACACGTACCATCGCAATCGGTGATATCCACGGCTGCCTCAAAGCCTTGGACGCCCTGCTAGCTGCCATCGGCCCGACCCAAGACGACATCGTCGTGACCGTCGGGGACTACATCGACCGCGGCCCAGACTCCAAAGGTGTCCTGGAACGACTCATGGAGCTCCAGTCCCAGACGCAACTGTTTCCACTGATGGGAAACCACGAAGAAATGATGCTCTCGGTCCTCGACCGACGACGCGAACCGTTCGGCTGGCTCAACCACGGTGGACACAAAACCATGGAAAGCTACGGTTTTGCCGGCGACCTGTCGGTTATCCCAACCTCCCATCGCGAATTCCTCGAATCGCTCCTGCCCTACTACGAATCCCCCTCGCACATCATCGTCCATGCCAATTATGACTCCCAAATGAAGATGGAAAACCAATCGGTCGACCTCTTGCGTTGGGTCAAAATCTCCCAACAAACCCCTAAACCCCATTTCTCCGGAAAACACGTGATCATGGGCCATACCCATCATCCCGAAGGACAAATCGTCCAACTCCCCCACCTGACCTGCATCGATACTTTCTGCTACGGCGGAAAATGGCTTACCGCATTGGACCTCCAATCGCAACAAGTCTGGCAGTCGACCCTCGAGGGAGAAGTCCGAGAGTTTGCCCTCGAACCACCCACTAGCTAATCCAAAAAATTCAATTACCACATTTCGATACAGCCAGAGACCGCACCAAGGAACGTTCGCCATGTCACCTCGCAAAGCCAAACCCATTTCCGATCCCCAAAAATCCACTCTCAAAAAATCCCCGGTCAGCGATCCACCCGCGGTTGAATTGCAACGGATCAACAAAGTCCTTGCCGCCGCCGGCTTGGGCTCGCGCCGCCATGTCGATGAACTCATCGAGCAAGGCCGCGTCGAAATCGACGGGAAAGTCATCACCCAAGTCGGCGTCAAAGTCGACATGACCACCGCATCGATCAGCGTCGACGGCGAAATGCTCAAACAATTTCGACCCGTCTACTTTGCGGTCCACAAACCCGAAGGTGTCCTGTGCACCAATCGAGACCCCCAAGGTCGACTGCGCGTGATCGACTTTGTCCCAAACCAATTTCGCTTGTTCCCCGTCGGCAGGCTCGATGCGTTCAGCACCGGCCTGATCATCCTGACCAACGACGGCGAATTGGCCCAACAACTGACTCACCCTAAACACGAGATCCCCAAACGTTATTCGGTCATCGTCGCAGGCCAAGTCGAACTCGAAGCGCTCAAGCGACTTGAACGAGGGATCTACCTCGCAGAAGGCAAAGCCCAAGTCGATCATGCCAAGCTTAAAAAAGTTCGCAAATCGAGTACCGAAATCGAAATCACCCTGAGCGAAGGGAAGAACCGGGAAATCCGACGCGTGCTGGCTCGACTCGGACACAAAGTCGTCTCCCTCAAACGCATCGCCATCGGACCACTGAAACTCTCCGACCTGCCCGAAGGAGCCTACCGACCCCTTTCAAACCATGAAGTCCAAGGCCTTTATCAAGCTGTCGAGGAAATCCGTCGCGAACGCAAAGCCGCACGCAAAGCTCGCAAGAAACTCGCCTCGGCTACCCAAGAACCCGAATCGACCCAACAAGACACTTCGCCTACCAAAGCGTCCGTTCGCAAATCCACGAAAGCCCCCAAAGAAAAGTCTTGGGAAAAACTCCCTAGCCTCGCTCAAAACCCATTTGCTACCGACGATGATTTCGATGATGAAGATCGACTCGACGACGAAAGCCAAGCCGACCTTGGACTAAAGGAACCTCTGATTCTCGTTCGAGACCATGGACCAACCCATCCCAAGGGCAAAGACTCCGACGAAGAGTTCTACTTCATGCCCCGTCGACCCGCCGGTACCGTCATTGGCCAAGAAGAGGCCTCCGAGTCCGATGGCTCCGAATTCGAACTCAACGATCCCGATGACGATCTCTTCGAAGACGAGTCGTTCGAGCAAGACGACTCCGAGCCGGCCGCTCGGCCCCCCAACGGCAAACGTCCAACGCGCAACCAAGGCAAACAACGTTCCGGATCGCGTCGCTCCGAAGGCGCCGCTCTGAGCGAATCGCAAAACAACCGTAATCCTAAGCGGGGCGGACCAGTAGAACGGGGCGCTCCAAAACGCGGTCGTCCTAGCCGCGGTGGTCCTAGCCGCGGTGGTCCAGAACGCGGTGGTCCAGAACGCGGAGGACCAGAAGAACGGGCCGCCCCAAAACGCGGTCGTCCTAGCCGCAGTCGATCAGAACAAGGCGGGCAAGAATTTGGGGGCCCAGAAGAACGGGGAGCCCCAAAACGCAGTCGTCCTAGCCGCGGTCGACCAGAACAAGGCGGTCCAGAATTTGGCGGCCCAGAAGAACGGGGAGCCCCAAAACGCGGTCGTCCTAGCCGTGGCCGATCAGAACAAGGCGGGCAAGAATTTGGGGGTACGGAATTTACAGGGCCCAGTCGCGGTGGGCCCAGTCGCGGTGGGCCCAGTCGCGGTGGACCCAGTCGCGGTGGACCCAGTCGCGGTGGACCCAAACGCAGTGGTCCCAGTCGCGGTGGACCCAAACGCGGTGGACCCAGTGCCGGTGGACCTAAAACAGGTGGACCTAAAACCGGTGGACCGAAACGCGGTGGCCCCAAAATGGGGGGGCCGAAACGTGGCGGCCCAAAATCAGGCGGCCCAAAACGCGGCAATGGCAGTGGCCGTGGCCGATCGAAAAGCTAGCATTCTTGCCGTTGCCCTAGGTGCCATCTGCAAGCCACCCTCGTGCATCGAGGTTGGCTTGCAAACCCAAAATTGCTAATCTACCGTCCGTCGGAGTCCCCTGACTAGGCGGTGCGATCCGCATTGCAACCCCTACTCGGGATTCCTATTTAGCAAATGATCAACTTGCGCGAACACGGATGGTACGCGTCGAATGGAACATCCCATACCTAGAGGGCTAAGGCAAGCCAAGGGTCGTCAGGAGCAACTGGCTCGCGGAGTTGCCGTGGTTCAGCACGGCGTGAGTGCTCTGATGCAACTGGCCCACATGATGGACGAAGAATTCGTCCTTGCCGCAGACAAGATCGCCACGATGCGAGGCAATCTGATCGTATGCGGGATAGGCAAGGCAGGATTGATTGGGCGAAAGATTGCCGCGACCTTTTCGTCGACTGGAACCCGTGCTCACTTCCTGCATCCTTCCGAAGCCCTCCACGGGGACCTCGGATGCATTGGACCAAGCGATGTGATGTTGGTCTTGTCCAACAGCGGCTCGTCGCAAGAGATCGTCGATCTTTTGCCCCACCTATCTCGCCGTTCGTCGTGCATCATCGCTTTGACCAGCAAGATCCATAGTCCGCTGGCGCTGGCCGCCGACATCACGCTGTTAACACCGATGTGCCCCGAAGCTTGCCACCTGAACCTTGCGCCGACGACAAGCACGCTAGCGATGCTCGCCCTCGGAGATGCTTTGGCGATGCTCGTCAGCGAGAACAAAGCGTTTGAACAAAACGATTTCGCCGAATTGCACCCCGGGGGTGCCTTGGGACGACGTCTCGCATCGGTCGACGAGCTGATGCGCAATCTGGATGAATGCCGAGTGTGCCATCAAGATTGGAGCATCCGAGAGATGCTTGTCGAAACCTCTCGGCCAGGGCGTCGGACCGGGGCGGTGATGATCGAAAACGACGAACGCGCTTTGGTAGGGATCTTCACCGATAGCGACCTGACTCGCTTTTTGGGTAAACATGCCCAAGCCGACTTGGACCTACCGATGCATGCGGTCATGACTCGCGAGTTTTCCGCGATCTGCTCAGGTGCAAAATTGAGCGAAGCGATCGAGATTCTCTCGGTCCGCAAAATCAGTGAATTGCCCGTGGTCAATCATTTCGACCAAGCGATCGGGTTGATCGACATCACCGACCTGATCGGATTGGAACCCGGTGCCGGCGAATTCGACGGCCATGCATCCGGTTCGACAGACAAATACGCGCCTCCAACGTCGCTGAGGATTTTCGGTTCAACCCTCTAGTCCTTTGTACCTCAGCCACCGCATCATCGCATCGCCCCTACGACTTGCTTCCGTTCAACCTCCCTTGTGGAAAGCTCTATTCCTTGAACCACCGCGACTACGAAATTGCTAAGCCCATACGGTTGATCCTCTCGGATGTCGACGGCGTTTTAACCGATGGAATGATCACCCTCGACAACGCTGGAGTGGAGAGCAAATCCTTTTACGTAAGGGATGGGCACGGGATCAAACTTTGGAAAAAAGCGGGCTTTGAATTCGGACTTCTGACGGCCAGGAATTCGCAGGTCGTGAAGCTTCGAGCCCAGGAACTCGGAATCCAGTGGGTGCGTCAAGGCTTCGCGGACAAGCTTCCTGCTGCCCGAGAAATGATGCAGGCCATCGGAGTCCAACCCCAAGAGGTCTGCTACATCGGCGATGATCTACCCGACATGCCGGTCTTGGCCAACGTGGGTCTAGCCGTCACGGTGGCCGATGCGGCCGCGGAGGTCAAGCAGATCTCGCACTGGGTGACCAACAGCGCAGGCGGACGCGGCGCGGTGCGAGAGCTGATCGAAAGAATTTTGCAAGCCAAAGGAAGATGGGAGGACCTCGTCCCTGCTCGACTCCGATGATCTTCCTGAAGTATTACCTGCAGATCCTCTTGCCGCTATTAGCCTGCCTCGTGGGCTACGAACTGCTCGTAACGCCAAGTGTCCAGCCCGCCAAATCGATCGAACCTTCGCGCTGGGTCAACCAACACAACCCGACCGGACAAACGGCTCAATGGTGGCAAGCTTATTTCCCCGAAGGCTCCTGGCAACGCCAATCCCCCTTGGTCATCGAACAGGATCAGTTCATCCTGCTGTACCAAAAACGCGAACAGTTGACCGATACCCGTTGGAGATTTAGCCCACTGACCATCGTGATCAATCCAAAAAATCACAAAGGCAAAAATCACGATGGTCAAAATCCCAATGGCCAAAAAGAGAACCAACGCGCGATCTTCATCAATAGCCCCAAGGGTGCGGAGATTCAATTCAAAGCCGCATTCGATTGGACCCTAGGCCACCCTCCTCCGGTGGCTCAAGGCCAACTCAGCGGCCAGATCGAAATCTACTCACCACCCGATCCAAGGACCAACCAAGGCGAAATGCGAATCATCGCCGAAGATGTTCGTATCGATAAACGTCAGGTTTGGACCGACAAACAAATCAGCATGAAACTCGGCGGCTCAAGCGTTCAAGGCCGTTACCTTTCGATCTTCATGGACCAAGATCTGCTATCAGAATCGACCGCCGCAGCGACTGCCAAAAGCAACAGCCCTTTCGCAGGACTCGATTACCTGCAACTGTTCTACGTCGATCAAGTGCAACTCGAACTCCAAAACGGAGGCCTATGGCCGACCGATCCGGCGGGTACAGATCGAGCATCGAAAGCTTACGCCAAACTCGATTGCCGTGGTCGATTCCAGTTTCAATTCCATCAATCCCAAGCCACCTTCATGGACGGTGTGCATCTCGAACATGTCGTCGAGGGCAAGCCCATCGATACATTCGACTGCAACGAACTAAGATTCAATGTGGGTTGGAATTCAAACCAAGACCAAACGGCCTGGAAACTCGACCGACTCGAAGCGATCGGATTGCCAGGAAGAGATCCAAACGACCAAAGCCGTTGGGTGCGACTCAATGCTCCAGGTATGCAGGCCGAAGCCCACGGACAGCACTTGGTCATGGACCTTGTCCATGGCATGGTGAGCTTGAGCAACGTCTTACCCGGTTCTGCACCCAAAAATTCCTCGAGAGTGTTTCTCAAACGAGGCAACATGCAGATCACCTCGCCCAACATCCAGTACCAAAATCCCGAAGCCCTCTCCAACGGGGAGCCGTCGAAGTTCACGCGACTCGGTTGGGTCATCGCAGACGGGATAGGACAGGCCCAAGTCGAATCGGAGGAAGGGGAGATCTGGAACCTTCGTTGGAGCAAACGCTTGTCGATCCGACCCCACGAAAACCGAGATCTGATTTCGATCGACGGAGGAGCCAATATCAGCAGTTCGCTTCGCGGTAGGTTCGTTGCCGAAAAACTCCATTTGTGGGTCTTGCCAGTCGACGATGCAATCGCTGCAAAACTTGCCCCCTACTACCCAGACGGCAAGTTACCCGCCTTTATCCCCGACTCGATCACCGCCGATGGTCAGGTCCTGGTCAACACCCCGGAACTCAACGCCCAAGTCGAATCGATGGCCGTTCGCTTCCGACATCTCGATCCCCAAGAAGCACTTCGCGCAGGGTATTCGATCAGCGACTCAGGAGCCAAATCCAAGGCCCCAAAAGGACCAACGTCGGCTCCTACTGGCAATCTGTCGCCTCCGAATCTAGCCACACCTGCACTGCAAAATCCACTGCAAAATCCACTGCAAAATCCACTGCAAAATCCACTGCAAAATCCACTGGCAAACGCGTTGCCAACGGGCCTACCTGCCCCTCGACCAGCAGTTCGCACAAGCACCCCACCCGGCGCTCCGATGAGCATTACCGGCAAGACGCTTGAAGCCGACATCGTTCGAATCGGAAACGAAAGCATCGTCGAGAATTTGACTCTCGAAGGAAATTTTACGCTGTTGCGAGAATTCCTATCAGCCGAATCTCCTTGGCCTCTGAGTGCTACGGGGGACAAGCTCGTGATTCAGAGCGAATCGAGCGAACGGTCGAACGTCTACCTGGTCGGCCAACCAGCCAAAATCGCCGTTGGATCCGGTTGGGTCGTTGCCAAGGAGTTGCAGCTATCCCAGAACGATCAGTTGTTTTGGATCAATCAGCCCGGCGAGTTAATCTTGCCTCAGGAGGCACTCTCGCAGGAACCCAACGATGGCAGTTGGAATTGGAGGTCGGCACCTCGAGTCCAGTGGGGCGAACGGATGACCTTCGATGGCCGAACCGCGAGGTTCGGAGGGGGGGTCATCATCGACTGCAGACTTCAAACCGATGCGAGCACACTGTGGCATCTTTTGGCCAACGCACGGACGTTGACTCTGGACATGTCGCAGCGGGTCGCATTCCAATGGCCGACTGGGTCGGGAAAAAGCCCCAAGCCTGCCGTGCGGCCGGAGGTTCAAATCGTGCGACTCGATGGCGATGTGGATATCAAAGCAGTGCAAACCGATCTAGCCGGAGTCCGCCGCTCTGCGGAAAACTTTGTTCTTCCCCGATTGGAATTCCAAGTTCCCTCGCGAACTTGGGTGGGTTTTGGACCTGGCCAGTTATGGAGCCGACGCTTCGCCAACACCAGTTCGCTAGCGACCGGGGTGCTACAGCCCGGCACCCCGGCGGCGGCAACACCCCCCCCCGGCGCTGGTCCCGAAACCCTTCAATGCTTGCATCTGACTTTTGTCGGTCGCATGGAAGGTTCAGTCCCCCAGCGGATCGTATCGTTCTATGACAAGGTCGCCGCCTTGCTCGGACCGATCGCCAGTTGGGATGACCAACTCGATGTGAGGAACTCCGAACGCTTAGCTCCCCAACAATCGCGTCTAATCTGCGATCAACTCAATCTCTTCGATGCTTCGAGTTTGAGTTACAACCAAGGTCCTGCAACACGCTCGAAGGGAGCTTGGGAAATCGATGCGTTGGGTGCGGCTCAATTGACCAGTCGGACCGAATCGGGCGATGTGGTCGTCGATGCAAGCCGCATCGGGTATGCGGCCCTCGACGATGCCGTCAGGGTCGAAGGGACGGTCCAGCGGCCAGCGACGATCCGAAGGCTTGGGGGCCCGAACCAGTCCGACGCAGGCCAGTCGATCCAGGTCAGCTCCGCGTCGATGCGCCTGCGTACCGGACAAATCAACGCCCAAATCCGCAAGATCGAAGGAGCATTTCCAATGAATATGCAGCCAAGCAGTCTTCAACCTAACAGCACCCAACCGAGCGTTTCACCTCTTGGCGGATCGGCCGGGAGTTCCTCGCCGACGCTCCCATCGGCCCGCGACTACAATCCCCTTCAGCCCCGCGGGAATCGGCCAAGGTAATGCGTCCTAGTCCTCTAAAGGTGGCAAAACCCCCACATGCCACAGGTCTCTTCCCCTGAGAAAGGCATTAAAATCCTTGCGGTTTATGCAGCCCTGGGCATCAGACCGAGATAGGAAACGGTTGCATAATTCCGATTTTGACGGTCGACGCTATGAGACCCTTCGACGATACTTGACCGACCGGGAACTTTCAACAAATGCCCCTCCGCACAATCCCTAAACCAACACACTCCATGTCGATCGACATCGTGCCTGAAAAGCCAACGCAATCCGTTGCACAAGCGACCTCGAACCAGCCCAAGGTACTGCCTGCCGATCCGAACCAGACGCTGGCTTGGCCGCAGACGGCCGTCGAGCCGGTCCAAGTCCGTTGGCGGTATGCGATTTCGATTCCCTTGATCCACTTACTTGCCTGCTTGGCCTTTGTCCCCTGGCTCTTCAGTTGGACCGGAGTGGTGCTGAGTATCCTCGGGCTTTATGTTTTCGGTACCTTAGGGATCAACATCGGCTACCATCGCCTTTTGACCCACCGAGGGATGAACGCTCCGAAGTGGTTCGAGCACACGCTGGCCTTGCTCGGCGTTTGCACGATGCAAGACACTCCGGCTTGCTGGGTCGCCATGCACCGGATCCACCATCAGCATTCGGACCATCAACCCGATCCGCATAGTCCCTTGGTCACTTTCTTCTGGGGACACTTCGGTTGGCTGATGTTCGAGAACCGAGAATTCACCGATGTCAAAGACTACCAACGATTCACACGAGACCTCCTGAAAGACCCATTCTACCTTAAGCTCGAACGCCATTGGAATTGGCTCAAGGTCTATCTGGCCGTCGCGGTCCTTTACCCAATCGTCGGATTTGTCCTCGGCTGGCTCATGACGGGAAATCTGTGGGGCGGCATCCAGTTCGGATCGAGCTTGCTCGTCTGGGGAGTGTTCGTGCGAACCGTTTTAAACTGGCACATCACCTGGAGTGTCAACTCCGTGACCCACATCTGGGGCTACAGGAACTACGAGACTAAGGACAACAGTCGCAACAACTGGTTGATCGGTTTGATCGCCAACGGGGAAGGCTGGCACAACAACCACCATGCCGATCAACGAGCCGCCGCGCACGGACACAAGTGGTGGGAATTCGATGTCAGTTGGCTGACGATCTGGGTCTTCGAGAAACTAGGCCTGGTTTACGACGTGGTACGGCCTCAGTCTTGGAAGCGATAACTTCGCGATATGTCCCTACCATACCGTTTTTTTAAGCCCACGGGTTTTTAAGCCCACGGGTTTTTAAGCCCACGGGTTTTTAAGCCCACGGGTTTTTAAGCCCACGGGGCCTGTGTCGTGGGAACGGGTGCATTTGATGCGGGCTAGGCTAGCCCGACGTGGAACCATCCCCAAAAAAGGGCATCTAAAGATTGCGGTAAGAAATTCTCAACGTGGGCCGTCGGCTCGAATCGACCATCACGGATGCTAACCCCAACGGATGCTAACCCCAACGGATGCTAACCCCAACGGATGCTAACCCCAACGGATGCTAACCCCAGGAGCAATCCCCGTACCATGTTGAGCCATAAGAAAAAAAGCCATACCCCCCGAGTTCTCCACGTTCAGCAACTCGAAAAACGAGAGCTGTTTGCCGCCGACTCTGGACTCTGGGGGGCTCTCCCAGGCGGTACGGGTGAATCCCTACCCGGTCTGTACTCATCCACGCCTTCGTCCAAGGTTCCAGCTCCATTCTGGAGGAAAACCGACGGAGTGCCCTCTGCTGCTCCCGCTTGGTACCAAAACATCGGCCCGGTGACTCGCGAGGTTTTTTACGACCCAAGCCTCACCCCAGCCCAAAACGGGGCGGCACTTAAAGGCCTCCTGACAACCCTTCCTGCCGGCTCAAGGGTCGTCATCCACGCCGGAACTTACTCCGTCGACTCCTACTTCGTGATCACGGCTCAAGGAACTGCAAGCCAACCGGTTGTGATCGAAGGGGCTCCTGGCGAGAAAGTGTCCATCACCCGCAAAGATTCGCTCCAAAACGTGATCAACGTGGACAATTCTCAATACCTTTTGATACGAAACTTGGATGTCTACGGTGGTGACACCGGGCTGAAACTACAAACCGCTTCGAACTTTATGCTCTACGACTCCAAAATCCACCATGGGATGGGAGTCGGAGTGGCTGCGAACTCGAAAAACACCTCCCAACTCTATTTCGTCGATAACGAAATCTCCTACACAGGTGGCCATGGCGAGGGTTTTTATCTAGGATCCAACGATGGGGTCTTCAAGACCAACAACAGCCACGTGGTTGGTAACTACCTACATCACCTGGCCAGCGATACAGCCGCCCAAGGCGACGGTATCGAGATCAAAGATGGTTCCTACGCCAATGTGGTCAAGTACAACTTTGTTGACGGAACAAAGTATCCAGGCATCACCGTCTATCGAACCGGTCGCGGAGTGGCTGACCGAAATGTCATCGAGGAAAACGTCGTAATCAATTCGATCGATGCGGGAATCCAAGTCACTGCAGATGCCGTGGTACGGAATAATCTGGTCATTGGCAAGTCGACCGCTTTTGTCTCGAAGCCCTTTACGACGAATCCAGTCAATTTGGTCGTGTCTAACAATACCTTTTTGGGTGGTGCTACAACGATCAAATTAACCAACTGGCTAACGACCGACCTAGCATTTGCCAACAACGCAATCCACTCTCCGACTGGGCAGTTTTACTCGAGCAGCAGGACCGGGCAAGCTGTGGCAACCGGAAATATCAATGTTTCTAACCTCGCTACCTCATTCACCAATCTCAAACTCGATGGCACTGGTCTGAATGCTCGCCCGATCACAGGTTCGGTGGTCATCGGTAGAGCGTCATCGAACTACCTGCCATCGGGCGACCTCAATGGCGATACTCGAATCACTGAAATGGACACCGGTGCAGTCGACTTTGCCGGAGATTCTACAACGGTAACTGGAACTCTAAGCACCAAGAGTACCGTCCGAAACGCCACACCTGCGCCTACCTTAGAATCGAAATCGACGAGCTCAAAAGAAAACTCTACGGGTGCGATTCAAGGATCGCCTTTACTTCGCTCGTCGAGTCCGGGAGCATCCCTTGCCGCGCAGAGATTCTCCGTCGCTGCGATGGTAAAAGCCCCCAACCCAAAGCTTATTCAGTCATCACAAACGACAACCAGTTCCTCTTTAAGCAATGATCGATCTGCTTTGCAGCACGAAAGGCTGTTGGACCAGGTCGTCTCGGAACTACAAAGCTTCGCCTAGTAAGTATCTTGCTTCTCTAGCACTTAAGTAAACACGCATCCCGCCGAGAGCATGGGAAATGCTCTCGGCGGTGCATCCTGTAGGCTTCCTACTGCTTAGCGGTCGTCACATTCGGATCGATCGAGATGCTCACCGACTCCTGGCCGATGATGTCTCGATTGACCCCTACAAAGATCCAGTTCTCGCCTAAGCTCATCGGAAGCTTGACGGTTTTGCCCTCGACAGGAACAGGCTTGCTATTGGCCCAAAGCGAGATGCTTCCCTTAGGCGCGTCGCCAAAATCCAACACCACATCGCCGGCTCGTGTGATCGTGAACTTGGTCCGCAAGAACGTGTGGTTGGGCACACCCGGGTGAGGTCGGAACGTGGCCAACGATCGCATGGGAACCCCCCCGGAAACCATAGCCGGATGGAGTTGCCAAGTGAAGTTCGATTGATCGCCTACAATCGAATCGAGGCTGGTACGGTTAAATAGCACGTGCGCTTTTTCAGTCCACTGGAGCGCCTCCCATTGGCGCACCGCACCGTCGAGGGCGACGAGCATCTTGCCATCGATCTTCCCCATCTCGGTGATAAATCGCAACAGATGGATCGCTTCGGCTTGAGTGAGCGAATCGAGCAACCCGTCGGGCATGAGCGAGCGAGACTCTTTGATGTCTTGGATCTCGTCTTTTTTGATGGTGACTTCTTTGCCGTCGGCAAGCCGCAACACGACCTCGCCGTCCGATTCGCGAACGGGGATCCCCGCAAGGACTTCGTCGTTCTCGGTACGAACCAGTTTTGCGTTGTAGCCCTCCTTGACCTTAGCTGCTGGATTCAGGAGCGATTCGAGCAAGTAGTCCGCCGGAGCTTGGGCTCCGATGCTCGTCAGATCCGGACCGACCAGACCTCCGACCCCACCGATTTTATGGCACTGGATGCATTGGAGTTCGTTGCGTCGGTAGATCCACTCCCCTTGAACCGGATCGCCTTGGGTTTGGGCCAGTTCGAGCCATTTGTTTCGAAGTTCGTCGCTCAGAACCCATCGGTTCTCTTGCAGTTTCCCAGCCGCATCGATGGCTTGGATCAGCTCTCCGCCGGCATTCATTTTCCGAAGTGCGGATTTCAGTTGCCGAGCAGCCGAGGCATCGACCGAGGCGCCTTGGAGGGCGGCTACTAAGTTTGCCGCTCCGTCTTTTCGACCCAGGAAACCAGCCGCTGCATTGCTCAAGGGTTCGGCACCTGTGGGATCCGTGCTTAAACGTCCGATCAAGGATTTGGCAGCCGCAGCGAGGTTCGTATCGGCTTGCCCCTCCATCGCCGCGATCGCCACTTCGATGCTGGCGTCTTGGGTCAATTGGGCAAGGAGCCCTTTGGCAGAATCGTCTCCGAGATTGGCGAGACTTCGAAGGGCCGCAACACGGATCGCCGAGGTGCTCGAGGCGTCTTGACTGATCGCTTCGATGCGAGGTCGCGTGCCGGGGATACGCCAAGGTCCGAGAGTCCGGAGTGCGACTAGGCCTAAGTCCGTCGGAGCCAGAGACTCGCTCTTTTTGTCTTTGGCAATGGCTTGCTCGGCTAGCTTGGTCAAAGCCTCCGCCGTGGCTGGTACGATAGCCAAGGCTTCTTTGCGCCTTAGCGAAGCATCGAGAATGGCTTGCAAGAGCTGACCTCGGAGAGCTTCGTCAGGTAGGGCAGTTGGGGTAACCGGATCGATCAGCCGATCGATCAATTTGGCCTGCTGCGCTGCGTTGCCAAGTTCGGCGACCAGGATGGCCATGGTCGATCGAGCAGCCTGGGCATTGGCCGGACCGTCGCTGGAGATTTTTTCATCGAGCATCGTCAGCACAGCATCGATGGTGCTGGGATCCTCTGCGGCCTTCAGGGCAAAAGCGATGGCCGAGGGATCATTGCTGAATCGGAACTTGCCAGTGCGAAATTCCGGTAGCCACACGCTGGCAAGGTCTCGCATGGTTTGCCAAAGGGCAAAATCGAGGAATCGATCCATCGGCTTTTGCAGTGCAAGGCATGCGGCTTGGGCCGCATCGACGCTGGGCAACTGGGCCAAGAGTCGGACGGCCTCTAACCGCACGCGAGGATGCTCGTCTTGGACGAGGCGTTTGCCAAGGGCGGTCCACTGGCCGATCTGAGACGCGTCGAGCGACTCGAATTGGCTGGTTTTGACCCATCGGATTTGGTTGGCAATTTGGTGGGTGTACGCTGCGCGAAGGCGTCCATCGGTCGACTCGAAGAGGGACTTTTGGAGCGTGGGATCAAAGTTGCCTAAGCCTTCGAGAACCCAAGAGAGTTCGAGCTGTTCGAGGCCTCGGGCCGGGTCTTTGACCGCTTGCTGAACTTGGGCGTCGAAACTCGCTTGGGCTGGTCCTGCGGCTCGAATCTGTTGACGCAGAGATTGGCCTGCAAAGAGACGGACCAAGTCGGCGTCGTCGCGCAGGCGTTCGAGATTCTTTTCGACGGAGTCTTTGGCTGTGATCGGCTGGCTGACGACCGGCTTTTGATCTTTGTGAGTCAGTCGCCAGATACGTCCGTGGGTTCGATCGCGACGTGGATCGCGGAAGTCGACTTCGCCGTGTTGGATGATCGGGTTGTACCAGTCAGCGATGTACAGCGCACCATCGAGACCTTGCTTGGCATCGATCGGACGGAACGCGACGTGGGGAGTTTTGATCAATTCGGCTTGCTGAACCGATTCGTAGCCCGATCGATCCTCGGTGACTTGGAATCGGCAGACTCGGTGGGCTCGGAAGTCGTTGGTGACCATCGAGCCACGAATCGAATCAGGCCAGTGGCTCCCCGAGAGGATTTCCAATCCGCAGTGTTTGGGGCTGCCTGGGTTTAGACCGGTCATGAGCCGTTTGGCACCCACGGCCGTGACAAAGACGCTCCCCTCGAAGGCGTAGTTGATTCCTTCGCCGTATGCGCCGTCGGTTGCGAACATTTGCCCATAGCGATCAAAGTGCACGCCCCATGGATTAACGAAACCACGGACGACGATTTCCAAGCGTTTGGTTTCGGGGTGAAATCGCCAGATACCTCCGCCGTTGAGGCGTTCGACGCCCCAAGGTGTTTCGATGTGGGAGTGGATGTAGATCGATTGGTTCATGTAAATCCAACCGTCATGCCCCCATCGCAAGGAGTGGAGCAAGTGGTGCGTGTCCTCGGTGCCAAACCCAGCCAAGACGACTTTCTTCTCGTCGGCCACCAGGTCGCCGTCGGTGTCCCTTAGGTACAGCAACTGGTCGCTGTTGACCACATAGGCACTGGCCTTATCGCCGTCGTTGGCAGGGAGCACACCGGTGGGGATCAGCAGACCTTCGGCAAAGACGATCGTCCGATCGGCCTTGCCATCCTTGTCGGAATCCTCAAGGATGATAATTTTGTCATTGGAGGGCTCGCCAGGCTTGATCTGTGGATAGGTCTCGCTCGAGGCGATCCAGAGCCTGCCGTGGTTATCAAAGTTCATATGGATCGGCTTGGCCATCGCCGGATCCCCTGCGTAAAGTTCTGCTTGCCAACCTTCGTCGACAACGAAGGTGGTTTTTTCTACATCAGCATTCGGAACGGGGATATCTTTGAGTTCTCTCTGGGCCAGTGCAGAGGCGTCGAAGGCAGAGCACGTCAGCAGGCACAAAGCGATCCTTAGAGTTGCTTTGACCAAGGTATTTTTGGCCAAGCTATTGCGGAGCACAAAGGTCATCGTCATGGGATGCGTTTCAAATCAAGGGAGGTAGGGAGGATCAAATCTGGGAAAGGTTCTAGCAGGCGTGTATTGTACCCAACCAAAAAATCGATTGCGGGTATAATCAGCCGCGCGAAGTAATTTTTGTTTTGAGGATAGTCCCTGCGTGAATGCCATGAGCGAGAACATCTACTGCGGTTTTGATCTGGGTGGGACCAAGATGCTTTGCGTCTTGATGGACCATAAAAAGAAAATACTTTTTCGCGAGCGCAAGAAAACCAGGGGATCCGACGGCGGTCAGGCCGGAATCACCCGAGTCATCGAACTGATCCAAGAGACACTCGCCAAAGCCAGCGTCGAGCCCGAACGTGTCCAATGCATCGGAATCGGCTGCCCAGGTCCAGTCGACATGGAAAAGGGGATCGTCCACGTGGCCGTGAATCTCAAGTGGAAAAATGTCCCCTTGGCCAAGCAGCTCGAAGAGGCCTTTGGTCGTCCCGTCGCGGTTCTCAACGACGTTGACGCAGGTGTCTACGGGGAGTACGTCTGTGGAGCCGCACGCAACGCCCACAGCGTGGCAGGGATTTTCCCAGGTACCGGCATCGGAGGTGGCTTTGTCTACGAAGGCCAGATCTTGCGGGGCAAGTCGCATACCGGCATGGAGATCGGCCACACCAAAATTTCCTCAAGCGAACATACCAGTGGGACCCCCATGGGCGGAACCCTCGAAAGCGAAGCAAGTCGTTTGGCAATCGCCTCGCATTGCGCCAAACTAGCCTATCGCAACGAAGCTCCGGTGCTCGCCAAACTCGCTGGTTCGGATGTCGCAGAAATCCGCAGCAAAGTCCTTGCCGCAGCCATCAAAGGTGGGGACGAACAGGTCGAGATCGTCGTCCGACGGGCCGCGCGTACCATCGGATATGCGGCAGTCAACCTGATCCACATGCTCACGCCCGAAGTGATCCTCTTAGGGGGCGGATTGGTCGAGGCTCTGAGCCAGCTATATCTCGAAGAAGTCAAAAAGATCGTCTCTGAAAATGTCCTCGAATGCTACCAGGACATCTTCAAGATCAAACTCGCGGAGCTAGGCGACGATGCCGGCGCGATCGGTGCGGCCTGTTGGGCCGCAACCCGCTTCGGACATATCCCCAAACCAGAACCAGAGCCAGAGCCGCAATAACAACGAAGCCACCCAAGGCTTACCTACTAGAGCGAGGTCCGCTAAAGCGAGGTAAGGTACTCCGCGTTTTGGAGCAAAGGGTCTTCGTAGTACAGTCGGATCGTCCCATCGCGCTTGAGCGACTCGACTTTCTGCAACTCCGCCGAGTAGATTTCCTCGGCGATCGCGTCGAGCCGCTTAGCTCGCTGGAACCAACCCATCACAAGCATCGCGATTAGCAGCACCGGAAGTGTCGAGATCCCAAACGCCGTGAACATCATCGTCGCCTTAGGACTCGGGAACTCCGATAGGTCCTTCGTGCCGTCGCTCCAGGCGTTCATCGTCGCCAAAAAGTACTGCCGATAGATAGCGATGATCGGGCCGGCCATCAACGCCCAAAACACCAAGGTTGCACCAAACCCAAGCAACTGCAAAAGCCATCGCGGTATCCGATACTTATGAAGCGTTTCGTCAAATACCCCGCGGGCTTGGACCTGCAAGGCATCGATGCCACTGATGCGGATCCGAAGGCCCGAGTCGACCCGGTGGGAATCGCGGACCGGGTCCCGGCTCGTGCCTCCAATCCGATCGATCGCGCGATAAAACTCCTGCTGCGCCGGAAGCAATCGATCTTGGATCTGTTTGTTCAAGTATTCCTTGATCCCGTCTTGCAACTCCTGATGCGCCTGACGGGTACTGCTGACGTTCTTGGCCCATGTCACGAAGGTTCCGAAAATCGACGGCAAACTGCCTGTCATCGAGAGGATCAGACGGTCCCAAGCACCGTGCGTAAAGCCCAGCACTCCCAGAAGGGTACGATAGGGAAACCAAAACAACCCGGTCGAGGAAATCAACTCTCCGCGAATGCGGTCTCGGATCGCATTCCGCAAGACATGCTTCGAACCGAGCACCATCTCAATGGCTTGGCTCGGTAATGCATCAGCGGTCGATGCCAACTGAGCGATCGCCGAGGAAAGCTGTGGGACCTGCGTCTCAATAGCCTCGGAAACCCGATGCCCGAGCCGGTCGCTAGCGGTCCTGAGCCGCACCGATTTGGTCGCCGATGCAACCTTGAGATCCTCGTGCGCGAGCCTTGCGATCAGATCGTTTTGCAGTTGCTTTGCTATGCTCGCTTCATCCCCCATGGCTTCAAAGTCCGCGACGAGAACCGGCTCAAGAAACCGAGTCCCAGGGGCGCTGGAACTCAAGGCTGCTGTGTACCATTCGATATCCCTTTGAAGGCTGTTGGTGTGGCTACCCGTATGGCTCGATTCGCTCTGCGGAACGCAAGTGATTATCGGCATGCATACGGTCCCCTCGGTCAGCGCAGCGAGTTGCACGTGGATGGCGCTTCGAAGCTGATCGCGTCGGGCAACGAGAATCTTGATCGGGGCCAAACTCATGGCCTCCTTGGCGATGGCCGCTGCCATCGGATCCTCATCGGTGTAACCCGGAGTATCGAGTACCATGTAAGGTCTTTGAAAATCGAGCATGCTTTTGGCTGGGCAAGCCAGATAGGATTCGCGACTCGGGTCCAAAGCATCAGGTGCTACAGGACCAATCCAATGCAGCTTTGTAGTAGCCTCTTTGGCCAGCACGCCGCTAGGCAATAGCTGCGCGATCGCCGGGTCAAGCACCAACTGCCTTACGACCCAAGTCTTACCCTGGCCCTTGGCTCCGATGATTCCAATGCACGGCAATGACACGCCTCGGTCGTGAAGGATATCGTTGGCCGCTTGGCGAAATTCCTCGCACCATCGAGCGATCTGAAATCGTACCGGATGCGAGCCGAGCAACTGCTGCGATGCTAGCTCGATCCGCTCGACCATCTGCATTGGATCTTCCATCGCTAGTGAACCTCTCCTGGGCCGGTCTTGCCGGCTGGGCCTGTGGTGGTTTGTTGATGAATCTGCTGCAATCGCTCCAATCCGCTTGCCATGGACTCCCAGGCCGGGACGTTCGACGAACGCTCGCTAGATGGAATCCCTTGAAGACATGCCGTCGGCTGGCGATTCGGGGCGATCGTACTGGGTGCCAATTTCCGAGTGGTAGTCCCGAGCGTCACTTCGGTCGGGTCGCTCGCAGGCTTGCGCGCCAGTCCGAATTGATCGGTCAAAACGGCGACCAGATCCGAAAGTTGCTGCCAAGCCGATTCGGACTCTGCCAATTGCGGCATGCCATCTCCGCTAGCAAGCATCAATCCAAAACCTGCGGCGCTTGCAAACAACAATTCCTTGAGCGATGCAAAGACCAGAACCGACGAGCCGCCAAAGTCCAACGGGATCATGATCACTGCAAGCAGCGGCGCAAAAAGGATCCCCGCGGGAGCTACTCCTCGGATGATCCGCTTGCCCATGGGCATCTGCTCCCAAAGCTTCTTCGTCAGCCCATCGACTTGCTCGGGATCCAACTGCGTCGAACTCTCTGCTTGGAATCGAGTGATGGCCTGCTGGCAAGCCTCGCGGATGTGCTCGCGTTGGGTTCCTCGATCATCGAGACTCAAAAGCCCTCGGCGATCGCACTTGGCCAACGCATCGACCAACACATCGGCCGTGACGACCTTACCACTCTCGCCTCGCTGAAGCCGTGTGCGAGCCCACTGCCCGACGGTATTGCCCCGATCGATCATCCACGTGGGCATCTTCATCCAAGAGGTGGCATACCCGACGGAGTCTTTGCTGGCTTGTGCCAATCGCTGCATCCATCGACCGGGTTTGGCCCACCACGGAGCGGTCCGCTCGAGCGATTCGGCGATTTGCTCGACAACCTGACGAGAAGCCTGCAATCGGATCTTAGGTTGGCTTGCCGGTGCCGAAGGATCGAGGGAAAAGTCCAAACAAGCCTGGGCGATGATGCTGTGAATCGACGCTAGACGGCGATTGCTCTCGGAAATCCAATCGCGCGCGGTTTGCAACCCACGCACCGCTGCGATCTTCAGGTTCGTCAAGGACGAATCGATCGCGTCGGAAAGCAACGCGTTGCCTTGGAGCTGCTCGCCGAGTCGAAGCATCCATGCTGCATCGTCGATGGGGTCGGGGGGCTGGGGTACCGGGGCTTGGTCGATCCTGAAAAATGCAGGCAGATGCGTATCGTTTCGATCGGATATTTCGCCAGGAACGCTCTGGAGTTTTTCCCGCCTCTGTGGGCCCTCGAAATGATATGCCATATAGATTCGGCTCGGATTGGAAAAACCGTACAAGGTCCGCATCTCATGCGAGATCTCCGAGGAATCGTATTTTCGCGGAACACGATTGACTGCCAACATCCGTTGCACATGAGGCATCTTGGCCTCGAGCATTTTCAAAAGTCGACTGACCGTCTGGTCATGCATCGCATTTGCAGGCAGGACCACGATGTAGGCGCTGCAGACCAACGCGGAACGCTCGAGCACCGCAAAGCGGGCTTCGGATGCTGCCATCGAAAGTTCGTCCAAGCGTGTGGTGCGGGCTAGGTCCGGTTCGGAAAGCCAACCAGACATCAAACCGGTTTGCACATCCGGGCAGTCCATGAGCGCAATTCCCAAACGATCCAGCTGCGGGTCGCTTGCCACCAGTGGAACCTCCAACGCGCTTCGCCGCACTTGCTTACCCGAAACATCGAACACTTCTCGCATCGACTGATCGTTGTACTGCTGGGCGGCTTGCTCAGCACTGACGGCAAGTTCCTCGGGCGCACACCCGAATACCTGAGTCAGACGATTCGACAAAAAACCCCAGATGACCGAATTGCTCCTCCAGGATTCAGGGAGCCAAAGGACAAATCGGTGCGTTCCCTCGGTGTTGGCCGAACCGATCAGCACTCGCCCTGCAGAGGCTCTTTTCGGTGGTGAAAGGAACGTAGCGACCAGAGAACTCTTGCCCGCGTTGAGCATCCCCAGAACCGCTACGATCGGGCATACGGGCGACTCGACCATCGTCCTAGCATGCGCAAAGGCAGACTCGATCTGGCCAGCCAGAGAGTTTTCCGGACCGATCCCCAACGTTTTTTCCCGCTCGATCAACAGGGACTTTAAACTCGTACCATCGCCTAAGGCTTGGGCAAGAAAATCCAATTCCAGTTGTGCTAAAGGATCGGCTAGTGGATCGCGGGAGATTTTGGACACAGAGTTCAGTTGCAGTGAACGGTTTGCGAACGGATGGCGAACGAATGGACAAGCACACGGATTGAACGTCGAAAAACCTACGTTTCCAAAGGATTCCTGCCGTTTTCTTCGCTTGAAACCTCCGTCATACGGTAGCATCCGAAACCGACCATTGCAAGTCTTTGCCGGATTGGCCAACGCCCAAGCATGCCCCCACCATCGCGATTTTTCTCTCTGTGTTCTCTGTGACTCTGTGTTTCCTTGGCTTTCTGCCTTCTTAGGCTCTTGGCTTTATGGTTCCAATCCTCTCGTGCAAAGCCCTCTGAGCGTTGACATCCGTTGACTACCGAGGATAGTAATCCGAAGTCCAAGAGCCTGAAGCCCAATAGCCTTGCAGGCCGATTTTTAACCCACCGCCATCGAACAGGAGCAATGGTTTGTCGAAGCATCCGGGGATTCGCTTGAGCCGACTCGGGTTGACCGGTTTGATCCTGGGAGCAATCCTGATCCCAGTCTGCTCGGCTGTCGCTCTGTTCTTTTTGTCCAAGCCGATGACCGAGCCGCTTCTCGATGCACGCGTGCGCCTCGATGGGATGTGGGTTCAGGATCCCAAAAACCCCGGGCAACAAAAACTCGTACCAGCGATCTCCATCTGGAACCCGACGTCGGAGCCCTGGAGCCAACTGACCATCGGCATCAACAAGTTCCGACGCAGCAGCCAGTTTTACGCCTCGGAACCCTCAGGCATACCCGCAGGGAAAACAGTTTCGATCCCCCTATCGGCGTTTATCGCTAGAAACGGAAGCGTCCCGTTTCCAGTCGGGACGCGGAATGTCCGCGAAGTAACGGTGTTCGCAAAACTACCCAACAGCGCTCGAGGGGTTTGCGAATTCGTCCTGCCAGAAACACCCACGGTACCAAAATCCGGCCAGTCTGAAGCAATATCGTGGGTCAGCCCGGTGGCTTCGGATTGAGAAAAAAACCCAAACACCTTGAAACGGCCTTCTGCATCAGCACCGCTGCGATTGACGCCACCAACCACTCGAATGCAGGCCGACCGTCGTTTCCAATCAAGGCCCCGCTTAGAGCAAGAAAAAGCGACACCCCCAAGGTACCCATGCTCAGGCCAGCCATTTTAGTCCAGGCGTCAAGACCCAAAAGCCCCAGTGCATGAAAGACCGTCACGAGCAAAAGCGCTAGAACTCGAAGCCAATCGAAACCGACAATCCGTGCTGCTGTTGTGGACATAGAAAGTTAGCCGGACTCCCAGGTCCGACGAGGACTCAGCTCCTAGGTCGCTTGAATATCGCCACGATCTGGGTCGTCGTTCCATCAGTATTGATAGTGTAGGAAGAGAGCAACTCCCAACCCTCGCTATCGAATCGATTCAACGTCGCATCGAATGCGTCTGAATCAAATTTCACCCACCCAACCCCGGGCCAACAGTACCGTTTTATATTCCCAACCTCTTACCGATTGCGACTCCGACATCCTTAGATCTACCTAATCAGTTTTCGAATCAACTCTTGATCTCGTACACTTCAACACGACCAAAATCGGAAAATTTCCCCTGGTCGTTCTTACCCGGTTGGCCTTGCCCCCCAACGACGATCAACTCGCCTCGCGTGTTGAAGAGGAACTCGGTGATGCGATATCCCGATTTGATCGTCCCGAGGCGCTCGCCACTTGCAAGATCGAAAAGAGCCCCGTTCCAGTCCCCACCTCGCAACCTTCCCCCCATGACAAAACTCTCGTTGGTAGGATGCATGCAAAGCGCTTCCATGAGCCCCTCATAGCTTGGACTCTTTCCAATTCCAGCGCTGCCATAACTGCTTGCCATTGCCCGCCATGGGGTCCCGCATATCCCCCATCCCGCAAACGATCAACTCCTGATTGTCAGGCGTAAACTCCATCGCAAAAATACCGCCGAGATAACAGTGGCTCTTGATGATCCCCCAACTGGTGAAATCCTTGGATTCAAACCCACCAACCTGCGCGCCGGTTGCTACATCCCAAACCCGCACTTGACCCATTAAATTCCCAGCCGCTACCCATTGGCTATCGTGACTGAAAACAACCGATTGCACCGAAGGCGTATGCGGTAGACTATAAGCCACTCGGCCATCGGAAGCATCGAGGATCTTGACCGAAGGCTCGGTCTCCTTGGCCGGCGCGTACTTGTAGTCGCCCGCCAAGTACTGCCCGGTGACACTTGCCAACCAACGCCCATCGGCACTCAGAGCCAAATCCCAAGACCAAAAAGAGTGGACCTGTTGCTCCCGTACCAATGCGTTGTCCTGCGCCGAAAACCACTTGAGCTTGCCGTCGTATCCACCCGTGACAAACATTCGAGCCTCGGGTAGGAACACTGCCGAACTGGCATAACTATCATGCTCCGCAATCCGTTGATGCGATTTGGTGCTCAGGTCGACACGGTAGATGCCATCCATGCAAGCGGCGACCATCTGGTTGTGATCCTCCAGTAAGCAGGCTCCAAGAATGGCCGTCGGAAGCTTGAAATCATGGATTCGTGTAATTGTCTTTTGCATCATCGCTCCAAAGGATCCGATCGATCAGCCGATCAAAAGTTCTTCGATAGGCTGCACATTCCCCTCGACTCGGTGGAACGTCGGTAAGTCCGGCAAGTCGTACTGCTCGTTGCCATCGATCCCAAGCGTCTTGAAAATCGTCGCAAACAATCGGCGATTGTCGATCGCATTTTCGGTTACCTCAAAACCCATCGGGTCGGTATTCCCAACGACCACCCCTCCGCGAATCCCTCCACCAGCCATCGCCATACTCCAAGCCTTCGAGTAATGATCGCGACCCCGTGCCTCGTTGAGCCAAGGGGTCCGGCCAAACTCACCCATGGCGATCACAAGCGTATCTTCAAGCATCCCCCGCTGCTCTAAATCGGTCACCAACTGAAACAGGACATTATCCATTTCAGGCACTAGCATCTGATGCATCTCATGCTGAAAGACATGGTTGTCCCAAGGCATCCCGTTGGCAACCATCACAAACGTCGATCCGTTCTCGATCAAGTGGCGAGCCTGAAGCGCATGCTGTGCAAAGGCCCCCGGTCCATAACGCTCTCGATCGGCCGCAGGGAGCGTGTCGAGATCAAAAAGGGGTGCACAACTCATGAGCCCTCGAACCCGATCAAACGCGGCATTGTAGCCCGCCGCCGCTTGGCTCCGCTGCTCGTTCTGATACTTGCGACTCAGAAAGTTCCGCAACGCCTCTCGATCCTCATGGTCGACCTGGGCCAATGACTCGGGTCGTAGAAGATCCGGTATCGCATACTCACCCCCCGAGCGTACCGGACCATACTCGGCACCGAGCCATCCAGCCCAATTCCCAGCCTTGAACGACTTGAACTCGTTACCCTCAGGACAAGGATCCAGCAAGACAAACTGTGGGACCGGACTGTCGAGCTGACCGAGCTGCTCGGCGACGACCGAACCTAGAATCGGACGCGTAAACGGGGGACGGGGCGCCTCGCCCCGCGTCAATACGTCGATCCCCTGAAAATGCTCGCTCGGCTCGGTACTCATCGAGCGGATCACCGCAAGCTTATCCATGATCGTCGCACACCGGGGCATCAAGGAACTGATCCGTATCCCTGGCAATGAAGTGGCTATGGATCCAAACGGACCACCGGTTATCGTACCAGGCTTCGGATCCCATGTCTCGAATTGACTCGGCGCCCCACAAAGCCAAAGCAAGATGCACTTCTTGCCCTGCTTCTTGGTCTCTTGGGCCAAAGTCGGGATCGAGAAAAGCCCGTTGAAGCTCGCCACCGAGGCGACCCCGGCGGCCATCGAACCCTGAAGAAACAACCGCCGATGGGCCTGATGCTCCGGACTCCCGCAATCTTGTCGTCGGACCACGCCGTTGGCTCCCTGGTGATTGAAACTTTGTGATTGAAACTTTGTGATTGAAACTTAGTGATTGAAACGGAATTCTGCAGAGGTCAACACCGCCCATACAGCACTCTGCCAAACCGATATCGGTTCGATCGCAGGACGCTTGGCCAGTCGCGCCTGAACAAACTCTAGCACGGTATCAAGCTCGGTTTGCTCTGCAGATCGCCCGAGAATCGCATGGAACATCTCGTCGACAGCAGCCCTGGTATCTTCCCTCAAAGCCAACTTGGCAACCAATCCGTCCTGCTTGCTTGCTTCGAGTATCATCTGCTGAATCTTGGGATTGTTCGTCAAGAACAACGCGTCCCCGACATCGGTGACGAACGTTTCAGGAAGTACCTCAGGCATCCGATCTCGCAGATCGGCAATGCACGCATGATCCTTGCTGGCACTTTGAAACAACGCGATTTGGAGCGAACGACCAAGCTGCTCGGCAGTCAACGGCCGCTCGATCGACCAAGCAAACCTTGAGGGGTCTTCTGCACCGGCCGGGCGAAGCGATCCGAGTTGATACGGACGAGCCGCGAGAATCCCCCGAACCAATCCTCGAATGTCATAGCCTGAGTCGATAAACTCCTCGGCCAACCCATCGAGCAACTCCGAATCGGATGGAGCATGGACCGAATCCATCTGATCATAAGGGTGTACGATTCCGCGCCCCATGAGCATCGCCCAAATCCGATTGACGAAGGCTTTGGCAAATCGCGGATGACCATTGAGGATCTCTTCGACGAACTTTTCACGCCGTGAGAACTTCGGTATCCGCGGATCCTCAGGATTCGTTGCCGGAAGATACAGCTCCTGACTATCCTCTTGCTTGGCGTCTTTCTCCGGTCGGGTTTCGTCGATCGTCTTGGATTCGTAAAACGTCAGCAAGTTCGGATAGCTCGAACCGTAAATATTCGCAAATTCGGAAAAACCTCCAATGGCCGATTCGCTGAGCCTCGGCCCAGCATTGGTCTTTGCGTTCTTGCTGCGATTGAAGAAGGCGACCAAACCCCAATAGTGCTGCTGATGGATCTCCGTGGCGATCATGTGGTCGTGGCACTGCGCGCAATCGATTCGGATCCCAAAAAATGCTGGAGCTACCGCTTCGGCAATCGCTTGGGCATTGTCGTTCCGCTCGTAAAGAAACCACACCGCACCAGCCTGCCGAGCACCCTCGGGCCTGGCCAAAAGAATCTCCCGGGCGACTTGATCCCAAGGCCGGTTGCTGCGAAAGACATCCTCCAAATAAGGTCGCCAGTGGTTCTGGCGCTCCCCCATCTTGCCGCGTGAGGCTCGGCCCATCAGCAACGTATCGAACGTATCCGCAAAATTTTGGACGTAGTCCTCGCCGACAAGCAATCGGTCGATCCAATCAAGACGCTTGGTCGCTGACCGATCCTCGATAAACGACGCTCGCTCGGCAAGTGTCGGAATACGCCCGGCAATGTCCAGATACAAACGACGGACAAACTGCTCGTCGGTGCAAATCTCCGCCGGAACAATCGACGCTTTGCTATAGCCCAAAGCAATCCGCCGGTCGATCTGCGAGGTGATACCCTGCGAGCCAATACCCTGCGAGCCAATCCCCTGCAAGGAAGCTTCCTGCGCCGTCAGGCGGCCATGCCCAGAAGCGATCGCTACAAGCAAACAGACCACCATGCACTTTACCGACGCGATGGCAAACAACCGAGGCAGGACCGCTATCAAGCAAATAGAATTCTTCATAGCTCGAATGTCTAAAGAACCGTCAGTCGAAACCACACCAGGGACCAGGACACCAAGTGTACTCCATGCAATGATCGCTGCAAGTTGCACCCGTGCCGATCAACCCAATAGCAGTTTCGCCGCTGCAATGCTCATGACCATCGACAACAAGATCCTGGCCAAGCCCACTGGGAACCGGAAGCTTCCGAGCGTCGCACCGATGCTCCCACCAACAACCACGGCAATCGCAAGCAAAACCCAACCCTGCGGCATCGGTGTGCCTGAACTGGCCACCCCGGCAAGCCCTGCTATCGAATTGACCATGATGAAAACCGCCGATACGGCCGAGGCAGTCTTGGTCTTGGCCCATCCCAAAAACAACAGCAGCGGCGTTAAATAAATCCCCCCTCCTGTCCCTGTCAATCCGCTAAGAAAACCCAAGCAGGCTCCAAGCCCAATCGCAAAAGGCTTGGACGCTTCGACCACCTTCTCCTCATGCTTGATCGGACTCAAAAGCCACAGTGCCGAGGCGGCCAAGACGACTCCAAGGAGGATCTTGAACCACTCCAAGGGCAACCTGTAGTAGCCTCCGAGAAAAGCCATCGCAGGTGCCAAGAGCGCAATGGGCCAAAATAGCTCCCACGAAAAATGACCCGCTCGGTAGAACTGAACCGAAGCGATCGTTGCAACCAAAATATTCAAAAGCAACGCGAGTGGTTTGATCCGCTCAGGAGCCATTCCCGCTAAGGTCATCAAGGCGATGTACCCAGAAGCCCCAGCGTGCCCGACGCTTGAATAGAGCCAAGCGACCAATGCTACCGCCAAGCAGAGCCACAGGTCGCTTGTGAAATCCATACCAAGCCGTTTACTTGTTCTGAAGTCGAGGCAGCAAGACGCGCTCGACCCACTTGGTATCGACTGTCCCTTGGACAAACTCAGGCTGGGCCAATACGGTCTTATGGAAGCCTGCCGTGGTCTTGATCCCTGTGATGCGAAGTTCGCTCAAGGCCCGTTGCATCGTCACGATGGCTTCGTCGCGTGTCTCGCGATGGACGATGAGCTTGGCGATCATCGAGTCGTAGTGCGGCGGGACGCTGTAGCCTGCATGCGCATGGGAGTCGACCCGAACGCCGAAACCTCCAGGAAGATACATCGTTTGGATTTTCCCAGGACAAGGCTGAAAATTGCGATCGGGATCCTCGGCGTTGATCCGACACTCGATGGCCGCCCCACGGGGCTTGATATCGTTTTGCGCAAACGCAAGCTTTTGTCCGGCGGCAACGAGGATTTGGGTTTTGATCAAGTCGACCCCGGAGATCATTTCGCTCACCGGATGCTCGACCTGAATGCGAGCGTTGACCTCGATAAAGTAGAAATCGTCTTGCTGGTCGACGATGAACTCTACGGTCGCAGCATTGTAATAATTCGCTTGTTTGACCATGCGAACCGCAGCGTCGCACATGGCTTTACGCGTCGCTTCGGGAAGACGAGGCGATGGGCTCTCTTCGATCAGCTTTTGATGCCGACGTTGGACCGAACAATCGCGCTCATGAAGGTGAACGACACTGCCATGTTGGTCCGCGATGATCTGGACCTCGACGTGCCGAGGCCTATCGATGTACCGCTCGAGGTAAACACCAGAGTTGCCGAAGGCAGCCTTGGCCTCGGTCTGAGCTTGGGCCACCGCGTTTTGCAAAGAAGCTTCGTCGGCCGCGACACGCATTCCTTTGCCTCCACCCCCTGCGGTGGCCTTGATCAAGACCGGGAAACCGATCTTTCGCGCCGATCGGATCGCGTCCTCCTCGCTTTCGATCAAGCCATCGCTACCTGGAACGACCGGGACGCCCGCAGCGATTGCCATTTCTCGTGCGGTGTTTTTATCGCCAAGCTTCTCCATCGCATCGGGACTCGGACCGATGAACTCAAAATTGCAACTGCGGCAGACTTCGTTGAAGTGCGAATTTTCAGCGAGAAAACCATATCCGGGATGGATCGCATCGGCCTTGCCCAACTCGGCCGCCGCGATGACACGATCGATCCGAAGGTAACTATCCATCGACTTGGCCGACCCAACGCAAAACGCTTGGTCTGCCAGCTCAAGATACTGCGAGCCTCGGTCCGCTTCGCTGAAGATCGCTACGGTTTCAATACCGAGTTCTTTGCAAGCCCGAATCACACGCAGAGCGATTTCGCCACGGTTGGCGACAAGTACGCGACTAAACATAGAGCGCCTTAGCCTCGGGTATCGATCTTAAAGAGCGGCCTGCCCACGTCGACAGCTTCCTCATTTCGCGCCAACACTTGAACGACCTTGCCACGGATCTCAGCTGGGATTTCGTTGAAAACCTTCATCGCCTCGATGATGCACACGACCGTGTCGTTTTGGATCGTCGAACCGACATCGATGAAGTCTTTGGATGTCGGGTTGGGCTTAGAATAAAAGGTCCCAACCATCGGCGATCGGAGGACCACAATGTGCGCCGCATCCGACTCTGCCGGCGACCCAGCCGACGGGCTAGCAGACGCCGAAGATGCACTCGGAGCACTCGCAGGTCCAGACGCGTATGCCGTAGGAAGAACCACCCCAGAGGCATGCGCACTGCAGAGCCGAATCCGCTGGTCGTCTTGCTGAAGATCGACCTCGCCCAAATCGTGCTGCTTCATCAACTCGACCAACCGACCCACAAGGTCGAGGTCAAATATGTTCTCCACTTTGGAAGCCGTATCCGGTTTTTTCTTGGATTCCGCCATCGCATGGCCTTTCCGACGAGCAATATTTCGAGGGGTACTTGGTCGATAAGATCGCCTTTTATACATGCCTTCTTAGAATTCGCCAAGAACAGAGCACCGCGAAGAGCGTTTTGGCACCCTTTTCTCCTCGCTATTGGAGACTATTGGAATAGGAACGCTGCCAAAGGCCACACAAAGAGAGCCTATCACCCATAGCCAATCACCGGGAATCGGACGAATCTCCCCGACTGCCGACGCGCATCCCCACGTTGCAAAAAGTCAGTGCCGCAATTCCGTTGGTTCCCTTGAGCAACCGATCCTGCTTCCAATCGATCTCCTTGAGGTAGGTGATCTTGGTAGCCTCCGTGGGCTCTACAAGCCGCAGCGTAAGCACTCTTCCCGAAACGCTTCCACCGGACACCTTTCCCTTTTCCCCGTCGAGATAAAAATCTCGCGCCAGACGCTCGTCCCAGACAATCGGCTGGTCGAACTCAAGCTCGATGCTCGAACGCGTCGGATCGAGCACAGCACGCTTGAGATTAGGGGCTGTAAGTGCCCCTTGGGAATCCTTGCCATAGAAATCACGCTCCATGAGAGGTTCGAGCATCTGAGCAAACTTGCCCCAACCTTCTAAAGGAAAGTGACAACCACCCTCGGGCTCGACTCCAAGCGTCGAAAGAATCCGCATCTTGGAGAACAACTCGGGCAAGGTCCGCTGCTTTTCCCTAAGCATATCGCCAGAGCCGTTTCGGCCACCCATGCTGCACGAGTTCGGCCAAATCTGGAACACATAGTAACGGTGAACATTCGGAAAATCCTGCTTCCATCCGGCTGCCATCTGAAGGAATAGGGGATGATAAGTCTCCCAGCCAAAGCCCCCCGTCGGTCCATCGGCCCCTTGGTCGTTCTCCCCCTGATGCCACAGGATCGCTCGGATCCCATGCGTGAGTTTCGCCTGCTCAATACGCCAAAGCATCCGACCATAGATGCTCGATAGGTCGGTCGGATTGGCCGCATTGCGCTGGTGTTGATCGATGCGGGTCCCTCCGACTGCGGCATTGATCATGAAGATCGGTACCTTCTGGCTCGCGACGAGTCGTTTGGCAAGCTCCATTCCCCACCAACCTAGCTCGGCTCGCTGGCCTTTTTCTGCTTTCCATACCGGCAAAACCCAAAGATTTCCCTCGTTGGCCTTGCCCCCGGGATTTTGCGACGCAATCGCATAGCTGCGAATCCATGTGCTGGTTTCTGCGGGCGATTTTTCCGACGTGTCGGTAGCAAGCGCATTGGACTGGCCATCGATCAAATAAGCGTCCCCGCAAACGATATCACCGACCGATGCAAGCACGCGATCTTGGTCGACCCCGAATTCGACTCGGTACTTGATCAGGCCCGCCGATAGCTTCACCGAAAGGGCATAGGATCCGTCCGCCCCAAGCTTGCTCGTGACGGTTTCGACCAATCGGTCATCGGCATAGAGTTTCAGGAACACCGTCGGCGAATTCGTCTGCACGCTTGCATCCAAATTTCCGTTGTAATACAGCGTGCCTCGATTGCTCGGATCGCGCGCATAAAACTGCCCCTCCTGAGGCTTCTCGTCCTTGCCAACGACACGGTCAGTCCAAGCGTCTTGATCGGGTTCGGTAACAGCGATGTCGATCGATTGCAAAACGCTTTGGCCTCCATTGTCGATCGTTGCAGTAACCCTCAAAGTGCCGCTCTGCTGCGAACGCTTCAGCAGCAGCTTCCCTTGAGTGGATTCTTGAAGGATGGCAAAGGGTCCTGATTCCCATCGGATATTCAGTTCACCTGCCCCAGCAGCCGTCATCGCCTCTAGGTTGCCTAGACGCGGGATGACCTCGATGGGGTCTCGTCCATTCCAGGTTCGCGGAGCATCGAGCGTAAAGTTCGGTTCTGGTATCTTTTCCTTGACTGCAATGGCGATGTCACGCGTTCGAACCCCTTCAGGATAAATGGCTTTGCATCTCAAGGTCACTTGGGTGTCTCCTTGCACGCGACCTGCATCGAATGGAACCGTGAGCCGATCGATAGCAACGATCGTTTCCTTCTGGTCTTCGACGAGGATCCAGTAGATTTTCTGCGCGCCGAGTGCTTCTGCGGTGATGCTCGTTTGCGTTCCTTCGGCAATCGTCACACGATCGGTCGAGACTCCGAAACGGTCTCCGCGAAGTACGACCGGACCGGCAAGGGTTTGAAGCTCCTTTTGATTCTCAAACTGAAGCTTTGCCCAGTCGGCAGACCGGACCGCATTGCTGATGCGAACTTCGTCGATAGCGCCCGCATAGTCGTAGTTGTTGTACCAACCACCGATGTAGAAACGCGCCGGGGACTTGATCGCCAAAGGTGCATCGGCTGTCTGCGAGGTGTTGCTCAGTTCGCCATTGACGTAGATTCGCGAATTGCCTTTTTCGTAAGTATGCAGAATGTGGGTCCATTGGTTCAGCGGGATTCGGCCCAGGCTCGATACATTCGCACCAGAAAAGTAGCATTCCATTTCAACATGAGGCGGGCTTTTGAAATGCATGATGACCTTGCCCTGACCATGCTCATTGCCCCACCCAAGCACACGGCCGTTGGATCTCTCCGGGCGGATCCAAGCTTCGGTCGAGTGCGATTGGGAACCGACGGGATAACTTTCGATTTTCTCTCCGCATAGGATGCCCTGGCCGTTGGCCAAGTGCCGAGCCGAACCGATACGTCCGGAACGAAGCGTCGTTTGGCTATTCGTAAGCTTGACGCTGCCGACTTCATCGATCAAAGAGTCGTCAAGGTGCAGAACGCTCAAGTAATGGTTGGATGCAGCAAAAACCGCGCTGCCATCGGATTGGCTTTTCGCGTCCGGGTTGCCCCAGTGCAACGTGAGCTCTTGCCGAGCGTTGCCCCGGATCTGAGGCACTCGAACCCAGATGCTAGCGGATCCTGCGACCGCGTCCCAATGGTCGATTTGATAAGCCAAATTCGTGCCGCTGGCCGAAAAGCGGATATCCTGACCGGCTGGCTGCGCACGGGTAAAGTCGAAGAAGTCCTTGTGCAGTTGGATCAGTACCGGAACGTTTTCCTCCGAGGCCGACTCGGGCAAATTCGCACCCTCGGGAGTCGTCACCAGAAAGATCGACCCGGTGTGGCTCCAACCATCAAACTGTCCCGATGCGTGGCTAACCGGAAGCAAAGTACCCAAGACGAAAACGGCCAAGGAAAGCAAGCGATACATAGAAAGTAGTCGTTGGAGTAAAGTGTTTAAAAGCCCGGTCGAAACAGAAAACCGGCCGTGCTCGTGGGAATCCCGACGATGCTGAGAGTATAAGCCCCCTTGGGCCAGAGTGTTGGGTGCAATGCCAACCCAGGGAACGCAGGCCCTGGTAATGCAAATCGAAACAAAAAGTTCATCGATCCGAAGAGTCGGAGCGTTTTTTCAAAAATCCCCCCTTCGTCCATGGTTGTTTGTTTCCAAGCCACCTGCGGGTCGATTATCCTATGATGAAGATTACAAGGGTCGCAGAGGCGATCGAAAGGAACTCCAGGGGAAGCCAAGACGCCCCTTTCCCGCCAAAAACCACCCACCTTTTTCCAAGCACCGCTACTAGGCACACCAGGGCAACCATGCAACCCTCCGCTAGGTGCCAGGCACCTTTAGGCTCCCCTTCGGACCTCGATTTGCTTGCAATCTCCGCAATCCCCGCTAGGTGCCAGGCACCTTTAGGCTCCCCTGCGGACCTCGATTTGCTTGCAATCCCCGCGACCCCCGCTAGGTGCCAGGCACCTTTAGGCTCCCCTTCGGACCTCGATTTGCTTGCAATCTCCGCAACCCCCGTTAGGTGCCAGGCACCTTTAGGCTCCCAGGCACCTTTAGGCTCCCCTGCGGACCTCGATTTGCTTGCAATCCCCGCGTCCCCCGTTAGGTGCCAGGCACCTTTCGGCTCCCCTGCGGACCTCGATTTGCTTGCAATCCCCGCGTCCCCCGCTAGGTGCCAGGCCCCGTTGGGCTCCCCTGCGGACCTCGATTTGCTTGCAAACTCCGCGACCCCCGCTAGGTGCCAGGCACCTTTGGGCTCCCCTGCGGACCTCGATTTGCTTGCAATCCCCGCGACCCCAGCTAGGTGCCAGGCACCGGGTTACGCGGTGTCCGTTGCAGCTATTTTTTGTTTTTTGCTAGCTTTCATGTCCACTTTTGGGCCCAAGCAAGCCCTCGCCCAAGCTCCCGCACCAGTATCAGAAGCACTGATACCGTCGCCGGCCTGGAAAGCAAAGTTCGAACTCGATATTCAACCGCTCCTCACAGCCCGAGGATGCAACTCCGGTCCCTGCCACGGTAAGTCCCGTGGCCAAAATGGCTTTGCCCTCTCCTTGCTCGGCTTCGACTCCGAGATGGACTACCGCTCGATCGTCACCGATGCCCGCGGTCGCCGCGTCGCACCGGCAACGCCAGCCGATAGCCTTCTGCTTCTTAAAGCAACCGCCCAACTCCCCCACGGCGGGGGCAAGAAAATCCTACCGGATTCTCCCGACTACCAAACCCTTCTCCAGTGGATCCAATCGGGTTTCCCCCGCATCAGCGCGTCCGATCCGACCCTAACCGAAGTCTCGATCAGCCCGGCACCGAAACCCCTGGCCCCAGGCGAAGAACTCAACCTTCGTGTCACTGCCTCCTACAGCGATGGCTCGACCCGCGATGTGACGCAGACCAGCGCTTACCAATCGAATGAACCGGCCGTCCTTGCCGTTAAACCCGATGGAAAAATCCGAGCAGGCGCACTGCCTGGCGAAGCGACCATCATGGCGCGTTATATGGGAAACATCGCGACTTGGTCTTCGGCAATCCCCAGACCCGATCCGGTCGATCCGAACATCTACTCGCAACTCCCCCGCAAGAACTTCATCGATGCGCTGGTCTACCAACGTCTTGCGGATCTAAATATCGTTCCGAGCAAACCCGCATCGGATTCCCAGTTCCTGCGGCGTGCTTTTATCGATGTCATCGGTCGACAACCCACCAGCGATGAAGCCCGTAACTTCCTCCAAGACCCCAACCCCGACAAACGAAACACCCTGATCGATGCGCTGCTCGAACGCCCCGAATACGCCGACAACTGGGCGAACAAATGGGCCGACCTACTGCGTCCAAACCCTTACCGCGTCGGTATCAAAGCCGTCCTGAGCCTCGATACGTGGATCCGCGAGGCCTTCCGACAAAACCTCCCCTACGATCAATTCGTACGAGGAGTCCTGACGGCCCGAGGCAGCAACTGGAAAAATGGTGCCGTGACGATCTTTCGCGATCGACGCGAACCGGACGAAATCGTGACGATGGCTAGCCAACTGTTCCTCGGCGTCCGCCTGGATTGCGCGAAATGCCACCAACACCCCTTCGAAGTCTACAGCCAACATGATTTCTACTCGTTTGCCGCATTCTTTTCTCGCGTCGGCTTCAAAGGGACCGGCCTGTCTCCACCGATCTCCGGCGGAGAGGAAACGGTCCTGGTCAAATCCAGCGGCGATGTCAAACACCCCCTGACAGGCAAATCCCTTACCCCCAAAACCCTACGCGGTTTAGAAGTTCCCATCGCCGACGGAGAAGACCCCCGCGAAAAACTCGTCGATTGGATGGTCAGCGAATCAAACCCCACATTCGCCCACGTCGCCGTCAACCGCGTTTGGGCGGAACTCTTCGGCGTCGGTATCGTCGACCCTGTCGATGATCTTCGTGCAACGAACCCACCGAGCAACCCTCAACTCCTGAATCAACTCGCTACGCATTTTCGCAGCATCGGTTTCAACCAAAAAGAACTGCTCAAAACGATCCTGCAGTCTCACACCTACGCGCTTGCCTCCGAACCGAACGAAACCAATCGGGGCGACCACCGAAACTTCTCTCGCCACTACCGACAACGTCTTCGCGCCGAAGTCCTCGCCGATGCGATCTGCGATATCACCGAAACGACCCAACCCTACTCGGGCTCACCCAACGGGACCCGCGCGATGCAACTCTGGACCGTTCGTACCGAATCGGAACTCCTCGATGCATTCGGCCGTCCTGACCCCAACCAAGATCCCCCCTGCGAACGGATCCCCGAATCGACGGTCGTTCAAGCCCTTCATCTGATGAACGCTCCAGCGATCGCCTCGAAAATCACCGACGAAAACGGTCGTGTCAAACGCCTCGCCGGCTCCGAAATGCCCCCTAAGGAAATCCTCGAAGACCTCTATCTGGCAACCTTTTCCCGTTTTCCCGAATCGAACGAACTTTCCGATCTAGTCAACGAATTCGGAAAACCCAACATGGATCGTCGAAAACTGGTCGAAGATATCCTCTGGTCGATGCTCAACTCTCCGGAATTCACTCACAAGGATTGAATCATGCTCCGACGTCATTGGCTGCAATTGGGAGTCGCTGGACTCGCTGGCGGTAGCTTCTCGAACCTGCTGCAACTTCGAGAAACCTGCGCCGCTAACCTCCCTGCGAACAAAAAGCCCTCAAGCTGTATCTTGATATGGATGGACGGAGGACCGACCCACTTCGAAACCTTCGACCCCAAGCCCGAAGCACCCGTCGAAATTCGCGGTGAATTCCAACCCATCCATACCAACGTCGCAGGGATCCAAATCTGCGAACACTTGCCCCAACTTGCCAGCATCGCTGATAAATACGCCATCGTACGCTCCGTCTGCCACAACCAAGGCAACCACGGCGCAGGCAACCACTACATGATGACCGGTGCGCCCCCGCGCATCCCGGTCGGTTGCGGCGCGTTTGTCAGCTTTCACCCAAGCCTCGGTTCGGTCGCTGCCAAAGAACGGCCCGCTCCCCACGGTCTGCCCCCCTACTTCTCCATGCCCAGCATGTCCCGATCCGGCGGCCCGAATTTCTTAGGCGCCAAATACGCTCCCTTCGTCGTCGGCGGCGATCCAAACAACAAGCACTTCCGCGTCCGCGATGTGGAACTCCCTAGCGGTATCTCCGACGATCGCTTCGGCTCCCGACGCGACCTGCGGCACCTAGTCGATCGACTACCCCGCTTTAGCGATCCAGCGACGGCCGACCCAGTCGTCGCCGTCGATGAATTCTTTCAACAAGGGGTCGAATTGATCACGACGCCAGAAGCCCAAAAAGCGTTCGATATCCAAACAGAATCCGATGCAACACGCGATGCCTACGGTCGCAATAGCTTCGGCCAACGCGCCCTGCTGGCCCGGCGACTCGTCGAAGCCGGTGTACCGTTCGTCACTCTCTACGACGGCGGGTGGGATCATCACTCCGACCTTTTCGGCGCTCTGAAAACCCGCCTCCCGTCCTGGGACCAAACCGTCGCGGCCCTAATCAACGACCTCGACCAACGCGGACTGCTCGAAACAACCATGGTCATCGCTCTGGGCGAATTCGGTCGCACCCCAAAAATCAGCACGCTGCCAGGGCAAGCCAAAGCGGGCCGCGATCACTGGGCCAATGCGATGTCGATCCTCTTTGCCGGCGGCGGCACGCCCGGCGGCCAAGTCATCGGTGCTACCGATCGCCAAGGCCACTCGGCATGCGAACGGATTCTCGCACCCGAAAACTTTGTCTCGACGGTCTACCTCAAAATGGGGATCGACCCCGACAAAGTCTATTACACCCCCTCAGGACGACCTGCACACTTGGTCAGCGATCCGACCCCTATCAAAGAACTCATGTAGCCTATGCCCTATCACCAACCCCCCGCTAGGATCGGTGTTGGTCCAAAGATCAGCTACGCGTTGCTCTGGCTCCTAGCCGCCGGATCTTGCTTGACTCGCCATGCAATGGCCCAGAACCTCGACGCGGCTCGCCTGCTTCCAACCGGTGGACAACGCAACGCAACGGTCACGATCGAACTGCCCGGTAAGTTCGAGAAATGGCCCGTGGCTTTTTGGAACGAACCTGCTGCAATCCAAGCCGCACCAATCCAAGCCGCACCAATCCAATGGACAGCGACGGATACCCCCGGCAAAATCACAGCAACCATCCCTGCCGATGCAAAACTCGGACTCCATTGGGTCCGCTTGCACTCTGCAGAAAGCGCATCGCCTCTGCTGCGATTCCTCGTAAGCGATCTGCCCGGGGTCCTTGAAATCGAACCCAACGACGCGTTTGCAAAACCCCAATCGATCGATTCGCTGCCGGTCGAACTCCACGGCCTGTTGCAAAAATCCGGAGACGTCGATCACTTCCAAGTCAAGCTCACCAAGGGCCAACGATTCGTCGCAAGCGTCGAAGCGAATCGAACACTCAAATCCCCGATGGACGCTTGCCTCGAAATCGTCGACGAACGAGGGAATGTTCTCGCTCAAAACCTCGATACCCTCGGCCTGGACCCCCGCTTGGTCTTCAACGCACCCCGCGATGGACTCTTCTGCGTTCGTATCTACGCGTTCCCAGAAGCCCCCGATAGCACCATCGGATACGCCGGTGGCGACAAGTACCTCTACCGCATCGAATGCCTCATCGGCGATGTCGATGATTTAGCACAAGGATTTCAATCCCAAGCCACCCCCATCGGCGAACCGAGCCAACGCGATATGCCCACGGCCGTGCCTCTGGTGGATAACCAACGCCGCTACTTGTTTTTCGGAACGCTCGAATCGCCCCGCGACGAAGACGTCCTGCAGATCGAAACCACAACCCCCGGATTCTGGAAAATCTCGGCGATGGCCGAATCGCTAGGCTCGCCACTCGATGCGGTGATCGAAGTTCTCGATGGCGCCAACAAGTCGCTCGGCAAACAAGGCGAATCAGGGGAGATCAAGGATCCGGTCCTGGTTGGCCAAATGAAAACCGCCGGCGTCTATCGGATCGCTGTGCGCGATCTGCACGGTCGCTTTGGACCTACGTATCGATACCGCCTGGAACTCGAAAACGAAGCTCCCTCGGTCCTGGGCACGCTTGCCAATGACATCATCCAAGGCAAACCGGACAAGCCGACCGAAATCGAAGTAACCCTGGAACGGACCCACGGATGCATCGACGAAGCAACGGTGCGATTGCTCGGACTCGGACCCGAGTACACTTGCCAAGCGGCCGTCTCCAAAGCCAAAGAAGAGAGTGAAAAAAAGGTCATCTTGAAAGTGATTGCAACTCCCAAAGCAGATGGCTCGGCAGCCGCTGCTTGGGCCGGCCCTGTCTCGATCGAAGTCGAGACTCAGGGCCGAAACGAAAAGAACTTGGCGAACGCCACTAGCACCAAACAACCGTACCTTTGGCTCCGGATCGCTCCCTAAAAACGGTTCTCCATGTCTTTTAGAAGGTATTGGTCCAAGGCCTTTATTCGTCTTCAGCTCACACCTTCCCGATGCGGTAGCATCGGCGTCTTCAGCCCGAAGGGCCACAGGGGGTTTCTCAGCCTCCCTCGACTGAAAACCTACTTGCTGATCTTGTAGACGATCAACTCATCTTGGTCTCGAATGTAAAGGTTGCCATCGACGATCACCGGATGTGGCCAACTCTCGCCATTGTGTGTCGCAAGCTTGAACTTGCCCAGCAATTTGTAAGCGTTCGTGTCGGTGTCGATCATCGCCATCATGCCATCTTGATACCGAAAGAAAAGCTTCTGGTCGGCAGCGACGATCGCAGCCGATCCCCCCCCTGCCCCGCGTCCTTTGTCCCATAGATCCTTGCCGGTCTTCCACTCGACGCAAGCAGGAAAGCCATTGTTGTGGCCGTGACCCATGTAAACGTGCTCGCCGATCATGATCATCCCGCCGTGATGGTTCTGCAACTCCTTCGAGGACTTGTAGTAGATTTCTTTGACGCCCAAGGAGCGATTCGCGTTAGGCGAAATCTCCAGCAAAGCCGTTCCTCCATCTCCATAGCCAGTCGAGCAAAAGACATAGTTGCCGCTGATCAGTGGCGTCGGTATGTTGGCTGTCGTATTGGCCACCCGATCGTAGTTCCAAAGCAATTCACCGGTAGCTGCATCGTAACTGACGATTCCATGTCCAACGAGTTGAACGTATTGCTTGCGCCCCGCAGCATTGGAGATCACAATCGATGAATAGCCCGCGCCGTCATTGCCTCGCAATTTGCCCTCGGGCGCTTTGCCGGCCCAAATCAGTTCACCCGTTTTTTTCTTCAACGCCACGACCATCGCCTTGGATGCTCCCGGAGTGCACAGCAACTTATCCCCATCGATCAACGGAGATTCACTGTACCCCCAACCCGACTCCATCTTGCCCCCAAAGTCTCCCGTGAAACTCTTCTTCCAAGCCACCTTGCCGGTCTTGGCATCACAGCAGACCATGACCCCATCGAAGCTCATGGCATAAACCAATCCAGTCTCTGGATCGATCGTCGGTGTCCCGTTGGCAGCTCCCTTATCGTCGGTAAACGCAGTCGCCCAAACCTCGGCTCCATCCCCCGCATTGCGACAGACCAAGTTCGTTTTTCCGTCGATATTGCCGATCGTGTAGAGCAACCCCGCGTGAATCGCAAGACTGGCCATCCCCGACCCTAATCCCTTGGTCCTGTAGGAAATCTCAGGCCCCTGTTCGGGCCACTGATCCATCAGTCCCGACTCCTTGGCAATCCCATCGCGGTTCGGACCTCGCCATTGAACCCAATCGTTGGCCGACAATGGACCCAACGGACTAAAGCTCAATGCGACAAGAACAAATGCAAATCGACGTTTCATAAAACAGTTCCCAAGGGTAGGTTTTCTAAAATAAAGCGCACTCGAGTGATCGCCACAGGCATGCAAACAAAAAATCCAATGGACCATAAAGCAAAATTGTAATCGACGGCCAAACGGGTTGCACTAAGCAGCTCGAAGCCAGATCGGACCCGTGGTTTGCGCCGATCGCTGGGCCGATACCATCGGACCCACGAGCGCATCGCAAGCACCCGTCACGTCTTCGACCCGGATCGAGAGCATGGGACGAAGGTCCGATTTGCGGTTCGATCGCTCTTGTTCAGTCAGCCTGTCTCTTTGCACGCCTAGGTGCTTAGGCCCCAATGGTCCAACCCGCTCGACGGGCATCGGACCGATCAACGCGATCGTGGGGGTATCCAGCGCCACCGATAGATGCATCGGCCCGGTGTCGGATCCGACGAAAATCCTCGCGCGGCGGATCCATTCGGCCAACTCTAAAAGACGCGTCGGTGGCATCATTCTGGCCCAGGAATCAGATGCTTGGACCACGGCTTGGGCTATCTTACCCTCCTCCTGGCCACCCCAAGCAATCCATGTTGGCAAACCCCAACGTTCTCCTAGGTGCCTAGCTACGGCTGCATATCGCTCCGTTGGCCAGATCTTCGACGGCCAACCCGCACCGACATTGAGAATCCCCCAATGCTCAGGCATATCCAATCCCTGAAACTGCGCATCGACGCTCGAAATGGCCTGGGTATCTCGCGGTATTCTGTACTCGACCTCCGGAGCCTCAATGCCCAAGGGTTTGAGCAGTTCAAGCCCTCGCAGGACGACTTGCGCGTGCTCGGGAATGACGAGTTGATTGTTCAGCCAAGTACTCAGTTCCCGGCCTTCGAACTCCGAGCGGCACAACCCGATCCGACGCTTGGCTCCCGAGAAACGCGCGATCCAAGCACTCTTGGTAAGCCCCTGAGCATCGATCGACGTATCGGGCTTCCACTGACGGATCGTCTGAAGGAACTTCCAATAAGCCCTCGGCGATGCGGTTTGATCCTTCGATAGCACGAACAGATCGTCGAGGTCCGGATGTCCCCGAAGCAAATCGGAGGCCCCTTTTCCGACCACCCAAGCGATCTTCGATTCCGGGAAACGGTCTCGAAGTGCGCACAGGATCGGAAGCGAAAGGATCGTATCCCCAACCGCCGAAAGCCGAACGATGAGGATTCGCTCGGGTGCCGATTGCCTATGGAATACCGATTGCCTATGGAATGAAGGTTTGGCTGATTGATTGGCCATCAGGGCTACTTAGACGATTAAAGTTTTAAAAAAAGCATTTCGTGCAATTGCTGCACAAAGGGATCTCGCTCTGCCGGCTTTCACGATGGAGTTTACGAAGCTCGTTGTAGCGAGCGTTGTTCCAGATGTCGAGCATCGGAGCGTCCATGACATTTCCAAGGACCTCTTTGGCGCTGTAGTCCAAACAACACAGCGAGACATCGCCATTGACCAACACGGTCATCGTGCGCCAAAGGCGATCGCAGGGCTTGCGAACCCGTTGTTGCTCGGCGTCTCCAAGTGCACCGCCCCAATTGTGGATGTGGGTAAAGTCGATGTGATCGACCACCCCATCGAGCATCTCTTCGGTCTGCTTGCGATTGGAAGTTTGACATGTTGCTGCGACAATGATCGGCGTCTTCATCTTGGCCTCATCGCGGAGCTTGCGGAAAGCCTTGACGTTCTCGACAACCTTCGAGTGGTTCAATCCAATGCGAAGCGAGTTGAACTCCTTGGAGTCCGATCCATCAATGCTGATTTTGATTTCGTCGAGCCCACTGTGAAGGATCCGCTCGGCCAGATCGCCCCGAAGCAAATCCCCATTGGTGAAAATCTTCACTCGCCGGATCCCTTGATCCTTGCAGTACTTGATGCGATCGACCAATTGCTTATCGATCAGTGGCTCGCCGTAACCGTGCAAATGGACCAAGCTTGTGCCTCCCGCGACACACTGCTTGACGACCGCTTCAAAGACTTCCTGCTTCATGTTGGCCTTCGCTCGACCGATCGTCGATCGAGGGCAAAATACGCAGTCGGCCTGGCAGTGATTCGTCGTTTCGATCCGGACGGTTTTCGGAAACGACTGACGCAAAAGCGTCATGGTATCGGCGATAACATACGAAGCGACCGAACCGACGGTGCCGATAAACGTTTGTCCAAAAGCGGTCATGTCGAATCCTTTGACACGAGTGCAAAAAAGGGGTTAGGTTGCAGGCGAATCCCTCAGACGAAATTCCATTTTTCGCCCTTGGCCAATCTAGCCATTGGTAGATTAGCGAATCTGGAAACTCTGAGTCAACTGCGAAACGCCTCGCGATTGCCCCATAGGAATTACCTTGGACGAGGAATACCTTGGACGCTCGATGCCTAGCTACCACGGACAAATTCGACGATGCTAGCGTTTCCCAATAGCCCGGTCGAGCACGTTTTTAGTGATACCCTGAACACGAGCATCCGGTCCATGAGGCCTGCTCCAGTGGGACCATGGAAGCGTATGGCCAGGTGGATCCGAAAGCCCCTGCGCCCAAAAAATACTCGATGCGTTGAACACGACGTTCCCCTTGGGGCCTTCATACACCGTCGCGGTCCAAGTTTGAGGAGTCTGACCCGATACCCAAGCCTTTCCCGTCCCGACGACCGCAAGACCCGGGATGTCGGCCGGGTCCCCGTGATACTCCCAGCCGATCAAACCCGGGATCGATTCGCCTTGCTTGATCCCCGTGCCCTGAAAAATCCAATGCTCAGGCATCGTGCAAATCCAATCCCCACCACCATTGACCGGCTCGACATTCCTGGCACCCATCAAAAGACCTTCGTCTGGCCCCCGCTCAGGAAATGGACCGTGCTCCTTGGCCCTAGCCTCGGTGATCGGTCGGTCGGCTCCGTAAGGCCCCCCACGATACAAGATGCGATTTCGACGGCCATCGAAACTGTCGCGAAACGGCGAAACCCAACAAACACTGTTGCCCGATAGGAACAGCAAGCTGACTCCCTTATCGCGCATCGTCTCGACGGATCGGAATTGACCGATATCCCAATATTCGTCGTGCCCTACACTGACAAAGGCTTTGGCTTTAAGTCCTCGGTCCGGGGTGAGCATATCGCTGTTGCAACAGTAAGAAACATCGTAGCCTTGCTGCTCGAGCCAGTAGGCAAGCGGGAACTCTAGCGGCAAATACTCCCCTGAGCCCTGCGTCAACGGATCGTTGACCACACTATCGAACTGTGCCTCGCGTCCATAAGGGCGATCAAAGCTCACATCGGCCCAAGGTCCTTGATTCCCCTTCGGATGGGTGTAGACCGAGTACTTGCTCGGCCAAGTATTGTAAGCCTGCCATGTGTTGTCCGAACATTGAAATAGAACCTCGCAAGGCCGATCGTCGGTCACGACAAAGATAACGTAACTCTGCCAGTAAGGCTCCTGGTCCGATTCGGGAATCGTGGTCAAACGCCCAAGGTACACCCCCGAAACCCAATCGCTGGGTATCGTCAATCGGTGGCTCGATTCCCATCGGCACTCATGAAGATTTTTTTTACCGGGTTCCGGGGTGGCTTGCGTCTTGCCCTCAATAGGGCCGATCTTGGACATCAACCGAGCCCCCGCGCCATCGTAATACCCCGTCCGGAAGATCTCGAGTTGGAACGAACGCGCCGGTTGCGTCGAGACATAAATGTCGATCGACTCGCCTGCACGCACGCTCTGACGCGAACAGTAACCTTCGATCCAAGGCGAACGATAACGGCTTGCATCGACCCGTACCCGAGTCAATTGCCAGTCTCGACTCCCTGCCTTGAGATTCTCCCCTTGGATCAAATTCTTAGAAGCCACTTCCTGGGCGGTGCCGACGGCACTCCATCCCAAGCACAGCAAACACAGCAATCGAGAGAGTAAGTTCATGGCTTTGGATTTCCGAGCGTTTTGCGTTACGGGGATTCTTAAGGGGATTATTAAGGGGATTTAAGTTCGGAATCAAACGGCAGATTCTTGAGCATCCATTGTAGTGCTTCATCGCACGGTCCGGCCGCGTCGAGCCCAAAGTTACTCGCCGCAAAAATGCCTCGCCCCTCGGCAGGGGCCAAGAATACCACACAGTACCAAACCGTGTTCGAACCGTTGTGCGTATAGATCGGACCTGCCGACCAGCCTCGTCGAATCACATTCCATCCACCCGCATACGACTCGCCCAATGCCGGTTGATGCAAGCGATCAAACGATTCGGCAGAAAGCTTCAGCACCGGCGTATCGCTGCCTTTGCGGCGCAAGTGGACTTGTAGGTAACGCACCCAATCCTCCATGCTCGCATAGACCGTGCCCGCAGGTCCAAGTGCAAGAGGATTGTCCCGCTCGACGGCCACAAGCAAACCAACCGGGCGAATATGCCCCCAGGGAGCCTTGTCCCCGAGCACCTTCGACGGAATCCCAAATCCCGCCGATCGCATCCCTAGCGGAGAAAAAAGCCGCTCGCGGATCTGCTCCTCCCAATCCTGCTGGCGAATTTCCTCAAGCACCCCACCGAGGGCCATGTACCCCAAATTCGAATAAAGAAAACCATGCGAATCAAATCCAGGCGAGTCCGTCGTTGGTTGCTTCGGTTCACAAGGTTGTTCCATCCACCAATGCAGCGCATCGCGGCGGTGCTCGCGGATCGGCCTTGCCGGATCGGCAAATTGCGCCCAAGGCGGATTGGCAGGCGCGCCGCTGGTGTGATGCATCATCTGCCGGATCGTCACATTCGCCCAATCCGAACCGGTCACTTTGGCATCGGATGCAAAAACCTCTCCGAGCGTCGAATCCCAAGTAAGCAGGCCTTCGTCGATGGCCATGGCCACAAGCGTTGCAGTCATACTCTTAGTACACGATCCGAGATGCATCGGATGCTCGGCCAGCAAAGGATCCCTCGACCCCGAACGTCGAAACCCCACGGCTTGGACCTGTAGAAGTCTCTGAGTGTCAAACTGACCAGCGATAAGCCCCGGTAGATTGTGCTTGCTGCGCAGGGCTTCTAAAGCTTGCTCGAACGTCTCGGGAACCTGCGGTTCCTGACCTCGGACGCTTGCGATCGAACTGGCCATAAGCCCTAGAAAGACCCAAAGCCGTGGACGGCAGAAAAATGAAACTTGCATTCCAAGAGTGAATCCTATCGTGAATCAACGGTTTTTTGGTACGGTACTTGCGTATCATACTGCTAGCGAAGATTAGACTTGCTAGCCTAAAGTCGTTTTTGGCAGTCTGCGGTTTTTACCGAGGTTTCGAAGCCCCACTTTCGCGAAAAAACAACAAGAATACGGAGAAAATAACCACATGTTTTACAACGGTAGTTCGTTCTTGATTTATCTCATTCTCATCGGCCCAGCTCTGATTCTAGGCATGCTAGCCCAATTCTGGGTGAAGTCGGCCTACAACAAGATGAGCCAAGTCCCCGCGCGAATGAGCGGCCACGATGCGGCCCGACGCATTCTCGACGCCAACGGCCTGCACGATGTCCCGATCGAGCCATCGCCGGGAGTCATGTCCGATCACTACGACCCAAGCTCGAAAGTCGTCCGCCTGAGCCAAGATGTCTACTACGGACGCTCCATGTCGGCCGTCGGTATCGCGGCTCACGAAGTCGGCCACGCGATCCAGGACGCACGCCAGTACGCTCCCCTGGTCGTTCGGAACCTCGCCGTACCAGTGGCCAACTTCGGCGGATCCTTTGCCTCGATCATCATGAGCATAGGCTTTTTCTTGATGATCGGCGGAATGTTCCAATTCGCAAGCTGGGCGATGCTCCTGGGCGTGATCCTCTTTGCTGCCGTCGTCGTTTTCCAACTCGTCAATCTACCCGTGGAATTCAACGCAAGCTCGCGGGCAAAAGATCAATTGATCACCCAGGGAATCGTCAGCAACAGCGAACTGCCCTACGTCAGCTCAGTCCTTACGGCTGCCGCCATGACCTACGTCGCCGGAACTTTCAGCTCGGTCATGAACCTCGTATACTACGTCATGCAGTATGCTATGGTCTCAGATCGTGATGGCTGATCGTGATGGCTGATCCTCAGCGAGGATCGTGACTAATAAGGCAAAATCGATGCTTCCCAAGACTTCGTTCCTCCGAGCGCCCCGTGCATGGGCTCTCGGAGTTTTTTTTGGTGTCGCTGGCGGAATCGCGAGCGGAATACCCAACGGAATTTCCAGCCGAATCGCATTGGCCCAAGAACCCCAGCGTCTCAACGATGGCTTGAATGTCCCTGCGACCGATTGGCCTTGGTGGCGTGGACCACGGCGCGATGGGTCGGCCGCAAGCCAACAGTCCCCCCCGATCCAATGGGACTCAAGCTCCCATGTCCTCTGGAAAACACCCATCCCAGGGAGAGGCTACGGTTCGATGTGCTTGGTCGCCGATCGAGTCTATCTTGCCAGCGCCGACGAAGCGACCGGTGCCCAAGGGCTCCTGTGCCTAGACCGAAATACCGGCACGGTGATCTGGTCGACGACCGTCCACGAAAAAGGTGGGATGCGCAAGAACGAAAAATCGACGGCCGCTTCCTCCACCCCAGCTTGCGATGGCCAACGTATCTACATCAACTTCCCCAACGAAGGACGATTGATGGCCAGCGCCGTTGACCTCGATGGCAAGTTGATTTGGCAGACGAAAGTCTCCGACTACATCGAGCACCAAGGCTACGGCGCATCGCCAGCCCTCTACCAATCGCTGGTGATCATCGCCGCCGATACCAAAGCCGGCGGTGCAATCGCTGGCCTAGATCGCACCTCGGGCCAAATCGTTTGGCGTCGCGAAAGACCCAAAGTACCGAACTACCCATCGCCTGTCCTTGTGCACTTGTTCGGCAAAGACCAGTTGATCATGACCGGTTGCGATTTGGTAACAAGCCTCAATCCACTCTCCGGAGAACTCTTCTGGGAAGTCGCAGGGGCAACGACCGAATGCGTCACATCCACTCCCAGCGACGGAAAACATATCTACACCAGCGGCGGCTATCCCCGCAACCATATGTCCGCAGTCCTCGCTGATGGCTCGGGAAAAATCGTTTGGGAAAACGACTCTCGCGTCTATGTCCCCTCCCTTTTGATTCACCAAGGCATCCTCTACGGCGTGCTCGATGCAGGTATCGCCGCTGCTTGGGACGCCTCAAGCGGCAAAGAGCTTTGGCGAAACCGACTCGGTGGCACCTTCTCGGCTTCGCCTGTTCTGGTCGGCTCGAGTATCTACGCCTGGAACGAAGCCGGTGAATGCTTCGTTTTTCGCGCTAAGCCGGACGGTTTCGAACTGCTCGCCAAAAACCAGCTTGGAGAAGAGAGCTTGTCCACGCCGGTAATCTGCGATGGCAAAATCTTCTACCGATGCTCCGAAATGCTCGATGGCAAACGCCAAGAGGTCCTCTACTGCCTGGGCAACCCATAAGTCCAATAAAAGCGGAGCAGCGCAAGCTTCCCGGTGAGTCCAAGAGGCCAGGATACTTCCCCAAAGCCACCCCGAAGCTAACTCAGAGCCATAGCCAATGCGACCAAGCCTCGCAACGTCCAAGCGATGGCTCGCACCCAATTGGTTCTGACAAGCTCTCTTTGCGCCTCAGGGTCGGGCCCTCGGAGCAGCCGATCATGCAAAGGCATCTGAACCCTCGCAGTACTTACCCAAATCACACCCAAAAGCAGCATCCCTAGACTTGGCAGTAGCCACGCTCCAGTCCTAATGCCGACGACCAGCAGCCAACCGGCCAAGACGCCTTCGATGAGCATCATCGGCCCTACCACCCAAAAAATCCGATCGCAGTGCTGCTTCTCGGCCACTGCAGCCCGCTGCGGATCCGGATCGACAAACTCCATCGCCGGATACTGAACCCGCTGGATTACCCAAATCAAGCCGACCAGGTACCACGTTACTGCCAAGTGAATCAAGCCGAATGGAACGTTCGAAAGCATCGCTTAGGGCTTGTCCTCGACCAACTTGAGGATCGACTCTCCCTTGCCACTGTCGATCATCACGTAAACCTCCCCGTCGGCGTCTTGACCAAAGGCCAAGACAGGAAGTCCACCGGCGACGACCTGCTCGTTGCGGATCGCTTCGCGTGCTCCATCCTCGACGGTCAATGCCCATACGCCTCCAGAGACATAGTCGGCATAGAGATACTTGCCCTCGAGTTGCTCGAGCCGCTTGCTGCGGTAAACGCGCCCACCAGTGATCGACTTGCCAACGCTGTGATCATAAGCCCACACCGGGTCGATCGCCCCGGCTGCATCCGCTCCGGGTGTCCGATTGCCGAACGTGTAGGCCCCCTCGCGCGTGCTCCAACCGTAGTTGCCTCCCTTGCTCACGACATTGACCTCTTCCCACAAGTCCTGCCCGACATCCGCACACCAAAGCTTGCCAGTCGTGCGATCAAAAGCAATCCGCCATGGGTTGCGGAACCCATAAGCATAGATCTCAGGACGAACCCCCTCGACCCCTACGAAGGGATTGTCCGCAGGGATCTTGTAAGCCGTATTCTCGGTCTTTTGGTCGACGTCGATTCGCAAAATCGAACCCAGGAGTTGCGAACGGTCCTGGCCGTTGGCTTTCGGATCGTTCCGCGCCCCACCATCTCCAAAGGCGATGTAAAGATACCCATCGTTTCCAAACTCGATCGCTCCACCGTTGTGATTTTGGAACGGTTGCTCAACGACCATCAAAACCTCTTCGGAACTCGGATCCCCCTTGAGCTTGTCGGAGGACATGGTCTTGAATCGTGAAATCACCGACTCATGCGTGTTGGGCTTGGTGTAACAAACAAAAAACTCGCCGTTGTCCTGAAACTTTGGATGCATCGCCAAGCCCAATAGGCCCTGCTCGTTGCCACCCGGTGCATTCCACTTGCTGACGCGGTCTCCAATCTCCAAGAAAACCTTCGCTAGCTCGACGTCGGGGTCCTTTTCAAAGGTGTAGATCGTTCCGCCTTGATCCAAAACATACAGACGCTTCGAATCACCGGGAGCATAAGTCAACTCCAAGGTGCGTCGAGGCCGATTGGCCGTTCCATCCTCATCGACCGGAATCCAGTTCTCCCACTTGAGCTTCGGGAAAGCCAACGTGGGCTTGATCGCCAGCTTGCCATCGACCGGCGGAGCAATCGTGCCTTCGTCGCTGAGCTCGCGAATCTTGATGTTCCGGAACGATACCGCATTGCCATGGTCTTGAAGGCACAGATGGCCCTCACCGGCTTTTGCAAACCCAGGGAACTTGGAGAACTTACTCTTGGCCACCAACTCCTCCCATCGCTTGTCCCCCAATCGGAATTGGTAATAGACCACCCCATTCATCGAGACCTCACAGCCCCGCGGGGAGATGCGAAGAAACAACTGATTCCACTGCCCAGGGGGCCGCGTCGCATCAGGGATCTCGGTCTCGCCAGCCCAACGCATGGGATAAGGCTCAAACATTTGATAGAGCCAACCAGCCTTCTGCGGGTCGTGCCCATCGACGTTGTCTTGGATCTGAACCTCCGGTCCACTATGCCAAGGTGCTGGATTATCCTCGGTCACATGGAACATCAAGCCGCTATTGCCACCTTTGGAAATGTTGTAGTCAAGCGAGAGCTCAAAGTACTTGTACTTGCGGTCGGTGATGATGTCGCCAGCGTTGCTCCCATCGCGAACAATCGCTCCATCGATGACCTTCCAGCCCTCGGATATCTTCTCCTGCTTGTAATTCCGCCAGCCCTGCGTCGACTGCCCATCAAAGAGCAACTTCCACCCTGATACCGACTCGGCACGCGTAAGGGTATTGGCGGGCTGCTCAGCCAAAACGCTCGACGTAAGACCCATCGAGACTCCCGATGCGATGAGCATCCCAAGACAGACTCGGGACAAAGCTTTCGATGTTATTTTCATAAGAATTCAATTGAGGTTAGGTTGAAACACAAACGGAAAGGATCGCGAAGTACCAAATCAAAAAACGAATTTCAAAGCTCGGTGGCCTCAAGCCTCCTGAGACTCGACTCCAAGGCCTCTTTTTGCGAACTGTCGCAACAATGCAACAACTCCTGGGTGTAGTATCTGGCCGAATCGATCAATTGATGCGCTTCGGCAATCGCGATGGCCAGCTCCAAAGCTCGGGTGCGGATGAGCGGATCGGGCTCTGGCGATCGATACAAAGCCGCTTTACGGAACGCCGCTAATGCCTCCAACGGTCGCTCGAGACTCTCCAGGCACATGCCCAGTTGCAAACTGGCTCGCGCGCGAAGCGATGGATCCTCCGACGCTTTTTGCAAATACTCGACGGCTTGGTCCTGACGCCCAAGCTGACGCAAGGCAACTGCCCAGGGAATCAAAATCTCCTTTTGTTCCGGATGCCGCCCATAGCGGTCCGAACATACTTTGACCCGACGATTCGCAAGGTCCGTTTCGGCTTGCTCTACCCCATAACGGCTCTCATCGCTGGGCCGCTGCGCGTTGAGCTTGCGAGCCTGCTCCAAAGCCATACTCGACAAATGAATCATCAGATCCTCATGCAGGATCAACGCCGGCTCGTGCTCAGGACAGTACTCGACCGCAGCGTCCAAAACCCGTCTCGCATCGATCCAACGCTGCTGATCGATGTAGATTTGGCCGAGCTCGACATAAGGCTCAGGATTCGCAGGCGCACTGCGGATGGCTTGCTCTAGCTCCTGCGAACGCTGCAACGGGATCGCATTGGGCGTCGAGGCCGTGACGGCCGATGGCATGTTTCGTACGAACAAACTCTCGGTGTCGGAGTATTTCGAGAGCAATTTCGAATCGACTGTTTTGGCAGACTCGTTGGGTTCCATATCCGGAATTATAGCCTTGCCCTAGCGAATCGACAAAACGTCGCGACGAATAAAAACCCAGGAACGAAAAAACGCCAGCCCGGATGGCAGTTCGCCCTTTTCGGCGATTGGAGAGGCTGCCATCCGGGCTGAAAACGTCTATAGACTCGAGCAACCGTGGGTTTAAACCAACAGCTAGACCACCAAATCGGTGTCCTGGCCCGGTTGAGGTACCCAATAGTGGCCCTTCTCGTCAGGCTTGATCGGTGCCTCGTCATCAAACGAATCGATCGCATCGAAATCGGCCAGGGAAATCTTGCTGTTCAAGCACTGATCCCACTTCAATAGCTTTCCGGTGTAAGTCGCCATGCGACCCATGATCGAGGTCATCGTGCTCGTCGCGCCGTAATCGCCTTCGTTGGGAAGCTCGCCCTTGCGAATCTGCGCAAAAAGATCGACGTGCTCCTGGGCCCAGCCATTCTCTCCAGCCGGCGACTTCCAAACCACCTCGTTCTTCTTGTTGTAGATCTTGCCTCCGCTGATGTCGGCCCAACCATTGGTCCCATGAGCAAACTCGCTGACCGAATTCCAACAGCCTGGTATGTGACGGCACTGACTCAATAGCTTCGTGCCATTGGCATAAGTGTACTCGATCATGTGGTGATCGTAGATCTGACCGTTCTCATCGCCTGTCCGAACTTGTCGGCCACCCTGGCCCTGCGCCTCGGCCGGCGGGCCATCCATGAGCCAATTGATCACGTCCAAATTATGGATGTGCTGCTCGCAAATGTGGTCTCCGCTGAGCCAATTGAAGTAGTACCAATTGTTCAACTGATATTCCAACTCGGTCTGGTTCGGCTGCCTGTTGCGGGTCCATACTCCATCGCCGTTCCAATAAGCCCTAGCCAAAATGATGTCCCCAATGGCTCCCTCCTTGAGCATCTTGATCGTCGACTTGTAATCGCTCTGGTGATGGCGCTGTAGCCCCACCGCAACGGCCAAGTTCTTCTCCTTGGCTATCTTGTTGGCTTCCAAAACGCGGCGAACACCAGGCGCGTCCGTCGCAACCGGCTTTTCCATGAACACATGCTTGCCAGCCTTGACCGCTGCTTCAAAATGCAATGGCCGAAATCCCGGTGGACTGGTCAAAATCACCAAGTCGACGTCCGAGGCCAATACCTCTTTGTACCCGTCGACTCCAATGAAAGCCTTCGCATCGGCGTTGTCCTTGTGCTTGCCCTTGAGCTCCTTGAGCGCATTGTCAGCCCGGAACTTGAACGGATCAGCCACCGCCGTTAGCTTCACGCGGTTCGACTCGCTGTTGGTGTCCAAAGCCTGCCCGGCGGCTCCCGTGCCCCGACCCCCGCAGCCGATCAATCCTATGCGGATCGCATCGCTCCCCTGAGCATGCGCCGATCGGGAGATTGGCAAAGTGGCCGCTAGACCCGTGGCGATCACGCCTGTCTTGAGAAACCCTCGGCGGGATGGCTCGCTCGAAGGATTCGAAGGTGCCGATTGATTGGTCGCATCGCTCATGGATCACTGGACTCCGGTTTAAAAAAATGTTGTTACGCGAAAAATGGACTTCTGGGAATCGCTTCGACCCAAGTCAGGAAAACTCAAGCTCGAAATCGAAAAAAAGTGTTTCACGCCCGCCCCCGCGCAGCGGAGGTCGCCGCACCAAGGAGAAGAAAAGTCAGTTTTCGTAAGGACCGACGTGAAACACCGGAGGGCTTAAACGCTCACTTCAAAGGACAGGGAATCCTAACCCCCAAAAGTGCCGCCTAAGGGGTCGCTTATTCGCAACCACTCCCTGACTATACCAAAGGCCGGCTGCCGTTCCAAGAGAATTCACAAAAATAACAACCACAGAACGCTCGCTACATCAGCAAGACTGATCCAACTGCCCCGATCCCCACCGCCCCTGCCCCTACCCTTCGTGCTCGTGCTCGCCTGACCGCCCCTGCCCGTGCCCCAGAACGCTAAAGCCCAGAACTCTTAAATCGGCCAATAAAAGCGGAGCGGCGCAAGCTGCCCGGTGTGTCCAAAACCGCCCAAATTCACCGCAAAGCCGCCAAGTCCACGAGCCAAACAAAAAGCTCCTAGTGCGGATCAGCCTATTTTGAATAACGGTTTCTCAATGGTAGGCGAGCAAGCAAACACGTCTTTGCAACAAATAGCCAAAAAAAGGCCTCAATTCAACACCGCATTCTGTCTAACTTGGCGAGTTTGGCGCCTTGGCGAGACATTCAGATCCCCAACGATTCTCCATCGGTACCTAAGCCGGCTTTCGCTGGTGCAGATAGTGCACCAACTGACGCACCGATTCGACGTCGAGGATCTCATCGTCAATCTTCAGCGCAAAGCGTTTTTCTAGCTCAAAAGTCATTTCCGCCATTGCCACCGAATCGATCCCGATCATGGCCAGCGAATCGTCCAAATGAGGCCTGCTACCGACGAGCTTCGACAGATACTCGATGACCTGGGTTTGCGTTTCCTCAAATTTATCCATGGGGACTTCTCGCTGGGGATCCTTCTCGCAAACGGCCTAATGACTGGGAATCTGCACAACCAGAACCATAGCGGGAAACCCTGGTTGGAATCAAGCCCCACCGGCGACGGCCAAGGCACGCTCGAGGTCTGCAATCAGATCCTCGGGGTCCTCGAGACCAACCGAAATGCGGACCAGTGTGTCACTGATCCCCGCTTGGGCTCTGGCCGCCGGGTCATAGCTAGCATGGGACATCGTCGCGGGCTGCTCGATCAAGGACTCGACGGCTCCGCAACTGACGGCCAAACCGAACAGTTCGGTCGCTTTGCATACCCTCTTGGCTGTCTCGATGTCCCCTCGGACGTCAAACGTGACCATCCCACCAAACTGGTCTCCCATGAGACGTACGGCGCGCTGGTGATGCGGATGGCTCTCAAGCCCCGGATACAGCACCCTTCGGACGGACCGATGCTCCTGAAGCCATCTGGCAATCATCAAAGCGGATTTCGACTGCTCGCGGACTCGCAACTCCATGGTCTTGATCCCGCGATGGAGCAAAAAGGCTTCGAGCCCTCCAATGACCCCCCCAGTGGCGTTCTGGATGAAGTACAACTGCCGATGCAGTTCGGGGGTCTTGGCAGAAAGTGCCCCAGCTAAACAATCGCTATGGCCACCGAAGTACTTCGTCGCCGAATGCATGACGATGTCGGCGCCGAGATCCAAGGGCTTGAGGATGCACGGTGGGACAAACGTGCTGTCGACAGCAAGCAACACGCCGGCCTTCTGAGTGATCTGCGCGATCTGCTCTAAGTCCGGGACGCTCATGAGCGGATTGCCGATCGATTCAACCCACACCATTTTGGTTTCCGGACCGATCGCCTCGGCGATCGCCGTGGAGTCATCGGCATGGACCAACGTCACGGAGATGCGGTTGCGGCTGCAGATCTTATGCAAAAGTCGGTACGTCCCGCCGTACATATCGCAGCCAGCAACAATATGCGAACCGGCCTCCAACAAACCGATGGCGCAGTGCGTAGCGGCCATCCCCGACGAAAAAGCCAGCGATCCGGCGGCTCCCTCTAGCTCGGCGATCGTCTTCTCGACGCGAGCCCGCGTGGGATTGCCGCTGCGGGAATAATCAAAGGCCCCCCAATCACCCGGACCAGGCTGCACGAAGGTCGTCGATAGATAGATGGGTGGAACGACCGCACCGGTCGCATCCGGTTCGCTTCCGACGTGGATGGCTCTGGTTCGAAATTTCATAGCGGTAGGTCCCTTGTGAATCACGAAAGCGTCTCGAGGGCTTGGCGCAGGTCCTCGATCAAATCGTCGGTGTCCTCGATGCCAACGGCCATGCGGATCATGTTATCGTAAATGCCGAACTGCTCGCGCTGCTCGGGTGGGTAATCGAAGTAGCTCATGACCATGGGCTGCTCGATGAGGCTTTCGACCCCACCGAGACTCGGCCCAATCCGAGGTATCTTGCACTTGTCGATGATCGCAGCCGTCTGCTTCCAATCGGCATCCTTGACCAGGAACGTGATCAGACCGCTGAAGCCTTTCATCGTTTTCTTGGCGATCGCATGCGAGGGGTGCGAGGCGAGTCCAGGATAGTAAACGCGCTGAACCCTAGGATGACTCTCGAGAAATTCAGCGATCTTCTGGCCGTTGTGGTTGTGACGCTCCATGCGAAGCGCAAAGGTCTTCAATCCTCGCTCGAGCAGGTACATATTGTGCGGCGAATTGATCGAACCAAGGATCCCACGAAGCTTTCGAACCGGCTCGAGCTTCTCGGTCGATCCGCAAATAACCCCTGCAAGCAAATCGTTGTGCCCCCCCATGTACTTCGTCGCCGAGTGCCACACGTAATCGACTCCCCACTCGATCGGCTGGAGGTTATAAGGTGTCGCAAGGGTCGAATCGATCAGCGTTTCGATTCCATTGCGTTTTCCAATCGCGACGAACGCTTCCAAATCGATCACCGACAAGTGGGGATTCGTCGGCGACTCGCTCACGAGCATCTTGGTCCTGGAATTGATGGCCGATTGCATCGCCTTCATGTCACCGGTCTTGACCTGGTGGGTCACGACCCCAAAACGGGATAAATGCTTGACGCAAAACTCTCGGCTGCGGTGATAGCACTGATCGAAGAAAATAATCTCGTCGCCCGCCGATAGCTTGCACAGGAGCAATCCAACGATCGCCGCCATGCCGCTTGAGTAAAGGATCGCATCCTCGGCACCTTCGAGGACCGCGAGCTTCCGCTCGACGACTTTTTCGTTCGGATTGCCGTAACGACCATACTCCTCGCGATCGTGGTTCTCTTGGAGATAATCCAAGATCGATTGGGTCGATTCAAACGTATAAGTCGATGCGCAGCAGATCGAATCGGTGATCGCATCGTTGGGCTTCTGGCGAGCTTCGCCAGCATGGACGCTCTGGGTGCCAAAACCCAGGCCGCTCTTGGGATTCGAAGTCGGTGTCATGGAAAGCTTCAAGGAAAAACCAAAGGGAAACGTCGGTCAAAGGAAAACGTCGGACCAAGGGAAGTTCTAAGCAGATCCGCAGCGAGCGATCCGAGACAACGGTACGGTCGAAAAAACCGCGATGCCGTTGGAAGCGAATGGCGCTTTAGCAGTGAGGCTGCAATCGGCCGCAAATCCCTGGAACTCAAATCCAGTGTAGCCTCTGACGAAAAAACCATCAAGCCGCACAAAAGCCAAGCAAAACCCCAAGTCCGCCCCTTTCGAGTTGCCCCCCAAAGCGTATAGACTTTTGACTAGACTTGCTTAAAATGATGACCGCACGGAGCCGTCGGCCCAAAGACAGCCCTGTGATTTTTGCAACAACCAACGAATTCATCGTTTAGGATGGGTGGCAGAGCGGTTTAATGCGCCGGTCTTGAAAACCGGAGTGGTCGAAAGGTCACCGTGGGTTCGAATCCTACCCCATCCGCTTTTTCTGGCAATTTTCCTGGCATTCAGCCAGCCGTTCCCCCTGCTTTTAGCAATTCCAGAGCTTCCAAACCTTTGGGATCGGAACAAGTCACGAGCCACCCGAGGCCCCCCCTAGCGCGGTCCCGGCTATCGGTTCTGCCAGAGGTGCTGCCAGCAGTTCTGTCATTGAACGTCCAAAAGACGGGGCTTTTACTGGGGCATTTACCGAGAACAAACCGTGGAAACCTTTGAATTGCAAGACGGCGGTATACTTCGTTACGACGAGGCCTTTGTGCCAACGAGCCTTGCGGATCGCTATTTCCATGCACTGCGTGACGAATGCGCCTGGGAACAAAAGCCCGGCATCTTTGGACACATGCAACCTCGGCTCATTGCCTCCTACGGTGATCCAGGCGTGTCCTACCGTTATTCGGGCGTCGATAACGTGGCGCTACCCTGGACGGCAACCTTGCTGGAGATCAAAAAGCGAATCGAGGCAGTCGAAGGCCCATACAACTACTGCCTTCTGAACCGATATCGCTCCGGATCCGATAGCATGGGTTGGCACGCCGACGATGAACCGGAAATGGGCAACATCATCGGCTCACTCTCGCTAGGGGCAACGAGAAAATTCCGTATTAGGCACAACCTAACGAGAAAAACGCAGACATTCCTCGCAGGCAACGGAACGCTCATCATCATGGCGGGAACGATGCAACAGCACTGGCAACATTCGGTCCCCAAAACCAAACTCCCTGTCGACGAACGAATCAACTTGACGTTTAGGCAAATCGTAAAACCACAATGAACATCCCGCATGACGCCAAACGCCCTGACGCACAACGCCGGTCAGGCAAAACCCCATTTTACGCTCAACCGCTACCCACGAGGGCAAAACCATGGCGACCCTCTTGATCGTGATTTTGGACAAAGCAAGACCACCAGCGGTTTGAGTGGATACTTTTTCACTCAGCGCGATCGAAGCACTCTAGAAAGACCAAAACCATTTTGACTCGGATTGAAAAACTAGAGGAACGGCTCGAACCGTTCAGAGCGGAACTTCTGAACCATCGCATTTACGTCGCAATGGATCGCCTTGAAGCCTTGCAGCAATTCATGGAGCAGCATGTCTTTGCTGTTTGGGATTTCATGGCGTTGCTTAAGGCATTGCAACGACGCATCTGCTGCGTTGAAGTCCCCTGGCTACCACCGGTCGATGCGCAAGCCTGCCGTTTCATCAACGAGATCGTGCTTGCCGAAGAATCCGATGGCGATAACCAAGTCGGGTTCGCGAGTCATTTTGACATTTACCACCGTTCGATGAAGCAATGTGGCGCCAACACCGCAGCGATCGACTCCTTGATCGGCGAGCTTCGCCAAGGTGTCCCATTGCACACCGCGCTCGAACTGCCAATCATTCCCCATGCGGCTCGACTTTTCGTGGAGCATACATTTTCCGTCATCGAAAGCGGCAACCTGTGCGCCATTGCGGCGGCCTTCACCTATGGACGGGAAGATCTGCTACCGGATGTCTTTCAACGCATCGTCGACAAGTTAGACACGGAGGCTGACGGGCAATTAGCGGACTTCAAGTATTACCTTCAAAGGCATATTGGCTTGGACGATGATGAACATGGACCGATGGCACGAAGGCTCATTCAGGCGCTATGCGGATCCGACGAGTCCAACTGGAAAGCGGCCGAAGATTCCGCAGTAAGTAGCCTGATCGCTCGGCGGAAGTTTTGGGATGGAATCTACGACCAACGGCTGAAAGCCTAGATGCATATCTTGTTACCCCTTATTCTTAGGGTCCCTCATAAGTCGTCAGGCTGTTTGGCAGCTCAACTCAAGCCTCAAGCCTCACCCCTCAAGCCTGCTTCATAACCGCTTGGTCCCCCTTCGCCCCCAGGGCTTTGGCTGGGGGAGAAGCGACCGTCTAGGGGAAAGGCAAGCGAGCCGATTCGAAAATCTGAAAGTTTTCGAATTCGATCCCATGCTCCTTGGGGGCTCTGCCCCCAAACCCCCGGGATTTTTCGAGGCATGGCGCCGAAAAATCAACTTATTGCTTGCGTACCAGCGCAGCACTACAATAAG
>JAPLNM010000088.1 GCA_026692845.1 Planctomycetota bacterium | reverse complement strand
GTGGCGCTGCGCTTACCACCGGCTAATTGCCTCGATCCCTCCGGGATCAGGTGCCCCGGACGGCCATAGCGGGTGACCCCTCTTAGCCCAATTTGCAAGCCCCACGGCCCCAAAAAACCGACTAGGCCGCTGTACGCTTACGATCAGCTTGCGGCTTGCAAATCGCAAAGAGCACATCGCCGAGGAGCAACGGATCGGTCGAGAGTCGTGTGGCGGCTACGGGGGACAGGCACACGGCGATAGCGGGCCGCTCGGCGCGCAGGAGAAATAGCGGGGCGGGAAATAGTGGGGCCTGGATTCGTTGGACGAATAGGAATGGTCGCGCTGGCCTAGAACTTCGGAGAAATCCTACGACATAGGACATTGGGGTTTCGTAGATGTCCTGCGATATAAGCTATTGGGATTTCGGAGAAATCCTCACCCATCGCGGATCCTGGGCGACCCGTCCTTCGTTATCCTCCGACCGTTTGCGGCACGACACGGAGCCGCTGCGAGACTGACGCGAATCAAGCGTGCTACTGCACTCGCTGGTACGATTCGGGCCAACGCATAATTATGGTCCCTCAGCCGGAAAAACGATCGGAGGCAAGCGTGCAAGTTTTTCCAACTCGCACAGCAAAACTATAGGGGATGGACCCTTTGTAGGAAAGCTTAAAAAACCCGAAATCTCGGGTTTCTATGCGGCACCGCGATCGTTTTGTTGCCTCCGCATTTTCTTGCGTTCGGCTTTGCTTAGATTTCGATAGTCGCTGTAGTCTCCGTCGGACCCTTCGTCTTCATATTCACTTTGCGTTTGCTGGGTTTTGTTGGCATCGCTGGAGGACGGATTGTCGGACGAGCCACTCGAAGAAGAAGGATTGTTGGATTTCTGAGCCGCTGATTTTGGGTTGGAGGTCGTCATGGATTTCGCAGACCCTGATTCTTGAACCTCTTTGGGAGGCTTGAATTTCAATCCTTCCATCCAGCCGAAGATTCTCTTAGCGAGCTTTCCGGATTTTGGCGGTAGTTCGTCGAGTACCTCAAACGAGTCGACGCGCTCGGGCTCTTTGGTTTTGGTCATGGCTTTGGCTGGAGTTAGCGTTGGAGTTTTTGATTGCGTCGCTTCAGGGTCGCTGCTTGTCTGTTGTTTTTTCTTGCCTAACGAGAACCAGCTTTTCTTGACAGCTGGCTCTTGAACATCCTCTAGGGTTTTCTTTACTTGCGTTTGTTGTGCTTGCGTTTGCTTTACTTGAGGTTGCTTGGGCTGAGGCTCAAGTTCCTTGGGTTTGGAATTGTTCGACGAGGGGACTGGCTGTTGGTCTTGCGCTGCTTTGGTATCGTTTTTTGCGCGAGTCCAGGAGCCCAACCATGCGCGTTTGGGTTCTCGCACGGATTCTTTATCTGCTGATTCATTGCTGGCACGTGGACTTTGTTTCGATTGCTCTGGGGTCGTTGAGATTTGGGTCGTTGGGATATCGGATGCTTTCCGTCGAGCAAACCAGCTTGGTTTTTTGGTCAAGCCTAGATCGGTTTGGATTTGCTCTTCGATGCGAACAGGTTCGATGCCATCGAGTTGTTCGTTGCGTTCGTTGCGATGGGGAAAGAGTCCGAAAAGTCGCATTGGCTTCTTGGGCTTTTGATCGACCAAATCGGTGTTCTTGTTCGTAGTTTTGCTCTTCGAGGTCTTCCTGGTGGAGTCTAGGTCGTCCTGATTCCCTAACTGCTCTTGATCCCCGTCGCTATTGCGACGCCAAGGGAGCCAAGATTTCTTTTTCTCGGGCGCATCGTCGGTCGCTGGGGCGACCTTAGGATCGTCGGAATCGCCTTGATCGCTTTGTTGATCGGCCCAATCGAATTTCGATTTTGAAAGAACGGCGCGCTCGAGGAACCGGCGTTGGGCTTGGAGGTAGCATTGTCTTAAAACCAATCCGACCGACTGAAAGATCGCTAGGACGCCACCGAGCCACAAGCCACCGACGATCAGGTCGATGCTTCCGGGAGACCATTGGATTTTCAGAAGTCCCGTACCCAGAAGCGCGGCGCTTGCCCATGCAAGCAGTCCGCCGAACCACAGGCAAAGCGCGGCCTTTGAGATTCGGATTTCGGTGGACAATCGCAACCCTACCAAGGCTGCGATGGAAGCATAGGCGGCGAGGATCAAAGGCCATCCGCCATACCCAATCTCGCGTCTTGTCCATGGATCGATCGACTGACCGAGCAAATACATCGCCGATGTGGCGGTATCAAAGCATGAGAAAATCGACAGTCCGATCATAACGAACCATACTCGGTAGGTCGCTGAAAAATCATCGAGTCGGTGCTTGCGGATACTGTAGACCAACCAGGAAGCAAATGCGGTCAGGAACCACAACTGGCAGGTCATCCAGTTGGCGATACTGTGAGGGCTTCGCAGGTCGAGCAATTGCAAAAAGGGGACAGGTGATCGGCCGACCGAGTTGGCATTGGAATGGAAAAAGTAATGGCAAAGCAGGAGCCCACACCAGATGGCCCAACCGGTTCCGATCAGGATCGATACCGAGGCAGAGCGGAGCGGAATCCATTGAACGACGCGTAGTTGGCAGGTTTTGCGAACGTCTTGGCTGTAGTTGGGCGTCTCGATGCCCGATAGGATTGCGGCGTGATGACTTGGGATGGTCCGTCGTTGTTTTTTTTGCGAACGCGCGTAATCGGAAGTCGTGGCGGCATTGCTTGCCGCCGACTCGCGGACCATCCGCCGCCGCCGATCCATCCTTTGGGTACGAGAAAACACCATGTCTTTGGAATCGCATTTTAGGGGATTGGCGTCAAGCCCGATCCCATTGATAGCAATCTAGCTCCAAGGGGAGAAATTCTTGGCTCTTGGGCGCAACCTTGAAGGTTGTACTCGCTCTCCGGAAATCTCTCTTCGAAAAACAGAGCGCAGCGATCCGTGGTGCCCAAATCGGTGCCAAATCGGTGCCAGGCACCCGGTGCGACGCCAGGCCGAATGCTAGCAAACAGGGCCCCAAATCGGTGCCAGGCACGCGGTAGGGCACCAGGTCACGCGTAGGTCGTTTCATGGCGAGTCGTAGACGAGACCCAGACCGGGCCTTCGGGCAAGTTCGCTTTTAGGAAACAGTACGGCTGGGGATGCGTTGAGGTGAGGCAAAACTTGTCAACGGGTGGGACCATGATTTCTAGCTCCGAGTATGAGGTCGAATCATATGCCGCACCCCCCCCACTGCTCACAAAGGTGGTCACGGAATCCTAACTTTTCCCGAAGCTCCGAAATGAACGCTTCGTTTGTTCCAACTTGCCTAGACTCACCGCTTGCTGGATCGTCCCAATAAAGATCAATAACAGGACATTCCTGTATGACCCGTCGCACTTCGACCGAAATCCCTTGCGGTTCCAAAGAACCGAGTATCCTTGAAGCAGTACAGCACAAGGATGCAATTCGCGAGCTTAAGTAGGGTGCCGCTATTGCCGCAACTCGATTCGGATCTAGTTTCGCGCAAAGCTCAAGCAAGTACACAGAATGATATTCGTCTGCGTCCGGTAACAGTGTAGCGATCTCGTCTAAGTCAACACCACTCAAGACCTCGGAACCCTCAGCGAGCATACGTGAAGCGTACTCATCCAAAGGCGTTCCGTTCATCGACTGGAACTTCGTAAGTTCGAAAACTTCGAGGGTCATTTGAACAACCTGACTACCTTCCCAACTGCATCGATCTCACAGAACCCGTAGAACTGCTCTACGCCTTTCCGGCCTGCAAGCTCCCACGCAACGTTATGCATCCTAGCGACATAAACTTGTCCATCTACGACCAGTGCGGTGAATCTTCCCGCCGGAAGATGAGCCTACACTATCGCTTGCTTACCAACGAATTGGCTTACAGGCGTGAAGTGTAGATTGAGAATCGGGAGGTTCTGCCCCTTAATTTGGGCTGTCAGCTTCTTACCCCAGCCGAATGCGCCCCACCCAGACCGCGAAGCATTATGCACCACCAGACCCAGCTCGCCGACTTGGTAGACGTGCTCGCCGTGGACTTCGATATTGTAGACCGGCTGGGAGACTCGCGAAAGGGAGACGCTCAGAACAGGCTTGAGGCGTGAGGCTAGAGGCTAGAGGGAAAACCCAATCCGAAAGACTCAGTATCGCAGCATAGCCTCTCGCCGTCGGTTAGCTCAGCTAGCGGCACCCATTCCTGGCGATCGACTGACCACACAGGGTGGATGGTCGTTCCGGTGATGGTCTCGACAATGCCATCGGCACCGAGCACATCCACGCTGGCCACGACGTGGACTTCGCGAGTGACAAACCGTGCCGTGACGACCGAGCCTTCGCCGTCTGCGATCGGTGGGCAATCGTCGATGGCAGTGACTAAAGCTAGCCCGGAGACTTCGAGTTCTGAGAGATTTAGCGGCAGCATGCGGCCTGCGCAGATGCCGTTACGTAGAATCCACGAGCGTGGCCGAATGATCTCGGCGTCGACAATGCTACCATCGCTTCCCTCTGCGGTGATCGACAGCTTGGCCCACGACGCTTGATCAGGCTCGGGCTGCGGGTCGACCTCCAAGCGGTTGGGGTTCTTGGTCGGAACGCGCGCTCCAATTGGCACCGATTCGATGGGGACCTATAGCTGCGAGCGGGTCGCTACCGATGCGTAGCGCTAGGGCGCAAGCCCAATACCGTCAAATCGGGACATTGATGAAGTTGCATTTCCTGGTAATCGGCAAATGATCGCGGAGCAGCGCAAGCTGCCCGGTGAGTCTAAATATCCAATGGTTCCTGAGTGCTCGAGGGTGGAACACTTCACTTGAACCTTCACCGGAGGGCTTGCGCCCTACCCCTATTCAAAAACTCCTCGGCATGCGCCGAAGTACATTCAAATCCAATCTTTCCTAAAATGTCCAAATGTCGATTTGACGGTAGGGGGTTTAAGCCATGGCGTTTCCTGGGATGGCTCATCGAGCCAGCTTGGATTCGAACAGAGAGAATTCGTTGAGGTTGATTGGCCTGGGGGTCTCGATACTGTGACGAGAGTGCCTTGGATGAAGCAGCCACTGAGATCCACTACCGAAACAGCCGGGATCTGTGCGGGAGATCCACTACCGAAACAGCCGGGATCTGTGCGGGAGATCCACCACCTTTGCGTCTTTGCGTTTATTTCTCCTAAACAGCCTTACGCGCGGTCACCACCCTCACCCCCCAACGCGTTTCTATCGCGATGCTGAGTACGAGAAGAAGCCCGAACCATGTGGTGCACCGAAGGCAGGTGGCAGGCGGAGAAGATCAATTCTCTGAGGACTGCGGTTGGATTTATTTTAGAACCAGCAGCAGATCGCCGGCTTCGACTTGGCTTCCGGAGTCGACGAGGAGTTGTGCGATTTGTCCATCGCGTTCGGCGTTGATGACGGTTTCCATTTTCATCGCTTCGAGCGACAGGAGCTTTTGTCCTTTGACGACTTGGGCACCTGGGGTGATAACCACGCCGATGACCATACCTGGCATGGCGGCTGCCACATGGGTTGGGTCGGCCGGATCGGCTTTGATTCTTTTTGCGGCTTTGGTTTCGATCGATTTATCGACGACTTCGACTTCGCGAGGTTGACCGTTGAGTTCGAAGAAGACGGTTCGCACACCGTCTGGCCGGGGTTCCCCGACGGCCAGGAATTTGATGATCAAGCGTTTTCCGGGTTCGATATCGACGGAGAATTCTTCACCGATGCATGGACCGTAGAAGAAGATCGGCGTGGGCAGGAGGGAAACATCACCGTAGGCTTGGAGATGGGATAGGTATTCGTCGAAGACTTTGGGGTACAGGGCACTGGTGATGGTGTCTTGCATGGTCGGGGCGCGGCCGATTTTATTCTGCAGTTCGGTGGCCGTCGCGTTGAGGTCGTGTTCGGGTAGTATTTCTCCTGGCCGGTTTTTGACTTCGGGGTTGTTTCTTAGAATTGCGTGTTTGACATTTTGGGGGAAGCCGCCGGGGGGTTGTCCCATCATTCCGCCGACGAGGTCTAGGACGGAGGCTGGGAATGACAGTTCTCGGTTACCGCTTAGGATATCATCGACGTTGAGATTGTTTGCGACCATGAACAGGGCCAAGTCGCCGACGGCTTTGCTTGTGGGTGTGACTTTGACGATATCGCCTAGGAGTTGATTTGCTGCGGCGTACATTTTGCAGACATGGTCCCAGCGGCTGGCAAGTCCGAGCGCTTTGGCTTGTTGGTAGAGGTTGGTGTATTGCCCACCGGGCATTTCATGTTGGTAGAGGTCTCCTGCGGCGACGAGCGATTCGCCTTCGAAGGGCGTGTAGAATTGGCGGACTTCTTTCCAGTATTCGGAAAGTGCGGTCAGCGCGTCGGTATTGAGTTTGCTTTCGCGTGGTGAGTAGCGGAGGGCTTCGACGAGCGTATTGAGGTTGACTTGGGATGTCCCACCGGACATGGATGCCAGTGCTCCGTCAGCGACTTCGAGGCCTTGTTCGGCGGCGTTGAGAATAGAGGAGGCTTGGATACCTGCGGTATCGTGGGTATGGAAGTGGATAGGGATACCGATATGTTGTTTGAGTTCCGCGACGAGGACTTTGGCGGCTGCGGGTTTGCACAATCCGGCCATGTCTTTGATGGCCAGCATATGGGCGCCCATTTTTTCGAGTTGTTTGGCCAGATCGACGTAGTATTTGAGGGAATATTTTTGTCGATTTGGGTTGAGGATATCGCCTGAGTAGCAGATGGCAGCTTGACAGATCATTCCCGACTCGACGACCGCATCGATAGCAACGCGCATGTTCTCGGCCCAGTTGAGGGCATCGAAGACTCGGAAGATATCGACGCCAGCTTGTGCGGCTTCGTGGACAAAGGTTCGAACGACGTTGTCTGGGTAGTTGGTATATCCGACGGCGTTGGAGGCTCTTAGGAGCATTTGGAACAGGATGTTTGGGATGCGTTCGCGGAGATCGGCGAGGCGTTGCCAGGGGCTTTCTTTGAGGAATCGCATGGAGGTATCGAAGGTCGCCCCGCCCCACATTTCCATGGAGAAAAGTTCGGGAGTAAGTTTTGCATACGCGTCTGCGACTTTGAGCATATCGAAGGTACGGACGCGGGTAGCCAGTAGAGATTGGTGGGCATCTCGCATGGTCGTATCGGTCAGCAGGAGTTCTTTGCTGTTGCGGATCGATTGGCAGAAGGGACCGGCCCCGAGTTGCAGGAACTTTTGGCGATAGCCGTTGGGGATGCTTTGGAGGGCAGAGGGTTTGGGAGCGACGGCCGGTTCGCGTCGGATTTTGGCGTTGGTTTTCTCGACGAGTTTGTTTCCGTTGACGATGGTATCGGCGATGAAGCTCAGGAGTCGTGTGGCGCGATCGCGTCGTTTGGTCAGTTCGAAAAGCTCGGGGGTCTTATCGATCATGCGAGTCGTCGCATCGCCGGCTTGGAACGTCGGGTGTCGGATCAGGGAGATCAGGAAGGGGATATTGGTTTTCACGCCACGGATGCGGAATTCTTGCAAGGAACGTTCCATGCGTCTTGCCGCTTCGGTGAGGTTTCGGCCGCGAGTGGTGACTTTGACCAGGAGCGAGTCGTAGAATGGGTTGACGACGGCGCCGCTGAAGGCGCTTCCGGCGTCGAGTCGCACGCCCATGCCGCCGGCGCTGCGGTAGTGGGTGATGCGTCCGTAATCGGGCCGGAATTGGTTGGTTGGATCTTCGGTCGTCACGCGGCATTGGATGGCAGACCCGACGACTTGGATTTCGTTTTGATTGGGTAGGCCTTGGGATTCATCGCCTAGTTGGTAGCCGCATGAGACGAGGATTTGCGAGCGAATCAAATCGATACCGGTGACTTCTTCGGTCACTGTGTGTTCGACTTGGATGCGTGGGTTGACTTCGATGAAGTAAAATTTGTTCGATTCGGTATCGAGCAGGAATTCGACGGTCCCTGCGCAGTGGTAATTGACTTTGCGTGCGATCGCCAAGGCGGCTTCGTGCAATTCGGAGGCGACGGCTTTGCTCAGGTTGGGAGCTGGGGCAATTTCGACAACTTTTTGGTGTCGGCGTTGGACAGAGCAGTCGCGTTCGTGCAGGTGGATGACATTTCCGTGTTGGTCGCCGAGGACTTGGACTTCGAGGTGTCTGGCGCGTCCGACGAGTTTTTCGAGGAAGACTTCGTCGCTTCCGAAAGCATTTTTCGCTTCTCGTTGGGCTTGTTCGAGATTGCTTGCGAGTTGGTCTTCGGACTCCACGACGCGCATGCCGCGACCGCCGCCGCCTTTGGAGGCTTTGAGCATGATGGGGTATTTCATTTTGCGGGCCGTTTCGATCGCTTCGTCGAGGCTTTGGACGGCCGCTGCGGATCCTTCGAGGATCGGCACACCGACTTGTTTTGCTATTTCGCGGGCGGCGACTTTATCGCCGAGCAATTCGAGGGCTTGGTTGCTCGGGCCGATAAACATGATTCCGGCGTTGCGTAGTGCTCGGGCAAATTCGGCATTTTCGGAGAGGAACCCGTAACCGGGGTGCACGGCATCGATTTTGTTTTCGAGGCAAAGTTCGACGATCGCTGGGATGTCTAGGTAGGAGCGAATCGGTTCGCCTGGTTTGCCGATCGCGTAGGCTTCGTCGGCTTTGAAACGGTGCAGAGCGAACCGGTCTTCATGCGAGTACAGGGCGACGGTCCGGATCCCGAGTTCGTGGGCGCTTCGGAAGATACGGATAGCGATTTCGCTGCGGTTTGCAGCTAGGATGCGTCGGATGGGAAGCATAGAGCGAGAGGTTAAAAATGGGACACAGCGCCGGGAGGATCCGGAGAGGAAAAAAGCGTCAGAGGGAGCGGCGATAGTATAGCGAAAAACATTATTCGCACTCGTCGATCGATCGATCGTGCGTGGTCTGGCTTTGGACGATGGCAGAGGCTCCTTGCCAGCCGCCGTTGACGGCAAGGTCTTGCGCGTTGACGAACTCACCATCACCCAAGCTGATAGCCGCCACTAGTTTAGCGACATCTTCAGGGGCCCCCCAGCGGTCCAGGAGGGATTCGCGCCGAGCGCGATCGGCCCAAGCTTGGGAGGTTCCTTGTCCCCATTGGGTTTGGATCCAACCTGGGTTGATGCAATTGACGCGGAGTTTTGGAGCGAAGCTTTTGGCGAGGCTTTTGGAGAATGCGCTTACGGCGGCTTTGACTGCGCAGAAGTACTGTCCGCTATCGCCTTCCATTCCTTGGTTGGCTTGATCCCATCCGATGTGGATCATGGATGGGAGGGTTAGGTGAGGTGTATTTTGGCGAATTTGTCGTAGGGCGACGGTGCGGCTTAGGAGCATCATTGCGCGGACGTCGAGGTCCCAGAGTTTGGAGAGTTTTTTTTCGAAGGGCCAGGATTTCGCCGAGCCGGTTAGGACATCGGCACCGGCGGCATGGACCCAGAGGTTGACGTATCCTTTGGAGGCAAATGCGGCATCGGCAAGCGAGTAGAGGCTATGGTTTTCCGTTAGGTCCGCGACGATGCACAGGGGATTTGAGCAGCGTGAGGCGGTGGACATGAGTCCATCGATATTGCTGCGGGTATGGAGGATCAAGTGGCATCCTCGCGATGCAAGTTCGATGGCGATGGCTTGTCCGATCCCACTGGCGGAACCGGTGACCACAGCGACTAGGGGTGGAACATCGGAGCGCATGGATCAGTCCGAGGCTTCGTTTGGAGGGGGTTCGTAGTTGAACTCTTGCCATTTGACGGCTTGTTCCATCGGTTCGATACGAAGCACGAGCAAGCCGTTTTGAAAGACGCGAACGGTGCCGCTTGATTGGCTCACGACGATTGCGATGGCTTTGGTTCTTTGGGAGATAGCCGCGGCGGCCCAGTGTCGAGATCCCAGGCCTTTGGAGAGTTGGAGGTTTTCGTGGAGGACTTCGATGATTTGTCGGGAGCGTTCGACGACGCCATCGGGAGCGACGATGAAGGCTCCGTCCATTTGGGCGATTTCTTTGATGTCTTCGCGGACACGGGCATCGTGGAGGTTTCGGTGTTTGCGGCTGTAGCCTTTGAGTGGGTCGAAGCCGCTATCTTTGCAATGCGAGAGTACTTTGCGGGTGTCACCCACGACGAAGAGGGCACCGACTTTGTTTCCTTCTCGGCCTTCGCGACCGATTTGGACGGCCAGGTCGATAACGATTTTGAGGTTATTCAGGGGGACGGCTGTTTCGAGCCGTTGGAGGTCTCGGCTCGTGAATCGCCTCATTCTCTCGTCGAGTTTGATGATGGAGATCGAGTCCATGCGATTGGTTTCGAAGCCGCAGTAGACGGCGACGACTTCGCTTTGGCTTGCCAGATGCTCGTCGGCGACGGCTTCGAGTAGGGCGTGTTGGAGGCGTTCGAGTAGAGGGGAGTCCTCTTTGTTCAGAGCCAGAGGGATGAGGCCAAATCCGGTGGCCGCTTCGAGGTCTTCTTCGCGGTCGGCGGCGACGAGAATCTTTTGGATTTCTTGGGGAACGAGTTCACGCAGGCGTTCCCAATCGGTGGCCCCTTCGAGTAGAAACAGGAGCGAGTCGGCGCCGACGGACACCGCGAGATTTCCGGCGGCTTCAACGACGCTGGAAAATTCCCGGGTGAATTTCTGCGTGTTCATCGGTTTTTCGCGCAAGTCTTTACGTTGTTTGGCTTTAGGTAAGTACTGACCCCAGTATAGCCCGGGATTGGGATTCGGCAATCCAAACGGCAGGTGCAAGGTGGGTTTGGGGGCGATTTAGGTGGGGATTTGATGAGGTTTTCGATTGGATTTGCAGTTGATTCCGGGGGGCTGATGGCTATACTCTCATCCCCTGCGAACGCTGGAATTGAACATTCGATCCACTGTAGAGCTTTTCTCTGCGGTGTGGCCGTTCGCGGACGGGAATGGTTTGTGCCTGGTTTTTGAACCGTGTGCAACGCTTCCTTCGTTGTCCATCCATCGCGTAATTGAGATTACGCTACATCCCTTTCGTTGGTTTCGGAAAATCGGGTCCTGTCATGGCAAGAGCTTGTGAAGTTTGCGGAAAGTCGCCCCAAGTTGGCAATATGATCGAAACCCGTGGTAAGGCGAAGTACTTGGGTGGTGTCGGTACGAAGATCACGGGTATTACCCGCCGTCGTTTCCTTCCGAATTTGCAAAACATCAAGGCTTCTTTGCCTAGCGGTGAGGTCAAGACGATGCGGGTGTGTACCCAGTGCATTCGATCGGGTCGGATTCGCAAGGCGGTTCGTAACAAGCCGTTTTCGCTTCCAAGCAACTAGTTTGCCGGTTCGCATCTGCCGGCAGCGATGGCTGGCTAAGGGATCCGATAGTGCTAACGACAGCAGACATCCAACGGCTTGCGAAATTGGCGCGGTTGGAAGTATCGCCGGGTCGAATCTCCGAGGTGCAAGCTGATTTGAGCCGAATACTCGAATTGTTCGAGCAGTTAACGCAGGTCGACACATCGAATGTCGAACCGCTGGTTCATGCCATCGAGATCAGCGATGTATTGGCTCCGGATCATGTCGTCGAATCTCTTCGAGTCCAGGACGTATTGAGCAATGCTCCGTCCCACGACGAATCGTTCTTCAAAGTGCCTCCGGTCTTGGGGTAGCAATCGTGCGGAGTATTCGATCCTTTCTGAACGTCGATACTCCTGCCCTTGCAAAGATCTGGCATTTGCATCACCAAGCCTACCGCTCCAAGTCCGACTGCACCGTCGTGGCTTGGGATCATGCGGTGCTTGCGAAGCCTTATTTTCGAATTGACCAACTGCTCATCGCTGAGGACTCCACGGGGGGCTTGGTCGGATTTGCGCATTGGGGCAGGAATCCTAATTCTTTGCGGGTTGGCAAGGGGGCTGGGATTTTGCATCGCTTATGCGTGTGTCCTGGTGTCGATGAGGATGCGATTGCAAGTGAGTTGCTTGAAGCGAGTATGCAGGCCATGAGGCTAGAGGGCTTGGGACGCTGCGTTGGGATCGGAGCGTTTGACGACAGCATCTATTACATCGGTGTTGCCGAGGGAGATGGTTTTTTAGGGGTGCACTCTAGCGATGCGAGGTTGCTGCGTTGGATGCAGGCTGGTGGTTTCCGCCCCGAGCAAGCCACCGAGTGCTGGGAGCTTGGTCTTTCCCATTTCAAGCCGCCGATGGATCGGACGCAAATCAGTGTTCATCGCAATAGTGTTGTCAGTCGTATCCTTGGCGACGGTCATGGAGGATGGTGGCAGAGCGTAGTCTTTGGGCATTGCGATCAATCCACGTTTCAGCTGGTGTCCAAGACCAAGCCGATTGTTGAATTGCGCGTTACGCTCTGGAGCCCGGAGGTCTTCGTCCCTGGGGTTGAGTCCTGGATCGCTCGCTTGAGTCTTTCTGCAGTAGGATCGGACTTGGCCAACGACGATCCGCGGATCGAGCAGTGGATCTATTTGATATCGGAATGTTTGCGGCTTTTGCAGACAGAGCGCAAGCAAATGGTTCAGGTCGTGATCGATCCGAACATTCCTCAGCATGTGCAGATCTTGCAGCGATTGGGTTTCAAGACCAAGCATCATGGCATGGTCATGTCGCGTGAGTTATAGCTTTTCGCAGACCAGTAGGGGGAACAAATCAGTTAAGCCACACACACGGAGGGTTTCAGGTGAAGACAAGTTTCGCAAAACGTAACGATGTACGCAAGAAGCAAATCCTGAAAAGACTCGCAACCGCAAGAGAGAGTCGATTCTCTCGTTGTACCTCGAATCCGAATCCCGTTCTCGCTTCCAATTCAGTCAAAAACGAGCTTGCTGATCGCACTCAGGCCATCAACTAAGCTGGTGTTTCCGCCATGCTCAAGCTTGCCGAGCATGTCGGGTTGACCGATGCAATCAACAATCATGTCCGTCTCTTGAAGTCGCATGCACCCTATCATGAATCCGACCAGTGCTGGCGATTGTGAATCGCAGCGGTAATGTCAAACGCCAAATCATTCGGGGCAGGGCGATGTTCGGCTCATTGACGAGATTCGCTACTTCTTTTGCATCAGCTATGACCTGCCCGCGGTATCGAGCGGAAAAGAAGCGGCTCTTGAACTGGACGGATTACACGCCAGCATTTTTCCGGTTGTGTGCTGTGCTCAATCTGTAGCAGGTAGGCGGCCAAGCCCTAAGTGAAAACGCCGAATGGCTCATACTTCACCGGGCAAGACCCCTAGAGCTGTTCATCGCGGGGTAAATCCTCAGGCGCCTATCGGTGAACTTGAGTTTTCGGGTCGTATCTTTTATCCAGATATCTAGCATAGCATTAAGGAATACCAGATCCTATCTGGGGACTTCTATATGATCGTCCAATACGGCACCTAACAGCATCAAGTATCGAGCACCGGTATCGTGGTGTCCTCAGATGTTGAGGAGAACGAATCAATGCGTGTCGCGATAGTGTACCAGTAACGTCTCGGTCGTGCCGTCAGGGCCGATCAAACTTGCTTTGCAGGCGGTCGAACGATCGCGAAGCGATCGAGACGAACAGAATGCTGCCGATCGATCCCACGACGCATGTGGTCAGAAAGACCCTCGCAAAAGCCGTCTCTGGAATCGAACCGATGAAAAAATTCTTTGCCAAAATCAGGATCGCATATCCGAAGTAACCGACCGAGTCGGCCACGTACATCATGAATCCCACGTTGGCTCGGTCGCGTGTGCAAGCGATGATCCGCTCGAAGATCGTCGTGTGAACAGCCACATAAGGCAAATACAGTCCTGCCCCAATGCATACCATCAGTGTCGTCGGCGATAACTGCATCCAAAAACGATGGCTTAGGACGCTCAACAAGATCAATAGAAACCCTACCCAACACGTTGCAAAAGCCAAGCGAAGCGCCCGACGATTGTCCTTGACAAATACTGCCGAACCGTTGGCGATGGTCGCCACAAGCATCACCCAAAAATCGATGCTTGCGTAATCCGACGATTGGATACTCGCCCCGAGTCCTGTCAGAATCTCTCTTGCAAAGTCATCTCGAAAACTTCGTAAAATACTCAACATTAAATACATGCCGGCGATTGCTCCGATCCCCCAAGCATACGTTCGAACGATGTGCCAGCGATCCTCCTTGCGCATCGGATCCCTCGGACTGCGGACGGCTTGGTCCAAGAGCGTCGGCGGTGGGATTTGGTGGAGCATCCATAGAAAAAAACAAATCGGCAGCAAAAACAGTACCCCTGAGAGAAACGGCATCCAACGCTCCGATTCGGCTAGTCCCCAACCGAGCCGATGCTGCGTCCAGTCCATCACCTGCTGTCCAACCGTTTTGGCAACACCACCTGCCAAGATGAAACTGGCACATAAACCGGCTGCCAAAGCCTCGGTCAATCGACGCCCCTCGAGCGATCCTAGGACCAACCCGAATACTATCCCCAACGGCAAACCATTGAGGAACATACAAACAACATGCCAAGGGGATGGAACCACGGCAAACAGCAAGAGCGATCCGAGCGCCGCGAGAATCAACAAGAGAATCATCCAAGCTCGCCGTTCGGGGCCCGCCTCGGACACCACGCGGATCCCGACCAATTTCGAGACCAAATACCCAAGGACCTGCGCCGAAACCAGAACCGCCTTCTGATCCCAATCCCCTCCGAACCCCTGCGCCAATTCCTCCTGCTTGAATGCCGCTACCGTAAACGGTTTGCGATACATGTACATGCAAAAGTAAGTCCCAAAGGCAGCGATGATTGCCCAGGTGTTAACCAACCAAGCCGATTGCATTAATCGATGGATCAAGGAGCTTACCTCAAGATTGCCTTTAAAAACCAATATCGGCCCGACCAGCTGTCTAACCGGCAGACAGCATAACCCCAACGAAGCTATATTGGGCATTACTTAGCCGGGATTTCATCTCCTTTTCATCGACACCTAACAACTGACTTGCTAACAAACAACAACCATGCTGAATCGATCTGCCATGCTCCTGCTGGTTGCTCTTGCCTTCAACCCGATCCTGCTTGCTCAGTCTGCGTCGAATCCTGAGGGTAACCTCGGGATCGAACTGACGCGGCAAGCCCTGAGCTCCCGCGTTGAGCAAATCGAAAGGGCCAACGACCTGCATGCTTTCAGTTCCCAAGAGCAATGGAATCAATCGCAAGGCAAGCTACGAGAACAACTGATTGAAATGCTCGGTCTTCCCCCCATGGAGTCTCGCCCGAGCCAACTCCACGCGGTGACGACCGGGACGCTGGAACTCGATGACCTCGTGGTCGAAAAGATCCATTTTCAATCGAGCCCAGGACTTTACGTCACAGCGAACCTGTATCGGCCCAAACAGATCGACAAACCCTTGCCGGCGATTCTCTATGTCTGCGGACATGGCCAAGTCAAAGACAATGGTGTGAGTCTTGGGAATAAAACCCACTACCAACACCACCCGGCTTGGTTCGCCCGCCAGGGCTATGTAGCTATGGCCATCGATACGATCCAGCTCGGAGAGATCGAGGGGATCCACCACGGACTCTATCGTTTCAATCGTTGGGATTGGCCCTCGCGAGGCTACACCCCCGCAGGGGTCGAAACCTGGAACGCGATTCGAGCCGTCGATTACTTGGTCACTCGGCCCGAGGTCGATGCGTCCAGGATCGGGATCACCGGCCGAAGCGGCGGGGGGGCTTACAGTTGGTATGCAGCCGCAATCGATCCGCGGATCCGGGTCGCAGTGCCGGTCGCCGGAGTCACGGACCTTCGCGATCACATCGTCGATCAAATCGTCCGAGGGCATTGCGACTGCATGTTCTTCAACAATCGCTACGGCTGGGATTTCACAACCCTGTGTGCGATGGTCCATCCTCGCGCCCTTTTGATAGGCAACACCGACGAAGACCCCATCTTTCCACTGCGAGGCGTCTTTCGAGTCCAACAGCAACTTCGCACGCTCTATGCGCTCGAATCGAAAAACAACCTCGGTATCCAATGGACCACCGGTGGGCATGAAGACACCCAAGAACTCCAGCTCGGTTGCTTCGTTTGGTTCGATCGCCATTTGCTCGATACCAAAAGGAAACTTCAACGGTCCGCCGAACCGCTCTTTGCAAAAGCCGACCTGAAGGTTTTCGAATCGATCCCCCAAGACCAACGCGTCACGGACGTCCAAGACTGGTTCGTTCCAATCGCGTCGAGCGCGTTTGGCCCCGAAGACCAACTCCCTGCAGACCAAGCGTCCTGGAATGCGCGATGCGATGCGATCCGGCTTGAAATCTCCGAATCCGTCCACGGCAGGTTGCCGCAATTTCTCTTCGACAAAGAGCCCCCTGGAGCATCGCAAGTGCGACCCGAGTTGATCGAGACCCAGCACCGGGTCTCGCAAGGGGATTGGGAAGTGAGCCAACTGGAATGCAAATCCGACGCGATCCCCTGCGCCGCGTTGCTTCGGATTCGTGCTTGGGCTCACGATGAATCGATCGACCCTGCGGTCCAAATCGTCGTCGCAGATCAATCGCTTTGGGACGCGTGGACTACCACCACGAATCCTGCAGCCTTGGACCGTCAAACCGTCAACGGCGACGGTTTGGTCAAAGGCCAAATCCTAGGCGAAGCCTGGCGGACCCTATTGGCCCAAGGCTCACCGAATCAGACCACCTACCTGGTCTTTCCAGAAGGACGCGGACCTTGGGCTTGGGACCCGACCGATAAGATCGGACTCCACTGGAGACGATCGTACTTGCTGGCCGGTTGGTCGCTCGAGGGTCGCCAAGTCGCAGGCATCGCCAAGTCGATCGAAGCGATCCTGGCCGAACATCGCATCGATCAGTGCCGATTAAAAGCCGGTGTGCAAATGTCCGTTCATGCTCTGCATGCGGCTTTGCTGTCCCCGGAAAAAATCGAATCGCTCGAACTCCATTCCCTGGACCCCGAAGCCTACTCTAAAGGGTTCGTGCTGATCGGTGTTTTGCGATTTTGCGATCTGAAGGATGTGCTTGCTGCCGTTTCGAGCCAGATCCCGACGAAGCTCAGGAATGCGGCGAGCTATCGCAAGCTTCCGCTCTTTGATCATCTCGAGAATCGCCTGAGCCTTAAGCCTTTGGCATCGACGGCGCAGCTTTCGCTTCCCTAGAAGCGGAACGGCGCAAGCCGTCCGGTGACGCATCTAGCAAGCACTCACCGGAGGGCTTGCGCCCAACCGCTTTCAAAAACCCCTCGGCATGCGCCGAAATACATTCAAATCCAATCTTTCCTTAAATGATCCAAATGTCGATTTGACGGTATTGGGCTTGCGCCCTAACAGTTTCTACACGCCTTTACTTAAAATTGGCGTTGTTTTGGATTCGCCCAGCTGCTCGCATCGACTTGGTGGCTCGTCAGATGTCGATCGTCGTGCAGGTGCATGTCGAGCAAGCGATCAGCCGATCGCGAGTGTCTCGAATCTCGCACTCGACAAACCCCATCCGCAATCCGCGCTGCTTGACTCTTGCCTTGGCCGTCAGCAAGCGGCTCGTGACCGGGCGCATGTACTGGATTTGTAGATCGATCGTCGAAAAGTCCTGCCCGACGTCGAGCATTCGGCCAAAGGCGATCCCCATGGCCGCGTCGGCCAGGGCCGCAAGGATCCCACCGTGGACCCTGCCCATCGGGTTGTGCAATCGCTCGTCGACCTCCAAAGCCACCACGGCCAGTCCCAACTCCTTTTCCTCCTGGGTCGCTTGGGCTACCTGAAATCCGATCAGTTGCGATACCGGGGCGCTGGAAAAGCGGTCGAATGCATCTTGTGTCATTATTTTCGATACTTCAGAGGGCTTCAGCGGACAGATCCTCGAATTCGAGGACGGGTTTTCACTACGAGAAGGCATAACTTTAGCTATACTTAGAGATCCTCCAACTCCTTTGTGTCCAATTCCGAAATGGAAAGCACAACTCGACCCGTGTTCGCTCCCTGGCTAGCTACCCCGTCGTCGTCTGGCAGTCGCGTGCGAAACACGGCATGCCTGCCCGTGCGACATTTTTTTTCTGCGCACCGTTTTTTTTCTGTGCACGGCATAGGCAGAATAGCCGTTTGGCTTTTTTTGACGCTTGGCCTTTGGTTAAACCTCTCTTGCAACTTGCTGGCTCAAGCGCCCGACGAAGCCTCCAGCAAGGCATCTGCCCATAGTGCCCAGGAGAGCTGGACCTTGAAAATTCTCCCCGAGGTCCTGCACACCTCGGGGCGATACCCGGCTCATGTCGCGGTGTTGTTGGTCCGAGCCGACGGAGCGGCGATCGATGTGACGTCCGACGAGAAGTTGGCATGGGAGGCCCAGGCGCCAGAACTTGCACAGTTCCAAGCGGGTCGATGGATCGCCCTGAAGACCGGTTCGACTCAAATCTCTGCGCGCTACGAACAGCCCTCTGGGCCGATCGTGGCCCAAGCGACGCTCAACGTCGCGGCCGACTCGCCGGTAGCTTTCGATCGCGAAGTGATTTCGACGCTCACGCGAAGCGGTTGCAATCTAGGAACCTGCCACGGCAACCTGCACGGGAAAGGGGGCTTTCGCCTGAGCCTCCGAGGCGATGACCCTCTCTTTGACTATTACCGGCTGGCTGTAGAATTCGGACAACGTCGAATCGATCGGTTCGATCCAGCCAAAAGCTTGATCCTGACGAAAGCCACCGCAGCGCAAGCCCACCAGGGCGGGAAACGTTTTGCAGCCGACAGCGCCCATTACGGGGCGATCCTCGATTGGATTGACCAAGGAGCTCCGCAATCGAGCCTGCCGGCCGTCGCATCCCTCGAGGTCTTTCCTGCCAATCAACGCATCGTCCAAGGCCAACGGCTCGCAAGGATGATCGTCCAAGCTCGATTCGCAGACGGATCGGTCCGGGATGTCACGAGCTGGTCGAGGCTCGAACCGAGCTTGCCCTCAGGCGTCGAGGTCCAAGGCGACGGGACCATCGAGGCCGAGCATGCGATGGATCTTTCGATCGGAGCTACCTACCTCAACGGTCGGTCGGCCTCTCGCGTTGTCTTTCTAGGAGGCTCAAGCCCCAACCTGAACTCTAGCCAAGCGCAGGGCACTGTCGCTCACGAGACCCGCCATCCCTACGACCGGACCATTGCCAAGCAGTCCGAACAACTCCAGATCTCTTTGGCCGATCGGGCCGACGATGGGATGTTTTTGCGAAGACTCTTTTTGGCGACCGTCGGGCGACTCCCTTCGCCCGAAGAGACCTTGGAGTACCTTGCCGATGCGAGTCCGATGCGAGACGACCGTTGGATCGATCAGCTTTTGGCCGACCCTGGGTTCGACTACGCATGGGCCATGCGTTGGAGCGACTTGATTCGCAATGAGGACAAAGTGATGAGTTCCCGAGGTGCGAATTTATTGCATGAGTGGCTCCGCGAGCAGATCGCATCGGATCGTCCGCTTCGCGAGTGGATCTCCGAGCTCGTCTCGAGCGTCGGGAGCACGTACGAGAATCCTCCGGCCTCGTTCTATCGTACCCACCGCGATGCGGAAGTCGCCGCCGAATCGTCGGCTCAGGTTTTTCTCGGCGTGCGCATCGCCTGTGCCAAGTGCCATAACCATCCGTTCGACCGGTGGAAGCAAGACGATTACTACGGCTTAGCGGCCTACTTCACGACGCTCGAACGCAAACAGATCGACAACAAGCCCAAGGATGCTTTGGACAAGCATGTGATCACTGGGGATGAAGTCATATCGCTTACCGATAAAAAACCGCAAATCAAACATCCGGGTCGCTCAAAGATGGTCGGTCCATCCGGGCTGGGGCTTACCCATGCCCAGGGCTCCGAACCCCAATCGAGCCGCACGGTCCTGCAAGACTTTGCAAGCTGGCTTACCCTGGACAATCGGCAATTCGATGCCAACCTAGCCAACCGAATTTGGTACCAATACTTTGGCCGTGGGATCGTTGATCCCCCAGATGACTTTCGCGAATCGAACCCACCAAGCAACCCGGAACTGCTCGACCAACTGGCCACCGATCTGCGAGCTCAAGGGTATTCGCTCAAGCGGCTCTCGAAGGATATCTTGGCCAGCTCGACCTTTGCCCGCGCAAGCATCGCCGACTCGATCGATGAGAACCTCTTGCCGACGTCTCCCTACTTTGCCTCCTACCCCCTTCGACGACTGGGAGCCGAAGCGTTGATGGATGCGATCAGCGAGGTAACAGGCGTTGCGAGCCCGCTTCGCACCGGAGATGAAGACAATTCGACCGTTTATAGCGCCATGCGAATGCCGGGCATTCCCAAGAAGCCAGGCTTTTTGACCACCTTTGGGAAACCGAATCGATTGTTGGTGTGCGAATGCGAACGGTCCAGCCAGATCTCCCTAGGGCAATCCTTGGCCATGACCAATGGAGTCGAAATCCGAGACAAAATCGCCTCGTCTAGCAATCGACTCGATGGGTATATTCAGCAACTCCAGATGCATGCCAAAGGGGATGCAAATGCGATGCGTCCTGAGCAAGTCATCGAGGAGTTATTCCTTAGAGCTTTGTCCAGAAAACCTTCCGAACGAGAGCTTGGCATCGGCCTTGAAGCCTTGGGGCCGACGGCCAATCCGGATCCGGCTTCCCAGCGCACGGTCTTGGAGGATCTTATGTGGGCGCTGCTCAACAGCAAAGAATTCATGATGCTTCGCTGACACTAGGCCGATGAATCGAGCCGAGGAGATTTTTCATGATTCATGTTTTCGCAAGGTTTACTATCCCGATGCTCAGCACCGACAAAGGGCCTAACCGTGGCTAAAGGATGTCTGGAATTCCAACGATCGATCCACCGTCGGCAATGCTTGTTGCAAGCCAGTCAGTTTGGACTCGCCGGACTCCTCGGCGGTGGTTTGAACCTCTCGGCGCTCGGGAAACCTGCAAGCGGGAAACCTGCAAGCGAGACTACGACGCGCAAGGCCCGAGCCAAGAGCGTGATCTTTCTGCATCAGTACGGTGGGCCGAGCCATATCGATACGTTCGATATGAAGCCAGATGCGCCCGATGGAATCCGTGGGGAGTTCAAGTCCATCTCGTCGGCCGTTGCCGGCTCGCCGGTCTGCGAATACTTGCCCCGTTGGGGAGCGCAGCTCGACCGCTGGGCCCAGATCCGCAGCGTCCATCACGACATGAAAAATCACAATCCGGCTTGCTACTACTCCTTGACCGGAAAACGGCCGGCGACCGACGACATCCGACTTCGCGATACCCTTGAACTCTTTCCGGCTTTCGGATCGAGTGTCGCAAGGTTTTCCGAACCGGTTCCTGGCGTCCCAACCTTTGTGGCTTATCCTCACGTGCTGCGCGACGGGGCGATTGCCCCTGGACAGCACGCTAGTTTTTTAGGTAAGCAATACGACCCTTATTTTTTCCAAGCCGATCCGAATTCCGCCGAGTTCGGTTTGCCGGAATTACAGCTTCCTGCGAACATCGATTTGGCCCGTCTGGAAAGACGTCGCGGTTTGGTCGAACTGATCGATCAGGAAAAACGGCTCATCGAGCAGTCGTCCGACGCAAGAGGCTTGGACCAACTCCAGCAGCAAGCATTGAAGATCCTTTCATCGACCGGCTTAAGAGACGCCCTAGACCTCGGAAGCGAAGACCCCGCGCTGCGCGATGCCTACGGTCGATCGACCTATGGCCAATCCTGCCTGCTGGCACGAAGGCTCGTTCAATCCGGCGTGCGGTTCGTCACGGTCTACTTTTCCCAAAGCATCGGCGGCAAGGGGAGCGAGGGATGGGACACCCATCAAGAGAACTTCAAGGACCTTCGCGAGCGGTTGCTCCCGATGAGCGACCAGACCGTCCCGACGCTGATCGAGGACCTCGAGTCCCATGGCCTGCTCGATGATACACTCGTGCTGTGGATGGGTGAGTTCGGTCGGAGCCCGCAAGTCGGTGATCGGGATGGAAAAGGGCGAGGGCACTGGCCCGATTGCTACACTGTGATGATGTCAGGTGGTGGGATACAAGGAGGTGCGATTTACGGCGCTAGCGACGCGAAAGGGGCTTATCCTGCCTCGGATCCCGTCGGCCCCGAAGACATCGCCGCGACCCTCTACTGGGCTCTGGGGATCGACCCGCACGCCGAAGTCTTCGACACCCAAGGACGACCGCTTGCAATTTCGACCGGGGATCCGATCGACAAGATATTTTACTGAACCAAAAAAGAGAAAGCATCGATGAGTCAATCGGTTACGATCGACGGAGTGGCACTGTCGCTTGCCAATCCAGTGAAGAATCCAATGCGATGGATCGGCCAGTCCGAACCCTTGAGGCAACTGGCAGCCTGCTGGCTGACGGTCGCACCGGGCGATTTGCCCCTGACGCCCAGGCTCGTCGGAGTCCCTGGGGTCGGCAAGACGGCCCTTGCGATGGCTGCCGCGACAGCCCGTCAACAGGAACTCTACATCTTCCAATGCACCGCCGACACACGGCCTGAAGACCTGCTGGTCACCCCGGTCCTGGCCAGCAACGGCAAGATCGCTTACCACGCTTCTGCGATGGTCACGGCCATGATCCGCGGCGGCGTGTGCGTTCTGGACGAGGGGAACCGAATGAACGAAAAATCTTGGGCGTCCTTGGCACCCCTGTTTGACCAGCGTCGGTATGTCGAATCGATCGTCGCGGGGATCACCATCTCGGCCCATCAAGACTTCCGCGCCGCGGTGACGATGAACCAAGACGACTCGACCTACGAAATTCCCGATTACATCTTGAGCCGACTCCAGCCGACGCTCCAGGTTGGATTCCCCAACCGAAAAGACGAGCTGGCGATCCTTGAGTACCATCTGCCTTTTGCCGAAGCGGACATTCTGGAGCTGACGGTCGATTTTCTCCAGCAAGCCCACTCGCTGAAACTCGATTTCTCGGCGCGAGATGGGATCAATGTCCTGCGTTACGCGATCAAGCGATTGGCCGCGCAGGACTCCGGCCACCCGCTCTCGAAGGACAAGGCTTGGCACGAGGCCATCGTCGCTTGCTTGGGGGACGAAGCCCTCGATTTGGCGGCCCTGGCCGACCGCAAACGCAAAGCCCTCGGAGGCAATAGTCTGCCGATGGGCCTCGATGACTTCTTCTTCGATCCGGATGATCCGCTTCGTCCTGGGCATAAATCGCACGATGACGACGAGTTGGACGACGAATTGGATGACGAATTGGATGACGAATTGGATGACGAATTGGATGACGAGTTGGATGACGATGCGTTTGATGATGACCGGCCCGACAAGAAGCACCCGTAGTCCTACCCGAAAGCCAGCTTGGCTGGACCATAGCGTTAATGGCAAGAGAATCGACCATGGAACCTGCGTTGCACAATCCGATGCTACCGACCCAGATGATCCACTCCGAGTGGTCCCGATGGATCCCTAGATACCTCGTGGCGATCGATCCGAAGCGCATGGGGCACTACTTTACCGATGTGCTAATCATAGGCGGTGGGCTTGCGGGAATGCGGGCTGCCCAAGAGATCGATCCGTCCCTTCGGACGATGATCTTGACGAAGGACAAGGTCGAGGAATCCAACAGCGCCTATGCCCAAGGTGGAATCGCCAGCGTGTGGGATCCGGAAGATCGGTTTGACAATCACATCCAGGATACGCTCGTGGCCGGTTGCGATTTGTGTGACACCAGGACCGTCGAGATGGTCGTCCGCGAAGCTCCCGAGCGGGTCGCCGAGCTGATCCGGTGGGGAACACGGTTCGACCAACTCGATGGCGCGTTGATCCTGGGTCGCGAAGGTGGCCACTCGCATCAACGCATCATCCATGCCCTTGGGGATGCGACCGGCAAAGAGATCATGCGCGCGATGATCCAGCACACACGCAGTCTCTCGAACGTCGAGGTCTGCGAGGAAGCTTACACCATCGACCTTTTGACCTACGACGAGCAATGCTGCGGAGCGATCGTTTCGATCCAAAACCGTGCCCCTGTGCTGATTTGGTCCAAGCAAACCATCCTTTGCACCGGTGGATGTGGTCAGGTTTTCCGCGAATCGACCAATCCACGCGTAGCGACGGGGGATGGACATGCGATCGCATTGCGAGCCGGAGCTTTGATGCGAGACATGGAATTCATGCAATTCCATCCCACGGTGCTCTACATCGCCGGCAGTTCCCGAACCTTGATCACCGAAGCGGTCCGAGGCGAAGGTGCTTACCTGGTCGATGCCCATGGCTATCGATTCATGAAGGACTACGATCCTCGACTCGAACTAGCGCCTCGCGATGTGGTTAGTCAATCGATCGTCGCTCAGATGGAAAAAACGCAATCGGCCTGCGTTTATCTGACCTTGGCTCATCTGGACGCGGATTATGTTCGGCAACGGTTTCCGGGGATTGCCAAGGTCTGTCATAGCTTCGGTTTGGACATTGCCAAAGATGCGATCCCGGTTCGTCCAGGCGCCCACTACATGATCGGCGGGGCGTTGGTCGACGACCAAGCTCGAACGAGCCTACCGGGTCTGTGGGCCGCCGGCGAGGTCACCAGCAGTGGCCTTCACGGCGCGAATCGTTTGGCCTCCAACAGCCTTCTGGAAGGTTTAGTCTACGGGGCTGTGGCTGGCCGCAATGCCTCGGCGGCAGCCTTGCAAGACCCCGCGGTAACCTTGAGCGTTTTGCCGATCAAAAACCCGATGCAGACTGCAGACCCCCAGCATATCGATCTTGCGGATATTCGCAATTCGGTGCGTTCGTTGATGTGGCGGCACGTGGGCGTGCAACGCACCGAGCAGAGGCTCGAAGAAGCCCTTCAGCAATTCAAACGCTACAGCAGCTATGTGCTCTCGCACCAGCCCGGGGAGATCGAAGGCTGGGGTATTGAAGGCTGGGAGCTACAGAACATGCTGACGGTCAGCTTGATGATGACCCAAGCAGCCTTGACCAGAACCGAATCCCGTGGAGTGCACCTGCGGACCGATCACCCCAAGCTTGACAACCCGAACTGGCGCAAGCATTTGTCGATGCAAGTTCGGGCATGAGCACAGTGATCGCAGTGATCGCAGTGATCGCAGTGAGCACAGTGAGCACAGGGATCGCAGTGAGCAAAGTGAGCCGATCAGCTTCCTTTGCGGAACTGTTCGAGCAATCGACCTGGGCTACCCATGATGTTGTAGCCTGAATCGACGTGAAGGATTTCACCGGTGATACCGCTGCTGTAGGAGCTCAACAGATACGATCCGGAGCGGCCGACTTCTTCGTGCGTCACGCAGCGGCCCAAGGGGGCGACGTAGTCGTAGTACTCTTGCATCTCGCCGACTCCGGCGGCAACTCCGGCAAGGGTCTTGAGCGGACCTGCGCTTACGCCGTTGACTCGGATGCCCTTGGGACCAAGATCGTAGGCAAGGTATCTGATGGTCGCATCGAGGGCAGCTTTGCAGATCCCCATGACGTTGTATCCAGGGACGCATTTTTCGCCGCCGAAGTAGGTCATCGTCAGGACGGAGGAATCGGCTTTGAGCATCCCGCGGGCTGCGTTGGTCACCGAGATCAAGCTATAGACACTCACGTCCATGGCCAGTTTGAAGCCTGCGCGGCTGGTCTCGACGGTGTCTCGCGATAGATCGTCTCGATCGGCAAACGCGATGGAGTGGAGCAGAAAGTCGATCTGCCCGAAATCCTTAGCCGCCGCATCCATGAAGTCCTTGACCTGTGCGTCGTCTTGGACATCCAAGGGTCTTAGGAAGGCCGTTTGTGCCGGGTATTGATCGACGCACTTGCTGACGCGAAGGCGGTTCTTTTTCTTTTCGTCATCGGGCTTGTCTGGCAAATGAGAGAAACCGCAAATGCCACCTTGTTCCATGATCTCTTTGGCGATGGCCCAAGCGATCGAGCGATCGTTCGCCACTCCGAGAATCAGTCCTTTTTTGCCTTCGAATAACTTCATGGGACAATTGCCTTTCATTGAGAAATCATGGAAACGTGAGTCACGAGAGGTTGCAAATCGGATCGATATTCTCTCGATCGCATGCAGGTTCTGCGGGGGCTTGGGCGTCGATCTCGGTGTGTCTGGGGAAATACCTTTCGACCACTTCGTAGAATTGCTCTTGGTTTTCGACCCGCGAGATGTGGGCACGGAAGTGTCGAGCACCGTGTTTGCTTTGCGCGTAGCAGCAAGCGAATTTTCGCATAAGCATCGTACCGCGGTGGACACCGAAGCGTTCGACGACCAGGTCGTAGTGGTGGAGCATGATCTTGCGCTGTTCTTCGATCGAGGGATCCGGTGGGATCGCTCGGCCTTCGAGGGCCGCAGCGGCTTGGGCAAATAGCCAAGGCTTGCCCAGGCTAGCGCGCGCGATCATGATTCCGTCGACATCGTAGTTTTGGTAGGCAAACAGGACTTGCTCAGCTGTTTCCAAATCGCCGTTGCCGATGATCGGCATGTGGTCAAGGTGCTGTTTGATTTCCGAGATGCGATCCCAGTCGGCAGAGCCTTTGAAGAAGTCTTCGGCCGTCCGGCCGTGGACGGTCAGAGCCGCTGCACCGGCACGCTCGACGGTCTTGGCCACCTCGATGTGGTTCATCGTGTCGCGCGTGCATCCGAGCCGCATCTTGGCCGTCACCGGCGTGGGCCAGCAGGCTTCGACGAGCCGGGAAATGATCGCGTACATGCGTTGCGGGTCGCGAAGCAGGTACGAGCCGCTGTGGGCTTTTTCGGTGACTTGCTTGACCGGGCAGCCGAAATTGATGTCCACGACGCTTACGCGGTATTCCTCGACGAGCCGACGGCCGACCTTGGCCATCGTCTCAGGATCATTGTCCCAGATCTGTACGGCCAGGGGTCTGGGCTCTTGGGCGATTCCCCAGAGGCGTTCGGGGTGCTCGCAGTCGTGTTCATCGAGCCATACAAACCCCCGGGCGTTGACCATTTCGGTGGCTTGGAGGCCCGCTCCGCCAAACTCACGCACGATCTGACGGTAGGCATAATTGGTATAGCCTGCCATCGGGGCCTGGAAAATCGGCGGATAAACTGCCATCGAACCGATTTGTACCGGTTTCGGGGGCCGAGATGTGCTTGGTTGGGGTGAGCCTAAATTCGATTCCATACGTAATACTGTACCTATTCCCGAGCATCTCGCCGAGCCCAACCCAGAGAGGATACCCCGATGGGGCTGATCAAAAAGCCACCCCCTAGCGTTCGATTCGTGGCCGTTTTTTCTGCCGAGGATCGTTTTCTTCAGATTGCCTTGGAACGACTCCAGGGGCACTGGGGCAAAATCGCGGCCTTGGGCCAAGCGTTCGATTTCGTCGAATCGCCTTACTACTTCAAAACCATGCTCGTGCCGCAGCCTGAAGAACTTGCCGAAAAAAGTGCCGAAGAACTGGCCGAAGTACGGCCCCAATCGCTTCGAAAACAAATGGCTCTATTTGCAGACCCCTACGACCCGGCAGACCTAGCGGCCGACAAACTGCGAACGAACTCTTGGGAGCAGGACTGGACCGAGGAACTTGCCTTGCACCACGACGGGTCGAAACGGCTGATCAATATCGATCCGGGTTATTTGAGCATGACGAAATTGGTTTTGGCGTCGACGAAAAACCGCGAGCATCGGATCTACCTTCGCGATGGCATCTACGCGGAGGTGACCTTGGCCTTTCGCGATCAAGCATGGACGCCGATGCCTTGGACCTATACCGACTATCAACGCCCGGACATCTTGGAATTTCTAAAGCTTGCCCGCAAGGGTTTTACCAACAATCTGGCCTCTGGAAGTCCCATGGGAAGCGATTCATGAGCCGTAGCCAAATGATCTTCGGTGCGGCGATGTTCGGCGTGGTACTCGTTGCCTTTGCCGTATCGCTGGGAATCGTCGGTTGGGTCAAAAAGCATGCCCTTGGGATGGGGCTGATCGATCTTCCCAACGAGCGTAAGGTCCACACGAGCCCGATCCCACGCGGAGGTGGACTGGGGATCTGGCTGGGCGTCTTGTCGGTCTTTTCCTTCGGAACCCTCGCCGTGGCCGTGGCCAATACCTGGCCAAGCCTCCTAGAGCAGACCCTACCGGCAGGCCTCATGGAGATGGTACCCGGGATGTGGTCCAAGCTCGGTTCGATCTGGCTGCTGCTTGCAGGCGGCTCGGTCGTTGCCCTTTTGGGGCTCATGGACGATCGCTTTGGGCTCGATTGGAGAGTGCGTATTGCCGTGGAATTTGCAGTCGCCGCTACCGTCGTCTATGGACTGAAACTCCAATTGACGGCCTACATCGATCTTCCTTGGTTGACCCCGATCCTGAGCGTCTTTTGGATCGTCATGCTGATCAATTCCTTCAATATGCTCGACAACATGGACGCCTTGAGCGCCGGGGTCGCAGCGATCGTTTCGGGAATGCTGGCCCTGATGTTGCTCAGCTTGCCCGAGCCGGCCCAAGGCCAACCGCAGTGGTTTGTGGCGATCATGGTCCTGGCCCTACTGGGAGGATTGCTGGGTTTCCTCAAGCACAATTGGCCCCCGGCCTCGATCTTCATGGGGGATTCAGGAAGCTACTTTGTCGGCTACTGGATTGCGGTGACCACTTTGTTATGTACTTATTCGGGAGCCCAGGGGCAGGCTCCCCATGCGGTCTTTGCTCCGCTGTGTTTGTTAGCGGTGCCAATCTATGATACTTTGAGCGTCATCGCGATTCGATTGCGGGAGGGTCGCAGCCCGTTTCAAGCCGATAAAAAGCATTTTTCCCACCGACTCGTCGAGCTTGGGATGACCAAGAAGCAAGCTGTCGGGGCGATTTACCTCGCGACGCTCACGTGCTCCTTGGGCGCGCTGCTTTTGCCTCGAACCGATTGGATCGGCGCGGGTCTGGTGCTCGGGATCGTCCTTGCGATGATGGCCTGGATCGCGTTGCTAGAGAGTTTCACAAGCAAAAAAAATCCATAGTTTCATAGTTTATTGTTCGTTCCGCCAACTTCGCGGATCTGCTAAACGACTTTTTCAAGACTTTTACACGACGATACCTCGATGTCTTCTTCGATTGCCTCTGATTCAACGGTTTTGCATTCGAGTCCTGTGTCGCTCGAGCCCAAGTCCTCTTTGGGGCATGTTGCTCAAGCGGTCTCGTTGGGGTTGCTTTCGGTCCTATTGGTCCTTTCGCTGTGGTGGCCCTGCGACACGGCCACATCGGTTGCCAAAGGGGAATCGTTCTGGCATATCGGCCTTTCGCTGGCGGCCTTTTTCTTCGCCACGATCGTTGCAGGTTCCGTCGTCACAACGGGCGCCTCGCAACGCATGTCGGTCCTATGGTTGCTTATCGCGATGGTTGTCGCTTGGCACGCTTTGGTCACCGGCTACTCGATCGGACGGGTCAACTCAAGGAATGCGATCTACGGATTCTGGCAATCGACGGCCCTGTGGTGCTTGATCCCCACGGTCGCATGGTTGGCACGTAGCCCGCAAGGCGCCGCAAGGTTGCTCAAGCTCTGGTGGGTCATCGCCCTATTTGTGATTTTATGGGGCTTTTGGGAATACGCTGTGCTCCAGCCAGCCCAGCAATTCCAGTTGACTAAGGATCGCATAGGATACTTGCAACGAAACAACATCGATCCGGATTCGGCGGCCGCAGTGCTGATCGTCAATCGCATCGAGAGCACCGAGGTCCTGAGTGTCTTTGCCTTGGCCAATTCCTATGCCGGCTTTCTCGTGGCCCTCTGGCCGCTGTGGCTCGGTTGGATGCTCCAGGGTTTTCGTCGATCCCCAGAGGCGCTAACCCAGGTTAGCTCCCAGGTTAGCTCCGCAAACAAGTTTTCAGATAGCAAACTTTCAGATCAGCCCGTTAGGCTCATCCCGTGGCTCATCCCGTTGGTGCTGGTAATCGCCACGGCTTTGGCTCTGCTGCTGACCAAAAGCCGGACGGCTTGGCTTGCAACCGGACTCTCAACGGTCCTTGCGATGTTGCTCGATCCGGTCCTGCGAAGCGATCTGAGCCGATGGATCAAACAGAAGCCTGGGATTCTCGGCGGGATCGCTGGTTTGCTGTTGGTCGTCTTCGGTGCGGTCTATGCGATCGACCCGTTGATCTTCCAAGAGGCGGGCAAATCGCTGGCGTATCGGATGGACTACTGGCGCGGAGCTTGCGCGCTGATCACCGAGCAACCTTGGTTGGGTTTCGGTTCGCTGAACTTTCAGACGACTTATCTGCAAGTTAAATCGATCACCGCTTCGGAATCGCCTGCAGATCCGCATAACTTCCTGCTGGAGCTTGCCCACAGCGGGGGCTTGGCGCTGCTGGGTCTGACGGTCCTGCTTCTGACTTGCTTGGCCTTTTTCCGACTTCGTCAGCGGATTTTTACCGCCGAAACGTTAAGCGAACCCATCGCTAGCGAAGCAAGCGATGCTTCGAAATACGGCTCGCTATTTTTTTGGGGCGGAGCGATGATCGCGGCGATCTTGGTCTTTCTGTACGCCTTTTTCACCGCTGGCGATCTGGAACTCTATGGCACGGCGATCGTCCTGGCTGGAGCCTCGGCTTTTGGATATTGGCTGACCCGCAACCCTGCGGCGGTCGCTTCGGTGCATCTGCTTGTTAAGAACCAGCCGATCTTGTTGCTCGTCTCGTTCCTAGGAGTCATGGTCCACTTCCTAGCATCCGGAGGTTGGATGTTCCCCGGGACGATGATCTCGCCTGCGATCGCTATGGGGTTATGGATTGCCGGTGCGAATTGGATCGAGTCGCCACAATCGGTCACCCAACTCGGTAGGCTTGGGCGCTCCAAGAGTGTCCTTGCCGCTGCGGCGTTGCTAGGTCTGTGGGGCTGGTCGATGGCCATGCCGTGGTACCAAACGCAGCGTGTTTACGCATCCTTCCCCAAAGACAACAAAACCGGTCGGCTGCTGCTCGACAATGCCATTGCAGACCAAAGCTTGCCAAGCGTCGACGAGTACTTTGCTCGGGTCACCTCGGCTCCTCTGGATCCCGATTTGGCGCGATGGGGTATGGAGTTCTCTGGGGCGGTGATGGATTCGGATATTCCGGTATCGGAAAAAGCCAGTTGGTTGCACCAGTTCCAGCAAGCCTGCAAGTTTCTCATCGAACGGAGCCCTAAGGATTCGACGGCCTATGCCGACGCGGCCGTCGAGTCGTTGCGAACCTCGATCGGTCAAACGCTTGACACGTCCCTTGCCGAAGAAATGGCGTTTCGCCGCCAAGGAGGAGGGCCGGCCCTCCGAGGGCCATCGGCCAGCGGTGCAGGCCGATCCCGGGGTGGTGCCGATCGACCGACGGCCACTCGCACGATCGGAACACAGCTTCAAGAAGACTCCTTGCGGTACTACCAGGAGGCGACCAAGTACGCGCCGGCCAACGCCGAATTGCATCTGCAGACGGCCATCGTCGCTGCGATGTTGGGCAATTGGAAAGTATGCGAAGCGAGGCTCGATCAAGCCGAAGAAATCGATCGGGAAACCAAGCATCGCGACCGAAAAATCGAGGCGGCCCGCGTCTGGATCCCCCACGAATTGGCACCCCTAATCGAAGACCGAGCCAAGTCGGCCAAGAAAATCCCTGAGGAATCGAGCCCCCAATGGGATGCGGTCAAGAAACTCCTCGATCGCAACGATTCGGTTCCGGGTGAACCTGTTCGGCAAATGCTGCGTAGCTTTTTCAAGAACCCCTAGCTCCTTTTCCTTTTTCTACCCGGCATCATGCGCAGTCTTATCCTCCTATTTTCCTGCATCGCTCTAGGGTTTGGGCTGGCCAAGTTCGATCACGACATGCGTTTCTCAGGGGTCAAGAACCTAATGGGTAGCGCCAAAGGGGTTACTACCGAGGCCGGTAGCGCGGCGATCCAATCGGAAGTTCAAAAGCTAAGTTCCCAAAAGGTCGGCAAGATCACCGTCGTCAACGGGGCTGAACTCGATTTCGGAATGATGATGAAGGGGACCAAACGGTCCCATAAATTTGTCTTCAAAAACGTCGGCCAAGCCGATGCGAAGATTTGGTTCAAGGCCAGTACCTGCAAGTGCACCGTCGGCAAATTCACCGAAGCGACGCTCAAGCCCGATGAGCAAACCGACGTCGAACTCGAATGGAAAGCCGAAAGCATCCTCGATGATTTCTCCCAAACGGCCACCATCGGTAGCGATTGCCCGAGCCAAGAAGAAATCAAACTCGTCATCCGTGGCCGAATCGGCCAAGCCTACATCTTCGATCCGCCAGCCCACAGCGTCGGCGATCTGCTTTCGAGCCAGGAAAACGAAATCAAATTCCGCATCTACTCTTTCCAATCCGTCCCGATGAACATCGGCGGAGGGCAAGTCAAGGATTCGATCTTGTCGAAGAAAGTCCGGTTCGAGGCCCAAGAAGAAGTTATTATTGAGCCAGGCCAATTTCCAGACCTTGCCGACGCCCGCCGCTACACCGATTGCAAGATGATTTTGCTGCCCGGACTGCCCGCCGGGCCCCTGAACCTCGACCTGCAAATCGCTCGACGCACCGAAGGCGGGCCCGACGAAGAGTTCCTCATGTACAACGTGCGTGGCCGGGTAGTGACCCCAGTTCGGATCATCGCCGGCGATGATTACAACGAAACCCGAAATATCTTGACGATCGGGACGGCAAAATCCTCGCAGGGAATCAAAAAGAGTTTCATGCTCTCGATCCGAACCGAAGAGTTTCAAGGCGATCCGAATGTGAGGATTGGTAAAGTTGTGCCGGAACAACTCAAGGCCTCGATCGGGACGCCCAAGGTTTCTGCAACCCAGCGGATCTATCCAATCCTCTTGGAAATCCCCGCTGGAAGCGATCCAGTCGAATTCGATGGGACCTTTAGCAAGGATTTCGGTAAAATCGTCATCGAAACGGATATGGAAACCTCACCGACGATTCCGATGTACTTAAAGTTCCGTTTGACCGAGGATTGATCACTGTCGAAACGCAAGAGCTAGTCTGTGAAACGCACGCTTTGGAAACTGCTGGCTGTTAGCACCACCCTGAGCGTCTTGGGAAGCTTACTGTGGGCCCAACCCCCGCGCCTGCAACTCGGTCAACGCAACCCCGACTCCCAACCGCCGATAACCGTCGCGACCGAGGAGGAAAAGAACCAAAAAATCGCCGAAGGTTGGAAAGATCCCTGGCTGGTTTTCTATGTCACCGGAAACCAAAGTGGCTATCTTGAACCCTGCGGCTGCACCGGTCTGGCCAACCAAAAAGGGGGCATCAATCGCAAAGACACCCTGCTCACGAGCCTCAATAACCGAGGCTGGCAAGTCTTGGCTGTCGATGCCGGCGACCAAGTCCGTCGCGATGGGACCCAATCGGAGATCAAGTTCAACTGGTCGGCCCAAGCCCTTCGGCAAATGGGATACGTCGCAAGCACCTGCGGCGTTAAAGACTTGCTCCTGTCGGACAACATTCTCGTATCGATTCTCGACGAAAACGGCAACAACAACCTGTTCGTCTCGGCCAATGTCAGCATGTTGCCAGATCAGGATTTGAAATACAAGGTCGTGACCGTCCAAGGCCCCGACAAGAAACCGCGCAAAATCGGAATCACCGCTGTTTTGGGAGAAGAGAGTCTCAAAGCCCAGGGGCAAACCAAGCAGGACTTCTACAGCGTCGCGCCGGCCATCCCAGCCCTCCAAGAGGTCGCTGAGAAACTCCGAGCTGAGGAATGCGACTACCAAATCCTCATCGCTAACGCGAGCTTGGACGAGACCAAGAAGATCGTCCAGGCCGTTGCAGGCTTCCAATTGGTCATCACCACCGGCGGCTTCGGTGAACCGACTTATCGACCCGAGGTGCTCCCGGGGACTTCATCCGAGATCATCCAAGTCGGTACCAAGGGGATGTATGCCGGGATCGTTGGGCTTTTTGAGGATCCCACGCAATCGACCCGCTATCAACGCATCGCCTTGAGCTCGCAGTTCGAGGACTCTCCTCGGATGCTCGAGCTTTTCGAAAAGTACCAAGACGAGTTGCGCAACAAGTCCGATGAGAACTTCGCTGCCTTGGGGTTAAGACCTGCGACCCATCCGACGGGAAACGAATTCGTGGGGACATCCAAGTGTGGAGAGTGCCATACTACCGCCCATGCGATCTGGGAAAAAACCCCGCATGCACACGCGACCGAATCGATCGTCCATCCTCCCGAACGATCGATGGCAAGGCACTTTGACCCCGAATGCATTTCTTGCCATGTCACCGGTTGGAACCCCCAAAAGTATCGGCCTTATAAGTCCGGTTACCAGACGCTCGAGGGGTCCATAGACCTGCACGGAAACGGTTGTGAAAATTGCCATGGACCAGGCTCCGAACATGTCCGTGCCGAAGAGGACGCCAGTGCCGATAAAAAGCAACTCGAAGAACTGCGCACCGCGATGCGATTGACGCTCAGCAACGCCCAAGACAAATGCTTGGAGTGCCATGATATCGACAACAGCCCCGACTTCCACAAAGAAGGCGCCTTCGATAAATTCTGGGAACAGGTCAAGCACATCGGCAAGGATTAGCTTCAAAGGAAGCGTCCGTTGTCTCGGTCCGATGCCATGAATCCTGAATCTACGCCAAGCATCTGTTTGATCGGGTCTTCGTGCCGCGCTGCGGCCCAATCGGCCGCTCGTGCACGATGCACCAGAATCCTCGCTTGGGATGACTTCCTCGATGCAGACTTGCTAGCGATCGCCCAGGCAAGGTCCCTTGCGGATTTCCCAGAGGCCTCTCCCGAAGACCTAGCCGATTTGCAAGGCTTACCTCTGGTACTCTGCGGAGGCATGGAGAACCAGCCTGATTTTGTCCAACGACGGATCGACCAAGGGATGCGATGCGGAGTAACAGGCGATTCGCTGCGCCAACTCCGAGCGATCGCTTCCTGGCAACGCTGGGCCTTTGAAAGCCGCATCGGATGGCCCGCAACGATTGAAAACCTTTCCGACCCGTCGACCCACCCGAGTCTCGACTCGGATCATTCGCAGCGTTGGTTGCTCAAGCCCCTCGCTCGTGCAGGTGGCGTCCACATACGCGCCTTCGAGAGCGACAGCATCGAGCCGACCCCAGGTAGCCAATCTGCAAACCAGTGGTATCTCCAGCAGTATGTACCAGGCGTATCGATCGGAGTTAGCTACTGCACTGATCGCGTCCTGGGGAATCCCAACGCGCAGACTCCTGATGGAACTCAGCCAGATGGAACTCGTATCGTCGGGATCGCTCGATCGATCCAGGCCGAGGAACTCGATGCCCCACTGCCATGGATCTACCGAGGAAGTCTTGCTCCCTACTCGGTAAGCCCGTCTGTGCATGCGTCGCTTGAGCGTTTCGCAAAAATCGTGGCTCAAGAGACCGGGATCCGGGGTTTATGGCAAGCCGATTTTCAGATCGACCCCCAAGGCCAGCTGTGGCTCTTGGAAATCAACCCACGCTGGTCGGCGAGCATGGAGTTGCACGAAACGCTCCAAGGATTCTCGTGGATGAACGAGCATTTGAGAATTGTCCTCGCAGAATCGAAAACCCCCGCAGATGCGTTGTACAGCGTACCAAGCCCGGGATTGCCGGGTCCAGGGCAGGTCGCAAAAGGGATCCTCTACGCCCCGCATGCGATGCATCTGAGCGCCTCTGAAATCGATCGATTGTGGCGTTCACGCTGGCATGGAACCCTGAGGGAACTGGAAACTGCCGATTTTTGCATCGCAGATATCCCGCAATCGGACCCCCTTGGAGTTGATTTTTCCGAAGGGATGCCGATTGCTACGCTACTGGTTGCAGGGGGAAAAAACGCGGATTTACCTGAGGAAATCCGCCAAGCGCGCTCGAGTGTGCTCGGGTGGCTCAAAAGGATTTGAACCAAATCCGGGTATCTTTTGCAAGAATTTGGAGAATAGAGAGCAGACGAAAAAAACGTCTGTTTTCTGCGTTCCACCAAAGGCCCCTACAGGGACTCTTGCCATGCTACAAGAACGATTGATCGAGCGAGGAAGGTTGGTCTATCAAGCCCTCGAATGTCGAGAGCAAGCCGCGCGGTACCGCGCAGCGGCAGCGTCGCTTAAGGAGGCAATCGCCCTTGCCGAATGCGGTGACGAATCAAAACTACAATCGCTCATGGAAGCGATGGAGCACGAGCCTTGGGCTCTGAACGACCCGCTGCTCGAGGCCAAGATCGATCCCAAGGAGTGGTTGGCTCAAACCAAACATTCCCAACTCCAGAATGCTGCGGTCGGATTGCCCGAGGAACCGACGGTTCTTCCACAGATCGCAGCCCCCGAGAAGACCCCCGAGAAGACCCCCGAGAAGACCCCCGAGAAGACCCCCGAGAAGACCCCCGAGAAGACCCCCGAGAAGGCCAAAACGATTGTGCCCAAGCCTGCACAGCCCAAGCCTTCACAGCCCAAGCCTTCACAGCCCAAGCCTGCACAGCCCAAGCCTGCACAGCCCAATGCCGTGCAGCCAAAGCCCACGCCTGGAAAAGCCGCTCTCAAGGCGTTAGCCAAATCGTCGCTTGCCCAAGGGGCCTCAAGCATCCTTGGCATTAAAAAGCCGAGGCGTTCGAAACACGGTGCGGAGGTTTTCATCAGCCTTGGGGTCCACCTTGCCTTGCTGATGATCTTGGGATTATGGGTGGTCGTCCAAGTCCAGAGCATCCCGATCTTGAGCATCGTGGCAGGGACGGTCGAATCGGAGGATGTTCTGATAGAAACACCGATGGAATCGATCTCCGAACTCCAGACGACCCCTACCGACAGTCCGGCGATCACGACACCCGAAACATCGAGCACGGCGATCGAAGTCAACGCCGATTCGATTTCGGTCGACCAGGTCGACTTGGGAATCGAAGCGATTGGAGCCGTCAGTTCGATCTCCCAGCAGATGAGCACTGCCCGAGCCAGTGGAACGAAGATGGTCGAGGGAGCGGAGTTCTTTGGGTCGAAGGCCACGGGCAACCGATTCGTCTACGTCGTCGATGCATCGCCAAGCATGCGACGCGATGGGGCCTTCGATGCGGCCAAGGAGGAGATTCTAAGGTCCCTTCGATCGATGAAACCCAAGCAGCGCTTTGGCTTGGTCTTTTTCGGCGGAGAGGTCATGCATCTGGAGCTTGAACTCGGCCAAAAACTCGATGGACCGGTGAGCGCAACTGAGGAAAACATTGAAAAAGCTGTCGAATGGCTCCGGAAAGTTACGATTCAAAAGGATGGTAGGCCACCGATCGATGCCATTGAATCCGCCTTGGAATTCCAGCCGGATGGCATTTTCCTACTGTTCGACGGCGATACGAAAATGGATAATTGGACACAGAGGGTACGCAATCTCAACACCTCCAACGGATTTTTATCCGATGGAGGCACTGAGGTCCCGATCCATGTCATCCATTTCTTTCGAGAAGAATTCCAAGGCTCGATGCAATTGTTGGCTAACCAAAACGGTGGCACCTATCGCTTCATCCCCAAGCCCGGTTTTCGCTTCCCTCGCTGAGCGGTCTCGGAACCTCGGACCATCATGAGTCAAGCCACCGTGAGTCAAGCAACCGTGAGTCAATCAGAGCAAATCCAGCCGCCGGTTCCACCGCCACGGAGCATGCCGACTCAGGAGTCCTCGGTAAAACTCGGTAGTCTCAACAAGTCGCTCAGCGCGATCCTTTTGAGTCTTTGCGTGCATCTTATTGTGCTCCTTGGCATGGCACTGGCCCTGATCGGGGCAGGTGGCAAAAACGGATCGGGAATCTTTCTGCTGGTCGCTTCGAGCAACGAGTCGCTCGAAGCGGAAATGACGCAGTTGGATCTCTCAAGCAGCGTAAAAACCAACGATACTCAAGAAACCCAACCCCTCACACCGACCGTCGAGACCGAAGCGGTCGTATCCAAGTTGACCTCGTTAGCAAACAACGCATCGGACTACTTGCTCGATCGTGGGGATCTGATCGCCTCGGGACCCTCGGCGACGGGTGCCGAAGCGGCCGCAGCAGCTTTGGCCTCAGGAGCGGTGTCGAAATCGCCAAAGGACACTTCAGACCAAGGCTACGGAGCCTCGTTCTTTGGAACGTATGCTCCGGGGCAACGGTTCGTCTTTGTGATCGATAGTTCCTCATCGATGCTCGAAGGAACTCGCTGGCCCACCTTGAGACGTGAGTTGACCCGAGCGATCCGTGGGCTCTCGCCAGACCAAGAGTTTTTTGTGATCAGTTTTGATATCAGCGCCCATCCGATGTTCAACACGTTGCCGCCGATCGGAAAATTCCTTCCCCCAACTGACGAAAGTCTCTATCGACTCAACACTTGGATCAACGGAATCCAACACCAAGGCTCCACCCGTCCGGCCTCAAGCATCGGTATCGCCCTGGGTTTAAAACCCGATGCGATCTTCTTGCTCTCCGATGGCGAGATCCAGGACACGACCGTGCAGGAACTGCGGATCCATAACCGAATCAAGTCCGAGCAAGTCAACAGCAAAGTCGCCATTCCAATCCATACCGTTCTGTTGCACAGCCCGATCGGGGCTGGACCCCTGAAGCTCATCGCCGATGAAAACGATGGTGTCTTTACCCCAGTGAGCCAATTCGCAGAGCGCTGAAACTCCGGCTATACTCGGCATCCTTCTCCCGTTTGACCAGCCTCACGATTCCTACGAGCCCGTCCGATGCATCCTGAATCCTCGAGCGATCCTGTCCATCTCGAACCGATACCCACCGAGCAGTACAGGCCCAAAAGGTTTCGGAGGGCAGCCAAACGAACCGCCATCGCAAGCTGCCTACTAGTCTTCTCGACCAGCGCACTTGGAACCTGGAAAATCCGATCCAGCTTGCCAAACCTTAACGGACGCCAAGCCACCGAGCATGTCGAGCAATCGGTAAAAATCCAACGCGATGCGCAAGGAATACCGACAATCCATGCCAAATCCCGTTCCGATGCAGCCTACGCTCTGGGCTTTGTGCACGCCCAAGACCGATTCTTTCAAATGGACTTGCTCCGCCGCGTCCCTACAGGACGGCTAGCCGAACTGGTCGGGAAATCGGCCGTCGGAGCCGACAAGCGGTTTCGCAAGCATCGATTTGCTTCGATGGCCGAGCAAATCTACGCCAAGGTGGAGAACGAACAAAAAGAAATCTTGGATGCCTACACCCGGGGGGCAAACGAAGGCTTGCAACGGCTCGACGACGAACCGTTCGAGTACCAAGTTCTGCAAGCCACCCCCGAAGCCTGGAAGCCCAGCGACTCGTTCTTGGTCATGATCACCATGCTATGCGACCTGCAACCCATGGACGGTACACCAGAACAATCCTTGACGTTGCTCCACGAAAAAGTCCCCCAAGAGGTCTTCGATTATTTGGTCCGCGGTGCGTCCCGCTGGGACGCAGCCTTGGATGACTCCAAGATCCCCATGCCCACGATCCCCGGCCAGGAAATCTGGAGTTTAAGAGACTCCAAGACTCAGGCGCTTGCCACTAGGGGCACGGTTGATGAGCAACAACTCGATGAGCAACAACTCGATGAGCAACAATTGGCTTGGTTAAACTGGACCCACCAACTCGATGGCGAGTTTAAAGTCGGCAGCAACAACTGGGCCGTCAGCAGCAAACACGCCAAGCCCGCTGAAGGCTATGAAGGGAGGCCTCGAGCGATCCTGGCCTCCGATATGCACCTGGGGCTGCGCGTACCGACCGTCTGGTACCGAGCCGTGATGCAAACCCCGACTCGAAATCACCCGAACCGAACGCTCGTTGGCGTCACCCTGCCGGGGGCTCCGGTGATGGTCGAAGGCTCCAACGGCAGTGTTGCATGGGGATTTACCAACAGCACCGGCGATTTTGGAGATTTGATCGAGCTCAAGATGCTCGGAGACAACCAATACGCAACGCCCAACGGCCCTCGAAGCTTGGAATCCTATACCGAGAAGATCTCCTACGGCAGCGGAGCCGAAGACTACACCTACGAGTGGTCGATTTGGGGGCCTGTCGTCGAAGTCCGCGACCATCGGCGTTTCGTCCACAAGTGGATCGGAAACGATCCTGACGCGCTGGATCTGAACATCCTGAAGATGGAGTCGGCATCGACCGTCGAGGAACTCGGGGATCTGGCCAATCGAGCCGGGATGCCCAACCAAAACGTAATGATGGTCGACGACCAAGGGAACATCGGTTGGACTATTTCAGGCAGGCTTCCGAAGCGTCAAGGCACTCCGCAATGGGTCGCTGGCGACTGGTCGACCCAGGAGGCTTGGGTCGGTTACTATGCGCCTAAAGAGTACCCCCGAGTCATGAATCCACCGTCGGGTCGGCTCTGGACGGCCAACAACCGAATCATGGGCGACGGTTACATGCAGAGCGTCGGCGATGGACGCTTTGATCCAGGCGCACGGGCCACGCAGATTCGGGACCGATTGTTCGAAAAGGATCAGTTCGACGAGAAGGATCTTTTGGCGATCCAGCTCGATGACGAAGCTCGCATGATGAAGGTATGGCAAAAATGGCTCCAGGAGGTCATTGCTTCGAACCCCAAGGCCACAAGCGAAGCATTTGGAATTTTCGCCAAAACAGAAGGTCTCCGTGCCAGCATCAACTCGGTGCCCTATCGGATCGTCCATGCGTTTCGCAATCAGGTTTTCTCTCGTATCTTCGGTTTTGATATCTCTCGACGCGGGACGATCGATATCAAGAAACGAGGGCTTGTCGCAAAACTCGGGATCCAACGAAGCATCCCTGTTTCCTACGAGGATGTCGCTGAGGAGCTCATCGAGCAAAAACCCATGCATTGGCTCCCCGAAGAGTTCGCCTCCTGGGACGACCTGCTCAACGACGCAGCGATCGCCACCGAAGTTGAATTGACCAAGGACCAACCCTTGGAGGAGGCGACCTGGGGCAAGCGGAATCGGGCGGCGATCAAGCATCCGTTGTCGATGGCCGTCCCTGCGCTCGGGACCTTGTTGGATATGCCCGAGGTCGAGTTGCCAGGCGACAGCCACCTGCCTCGTGTCCAAAGTCCTTCTGGAGGTGCTTCCCAACGCTTGGTCGTCAGCCCAGGCTTTGAAGAAATTGGGATCTACCACCAACCCGGTGGAGCCTCAGGCCATCCCCTTTCGCCCTACTACCGCACTGGGTTCGACGATTGGGCCAATGGCCAAGCATCGTCGCTGATGCCCGGGCCGGCGGTCCACACGATCGAGATCACACCGAAATAGCGTCTCGCGCGCTTTGGCGCAAGTTTCGATCGGGGACTCGGTCGGCAAAGAACGTCATCTCACTGTGGAAAAACTCTTCGAGGTCTTGGTCGTTGATCAAAAGAACATCGTAGTACAGCGCGTCGGTCAGAAGCTGATAGAAAAACAGGTTCTTGATCGCCGTGAGTTCTTTCAGATCGTACTTGCCCATGAAATCCCCAAGGTTGCTATAGAGCAAGCAGCTGCGATAGCCCGCTTGATAAAAACGCACGAGGGCTTCGGTGGCCTGCTCGATGTATTTCGCGTCGCCAAACGGAGCGCATTCAAAAAGAACCACAGGGTGATTTTCCGAAACGAACCGCTTGGCACCGGCCAAGATCTTGAAGTCGTGCCCATCGGTATCGATTTTTAAGATATTCGCGTGCTTGGCAAAGCCATCGTCGTTGACGATGTCATCGAGCGATCGGCTACGCAGTGCAAGTCCATCGGTCGAGGGAATCAGCGAAGCGGTTCCGTTTTTCTCTTCAAGCCTGTAGGTTCCCTGAAGACTCTCCGACGAGCACAAGTCGCTGATAACCTTGACATTGGGATTCTTACCCCAGTTGGCAATGAGGAACTTGCGAAAATTCGCATCGGGCTCAATGGCTAGGAATTGATCTTCAGGGCCGGTGTAGAACGCCGCGATCGTATCGCCGATGTTGGCTCCGACGTCGATAAGTGTCACTCGCCCAGCCTTGCGCTTGACAAACTGCGCGATGCGTTGCGGTAGACGATCGTAAAAAGGATGATCTTGGAAGTAGACCGGCAAGGAGTGAGATAATCGCATCGAGAGCGAGCGCCCATGGACCTCCATCGAGCAGGCCGGATCGCCAAAGAGTTTAATCAGTGCTTTGCGGGGCAGCGACCAGATTCTCCGACCGATACGTCCTGAGGCTAGGTACTGTCGGTAAACAAAGCTCGCGATACGCATCGGAAATCCATTTCTGTCGATCAAAGTACTCTTGCTGCGGGTTTTCCAGTCAAGCACTGGGCCGGCTAGGTCTTTTTTCATCGCCGCGAGTCGATTCATGGCCGTGTGCTTGGCCACTTCGAGTGCGCCATGGGTCTCTTCGGCGAGCGATTCGTGGCCGAACAGATAAAATTTAATCTTCGGCTCGGTCCCTGAAGGACGCACGGCGATCGCATTGCCGCTCGGACTCCCATCGCTGCTTGCCAACTCGAGCATGAGCATGTCGCTTTTGGGAGCGTGGATCGGTTCGGTTTGAGCCTCACGGGTGCGACGGACCAAGGATCCGTAGTCGCGGACGGCCAAGACCTCAAGGCCTCCGATCGACTTCGGCGGGTCGGTTCGAAGTCCTTCCATGAGTTTCTTCATGTTGGCCATCCCTTGGCTACCTTCCATTTGCACGTTGATCAAGTCCTCGAGGTACACCCCGTGCACGAGCATCAATTCGTCGAGCCGCTGATGAAGTGTTTTGCCGGCCGCCTTTAGGTCGGCTGCAAGCTGAGCCATCAGCAGACATGCCACGGCCCCGTCTTTGTCCCTGGCGTAAGTACCGATCAAGTAACCGTGGGATTCCTCGGTTCCAAAGACGAAACCTTCGGGCCCGCACGCGTCGATCAAACCCCCAATCCACTTGAACCCCACATGGATGTTTCCTTCGCAACGCACGCCGTGGGCTTGCGCCACGCGGCGGATCATCTCGGTGGTGACCAAGGTCTTGATTACATAAGCGTCTTTGGGCAGATCGCCAGCTTGCTCGCGTTTCGAGATCACATAGTCGGTCAAGAGCACGCCGAGCTGGTTTCCGTTGAGCGTCGCCCAAGGGGCATCGGGTTGAAGTGTCCTCGGGCACGAACATCCCATCCGATCGCAATCCGGATCGGTGGCCAAGGCGATGTCGGCTTGGATGCTCTTGGCGTACTGCACGATTGCGTCGAAGACCGCAGGGTTTTCCGGGTTGCTGACGTGACCCGGGACGTTCGGGAAATCTCCGTCGGGAGTCGCATGAGGCCCGTATTCGAAAACTTGGGAAAAACCCGCCGCTCGGAGCAGTTCCGGGACGACAAATCCCCCGACGCCATGCAAGGGAGAGTAGACGACTTTCGCATCGCGGGAGCCGGCCCAAGCGAACTTCAGGGCGGCATTTCGGAATTTCTCATCGATCTGTTGCGTGACAAACCTCACTTTGCCTTCGGCTACGGCTTGATCAAAATCTACACGCCGGATTTGCTCGACGTGCATTACCTCGTCGATGATCTTTTCGTCGTGAGGCGGTAGCACCTGCCCACCGGTCGACCAGTAGACTTTCACTGCGTTGTCGCTCGGTGGATTGTGCGATGCGGTCACCATGATTCCACAACTGCAGCCAAAATGCCTCACCGCGTAGGAAAGTTGAGGCGTCGCGCGGTATCCATCGAGGAACACAACTTGAAATCCGTTGGCCACCATGATCGAAGCGCATAACTCGGCGAAATGCCGGGATCGGTGCCGGGTGTCGTAAGCGATCGCGCAGGAGAGTTGGCCAGGATCGGGCTGGCTTAAAATGTAGTCGGCAAGTCCCTGAGCACTTTCGCCGATGGTCCGATCGTTGATCGCATTCGACCCGATCGGGTACATCCGCCCGCGTCTACCCCCGGTTCCAAACGGGATTACCGTCCAAAAAACATCGTCGAGTTTTTTCCAATCTTGCCTCTCGATGTGAGCCACCAACTCGTCGCGGTACGCGAGGTATCTGGGCTGCGAGAGCCAATCGGCGATATTTTTAGCGGCCGATGGGGTAATTTTTTCCTCGGCCTTGGCGGACTCAACGGCGGTCAAATACGGATCCATAGACTGGTCCTCAGTAGCTAGGCTAATTGAAAAAGGCTGGTTAGATCTGGACCCAGGATGGGCGGGTCGGAAGCGAAAATGTCCCTTAATTCCCAGCGAACGTCAACGGCGGAAAAGTTTTCCCAATCCGCATCCCCGAGGTTCGATAGGGTGGGGAAGGTCGGATTCTAACGGCACGATATCGCCGACTTTGCCGGGTAGAGGTTTAATTGTGCGACACTTTGGAACTTTACGCCGACGAAGGGAATCATACGTCTCGGTCTGTTTTGTTGACAGCCAAGACCCTCCAACTAGGATGGAGGCCGCCTTTCGACGGCAAATGCCGTGTGATCGGATCTGCTGGTGGCGGTCCCCCCCGTGTGGTGAGAGCGTTGCGGCGTCGAGGGCGTACTGACAATTCCTTATCGTTCCTCAGTCGGGGATCCCATAGTGAAGTCGAACAAGCCAACTACTCAGAAGAATTCATCGAACAAGCGGTCTTTGAAAAGGGCGCCTAAACGGGCCTGCCTTTTTGAGCTTCTGGAACGTCGCGAGCTAATGGCCGGTGACTTCTCTGCCTCGGTTGAGGGTCTGCTTGCACGGATGTATTTCCAGAATGAAGCTTCCTACACCAAAGCCGGAACGATGATGTCCGGTGGTGGTGGTACTGGCAGCACTGGAGGTACTGGAGGCATCGGCTCGGGCGAGTCGAACACACCGTTGGCGATCAGCGAGTTGGAGGTCAACAACTTCGTCGCGAAAGCCCAACTTCTGCCCCTTACAGCTTCCCAGCCGGTGAATGTTTCAGGCACGTTTTCTTCCCTGACCGACGAAGATTACTTCGCGCTGGATCTGAAGAAGGGTGATATCCTCGATACGCGATTGGTCGGTGTTCCCGGCACGCGTCCGACGATGGCTCTCTTGGACGCAAACACCCAAGAATTGCTCTTCGCTCAAGGCCGTTTCCTTGGCGGCAACGCGTTTCCGCCCTCCTCGCCGCTGTACAAAGACGGTCTGACGACACTGCCTTATGTGATTTCTACCAGTGGACGGTACTACTTGAGAGTTGCTGACGGTGTTGGTTCGTACGTTTTGAATCTGCGAGTCCAGCGCTCGACGTTTGAAGCCGAACCGATTGGCACCCAGCAAACGTTGTATATCGACTTTGATGGCGCGTTGACCCGATCTGAGACGCTCAACTTGACCGCTCTAGGTGTTCCCGCCGGAACCTTGCGAATTCCACCGTTGTCTCGCTACATGCCCCAACTGGGTCTTACAGCAGCCGACGCGCCCGCCGTGGCTCGCAACACGATGGCTCGAGTAGAGCAAAAGCTGCGCACATCGCTTGCGGCTCGCTCGAACAACGGGTTCTACGGGGCTACAGGCAACCCTGGTGAGTTCAACGTGCGGCTTGTCTCAAGCTATGACTCGCCGGATATTTGGGGTCAAGCGAATGTTTCCAGAGTGCTCGTCGGTGGTACACAAACGGAAATCGGGCTCGATCCAGCTTCCGGACTTTTGGGGATCGCACAGTCGGTCGACGTGGGGAACTTCTCCCGCGAAGAAAGCGCGCTGGTGATGCTCGATATTCTCATCGCCGACTCGACGGATCCTACTTTGGTTCCGATAGCCGGTAATGTTTCTCGTGCAGATCTCTTCGCCGAACTCTTGTCGATGGTCATCGCCCACGAAGCTGGCCATTATCTCGGTGGCGTGCACCAAGACCCAAACAATTTGCAATACGGGGTCATGGACCAATTCTATGATCCAGCCATTGTTTCAGGTGCTGGCCTCGACGGAATCTTCGGCAACCGTGACGACGAACCACTTTACTTCAGCGTCGACGAGTACTCCCCGACGGCCGGTATCCCCTTCGGAGGCGGAGTCAATGACAGCGCCAACATGTTGGCTTTCGGCATGTCGACCGGAACTGTCGGCGGAACCGTAACGGGTACCGTCTACAGCGATGTCAACAGGAACTCTCGCCAAGACGCTGGCGAAATTGGCCTTGCTGGATGGCAGGTCTTCATCGACTCGAACAACAACGCAGTTTTGGACGTTGGGGAACCTCGGGCTACGACCGATTCGGCTGGACGCTACACCCTACGCTCTGCAAGCGGAACTCAAGTGGTTCGCGTCGTGCGACCCGCTGGTTGGCTCGCTTCGAATTCCGCTGAAGAGTCCAAATCCATTTCAGTGACACTCGGCGGTACCAACACGGTAAACTTTGGATCCTTCGCTCCATCGGGTTCCTCGACCGGCTTTAAGTGGCTCGATATCAACGGCGACGGAATTCGCGATGCAAGCGAACCCGGGCTTTCTGGGGTTTACGTCTATCTCGACCTCGATGGCGACGCTCGTCCCGATGTCGGTGAGCCCGCCTCGATCACCAAAGCCGATGGGTCTTATTTGTTGAACCCACCGATCGCTGGGACTTACACGATCCGCGAAGTCGTCGACCCAGGCTACGTGCAAACGTTCCCAGTAGGCGGTTTCCACACCGTGATCTACAACGGCTCGACCCCACTGGGTGGCTTCGACTTCGGCAACCGTGAATCTTCCGACTGGGGCGATGCACCGACCCCTTATGCGACCCTACGCACCAACAATGGGGCCTCGGCCGGTCAGCTCGATGGGTTCCGACTCGGTACGAATTGGGATGCGGAAATCGATGGAAGGCCTACCTCGAGCGCCAATGGCGACGATACCAACGGACCTTTGAACGCCACCGGCACAGTCATCAATGACGAAGACGGTGTTACCCTTCTGACCCCACTGGTCCGTGGCGACACTAAAAACGTCATCCGTATCAATGTCACCAATACCGCCGGTGCCGGTGCGTTTGTCCAAGGCTGGATCGATTTCAACGGAAACGGCGTTTGGGGTGATGCTGGCGAGCAAATCGTTACGAACCTTGCTGCCGTGCCCGGTGAGAACTTGGTGACTTTCACCGTCCCTGCCAACGCGGTGTCCAACGGTTTTGCCCGGTTCCGTCTCTCGCAAACCCGCGACGTAGGACCAACGGGTCGAACCGCTGCAGGTGAAGTTGAAGACTACGTCTACACGGTCAACAATGGTCCTCGTACCATTCTGCAGAACGATAGCTTCACGGTCGCTCGAAACAGCACTTCAAACGTTTTCGATGTCCTCGCAAACGATTTCCTTCCCCCGAACGATTCGGTGACAGCCGTTTTGCCTGGCCCGTCGGCCCAAGGTGGAACGATCTCGGTCGGTCCGAACAACACACTAAGGTATACCCCACCACGCGGGTTCTTCGGGCAAGATAGCTTCACCTATACGGTCGTCTTTGCGTCCGGAAAACGCGAAACCGCAACGGTCACCGTCGGCGTTATCTTGCAGTTTACCGATCCGGTTGCCGTCGACGATTCCTTCGACCTGCCAACCAATTCGGTTTCCTACCCGCTCAATGTCCTACTCAATGACATCGAAGGCGCCGGTGGATCGCTGGTCGTCACCAACTTTACCAACCCAGACAAAGGTGGATCGCTGTCGATCGGATCCGGTGGTCTTAGCATTCGATACACCCCCCGACGCGGATTCGGTGGTACCGAGTCGTTCACCTACACCGTAACGGACGGCCAAGGCAAAGTCTCGACAGCGCGAGTAACGGTCCATACCCTCGAAGGCGACCGTCTCGATGACAACGTCGAGTTCAGCTTCGGCTTCCGAGATATGGCTGGTAACTCGGTCACGAGTGTAACCCAAGGGGACCAATTCCAAGTCTACGTATATACCTACGACTTGCGTCCCGAACGAGGCGCTGGACAAAGCCCGCCGACCTCGGTCCAAAACCCTGGCGTCTACGCCGCTTACTTGGACATGCTCTACAACGCCAACATCGTCCTACCGTCGAGCCCAGGCGTTAACACAACCCTGGACTTCGCCAACAACCCAATCGCTCCTTACGTCAGTGGGGTTTCCGGGTCGGCTTCGATCCCAGGTGTGGTCCGATCCCTGGGTGCATTCACCGGTGCCCAAAAGCCACCGTTTAGCTTCGCTGACCCATCGCTGATGACGATTCTGACCTTCACCGCTAGGTCGGCCGGTCTGGCTGAATTCGTTGGCGATCCTGCCAACGACTCGCCAAACACCGACGTGGTCTTGTTCAACCCACCGAACGCTCCGGTGCCCCTCGAACAAGTCCGGTACTTGCGTTCTAGCATCGAAATCGTGCCGCGAGGAACGGAACTGCCGTTTGCCGTCGATGACAGCACCGCCGAATTGTTGCTCAACAGCACCTCGTTCATCAACGTGCTTGCCAACGACATCGTAGGAACCTCTGGTCCTCTTCGAATCACATCGGTCACCCAACCGGTCAACGGCGTCGTCTCGATCGATAACCGCGGTACGACCAACCCTTCGGACGATCGAATCCAATTCGTTCCGTTCACCAGTTCCCTGGGCTTCTCCGATCAATTCACCTACTCGATCGCTGACTCGCGAGGCTTCACCTCGACGGCGACGGTCACCTTGAAAGTCGGCGATACGAGCCTCGATGACAGGATGAAGATCCAGCTCAAGGCGTTCAACCTCAACGGCCAACCGATCTCGTCGATCACCGTCGGAAGCCAATTCGAACTGCGTGGATACGTCCAAGACCTGCGATTCCCCAACTCTCAAAGTGGGGTCTTCGCAGCTTACCAAGACATCCTCTACGATCGCAATCTGGTCAACGTCCAGACATCTCCTATTGGACTTGGATTCCAAATCGAATTCGCCGCTGGACCCAACGGTTACAGCAACGGCAAGTCCGGTGATATCCGTATCCCAGGTCTGATCAATGAGGTCGGCTCGTTCCAGGATTCCGCCTCCCCACTTGGCACTTCGGAACTGCTCCAATTCAGTATCCGAATGAAAGCCAATACGCCTGGAACCGCGAAATTCGTCGCAGATCCGGCCGATATCAGTCCGTTCCATGACTCGTTGCTCTATAGCGATCCTCGCAATAAGGTTCCCTATAGCCAAATCAGCTACATTCCCGCCGAATTGATCATCACCGGTGGCTCAGGGGCCGGCGGTGGCGAAGGAAACACCAACCCATACGACCGATTCGACGTCAACGACGACGGATTCGTCTCCCCAATCGATGCGTTGATTTTGGTCAACCAAGTCAACAGCAACGGAGGTGGTGCCTTGGGTAGTGGTGGCGAAGGCGAATCCTCCGGTGAAAAATACTACGTCGACGTCAACGAAGACGGGTTCCTCTCGCCGCTAGATATCCTCTGGGTGGTCAACCGAATCAACGGTAGCAACGCCGGTGGTGAAGGTGAAAGCCCCCTGCAAGCGGCTCCTGCAATCGAGGTTTCAACCAGCGATCCTGGAACGCTTGTCGATTTACCTTTCGCCCCTCCAACCAATTGGGTATCTCGTCCCAAGACCCCAGCTTGGGTTGCCAACGCCAACGTCAATTCCTCCAACGTCGATAACTTCCTCGCCGCTTACAGCGTCGAAGAAGACCAAGATCAAACGCTTGACGGATTGGTCGATGACCTGTTTGCAAACGACCTGATCTAAGCTTCGAAATCGTTCGATGATTCAAAAAATTGACCGGCTGGTTTGCCGCCAAACCAGCCGGTTTTTTTGTTGATGGATCCAAAGCTAACCCTTAGACTTTCCCCATGACCCAACACCATGGCTATGTCGATCTGCAAATCAACGGCATCGGGGGAATCGACTTCAACGAATCGAACCTCTTGCCCTCATCCTGGGAAAGTGCCCTCGAGCGACTGGCTCAAGACGGAACAACCGACTTCCTGCCGACGCTCATCACCGACAGCGTCGATTCTCTCTGTTTAAAAATTGCGAATATTTCAAAATTCTGCGAGGCCAGTGCCAAAGAGCCAAGCATCCCGAGCAAAGCCGTCGGGATCCATCTCGAAGGCCCCTTTCTTTCAGACCAAGCTGGCTATATCGGGGCCCATCCGAAAGAACATGCCATGGCTATGGATCTGGATGCTCTTAAACGGCTTGTCGACGCAGCAAATGGATCGATCCGACTGGTGACTCTGGCTCCTGAATGCGATCCGAAAGGCATTGGTATCGAGTACCTTGCCCAACAGAACATCCTTGTCGCTGCGGGACATTGCAACCCATCGATCGATCAACTTCGATGCGCGATCGACTCGGGACTTAGTCTCTTTACCCATCTTGGTAACGCCTGTCCTGGTTCGATCCCAAGGCACGACAATATCATCCACCGCGTATTGGCCCTGCGAGACACGCTTCGCGTTACCCTCATCGCCGATGGATTCCATCTGCCGCTTTGGTTGCTCGATAGCTGGGTCGATTGGTTCGGCGAGCAACGTGTGGCAATCGTTTCGGATGCGATCAGCGCCGCGGGCCTAGCTCCAGGCATCTACCAACTCGGTCAGCAAAAGGTGGCCGTTGGAGCCGACGGCGTTCCTCGAAGTCACGACCAAACACACTTTGTCGGATCGGGGGCCACGCTCGGTCGAATGCGGAATCTCTGCGAATCGCAGCTTTCCTGGTCTTCCGAGCGGATTGAGAAATTGTTCAAAACCAATGCTGCTCAGTGGTTAGGACTCCCATCGGACTGACCCGCTAGCGGTTGGTTTAAACGCCGCAGGCGTCCCCGTGAGCCGCCTAGGCGCAAGCCGCGGGCATGGCCAGTACCCGGCACCGCCCCAATGACGCACCTCGATTGGAACCCAATCGCGTCAAATTGGACCGGGGCCTGTCCCCGTTTTTTTATCAGCGATTCAGACCAATAACTGCCAGCATCGCGTAGCCAATTAGTCCGTAGTGTGGGCCTCCGAGCCCGCACGTACCGGTGATGAGACCACCTACTTTTTTACCCAAAACAATCGCATTCCACACCGTGATGGCCCACCACTATTAGCCCATCGCCAAGATCGTCGCGGTCGAGCCCTTCCGTAGAGCAATGCACTGATAGCCAAGAACATGGGTCACATTCCCGAATCGCAGTTGCTCCCAATCAATTCACCGATTTCGTCCAAGCCAGGAAAATGCTTGCGGTCGTTCCCAGTATCGAATAGTCTCGACGCCGATTAAGTTCCGGACGTATGGGACTCGCTTGGGCCTCGTTACCGCGATTTCGGCATCGAGGTTCCCTCGCCTACCGTCGAGCAGTTTTGGACTCAGGTAACAGTCTTTGGCATCGACGAGGTCGACATGATCAAGCTCGATTGCGAGGGAGCCGAGTACCTCATCCTATCCACGCTATCTGCCCTTGGCCTGATGGATCGCCTTGGATGGATACAAGGCGAATGGCACCGTCGCAAGGACAATCCGCTACTAGCCAGCCTGTTCGGCCAAACGCACATCTTCAACATCGATTCGATAAACTTTCTCCGAACTGTTCGTTTTTTGCGAGGGAGACGTCATCAGCGGCGCCGTCAAGATTTTGATCAACTAAAGACAACCGCGTTTGCGGGTGTTATATTCTTACCTCGGAGGGAATTACGCCCAAGAACCAAGTTGGACAAAAACCGCCCAGGTTTTTTGGATACGGGAGTATGACTAAGTCAAAAGACGATCTCGGTGATCGTGTTAGGGTGCTGCTTAAACGGTTGCAACTCACCCAAGACGCGATGGCTGAGGCGTTGTGGGACGCGTCGCAACGGTGAATCGCTAGGAGAACGGTTGGAAGGTGCCGTCTGAATTGGCCCTACGCCAAATCGACCTACTCTAAAAAGAGAACGACATTACCCCCGTCTTTACGCACGAACAGCAAGCCAATTAACGACGCATAGGTGTGAGTTTCCACGTCAAACTAGAAAAGCAGAAGCAGCGACTCAGCAGCAATGGCCTCCACACTTTCGCCACAACAAACCGAAGCACCTTCTCACTTGGCCGTGACTGATTACCAAGCCTGCTACCTCGCCCACGATCTGACGAGGCTTGGCGCGGTCGGTGAGATTGACCAGATCAGCTCGACACTATTCGATGCCAAAGTAGACCTCAATCCGCACCAGGTGGATGCCGCCTTGTTCGCGCTTGCCAATCCACTTCAGCAAGGCGTCATCTTGGCTGATGAAGTTGGCCTCGGAAAAACCATCGAAGCAGGGCTCGTACTCTGTCAGCGATGGGCGGAGAGAAGGCGAAAGCTGATCGTCGTCGCGCCAGCTCATATTCGCAAGCAGTGGCAGCAGGAACTTTCGGAGAAGTTCAACCTTCCTTCGATCGTCATTGATCGAGGATTGTGGAATCAGCTTCGACGCGATGGAAATCCTAACCCATTCGACTGCGGAAAGATCGTAATCGTTTCCTACGCATTCGCAGCGCGGATGAAAGACGAACTGCGCAGCGTTCCATTCGATCTGGTCGTTCTCGACGAAGCTCACAAACTCCGAAACGCTTATCAGCCGAGCCGCAAAGGTGGACAAGCGATTCGATGGTCCTTCGAGCTTCGGCAAAAGCTTCTGCTAACTGCGACACCTCTGCAGAATTCGTTGCTTGAACTTTACGGCCTTGGATGGTTCATCGGCGACCACGTTTTCGGCGACAAGAGTTCCTTTCAAAGCCGGTACTGCAATGCTGGCGGTGATGTGGCTGGCCTTCGTTCGCGTCTAGGCCAACTTTGCAAGCGCACGCTACGAAAACAATGTCCCTATGTAAATTACACCAAGCGACAAGCGATCACTCATCCGTTCTCGCAAACTGTTGACGAGAAGAACCTCCACAACGATGTGACGCAGTTTATGTCGCGCGGCGAAAGCTATGCCTTTCCGCTTCGCCAGCGATTCCTCATCGAGATGATTCTTTTCAAAACACTCGCATCTTCTCCACAGGCGTTAGCGAGCACACTTCGAACAATGAAGGCTCGGCTGGAAGCGATTCGAGATGGCTTGTCCGCAGACGATTTTGATAAGTTCCTCGACTCGGCAGCAGAGGATGATTTAGACATCGACGGCTTGCTGGAACAACTCGATGCAGAAGACGAAGACACGGAGCAAGAGGAGGTTACGCTCGATCCCAAGTTGCTATCGCAAGAACTCACAGAGTTGGACTCGCTGATCACTCGGGCCGAGGCGATCGACGCGGATAGCAAGTCCAAGGCATTGCTGACGGCCTTGGAACATGCTTTCGAGCGACTCAGCGAGCTTGGTGCTGCAAATAAAGCGTTGATCTTTACGGAAAGCCGCAAGACGCAAGATTTTCTTGCCCAGTATCTCGAAGCCAACGGCTATGCAGGAAAAGTCGTACTCTTTATGGAAACGAACTCCCAGACTTTTCTGGCACTTTGACGGACCAGATGATCAGCGGTGTGAATGCCCGAAGGCGAGAAGCCAACGACAGATTCCGCGATTACATTAAAGAGACACAGAAAAAGGGAGGCGATCTTCTGCTTTCTCCGATCGATCCTTGTGATCTCGATGATTGCCTCATCGCCAATACAGAGTTTTGTAGCAACCTACTCGATGGCATGGACTTGCGGTCCAAAGACTTCTGTAAGCGTGTGCAACGTGCCGAGATGTTTTTCTTAGCGCTCTGCGAGAGCTTGCTGACGACAAATCCTGAAATGGGGTGCCGTTTGTGGAAAGCTCTTCGTGAAGTATTGCATGCCCGCTACACAGGTGCAGCAAACGTTAGTGAGATGCTGCATATCATTTTCAGGGTACCAGAAGGGTTACATGTTAAATCGCTTCGTTTCGAATTGCTTGGTTTGAGTTGCTGCAATACCGACAAACAACTATTCGAGATTGCTTTGGCGGCACAATACAACGGCAGGGAAAGTTGGCTCGCGGCGCAGATTGACCAAGATCGTTCGTCGCAAGTTGCGTGGAAAATTCGTCGATCGTATGTGCTCGAAGCATTTACTATTGGCAACCCGATCTCGTTGAGTGATGCATGGCCCTGTGGGCCGACCACTAGTGAAATGGCTGAGTTGCGACACTGGTCGGCAAGGCAGCGATTGCAAGAGGCTTTCAGTAGACATTGGTGGCAGGAATTCGTGACCGCGCCGGACTACCTCGCTGCTTACCGAGCGTGGATACTTTTCCTTAAGTCTTCTGACAGAAGGGCATATATCTTCCTCAGAAACGCCGCGAGCCTACTCGAGGACGAGTCCGAATTTGGTCGTAGAAAGTGGGCACATCTAAAGCTCAATAAGCACAATATGGAGCGAGCTTTTGAGGAGAACGAAAAGAATCTCGACGAACGATTTCTTCATCGATCAGTTTCCAAGGAGATTCCACCTTGGAGAAAGAACGGGTTTTGCGATGGGTGATGATTCCGATCGGGATTGCATAAAGGTTTGCGACTATGCCTTCAAATGACTTTCAGTCTTCAGTGACATGTGTGGACTTCACCGATGAGGATCAGAAGCGAGTGCAAGTCTACGTGCGCTCCTTGAGCGAAGGCACGCTCGATGAGTTAGGTTTCGACAACATCAGAGATGCGTTTGCTAATCTTTTCTTCGCAGCATCTTCTACGATCATGACCAGGGCACGGTACTTCATCTTGGGTACGCATACACCAGCCTGATCGTTTTTTTCTCAGCGCAGGGCCCGCTTGCGGGTAGATTCACGGTGCGCCCTTGTTTCTATCCCCCGTTCTCAAGGAGATCCTGCGGATGTCTCGCTTAGCGTCCTCGAAAACCGCCCAGATTTGGGCCGAACGGTTCGCCTAGGGCGAGCGATCCAATGCTCCCGTCGCGCAAGCGTACCCAGGGCGGCGCTTCGCTCTGCCCTGGGCTATCTCATTTTGCCCCTTTGGGGCGGACGGATCGATCGACTCGCGAGAGTTCAGTGATCACGCAGCAAGCAACTGAAGTCTTGCGACTCCAGCTACGGCCACGCTGCGAGCAAACAACTGAAGTCTTGCGACTCCAGCTACGGCCACGCTGCGAGCAAGCAACTGAAGTCTTGCGACTCCAGCTACGGCCACGCTGCGAGCAGCTACGGCCACGCTGCGAGCGAGCAACTGAAGTCTTGCGACTCCAGCTACGGCCACGCTGCAAGCGAGCAACTGAAGTCTTGCGACTCCAGCTACGGCCACGATATAAGCAAGAGCAACGGGATAAGGCCGACACGGCTGTGATGCAAGCTGCACGGCGTCGGGTACGTGCGGAGTTCCGCAAAGGCAAACAGCAAAGCGAAAGGGTCATGTTCGCCGGGCAATAGCCCAATACCGTCAAACCGGGACATTGATGAAGTCGCTTTTCAAGTGATCGGCAAATGAAAGCGGAGCAGAGCAAGCTGCCCGGTGAGTCTAAATATCCAGTGTTTTCCGAGTGCTCGTGCGTGCAACACGACGCTTGACCCTTCACCGGAGGGCTTGCGCCCTACCGCTTTCAAAAACCCCTCGGCATGCGCCGAAGTACACTCAAATCCCATCTCTCGTAAAAGGATCCAAATGTCGATTTGACGGTATTGGGCCCTGGCCCCCTGGGCTTCCCCTGGCAGCCTTCGGGGGATTTCCCTCCCTTTGGGATGCTTTGACGCGCTGCATTCTCACTTTGGATCCTCTACAATCTCTAGACGGTCCGATATTCAAGACTCGATGTCCAACGATTTTCCCACCACCTAAACCGCCTCGAAGAAGGATCCTTGCAATGAGCTCGTTGTCCCGCCGCCATTTCCTCGAACAATCGATGTTCACCACCGCCGCTGCTTTGGCAATCCAAGCCCAACGAGCGCAGGCCACCGAGCCGACTCAGCAACCCCCGTCGATCGGTCCGAACGATACGATTCAGGTCGCAGTCATCGGTGCAGGTGGACGAGGCCAATCCCACATCGACGGCTTTGCCGGCAAAAGCGGATCGGTCGTGACCCACATCTGCGATTGCGACGAACGAGCTGGCCAACGTAGCTGCGATAAAGCAGCCGAAAAACAGGGAGGCAAAAAACCTGTTTGGGTCAAAGACGTTCGCAAGCTTCTCGAAGACAAATCGATCAATGCCGTGAGCATCGCTACCCCGAACCATTGGCACTCCCTGGGTGCGATTTGGGCCATCCAAGCCGGCAAGGATGTTTACGTCGAGAAACCCGTTTCCCACAATGTTCTCGAAGGTCGACGGGTGGTCCAAGCCGCCCGCAAGCATCAGCGGATGGTGCAAACCGGCACCCAAAGCCGCTCCAACCCTGGCATGCGCGAAGCGATGGAGTTTGTCCACTCCGGCGGAATCGGGGATGTCCTGATCTCACGCGGTCTATGCTACAAACGACGCAACTCGATCGGACCGAAAGGGACCTACGATGTCCCCAAAGAAGTTGACTACGACCTGTGGTCCGGTCCCGCGAAAATCCTTCCCATGACCCGTAAGAACTTCCACTACGATTGGCACTGGCAATGGGAATACGGAAACGGTGACCTCGGGAACCAAGGAATCCATCAAATGGACCTGTGCCGCTGGGCACTCGGCGAAGATCGACTCAGCGAGCGTGTCTTGTCCTTCGGCGGACGTCTTGGCTACGAAGATGCCGGCGAAACGGCCAACACCCAAGTCGTCGTCCACGATTATGGGAAACGCAAACTCATTTTCGAAGTCCGTGGGCTACCGACCCCAGACTACAAGGGTGCCAACGTCGGCATCATCGTCGAAGGTACCAAGGGGTACTTGGTCATGACCTCGTATGCAAGCGGCACGGCCTTCGACCTCGATGGCAAACCCATCAAGCAGTTCACCGGTGGCGGCGATGACCGCCACTACAAGAACTTCACCGACGCGATGCGAAACCGAGATTAT
>JAPLNM010000087.1 GCA_026692845.1 Planctomycetota bacterium | reverse complement strand
TTGGGGCTTTGTGGTTTTTTCAGCTAGCGGTGCTGCAGGGGTCTTGTAAAGGGCATCGGAGGCCGATCGAAGCTGGTTTTCGTTCTCGGCGATCGTTCGTTCCCAAGCGATCCACTGCCAAGCCAGGACTCCGACGGCTAGTACTGCAATGATGCTTGTGCTGAGGATACCGATCATCCACGATGGAAATGGGATTTTGTTCATGTTACTCATGGTCTTTTGCCTCAGGGCGGAGTTGTTTGGTGAGAAGTTCCCAATTCCCGCGCCAGGACTTTGCGGGCATATTGCTTGGAAGACCCAATAGGATGGTCCCATCGATCAGGTCGGTCGGTCCGGCATAGTCGTAATAACTCTTGGATCGAATGTTTTCCCGTTGGGAGATAGACTCTGCGCTGGCGGATTTCGACTGCAGCAGTTTCCAAAGATCCGATACGAACCGATCGCGGCTGTAGAGCATCTGGATCGATGACGGGATCGAGCCGAAGTAGGCTTGGAATTGGTTTTCCCCGTAAGCAATTGCATCGCTTCCGAAGCTTCTAAACTGCTCTCGCCAGGCGTTGGCCAATGCGATTCTTCTCGATTCGTCGCGAGCGCTATCATCGGTCAGCAGTTCGACCAGTGGCTCGAAGACGGCTTTTCCCATCGACTCCGAGGCGGTTGGATCGAGGCAGTGGCTAAGGGCTACGATTTCGATCCTTTCGGCCAGATCGGAGTCTTTCAGAGCATGCGTCGCTCGGAGTTCTCGCACTAGCTTCGGGACTCCTGCTAGTATCTTTTGATAATAGGACATCGCCGTTTGGAATTGTTTGTCCGCAGGTTCGGTCGTGGATTGGCTTTCGGCTCGGATTTCACTGCGCAATCTAGCCAACTCTGCGATGTACATTCGAAGGAGCGCCTCTGGATCTCGGTAGGATTGCCAGAAGGCGCTGCGGCTTGCTTGGTCGATGAGTTCCTGAGGATAGTACGCTCGGACTTGTTCATTGCGTTCGAGTCGGGCTTGGATCTTGCCAATGTCGCCATCGACACCGGCAGAGAGTCCGGCCGATTCAAGACCGGTCTCGAAGCTCGGCCGGCTGTGATTCTCTTGCGTGTGAGGATTGGAAAGCGCGAGTTGATTCAGATTCGCTCGCAATTCCTTGGAAATCCCGTGTGTGTTCCAAATTTTCCACAAGCCCGGTAGCAGAGGGATCGTCAGGGCAACGACCAAAAAACCACTATGTTGCAAGTAGTACTTCCAATCGATTCGCCGTTCCATCCAAGGTCGCATCATCCAAACCGTCGAGACTGCTAAAATCCCAAACGTCGCAAAGAGCAACCACCAGGGAGATTCCATCCCAACGATGGCAAAGAGGCCGTAAGCGACCATTGCCAAAAGCGCCATCGGTGCACTGATTGCCGCAATCGTTGGGCTTTTGACAAACTGCGATACCCATTGGCCAACGCAATAGGATGCCAAGAGGATCGCTAATAAGCCCAATGAATCGACCAGGTTCAAGGGGGTCTTGAGCGTACCGAAGTTGGTTAGGTAGCGGACCAAGCACAATCCAAGCATCAACGTGACTGGCATCCAGTGCCGCGTGCACCAATAGAGGGTTGGCGACACACCGCGATCGGCATAGAAGCGAACTCGCTGTTGGATTCCGTCGGAGTGGTAGGCTAAGATCCCCAACCAGCCTGAAAGGATTGCCATCGGGATATACAACAGACCAATGACCGTATCTGTACGCGTAGGACCAGAGAGCAAAGACAGACTCGAGCACAGGACCACTAGCACGACGCCTAGGGCCGCATAAGCGATCCACCAGATCCCGTTTTGTCGAACCATTTGCCAAAGCATCCCAGTGATCGGCGAGACTCTCGGCCAGAGCATCCAAGCCTCCGAGGATCGGCTTTCGGACGCCGAGGCAGCTCGAACCAAGGAGGTGACTCCTGAGGTTCCGACAGGTGGCTCAAGCGCCGCAAGCTCCCGCTGACTGACTCGCCATCCGTAGGCTAGGAAACCAACACAGCCGATCGCAAGACTCAACAAATACAGCCCTGCATCGATGAATATCTGGGTCTCCAGGCTGTAATTCTTGTTGGATAAGTAGTTTGCCAAACCATAAGCCGGAAGCCACAAAGCCAGGGCTGCCGGGACAAGCAGTGCAAGCGAGAGGAACTGCGATTGGAATCGCCAAGCAAACGCCAATCCTGCCAGACTCAGAAACAGCGACAGCAAGAAATAGGTCGCAAGCAGCCAGCCGGCCGAATCGGACTGACCCGGGACCCAGGGATCAAGGGCCCTAGGGTCCCCACCGACGGCCGATGCAAATGCGCACCAGGCCGTCAAGGCGATGAGCCAGACCAAGGCCAGGGTCCCCATCGCAACGACGAGCTTATTCCAAGCGATCTGCTTCGAAGAGATAGGCAATGATCGCATCCACTGCAAGGATCGGGATTCTTTTTCAATTCCGACCAACAAGACTCCTACGCCGGTCGCGTACATCATCGGCATCGATAAAAACAGGTACCAATACCCGCGATCGAATGAAAACGACTTTTTGCTCTCCAGGGCAGATAGGACCAGGATCAAGAGCAAAAGTCCAAAGCCTCCGAGCAAGACCGCCGTGATCAGCGGGACGACTTGCCGAAACTCTTTCCAAAGCAACGGAGGCACCCAGGCCGAACGCGTTGAAGTCGAATCGAACGATTGGCTACTCATGTGGCTACTCATGATCGGCTTGCCTCGATCGCGGTGGAGTTGCGAGCTTGGGCGGAATCTTCCCCCTGACCTGACGCACGTTTGTAGATGCTATCGCCCCTTGTGCAAGCGACGAAAAGCTCTTCAAGACTCGCAGCGCGGGACTGAGCGGCCAAGACTCCTGAGGCCTCTTTCCAGTAGGCCGCCGCAGCTTGTCCATCTCCGCGAACGATCATTTGTTTTTGTCGGCCTTGGGAGATCTCTGCCAGGATGCTGCTTGGCTCGGGCAGATCGGCCAGAGCGATCAGGGGATCGCTCAGCGATACGGTCACCATGGCGATCGACTCTTTGAGGTCCGCCAGGGGGCCGACGAGCTGAACTTTTCCTTTGTGGAGAATCGCGATCGTGTCGGCAACCGATGGGGTCAAGTCCCGAGGTCGGTTCATCGAGTATCAACAGTTCGGGATCATGCGCAAGGGCCAGCGAAAGAGCCACTTTGGAGCGCTGCCCCTTGCTCAACTGCTTGATTTTGCGCCCCGCAGGAAGCTCGTAGCGTTGGATGAAATCCTGGTAGCGTTCCTTGAATCCCTCTGGATAAAAGGAAGCTGCAAACCAACCGATCTCGCCGATGGTCATCCAGTCGTAGAGCGCTGGGGAGTCCGAGACGTAACCGATTCGCTTGCGCAGTTCTAAGGCTTGGGCGCTTTGGGTCGGATCGAGCCCGAGGATTGAGCAAGCCCCTGCGGAAGGTTTTTGGAAGCCGGTCATGATTCGAATCAGGGTGGTTTTACCTGCACCATTTTCCCCAAGGATTGCCATGACGGTCCCTGGGCGGACCGACAAATCGATACCTCGGAGGGCATCGCATCCTGGATAGTGCATTTCGAGCCCTTGGATCTTGATCGCATCGTTCATAAAGAATCTCCGATGGATGGTTATTCCGTTGCTTGGAAGTTGGAAGTTGGAAGTTGGAAGTTGGAAGTTGGAAGTTGGAAGTTGGGAGAAGTGAATTGAGAATAGGAAATCAACGCCGTGAGCAAGCGATGGGAATCGGCCAAGTTTAGGGCGAATCGACTTGCTCGACTGCCGAAGCGACTGTTGCTACATTGCCGTCGAGCAGACCGAGTTGCTCGAGCATCAACCGGCGGACTTCCTTGGTCGAAAGGCCACCGTGAAGGGCCTCGCCGATGGCCGAGCGCAACCGTTCTTCCAGGAGCGATCGACGGGCTTGGCCGCAGGCCTCGACGGCCTGTTGCCGGATGGTCAATCCGCGTCCGCGAAGGGCTTCGCAGATCCCATCGGACTGAAGGATTTGAAAGGCCTTCGCGACGGTATTGGGGTTGATCGCCAGTTGAACGCTGAGCGTTCGGACGCTCGGTAGGAGTTGGCCTGGAATGAGCACCCCATCGGCCACGGCGAACTTGACCTGCCGAACGATCTGTTCGTAGATCGAGATGCCGTTGTTTGGATCGATCGAAAAAAACATGGAGCTAAATCCGTTGCTAAAGTACGCCACTAGTGCACTAGACTAGTATTACACTAGATCGGCCTCGGATCAAGAGGACGTTCCGTTTTTTTCTGGAATATTCGGTCGACCCGGACCGAACCGAGCAACAAAGCCGAGCAACAAAATAGTAGGCAACCGGAACATCAACGCGCATTTTCCCAGACAAGCTAGCAAAACACCCGGGTGTTTTGTCAAGTACGGAAACATTTCGATCTCAGGATGAACCGTGGGCAAATTTCCTTCGGGCGATCGGCAACTTCGACTTTAGCTTGACGGACACCACCCGGGGATGCAATTGGGGTAAGCATCTCGATGCGAAGGAGACGGTTGCGGTTTGGAAGCAGGTGGTGGCGAACCTTAAAGAGTTCATGCCAGCAGGGATCAAGATCAACCAGATCACTGCGGGCACGCGAGCGAGTTTCACGAGAAGCTCAAAGCCAGAGGGATGGCCACGACGACAATCCACAAACGGATCCAATTCGCCAGGCAATTCATGCACGATACCGTCGATTGGAAGATCATCGACGAGAACTCATTCTGCAAGTTTCGAACGCAGCGAAGCAACGTTAAAGTCAATGAGTTTGTACCGCGCGAAGTCGTCGACAAGCTTATGAAGAAGGCAAACCCAGTTTGGCAAGTGATCCTGGGTTTGAGTCGCTATCCCGTTTTTCTAACCACGGAACACACCGAACACACGGAAACAAATCCTCCCACCGTTATGTCATCTTTCCGTGAATTCGGTGTGGTCCGTGGTTCCATAAAAAATACTCGGAGATAGACCCCGAGTTTATGGCATACACCCGCAAGGGCTATTGCGTTTGGACAAGATCGGCCACGAGTTGGCCATGCACATCGGTGAGCCGAAAATCTCGACCTTGGTATCGATAGGTGAGTTTCTCGTGGTCTAGGCCTAGGCAATGCAAAAGAGTTGCATGCAGGTCGTGGATGTGGATCGGCTGCTCGGTAATGTTGTATCCGTAATCGTCTGTCTGGCCGATCAGAGCCCCGGCGCGGAAGCCTCCGCCAGCGATCCACATCGAAAAACAACGGCCGTGGTGATCGCGCCCGTAGTCGTCCTGCAAAGATCCTTGGCTGTAGACGGTCCGCCCGAACTCGCCTCCCCAGATGACGATCGTATCGTCGAGCAATCCGCGTTGCTTGAGGTCTTGGACCAAGGCGGCTTGCGGCTGATCGATGTCCTGACACTGCTTGGGAATGTTCGATGGCAGGCTGCCATGATGATCCCATCCACGATGGTACAACTGAACGAATCGCACCCCTCGTTCGACCATCCTTCGGGCAAGTAGACAATTCGCAGCATACGTGCCTGGCTTGAGGACATCGGGACCATACATTTTCAGGGTCGACTCGGGCTCGTCGGAAATATCGGTAAGGCCCGGGACGGACATCTGCATCTTGAAAGCCATCTCGTACTGTTCGATGCGCGATAGGATTTCGGGGTCTTGTTCCCGTTGGAACTCGAGCGCATTGAGTTTGGAAATTTCATCGAGCATCCCTCGTCGCAGACCCCGGCGCATCCCGGGCGGATCGCTCAGGTAGAGCACAGGCTCCGAGCCGCTTCGGAACTTGACCCCTTGGTGGCTCGATGGCAAAAAGCCGCTTCCCCAAAGCCGATCCAAGAGACCTTGGTTGGCATCTTTGCCTGTGCCGTGCGAGATCATCACGACGAAGGCGGGCAAGTCCTCGGCCTCGCTGCCTAGACCGTAGCTGAGCCAGGACCCGAGCGAAGGTCTGCCGGGTTGCTGGGAGCCGGTTTGCATGAATGTGATCGCAGGGTCGTGATTGATCGCTTCGGTGTGGATCGACCTGACGATGCACAGATCGTCGGCGATCGCGCCGGTGTGGGGTAGGAGTTCGCTGAACCAAGCCCCATTGCTTCCGACCTGCTGAAATTGGAATTTGGGAGCCACGACTGAAAAGTTCTTTTGTCCGGAGGTCATTCCGGTGAGTCGTTGGCCGTTTCGGATGCTATCGGGCAGCTCGCTCCCGTGGAATTCCTTGAGCTTGGGCTTGTAGTCCATGAGCTCTAATTGCGATGGACCTCCGGACTGAAACAAGTAGATCACTCGCTTGGCCATCGGGACTCGGGGCGCGGCGCGCGCTGCGCAATTCTTTCCGAGCAACTGCGTCAGCGCTACGGTTCCTATCGCCGAGTGTTTGAGGAACGCTCTGCGTGTATCGAACGCAACGGAGGATAGTTCGGATTCCATGACGCTTGGCAGCTTTTGGGTTCGAGAAACTAGTATTTGGTGATCGTCTCGTCGAGATTCAGGATCGCGCTGCACAGGACGGTCCAAGCGGCTAATTGGCTTGGATCGAGTTCCGAGGCAGCCGGTAGTGTGCCGACACTCAGGAATGCGGCGGTGCGTTGCGGATCGTCGTGAAACTCCGACTTGGCCATGTCCAGGAGTTGCTTCAGAGCGGGTATCTCCTCGGGCAGAACTTGTCGCGCGATGGCTTTGCGATACGCGTAGTTCCATCGAGCCAGATCGTCGTTTCCGCCGGCCCTCAGGACGTCGGTTGCGAAGACCCGAGCGGCTTCGACATAGGTCGGATCGTTTAGCAGCACCAAGGCTTGGGTGGGTGTGTTGGTGCGCGATCGCCGAGCGACGCAAACCTCGCGGTTTGGGGCATCGAAGCTGACCATCGACGGGGGTGGGCAGGTCCTTTTCCAGAAGGTGTACATGCCTCGTCGAAAGAGGCCTTCTGCGGTATCGGCAACGTACTTCCCTCTGCGTTCGACGGTAACGTCCTCCCACAACCCTGGGGGCTGATAAGGCTTGACGCTCGGACCACCGAGTTTGCGGTTCAGAATTCCGCTGATGGCAAGCGCATTGTCGCGGATGGTTTCGGCAGATAGCCGGTGTCTAGGTCCGCGAGCCAACCATCGATTTTCGGGATCCTGGAGTTTGAGTTCTTGGCTCAGCCGAGACGATTGCCGGTAAGTTTTGCTCATCACGATCTGTTTGAGCATTCGGCGGATATCCCAACGGCTTTCGATGAACTCATTGGCCAGAAAGTCGAGCAGTTCGGGGTGGGAAGGATACTCACCGGAGCCACCGAAGTCCTCGCTGGTGCGGACTAGTCCTGTGCCGAAGCACTGTTCCCAGAGGCGATTGACCGCGACGCGGGCCGTCAGTGGATTCGTCGGATGCGTTAACCACTGGGCCAATTGGAGTCGATTGCTCGGTTGCTCGATTCGGTCGCTTCGGAGAGCCTCTGGGATCCCCGGCTGCACCTTGGTCGTCGGTTGGTCGTACTGTCCGCGTTTGAGGATGAAGGTTTCGCGGGGTGGGTTCATGTCTCGCATGACCATGACTGCGGGTGCGGACTGATCGACGTCGCGGATCTTCTTTTGGATCTCGGCAGCTTGTTTCTGGAGCGTGGCGTGCTCGGGATCGATTTTGTTGCGAGTCCAGTCTTTGGCCAGATTGCGTTGTTCCTCGGTCCAATCCGCCCACGGTTTGCGGACCCAGGTTAGCTGTGGCTCAGGGGACTGCAACTGGGCAAGGAGTTGGACATCGGATTCGGTGAGCACTCCGTCGAAGATCCGCAGTTCGTCGATCGAACCGGTGAAGGGGAGGGACTTTTCACGCAGCCCTAGGTGGAACGGTTTGTCCGTGAGCAACGAGCCGGTCAGGTTGTTGTTTGGGACATCGAACTTGGTCGCTTTGCCGTCGATGAACAGGTTCGCACCGGCCGCTTTTTTCGATCCATCGTAGGTGAGCGTTAGGTGATGCCATTGGTTGGGCGTGATCGCCTGATGGGAGCTGATTTTGATCGCATTGCCGGGCCACTGATCGACTAGGTGGACTTCGATCTTGCCGTTGACCAGCAGCATATCGTAGCCTCGAAAGTTCATCGCCTCGTCCATACGCGATAGGATCGCCATGCTTCCAAGGCTTGGTACATGGACCCATACGCTAATCGAAAAGGGTCGATCGGAATCGAGTTTTCCGAGTGGTTTGGAAATCAGAAAGCGACCGTTATCGAGCGTTGCAGCAGAGCCGCTTTTTCCGGGACCGAGGGTCAACGATTCGGGTTGTGACCAAGTCGTTTGCGCCGGGGACTCCGAGGCGGGTTCGAAATCGGCGTAATCGATTTGGGTGGTTCCGAGACTCTTTTGGATCGTTGCATCGGAGTTCGCAGCGACCCAGGCCGACCAGGTGCGTTCGAGTTGCTTTTCCTTCGACTCGATTTGGGTTTGGATCGGTTCGAGTTGGGAGGTGAGTTGATTCTTTTGCTCGATGAGTTCCGGGGTGGGGACTCGTACAAAGGGTTCTGCGCCGACGAAGTTGTTGTAGCTGGCTTGTTTCTCTTCGAGGTTATTGACCAGGGAGAAGAAGCGATAGTATTCGGCTTGGGAGATCGGATCGACTTTGTGGTCGTGGCAACGGGCGCACTGCATCGAGAGTCCCAGGAAGACCGTAGCGACGGTGTGGACACGGTCGGCCACATACTCGACGCGGTATTCTTCTTGGATGATGCCCCCTTCGGTGTTGTGCCCTTGGTTTCTGAGAAACCCCGTAGCGACTTGCTGTTGAACATTGGAGTCCGGGAGTAGATCGCCTGCGAGTTGTTCGGTGAGGAATTGATCGTAGGGCATGTTTTTGCGGAACGCTTGGATCACCCAATCGCGCCAGGGCCACATCTGGCGATCTTCGTCATTGTTGTAGCCATTGGTATCGGCATAGCGAGACAGGTCTAGCCACTGGGAAGCCATTCGCTCGGCATAGGCATCGCTTTGAAGGAGTTTGTCGATGGCCGATTCGTAGGCTTCTTCGGAGGGGTCCTTCAGCAACGCGTCGAGTTGCTCGATCGTCGGCGGCAATCCGGTCAGGTCCAAGCTGGCGCGTCGCAGGAGGGTCTCGGGGCTGGCAAGTCCCGAGGGCATCAGGCCGTGGTTTTGAAGTTCGCGTGCGACGAACGCATCGATCCGATTTGCGGTAGGGCCAGCCAACGCGCTGTTGGCCAGAGAGTTACTGTTGGCCAGAGAGTTACTGTTGGCCAGAGAGTTACTGTTGGCCAGAGAGTTACTGTTGGCCAGAGAGTTACTGTTGGCTGGAGAGTTGGCTAGAGTGGTACTTTTCGGTGGCGTGAACGCCCAGTGTTGCGAGTATTTTGCACCGGCGTCGACCCAAGCTTTCAGCAGGAGGCGATCTTGGAGCGTAAGGGGTTTTTTCGACTCTGGCGGGGGCATTAGCTCATGCGGATCGTTCGATTCGATGCGCGCAATGAGGGAGCTTTCGGAAGCTTTTCCGGGGAGGATTGCGGCGGCGGCCATGGCATCGTCGCGACGGTCGAGTCGCAGCTCGGCCTTGCGAGCTTGCTCGTCGGGGCCATGGCAGCTCCAGCAGTGGTTGGCCAGGATGGGCTTGATCTGCGAGGCGAAATCCGGCTCTTTTGCAGATTCCTGCGCAAGCGAAGCTTCTTGTGCAAAAGAAACCTCATTTGCAAGCGACAGAAGGCTGGCCAAGAGGATTACTCCTATGCGCCAGCCGAGGTTAGATATGCAAGTCATTGCAAGTTTCATGGCATTAGCCGACTTTGGGGATTTCAAAGCCTGCGCGTTGGGCGCGGGCTTGCATCGAGGCGGCGACTTCATCGCCTTCGATTTTCTCGGTGGCTGCGTTCCAACGGATTTTGCGAGCGAGTCGACCGGAGATGGCCGACAGGTGGCAAAGATTCATCGTTTGGAGGTGCGAGTAGACATCGGAGACGGGCAAGCCACCTTCGCGGATGCATCGGTAGAAGTTGGCTTTGTGGCCTTCGTGGGGTTTGCCTTTGTAGAGGGCTTGGAGTTGTTCATCGCCGTAGACATCCTTATCCCACTGCTCTTCGATGGGCTTGCCGGTGATCCGTTCGCGGTTGACGAAGATGCGACCTTTGGAGCCTTCGATAAGCAATCCGTTATCGCCTCGGCTTGTGACGTGGATTTCCATTCCGTTGTCGAACTTATGAACGATATTGAAATCGTTTGAGGTGTTGAAACGGTCGTCGGAGAGTGTATTGCCGTCTTTCATTTCGACGGGGTGTTTGCAATCGGTGCCGTCGATTTCGACTGGTCCGGATCCTTGTTCGGTCATTTTGGTGGCCCACAGAGCGATATCGATATGGTGAGCCCCCCAATCGGTGAACTTGCCGCCGGAGTATTCGTACCACCAGCGGAAGTCATTGTGGCATCGCTGTTGGATGTAATCGACTTTGGGAGATTGTCCGAGCCACATGTCCCAGTTGAGGTTTGCAGGAGGGGCGGCTTTGGCAAAGGGGCCACCGGTGGGGCTACCGTTGATCCCGCAGGTGATTTTCTTGATATCCCCGAGGAGCCCCTGATGGACCAGATTGACGGCTCGCATGAACAGGCCCCGGTCGGAGCGTTGTTGGGTACCGATCAAGAAAACGAGTTTGGGGTTGGCTTTGCATGCAGCGCGGATGGCGAGGTTTTCGGCCAAGGTCAGGGTCAAGGGTTTTTGGCAAAAGACGTGCTTGCCGGCTTGCAGGGCTTCGATGGCGATTTTGGTATGCCAGTGGTCGGGTGTGACGATACTGACAACTTCGATCTCTTTGTTGTCTAGGACTTTGCGGTAGTCTTCGACCGATTGGGCTTTGCCTTTACCGATTCTCTCGTCGTTTCGGGCTCGTTCGCGATGGTTTGCATCGACGTCGCAGACCGCGACGATATCGCCGAAGCGGTTGTGATCGTGGGCGTCTCCGGTGCCCATGCCGCCCAATCCGATGCAGCCGATCTTCATGCGATCTTGGGAGCTGGCCGCGAGGGTTTGTTCGGACCAGGACCAATAGGGGACCGACGCCAATGCGGCGGTGGTTTGAGCAGAGTGCTTGAGGAAGTTGCGGCGGGAGGACTGGCTCATCGATTACGTTCCTTGGGAAGGGAGGGAATAAGAAGCAGGCGGAATGGATTCTACCACAGTTCGGGTCGATTTGCGCGATTGAAAAAAGGCCCACAAGCCGTCCATGTACAGGTAGATCACCGGCGTGGTAAAGAGCGTGACGAATTGGCTGACGATCAGTCCGCCGACGATTGCGATTCCCAGGGGTTGGCGCAGTTCGGCACCGTCGCCGCGTCCGAGTGCCAGCGGGATTCCACCGAGGATGGCAGCCAGCGTGGTCATGGTGATGGGTCTGAAACGCCGCAAACAGGCTTCGCGGATCGCCTCTCGGGGTCCCCAGCCTCGGTCTTTGCGCAGCGCGATGGCAAAGTCGATCATCATGATGGCGTTTTTCTTGACGATTCCGATCAGCAGGAGGATCCCGATCATTCCGATGATATTCAGATCCATACGAAACACGATCAGGCCGAGGATCGCACCGACGCCTGCAGACGGGAGCGTCGAGAGGATGGTGATCGGATGGATCAAGCTTTCGTAGAGGATGCCCAGGACGAGGTAGACAGCGACGAGGGCCGCGAGGATCAAAAGGGGCTGGTTGGACAGCGAGTCTTGGAAGGCTTGGGCTGTGCCTTGAAAGTTCCCTTGGATGCTCGAGGGCATCCCGATTTCTGCGCTGACGGTTTTGATGATAGGAACGACATCCCCGAGCGCGCTTCCGGGGCTGAGATTGAAGGAAATGGTCGACGATGGAAACAGTCCGGAGTGGGCCACCGACAGGGAGGTGTTTCGGCTTTCGAGCGAGTAGAGATCCTGCAGGGGGACTTGGGTGTTGTTTCGGGTTCGGATGTAGATGCTTTTGAGGGACTCGGGTCCTTTGATGTAATCCCTATCGAGGGTCATAACGACGCGCCGTTGGTTCATCGGGAGGTAGATCGTCGAGACGGGTCGTTGGCCGAAGGCATCGTAGAGGGTGTTGTCGATCGTCGCGATATCGAGCCCTAGGACCGCGGCTAGGTCACGTTGGATCACCAATCGGGAGAGTTGGCCTTTGTCTTGTTGGTCGGTATTGACGTCGGTGATTTCTGGAAGCTTTTTCATTGCGGAGATGAGTTTGAGAGTCCATTCGTTGAGTTCTTTCAGATCGCCGCCGCGAAGTGTGTATTGGTATTGGGCACCGGAGGGTCGTCCGCCGATCCGAAGGTCCTGAACGGCTTGCATGAACAGGTTCGCGCCGCTGATTCCTGAGGTTTTCTTGCGGATCGCTGCGATGAGTTCATCGATGGTTTGTTTGCGTTGGTCTAGGGGCTTGAGGGTCACAAACATTCGGGCGTTGTTGGTACCGCCTCCCCCGGGTCCACCTCCGCCGGTCGAGACCAGCACGCGATCGATGGCCTGTTCGTCGCCGACGGCATTGGCGAATTTTTCGCAAAGGCTCACCATGGCTTGGAAGGAGGTTCCTTGATCGGCCACGATGTTGCCGACGAGTCGCCCTGTGTCTTGCTGGGGAAAGAATCCTTTGGCGACTTTGACGTAGAGGTAGCCGTTGAAAGCCACGATCAGGGCCAGGGCGACCATGGTCCAGCCTGGAAATTTCAAAACCACATCGAGCACACGCCCGTAAGCATTTTCCATCCAATAGCGATTGGAGTTTTCGTTGACTCGATGGGCTTTGAGCAGCAGAGCGCAGAGCATCGGTGTCGTCGTCAAGGAGATGACCAGCGAGATGAGAATCGCGATCGAAAGCGTCACTGCGAACTCTTGCAACAGCAATCCGATAACACCTCGCATCAGCAGGATCGGGATGAACACGGCGATCAGCGACAGAGTGATCGAAACGACGGTAAATCCGATTTCACCGGCGCCTTTGATGGCCGCGTCGAGGGGCTTGAGACCTTTCTCCAGATAGCGACTGATGTTCTCGGTCACGACGATCGCATCGTCGACGACGAAGCCTGTCGAGATTGTCAGGGCCATGAGCGAGAGGTTATCAAGGCTGTAACCAAGCAGGTACATCACGCCAAAGGTTCCGATGAGCGAGACCGGAACGGCGATCGTCGGGACGATCGTCGCTCGGATGTCTCTGAGGAATACATAGACCACGACGATCACCAGCAGAATACTGATCAGGAGCGTTTTCTGGACTTCCAATAGGGAGGCTCGGATCGTCGTGGAGCGATCCATTCCGATATCCAGGTCGATGGCCGCTGGCAACTGAGCTCGCAGTTGGGGCAGGACCGATTTGACGTTCTCGATGGTCTCGATGATGTTTGCGCCTGGCTGTCGAAAGATCAGGACGCTGATCGAGGGTCGTCCATCGGCTAGCGCAAAGTTCCGAATGTCTTCGAGCGAATCGGTGACATTGGCTACATCGGCCAGTCGCACAGGAGCACCATTGCGATAAGCGATCATCAAGGGGCGGTAGTCCTGGGCGGTCATCAATTGGTCGGTGGTATTGAGCGACCACTGAACTGGCCCTTCTTCGAGGACTCCTTTGGGTCGATTGGCATTCGAGGAGCCGATCGCTGCGCGGACGTCTTCGAGTCCGATCTGCATTTGATTCAGGACGTTGGGATTCAATTCGATGCGAACGGCAGGATTCGACGCTCCGGTGGCGAAGACTTGACCGACCCCGCTGATTTGAGAGAGCTTTTGCTGAATCAGGGTAGAGGCCAACTCGTACATTTGCGGCTTGGAGTAAATCTCCGAGACCAACGTCAGGAGCATGATTGGCGAGTCGGAGGGGTTGACCTTGCGGTACGAGGGGTTGTTCGGGAGCGTTGGGGGCAATTGGCTGCGCGCCGCGTTGATCGCGGCTTGGACTTCTCTTGCCGCTGCGTTGACGTCGCGATCGAGTTCGAACTGGAGGGTGATCGAGGTCGACCCGAGGGTGCTATTGGAGGTCATCTCGGTTACGCCGGCGATTCGGCTCAGGCTTCGTTCAAGCGGTGTTGCGACCGCAGAGGCCATGGTTTCGGGACTGGCACCTGGTAGATTGGCGCTGACGGAAATGGTCGGAAATTCGACTTGAGGCAACGGCGCGACCGGGAGCAGGAAGTAGCCGATTAAGCCCGAGAGGGTGATCGCGACGGTCAGGAGGGTCGTGCCGACGGGGCGACGGATGAAGGCTTCTGAAAAATTCGATCCATGTCCGGTCATCATGCCTCGGGTTTTCCTTTCCTTCGTCCTAGGGCATCGAACCAAAGATAGATCACCGGGGTTGTGTAGAGCGTCAGGGCTTGGCTGAAGATCAAGCCACCGATGATGCAGATACCGAGGGGTTGTCGGATTTCGGAGCCAACGCCCCCGCTGAAGGCAAGAGGCACGGCCCCGAGCAGAGCGGCCATGGTGGTCATCAAGATCGGTCGGAGGCGCAGCAAGCAGGCGTGAAAGATGGCATCTTCGGCTTCGAGTCCTTGATTGCGTTGGGCTTCTAGCGCAAAGTCGATCATCATGATCGCATTCTTTTTGACGATACCGATGAGCAAGATAATTCCGATCAGAGCGATGATGCTCAAGTCCAGGCGAAACAGGATCAGGGCCACCAGCGCACCGAGCCCTGCCGATGGGAGCGTCGAGAGGATCGTCAGCGGATGGACAAAGCTTTCGTAGAGGACCCCCAGGACGATGTAGACGGTGATCAACGCGGCTAGGATCAGCAATGGGGTCGTCGAGAGGGAACGCTGATAAGCTTCGGCGGAGCCTTGAAACGAGCGAACGATTCCGGCGGGCATTTGGATCTCGCCGACGGTGTCCTCGACCGCTTCGACGGCTTGGCCGAGCGAGACTCCTGGGGCGAGGTTGAAAGATACCGTCACAACAGGAAATTGGCCTTGGTGATTGATCGCCAGGGGCGCATTTTGGTATTCGATTTTGGTGAGCGACTCCAGGGGTGCTGGTCGGCCCGTGTTGGTTTTGACGTAGAGGGCTCCGAGATCGCTCAGAGAATCGCGAAACTCTGGAGCCACTTCTAAAACGACGCGGTATTGATTCAGCTGGGTGAAGATCGTCGAAACTTGGCGCTGTCCGAAGGCGTTGTAGAGAGCATCATCGATAACCAAGGGTGTAACGCCCAGACGCGAGGCACTGTCGCGATCGATGACGAGTTTTGCTTCGCGGCCCAAGACGGCTTGATCGCTGGCGACGTCTTGGAGTTCGGGTCGGTCTTTGAGTTTCGAGACGAGTTTGGGAACCCACTCGTTGAGTTGCTCTGGATCGGGTGTTTCGAGGGAGTATTGGTACTGGGTGCGCGAAACGCGGGACTCGACGGATAGGTCCTGGACGGGTTGCATAAAAAGTTGGATACCTGCGACCGCAGAGGCATTTTGCGAGAGCCTCGCCATTACTTTTTGGATCGATTCGTGACGCTCGTGGTGGGGTTTGAGGTTGATCTGAATCCGACCGCTGTTGAGCGTCAGGTTGATGCTATCGATGCCGATGAAACTTGCGATGCTTTCGACGGCCGGATCGGCACATAGAACCGCGTTGAGTGCGGCTTGCTTGGCATGCATTCGTGCAAACGAAGTGTCTTGATCGGTCTGAGTGATGCCCAGGATCACGCCGGTGTCCTGGATGGGAAAGAACCCTTTAGGGACTTGGATGTAGAGAAAAACCGTCGAGGCCAGGGTTGCCAGGAAGACCAGCATGGTCAAGCCTTGGTGTTTAAGGGTCCATCTCAAGGTGGTTTCGTAGAACTGCAGCAAGGCGATGAATAGCCAGCCTTGCGTACCGTGATCGCGACTGCTGCCGACTTGCTTGGGAATGGTTTTGAGCAGCAGTGCGCACATCATCGGTGTGAGTGTCAAGGAGACGATTGCCGATACAAAAATCGTCACGCTAAGCGTCACGGCAAATTCGCGAAAAAGCCTGCCGATGACATCCCCCATAAACAGCAGTGGAATCAAAACGGCCACAAGCGATACGCTCAAGGAAACGATCGTAAAACCGATCTCCGATGCACCTTTGAGAGATGCCGGGAGCGGGTCCATGCCGTCCTCGACGTACCGCATGATGTTTTCGATCATGACGATCGCATCATCGACGACAAACCCTGTTGAGATCGTCAGAGCCATGAGGGTCAAGTTGTTGAGCGTATAGCCCATCAGGTACATGATCCCAAAGGTTCCCACAATCGAAAGAGGAACGGCCGCGCTGGGAATGATGGTGGCTCGAAAACTGTGCAAGAACGAGTAGATGACCAAAACGACCAATCCGATGGTCAGCAATAGCTCGTGCTGAACGCTTTCGACCGACGCCCGAATGGTCGTCGTACGGTCGGTCAGGACATCCACTCGGAGGTCCGCAGGGAGGGCTTCCTTGAGCTGCGGGAGCATCGCCTGGATGCGATCGACCACTTCGATTATGTTCGCTCCGGGTTGACGCTGGATGTTCAGAAGGACACTCGGTGTGGTGTCTCTCCAAGCGGCCTGTCGGACGTTTTCGACATCATCGATGACCTTGGCGACCTCGGAAAGCTTCACCGGCGCATTGTTGCGATAGGCCACGATCAATTCGCGAAATTGCTCGGCGGTGAAGAGTTGGTCGTTGGCTCCGATGATGATCGATTGCTTGGGGCCATCAAAGCTCCCTTTGGCTTGATTGACATTCGCGGCCGTCAATGCGGTGCGCAGATCGTCGAGCGTCAAGCCCATGGCCGAAAGACTCGTCGGGTTGGCTTGGACTCGGATGGCGGGTTTTTGCCCACCGGTGAGACTGACCTGACCGACCCCTTTGACTTGGGAGAGCTTTTGAGCCAGTCGCGTGTCGGCAAGGTCTTGAATCTTTGGGAGCGGAATGGTGCTCGAGGACAGCGACAGGGTCAGTACGGGTGCATCGGCCGGATTGACCTTGGAATAGATCGGCGGGTTCGGGAGCTCTCTCGGTAGGAAGTTTCCTGCGACATTGATCGAGGCTTGTACCTGCTGGACGGCGATATCGATATCCAAATCCAGAACAAATCGGAGCGTAATGACGGAGCAACCTTGGGTGCTCGAACTGGTCATTTGGGACAGACCTGGTATTTGACCGAATTGTTTTTCCAGAGGGGCCGTCACCGAGGAGACCATCACTTCAGGCCCTGCACCTGGATAAAACGTGACGACCTGGATCGTTGGGTAATCGACTTGGGGAAGCGCAGCGACGGGCAGTTGGCGATAAGCGATCGAGCCACTGAGGATGATCGCGGCCATCAGCAGGGTCGTGGCGATGGGCCTGAGGATGAAGAGCTTCGAGATGTTCATCGCGACTTGGGACCTGCTCCCGGCAGCGAGATCGACCCCTTGGGTTGCAATTTGTCGGTTCCCTCGATGACCACGCGATCGCCAGCCTGGAGGCCTTGAGCGATCACCGAACGGCCCGCTTCGCTAAAGGCGACTTGGACCTTGGCGATATCGACCGTTTCATTGTCGTTTTGGACCACATAGACATACTGAAAGTCCACCCCGCGTTGGACCGCTGAGGAAGGGATCACGATCGCGTCGCTCCATTGCTTGATCAGCAATCGGATGTTGACGAATTGATTCGGAAACAGCAGGGATTCTTGGTTCTCGAAGGTGGCTTTGAGCCTCAGGGTTCCGGTGGTCTGATCGACCTGGTTGTCTATTGCAGTCAGGGTTCCTTGTGCCAACTGATTTTGGAAGGTACGGTCAAAGGCCAAGACAGGAACGAGCGAACTTTCCGAAAGCTGCTTTTGGACTCGGAGGATCTCATCTTGCGGGATCGAGAAGACCACCGAGATCGGTTGGAGTTGGGTGATGACCACGATGCCGGTGGGATTGTTGGCCTGGATCATGTTGCCTTGATCGACTTGCCTGAGCCCAACGCGTCCGCTGATCGGTGCGATGATGTTGCAGTAGGCGACTTGGAGCTCGGCATTGGCGACCAGCGCTCGATCGACATCGACCAAGGCCTGGGCCTGCTTGTAGACGGCTTGGAGTTCGTCTCGCTCTTGCTCCGAGAGGGCTCCTCCGGCCGGCAGATTCTTCAATCGATCGACATTGAGCCGTGCCAATTCTAGGGCTGCAAGATCCCGTTGCAATTGGCCCTTGGCTTGATTCAATGCCGCATCGAAGGTGCGCGAGTCGATGCGGGCAAGGAGTTGCCCCTCTTGGACCATCTGACCTTCTTGGAAAGCCACCTCGACGAGTTCTCCGTCGACACGGCTCTTGAGGGTAACGCTGTTGAAGGCAGTAACGGTTCCGAGGCAATTGATGAATTGTGGGATGGATTCCTGCTTGGCTTCGGCGATCGACACCACAGGCGGCCGAGGCTTGGGACGATTGGCTGCAGCCGGTCGAATCCAGCCCTCGAGGACCGGCTCCCATCGATCGCGAGTCGCGTAGCCTGCGACGGCAAGTCCGGCAAGCAGGAGGAACGAAACCAGGCGGTACCACCAAGGCTTCGCTCCCCTTAAGGAGCTCGTGGCTCGCTCGGAGTCGGCGGGGACTGAAGTCTCGATATGGGCCGGCTTCAACGCCGGATCGCCGTCGTCGAGCTTAGGGGCTGTCGACATAACTTGCTTTGGGTGGGATAAATGGAGGGGTGGGTCTAGCCAGCAAATTTCGTAAGCTTATTTTTATCGATCGCTTATTTTTATCGATCCGGCAAAATAGTGTAGTCGACCTAGTCGCCCCTTTGCCTGGAATCCAATGAATCTAGACCCGAAACACAGGAGAACCCTTACCAATGGATCGATTTGCACGATTCACGCTACCCGAGAGCTTCCGCAACGCAGTGCCTGAGCCGTCGGATGTGGTGCCCGAGGGCTCTGGGTTTGACCGGGCCGAGTACCTTGCCAGGATCGAGTTTGCGTTGGAACTCGCAGGCATCGCTTCGGAAGTGACTTTGAAGTTCTTCAGGACGTCGGCTTACCAAGTCGAAAGAAAAAGCGATCGATCGCCGGTGACCGCCGCCGATAAGGGTGCCGAGCAAGCCGTTCGCGAATCGATCGCCAAAAGGTATCCCAAGGATAGCTTGCTGGGCGAGGAATTCGGATCGATTGTGGGTACCAACGATTTCGAGTGGATCATCGATCCGATCGATGGGACGAAGTCGTTTATCTCGGGGGTGCCGTTGTACTCGACGTTGGTCGGATTGACCTGCCGTGGCCAACCGCTCCTAGGGGTTATCGCGATCCCTGCTCTCGGTGAGTTGGTACTGGTGGAGCTTGGTACGGACAGAGAAGAACCGAGCCGGGATCTGATGATCCGGTGGTCTTGGAGCGGTGTCGGGTCTCAAGCGTCGAGACGCTCAGCGATGGATTGTTTCTGACCTCGCAAGTCGACAACTTCGAACGCAGGGGGGCCGAGGATGCTTACAAGTCTCTTCAAGCGTCGGCCTATGTGAGTCGTTCGTGGGGGGATGGCTATGGGTACTTGTTGGTCGCAACCGGGCGGGCTGAGTTGATGGTCGATCCGATTGTTAACCCATGGGATGTTGCGGCCGTCGCGCCGGTGGTGATCGAAGCAGGAGGAAAATTCACTTCGTGGTCCGGGCAGGTCGATCTGAGGGCTGGTCACTGCTTGGCGAGCAACGGCTTGGTCCACGAAGAGGCGCTCCGGACACTGGTGCCTTATGCGGGCCGGTAGCTGTTAGTTACGCCTCCGCCGAGACGAGCCCGACGGTAGGCTCATCCACATTCTTGGCCTCCGTCGGCTTCATGCCGGCGCGGCCAAGACTCACCGCTACTTGGGCGCCGGTAGCTGTTAGTTACGCCTCCGCCGGGACAAGCCCGACGGTAGGCTCAACGATTTGAATTATCGGCTTACGGCCCGCGAGGCGTCGCAGTCCCCGCAGTGCCCTTTGACAAGCACTTCGCTGATCCTGGCAATATTCAGATTCCGCCGGACCGTCGGTGTTGGCAGTGCCATCTCGTCGATGCAAGTGACGCTGCCGCAATCGACGCAGACAAAGTGAGGATGGCTGCTGCGATCGTGCTTGGGGTCCCGCATTTCGAACCGCCAAACGTGATCCCCAAGCTCGGTTCTCAAGACCAGTTCGGCCTCGGCCAAGTCGGTCAAATTGCGAAAGACGGTGGCTTTATCGAACCCCAAGGGGACAAGCTGATCGGCCAATTGCGCGTGGGTCTGAGGTCGGCTCGACTTTTTCAATGCGTTGATCACCGAGATGCGGGCTGGGGTGCTGCGCAGACCAGCATCCTTGAGCATCTTGCGCGCTTCGTTGACGTCGTCGATGTTGGTTTTCTTTTTCGTGTTCATTGGCTTGGTTCAAGTATCGACCGAAGGCGCTCGAGGGTCTCTGGGGAACGGAGTTCCAATTTCCCAAACCCAAGAATTGCACCTTGGGCTACGGCCTGCTGCTGATGCTCAGCATAGTTGGTAATGAGCATCACAGGTATGTCTCGGAAGGCTTCGGATTGCTTGATCTGGCGAAGAATCTCCATTCCATCGCTGTAGTCGATATCGAGCTTGCGATTGATCAAGATCAAGTCGACAGGCTGACGTTCGAGGATCGCGAGGGTGTCGGACCATTGATCGGATCTGAGGATTTCGACATCGAAATGTTTGCGGAGCATCGCCGAGATGGCCGAATGGTCCGGATTGCAATTGCCGACATCGAGAACGGAGCGTACTGGCATGATTAAGCGCCTGGTTGTGCGGGAGTTGCGGGACTGTTGGCAGGCGGCGCCGGAGCTGCTGGTGCAGGTGCTGGTGCGGCCGGAGCAGCTGCTGGTGCGGGTGGTGGTGATTCGCTTGGGGAACTTGAGGGAGCTGCCCCTCCGAGGAGTTTGACTTCTAGTTCGCGTACGATGTCGGTCTGCAGATACTGCTGCATGAGCACCCGTGTCATATCGATCATCTTGTCGATTCGTTCTGCTACCGGGGCAGGAACCGGTCCCTGTTCGGTCGAGGTGGCTCGTCGAAGGATGTTTTGGATCTGCAACGAGAGGCCTTCGTAGTTCTTGACCTTCTTGAGCTCATCGAGCAGCGCGAAGGCTTCATCCTTTTTTCCCTGTTCGATCTTATTTTTGATTCTCGCATCGAGGATCTTGCGGCGGACAACCAAATCGAGAACTTCGCCCTGCAAGCCCTTGAGGAATGCTTCGGCTTGCAAGCGACGTCGGTCGTCGGGCAAATCGGCTTTTTCTTGTTCGCGATAGCCGGTGATGACTGGCAATCGAGCCAGGAGGGTTTCACCGTTTTTGATGTAGTAAAGATAGAGCGGGAGTTTGATCGGCATCGTTCGCGTGGGAGCGCGTTCGCGTCGCTTGAGGGCTTCGGCAGAAGCAGCGATGGCCGCATCGTCGGCCGCGGCAGCCGCAACGGCTGGATCCTCTTGGCCAGATGGGTTCGAATCGCCTGAGTCGCTTTGATTCTCTTTGAGGCTTTTAAGTCGGATGGCTGTGGCTCTGGCTCTGGCGATCATCTCGACGGAACTCGAGGTTGGTTGGTCGTAAGTGATCGTCGGATTTTCGGTATTGGCAATTCCTATGACCCCTCGCCAGTCGGTCCTACCGACTATTTTCAGGTCGTCGGAACCGGGGGTACGCAGGTAGACCTCGGCACCCGGTACGGCACTGTTGGGCTGGGCTCGTATTCCGAGTTTCAGATCGGTGGTCGGATAGTTCGGATGGACCTTGAGCGCGACGCGTTTGGTTCGACGGTTCTTGGCCGCCACAAGTGCCCCTCGACTTGCAGCAAAAATGGCTCCGTAGAATCGTGCGTTATCGATCGGTTCGGTCACCGCGATGTAGGTAAAGGCAAGATTTTGGAGTTGGGTTGGGTTTCCATTGAGATCGTCGCGGCGGATATAGGGAGCAAGGACATCTCCGGGTCCGATATGCACGGGGGATTCTGCGGAGGTGGCCAAGCCCTTGGCGCGTACACGTAGGACCGCGGTCTTGTTGTCGTTGTCCTCGATGCGAGCCATCGGAGTAAAGCAACGGCGTTGAAGGAAGGCCACGGCGTGGGGTATTTCGTATACGTTTGCAACCGTCGTGGTCTCCATGAGTCCGATTCGGCGAACAAACGCATCGAGCTCTTTGACTTGGATTCGGATTCGCTCGCCATCTTGCTCGACGGCCACCAAGAAGATCTTGTCTTTATCGCGAAGCATCGCTTCGGGTTGCCATGGGAAACGCGTTGGCAAAGATCTTGCAACTTCTTTGAACCGGTTGGCTTCGTTTTTGGGGACCAAGGCCGCGAAGGTCTTGCCGGTCTTTAGGTTTTCGAAAATCGCGTCGGAATTGGCCTCGCTCGCATCGAGCTTCGCCTGCATCTTCTTCCATTTATCCTCGTTCATGTAAGGAACAATATCGCGTTGCATCGCCGCATACTGAAGCGGTAGCATGGCGATCGTGGGGATCCGTTCGACGACCGAGTCGAGGGTTCGGATGCTATTGAGGCTCGCGGCGCGGGACTGTGCTTCGGCTTGGGCTTTGAGCTCCTCTTCTTGCTGTTTGGTGAGTTTCTTTTTTTGTTTGAGTTCCTCGATCGCCGGATCGACTCTCGGCTTGGGATGCATGGCCATGAAGGCCTCTTTGGCCGCATCGCTTTTGGCGAGCATGAGCACCAGTTCGCGGGATAGGAGCTGGTCGATGGTCAAGTCGTCGAGGTGGTAGAGGACCGAACCGAAGAGCGCATCGGGAGTTTCTACAACGTCGCATTGCATGGTCGCACCGAACTCGATATCGACGAACTCTGCGATTTTCCGCTCGATGAGTTGCATGGTCTTCTCGCTCAGGCCGAGCGTTGGCGAAATGCTCAGCCAGACGCGCGCTTTGTAAGCCGAATATTCCCAAACTTCGACGGGCGTGTTTTTGCTCGATGCGGCCGACTTGGCTTGGTCAGCCCCGGATGGGATTTTCAGGGCCGCTTCGGCTGGGCTGGCTGGGTTAGCTGCTGGGCTGGCGGGCTTGCTCTCTTGCGATCGGGAGATATTTGCCGATCCGACGAGCATGAACAGGAACAGTCCGAGAGCTTTGATTTTCATGGCTTGGATCACGGTGCGCGGACCCTCCACTTTTGGAGATCTTGATAAAGACCCAGCGGTTTTTTCGTTACGCCGTTGATCTCTCCTCGATAGGCAAAGGATTCGCCGACTTGCCACAAGGGCAGGACAGGTAAATGGGCGGCGACCAGGGCGTGGAGGTCTTGGCAGCTTTGCCGCACTTCGCGCCAGTTGCGCGAGCTGCTCAAGCCGCCGAGGACTTGCACGATGAATTGGTTGTTCGATTGGGCAGGACCGCCGATTCCGAACAAACGTTCGGCATCGGTAGCCGGTTCCCAGATCGAGACTGTCAGGTAGAGGATATCGATGTTAGGCATCTGGCCGGGCTCTGGGACTTTGTCCAGCACGGCAAGATCGGCTTGGATCCCGATCAACTTCCACTGCTCGATGATGGCTTGGCCGGCCACGCGGGCCGCTTCGTAGTTCGGAACCCCGAGGGTCATTTTGGGCATCGGCGGCAAAGGTTCTTTTCGTTTCTCATACTGCGTCTTGAGCTTGCTATTAGTGATGAGCATCAGGACTTTGGCGAGCCTCGGGTCATAGGCCAGGTTCTCGACGCTGGTGTTGTAGGCGTAGGCGATGGGATCATTTTCCGTGACGCCTCGAGGGAATGGGCCACTGATAACTCGGGATTGCTCTGCGTCAGCCCCTCCGAGAATCTCTCCTTTGAGGATCCCTTCGCGATTGATCGCATAGAGCAGTGCGCGTCGAAACTCGCGGTCATCGAGATAGGGGTTCGACGTTCGCGGGACGAGCATGTGCACTGTGGGCAGTGCATACGATTCGACATTGATGGTTTTGGAGACAATCGATGCTTGAAGTTTTTTTGCATCGGCTGGAAATAGCCTATCGATCGCTTCGATCTCGCCTCGCAACAGATCGTTGATCGCCTGCGAGGGATCTTCGTAGAGGATCTCGTGGATCTCTTTGGGTTGAAAGTCTGCTGCGGGGTTGCTTGGGGCCCATTCGAAGCGTTGGGTATTGCCTTCTTGGGACTTCGGCTTGTAGAGCACGCCCAAGGGGAGATTGCCCTCGCCGATCGCTTCGATGGGCCATTGCAGGAAGGCTTGGGGCAAGACGTGGGGACGGCGGAAGCGCATCTTGAGTCGTTCGGGGCCTGCGACGCTGACGGAATCGAAAATCGCGGCCCAACCCGGAACGTATTCGGGCTTGCCGATCGTCGCGCGTCGGAGGAAGGACTGGGACAGATCGAGGCTGCTGGGGATCCCGACTTGGCCTGGATTTTGGATCGTCATATCGAGCTCAAGGCGATCATCGCTTTGCTGAAACGATCCGAGGGAGAATCGGTATTGGCCACCCTCGGGCCCTGTGCTTCGGAACTCGAAAAGTGGCCGGGAGATCAATTGGCCAGATCGAAAGGCTGGCCAGTTGGCGATCGCAGCCGTATCGGGTTTATCTGCCGTTTGGAAAACTCCAACCCTCACGATCGGGTATTCCTTGAGCAAATCCCGCAGAAGCTCCTTGCCCCCTTCGATTTGAGGCTCGATATCGAGCATTTTGGTCGCTTCGCGGCGAGCGGCGAGGTATTCTTTTTTCTCTCGGTATTCAATCGCTTTGGCTTTGTACTCGTTGGCCAATTCAAGGAACTTGCCCTTCCACTGCTCGACGACCGGCAGTGGGTCGTCTTTGTAATCTTTGGCCAACCTGTTGATCATCGCGCGGGCCGCAGAGAGGTCTTTCTTTTGAAAGTACGATTCGATGAGTTTGCCGGAGACATCAGTGATCAGACCTCGGACCTTCTCGCGTTGAAAGTTTGGGAAGGACCGTTGGAGTTCCTCCAGTACGGCCATGGTGTGTGCGAGCCGGTTTTGGCCAGACATCTCCTCGGCGCTTTTGAAGAGGAATTCTTGGCGCATGATCTGCAAACCTGGGGTTTGCGGATAGTTGACGAACAAAAAGTTCAGGTGCTCGAAGGCTTCGCCAAAGTTCTTTTCTTCGACGAGTTTTTTGGCCCTTGTGAGAATCATTTGCTCATAGAGCCATATCTTGCCGATGTCCTTCCAGGCCACTTCGTAGCGTCGGGTTGGGAAGAGCAAAATAGTGACCTGTAGCTTGTCGGTCTCTTTGACGTTTGTGGGAATCCTGCGATCGGCAAACTCGATCGGTGCGAGCTTGACGCTTCGACCCGTGGCTTCGGGTTTAAGCGTGACGATATCGAAGGGCTCTTCGTCCATGAGCGAGCCGGGGACTTCTACCTCCTGAAGCGCCTTTTCGAGGTCGAACTGGGCCAGTGTGGTTCCTTGTGTTGCAAGTATTGCAAGCAGAGCAAGCAGAACAAAGCCTATGGAGTTTTTCATGCTGAGCCAAACCATTAGACAACGCCGCATTATCGGTTCGCCTCGCCGTTTGCAGAGTTTCCAATTAACGTATTTTCCAGCGGGAGCCTAACGCGAAGCACGGTCCCTTCGTCACCCGGGACCAGCAGGCCCTGAGGGGTGACCAGTGGAGTGCCTGAGATCGGTTCGCCAGCGGTCGTTTTGGCGACAATTTTTCCGTCTGCAATAGAGACGCGGATAAGCTCTCCTGTGGTGCTCGCTAGCAGGATGTCCGACTCGTCGAGAATGGGCTTGCCCACTAGCACCGTGCGGGGCATCGGGATATTCCAAAGCTGCTTGCCTTGGCTGTTGAAAGCCACGAGACCTTCGATATCGCTCAGGGCCAATCCGATCGACTGCGAGCTGTTGGAGGCCGCATAGGGTCCCCAAGCAAACCGGCCCTCGAAACTCAAGGTTCCGATTTTCTTGAACTCGCCGCATTCGTAGAAATCCAAAAAGTCCCCGGAGGGGCCCGGAGAGAGTCCGACAGCTACGTCGTCGATCACATCGATTCGGCCCTTGATGCCCCGCTCGAGCGGCTGGGCGTTCAGGAGTCGCAACTGCTTGCCCGTCGAAAGCTTATAGAGGTTTCGGCGTTGATCGGCGATGACGACCGATTGCTTGTCGCTCAGGAGCACCGGGTTCATCCAAACAGGTCGTTCACCGGCCGAGATGGTCGGTTGGAATGCGGTTCCGATCTGTTTGCCATTTTCCGGATCGAGCATCATGAGCTGAGCGTTTTCCAATGGGACCAGAATCGAAGTTCCCACGGCAATCGACTCGGCGATCGGGTAGGAGCCGCCCAGATCCAGGACCACTAGCTTGGAGGTCGACGTGCTTTTGCGCGCCGGGTCGACCAGGAGCATTTGGCTTCCTTGGGCGGAGTTTAGGATCAAGCTACGGCCATCGGCAAGACGGATCGGGTTTGCGAAGGTCATCGAGCGTTGGTTTCGTCCCATATTCTCGATCGAAAAGGTCGGCTTGAGGCCGATGCTTTCGGTTGCGAAGGCATCGTCGGGAACATTGAAAGTCGCGGCTTGGCTCGTAACGGCTACGAGACCTTGGGGACCTGGGCTCAGCGATGCGACGGGATTACCGATATCGGCTTCCCAATAGGCATCCCCGGTCTTTGGGTTGATCGCCGCGAGGCGTACCCCTGCATTGCCTCGCACGACGCGAGAATGGAGGATCACATCCCCGAGCTTCATCGGACGCGCCGTGAATTCGTCGAGGTCTTCTTTGAGCCAGATCGAATTGAGTTTTTGACCTGTGATTTGGATTTGGAAGTAGGCCAAACGGTTCGATGCAAGCCACAGGTCGGTGCCCGACATGAGCGGCCAGGTCACCTTAGGTGCCGCTTCGTTAGACACCAGATTCACCATTTTGGTAACTTTTTCCTTGGGATTAGTCACTTCGACGTCCAGGATTGCGATTTCTCCAAGGTTGGTGGCCACTGCCAATCGGCGGCCTTCGACTTGGGGTTCGACCACGACGTGCCCTCGGAAGCGGACCGGCGGTTGCGCCAATTTCAGTTCGGTTCCTTCGTCGTTGGTCGAGTAGACGCGCATCAAGCAGTGGTCGGGTCCGGCGTTTTCGAAGAGGATCAATTGATTCAGGACCCAGATCGGTGCAACGGCGATGGTGCCTGGGTTGTGTCCGAGGTAGACGACTTCATCGCAGTCCCCATTCCCACGGCTAAGGACGTAAAGGTTCGAGTGGTTTCCGACCAGGTACCTTTTGCGTTTGCCGGGTGATCCGCCGGTACCGACATCGATCGATTGGGGGATTTTTTTGGACCAACGGGGTTGTCCGCTGATGGCGTCCAAGCAGTGGACATTTCCGGCCGTGGTGGCAACGAAGATATCATCGCCATCGATTGCAGGTTCAAGGATTGGCTCTGGGAATTTCGACTCCCAGACGACAGAACCCTCTTTGGAGGACAAGCGGGAGACGGTGCCACGCGATGCGACCGCGACGATCGCGTCGGAGTCGCTCGTAGCGGCGAGTCGTTTCGGTTCGCCGGTCCAATCCCGACCGATGAACTTGCGCCACAGGACTTGTCCATTGGCCACGGCTACGGCGATCGCCGAGCCTTTGACGCGAAGGATCGCGATATTCTCTGGATTCGAGTCGATGGGATTTCCAACTCGGCTTGTCAGCAGCGCCGTGGGTGCTGCGAAAGCAGAGACAGAGTCTTGCATTACCGGGAGAGCATTGGATTTAGCGACGGAGGTTCGTTGAACGTCGGTCGCTTGGAGCATGAGTTCCCGAAGCTTGGTATTTTCTTCGAGGATCGGATATTTCTTGACCAGTTCGCGTCTGAGTTCGTAGGTTTTGATGACATCTTTGGCCTCAAGGGTTCCGGTCATCGAAGCGATGGTCGTATCGAGATCTTCGCTCTGCTGGATTTCTCGCACGACGCGTTGTTGGTCTTCTTCGATGCGTCGGATACGAAGTTCATTTTGGGTGCGTTCCTGGGTACCGACGTAGCGAGGGTCGCGGATCAGATCCATCTGCTGGTTCATCGCGGTGACGAGCGTTTTGCGATCTTGGATTCCGCCCGTGTTGTCGGCTTTGGAGATGAACTTCTCGGCGATTCGCAGCAGCACATCGGTGATCTCGACGCGCATGTTGGACATGCCCGCTTCGTTGACCACTTTGGGGAGTTCTTCTTGAGCGGCTTTGAGGCCGACGGATGGGTCGGCATTTTTTTCCGAGGCTTCTCGGACTTTTGCCAAGGTTCCTTTGACTTTGGCGGTGCTGGAATTTTCGTCGGCTGGAAATCCTGTAGCGAAAAGTTCGTATTGCTTGGAGGCTCGTTCGTAGTCACGGTTTTTGTAGAAGTTCTCGGCGATTTCCCAACTCTCCTTGGCGCTGCCTTGGGAGAACCAAATATAGAGGGGCACCAAGAGGGTCAGCAGGAGCAGCACAATGAATCCCATGCCGAGAATTCCGAAGGATTCCCATGGGCTTTTTTCGGGTTTCGTTTTCATCACGGGTGCTTTGGCAACCGCGATATCCTTCAGGCCGTCATCGAGTAAGGAGCCGGTTTGCTTGGAGCTTTTTCGTTTGGATTTTGAAGAAGGCGTTTCGGTGGCTTCGACAACCTCGACGACCTCAGCGACAGAGTCATCAAAGACTTCTTGGACCTCCTCGACGACGACTTGCTCGATCTCTTCGGGAGGCAGTAGGTCTTCGACCGAATCGGTGTTGGTCGGTTTCTTGGTGGCGTTTGGTTGTCGGCTCGATGCGGCCTTGTTGGCCGTATTGGCTTCTTGCTGATCTTTGAGTTCCGTGACGAGCTTGGTGGCTTGGAATCGCGTGAGCTGACCGTTTTCGACGAGGATTCGGGCCAAGGCTTCCGGGGTGACACGGACCTTGGATTGCTCGACCATTTTCTGAAGTTCGACGATACTCTCGGGGTCCAGGAGGCCTTTGTTTTCGAGCATTTGGATGAACTGCGATGCGCTCATGGACTACTCAAACTCCTCGACGACCGAGACACTGAAACTTCCAAAACCAGCCTCGCGACCGGCATCCAACGCAGCGACAATCGATGCATGGATGCACTCTTCGTGGGCATCAACAAGTAATTTTAGGACTTCATCTTCTTTTCCGCTGGAGGCCTCGGCGCGGGCTTCGCCAAGGGCCAGGAGCAAGTCTTGCTTGCTGCTTGCCTCGCGTTCGTCGCCGGTTGAAAAGATGATTGTATAAGCATTGAATTCGTCGATTTGCACCCGGACCGTATCGGACTGATCGGGTGGCTTATCGGGTGGTTTGCTGCTGGTTGCATCCGAGAGCGGGGGTGGTTTCTCGAAGACTTTTTCGCTGGAAAACGAGGCGGTGATCATGAAGAAGATCAGCAGCAGGAACGTCACGTCGACCATCGGGGTCATGTCCATGTCGTCTTTGGGCAGCTCGTTTTTCTTGAAGCTGACCTGCTCGAGAACTTCCTCGTCATCGAGGACAGGGACATTGCTCATTTGCCTACCTCCGAGACAGCCAAATTGATCATTTTGCCTTCTTCGAGGACTTCGCCGATAGCCATCTCGACCCTCTTGAGTTGCTTGGCCGTGACGTTGCCTTCGGCGCGTATGAGGACTTCGGTTTTGCCACCGGTCTCGAGTTGCAATTGAACATACTCAGTGATCTCGGCGGCTTGCTGCTCGGGGTCGTCGGAAAAGATCCCACCGTCTTCTTTGGTGACCAACGGGGTATCGCCGTTTCCTCGTTGCACGGTGATCATCACGCAGTTCTTCGTGGCAATCGAGCTTCCGTTTTTCGCTGCGGGGACTTCGTAGGACTTCTCGCCGGTCATTTTGGAAGTCAAGATAAAGAAGATCAGCAGCAGGAACGTCATGTCGATCATGGGCGTGATATCCATCTCATCGTCCATGGGAGGTCGCTCGCGCATCGTGACCTCTTCGGGCTCGTCATCGATGAGGACCGGAGGTGCGAGAGCTTGAACGTCCGAGGCATGGTTTGACCCGGACTGGCTATCGAGGTTGTCTTCTGTTGGATCCATCGCGTTGGGTGGTTGTTGGACTTGGCTCAAGCTATCGGAGGGACGCACAGATCTTAGACTAGGCGCTTTGGCGGACGCTCCGTTGCTCTTCGCGGGCCATCCCGACCTTGGCAGCCTCGAGGACTTGGGCCAAACCCGATCCGACCAGATCCTGCATGTGCCGGATGCGGTTGTGGATGGTGGCCATCGCCATAACCATCGGGATGGCGATAGTAAGCCCGATGGCGGTCGTTTCCAACGCAACGCGAATGTCACCTGCAAGGTCCGTTGGATTGACGTTGGTCGCAGAAGCCAACTTACCGAACGCACCCATCATCCCGACGACCGTACCGAAGAGCCCAAGCATCGGGGCGGTTTTGATCACGGTGACAATCCAAGCGATGCTGTAATCGAGATCCGCGATGACATCGCGTTGGAATCGATCGAGAGTCAACTGACGAACTTTGTTGAAGCCAAACGAGCGGTGTTTGCAAAGGTAGGAGACCATCATCGGAAGGGCCTTGCGGTTTCCTTCGCACTTGCCGATGACCGCGTCGAAATTGCCGCGTCGGAGGTCTTCTTCGATCGAGCCGACAAACTCGTCTTGCAACGCTTCGGACTTGAACCGCTTGGCGTTGACTCGGGTTAGAACCAAGAAAACGTAGTATATCCCCCAGAGAGCAACGGCCGCCAGGGCGACGTAGGACAACTGGCCGACGATGTTGAACACTTCCGAGGCGTCCCCGATCGGAGTGCAAAACAATGGGACTCGACTTAGAACTTCCGCATGAACTTGCATGAGAATTGCGGTGCTTTCGAAGAAAAGTGGAACTGGACCAACAGCAGTGCTGGCGAATCAGCCGGCGTTGGTCCTCTAATATAATCAAGATTGAGCCCTTTGAGGACACTCGAATCAACAGAATTGCAAAAGCTGACGTTGACTAAGCCGCAGCAGGGCGGGTCCTGAGTCGGCTCGCAGGTCGCTTGGGCAAACGCCCAATAGTTCCCGCGCTCGGTCGGATCCTGCGCGGTCTTCCTGCCTGCGAAAGTCCCAGGGAAAACATTCCAGGGAAAACATTCCAGGGAAAACATCCCAGGGAAAACATCCCAGGGAAAACAAAGGTGCTTACGGAACGACTTCGCCGCCGGCATAGGTCATCAAAGCGCCGAGCATCTGCGGATCGGTTTCCAAATCGATGACGCGCGCGCTTCCGTCGAAGAATCCTGCGTTGGATCCCTCGGCCCGCAACCAATCCAACCAATCGTTTTGGCGGATGTCTAAATCGTCAGGTTTGGTCCAAGGCACTCCCAGTTCAGGATCGACGTCCAGGACGGCCAAGGTGTTTGAGGTTCCATCGGTGATATCTCGCATCTTGAGTCCCTCGGAGCTTAGGCCAACCCCCTTGCCCAAGGGCACTAGGTAGGTCGTTATGCCAGCTTCCAGAAGGTCCGAAGGGTTTCGGAACACCTCAGGCATTTTTTCGAGTAACTTGATGTTGTGATCGCTGTCCCAAGGCTCATCAAGGTGAAATTGATTGTAGAGGGCTTGTTCTCCCAAATAAGGGAGGATCGCAACGCGCCAACTGAGCAAAGGATCGCCGTCACCCTGGGCGATAGCCTGGGCTGGGAATTTGCCGTTTGCATCATGGTAGTTGTGCATCGAAAGCATGATCTGTCTGACGTTGTTCAATGATTGCATTCGGCGAGCCGACTCGCGGGCGGCTTGGACGGCCGGTAGAAGCAAACCGCTCAGAACCCCGATGATTTGGTAGTTGACTAGCATCGAGCTTTCGAATTGCATGACCAAGCGATCCTCTTGGATGCTCCACATCGCCTCGTTATCGATATACTTGCGAATGCGATTCATGTAGCTTCGGATCGCTTGCTTCATTTCGGTCGACACCGAATCATCGAGCTGCATTTCCTGAGTGGTTTGCTCCATGACCAAATCGGTCAATTGGCGACGGATTCGCAAAAGCGATTTGCTGAGCAATTCGGTCTTGTCTGCGCCGCTGGTTCCCAGGCTCGCACGCAGGGCATTGGCCGGATCGCGATAGAATTCGACCAAGACATTGTCGGTCAGGTCGATGATTTGCTCGATGTCTTCATTCAGCTCAGGGGGGATCTGGAGCTCTTCGGTAAGAACCAATGCAGAGGCAAGATCGCGAAGGCTCTGGAGGTTGATCGCCATCTTGAACATCGCAGGGCTTTTTTGAACAAGCCCGATGAATTCGCCACCCGGTTGCAGACGCGTGCTTGTCATTCGACGCAAGGCTCCTTGGGTCCCGAGCAAGACGCGTTGAGGCTCTCGCTGCATGACCCGCATCAAGGGGTTATCGGCAAAGTCTCGGAACCGCATTTGTGCGTCCTTGGCAGCACGCTCGACGGGAGTGAGCAATGGATCAGGCAAATCCGCGATGTCGAAGGGAACCTTGGTGCGGATCGACAAACCGAACTCGGGATCGGGGCTCGGCATGAGTACCATTCCGTCGATGGCCTCAATCTGATCCAACTGGATTCCAAGTTGTTCTTTCGCGGCGATATCGAGAACTTCCCAGGGCCAGAGTTCAAAGTCCTTGTTCGACCGCATCTTTCCGAAGTCGAGCGAGAAGGCTCCGATCGAATCACTCGGGATATCGCCGAAACGCTCAGGGGGAGCGATCTGCTGGGCGATGAGCAAGGATCCGGTCTGGAATAAAAATCCGATTTGGAAAATCGCCAGGGCTCCAAGAATGCTGAGAAGTCGTCGCATGTCTGATCAACCTCAAGGGAGGAAAGAGATTTAGGTAATTAAGTTCGAGCGCTTGGCTTGGCCATCTGGTCGTCTGGCCATCAGGTCGCTTGGCGATCGGATAAGACGTTTATAACAGATTTAGGGGCTCGACGCCGGTGTTTTTGGGCAAAGACCCACCGGTTCCTACCGCGACGATCGTCAAACGTAGCACCATCCGAAACCGTCAAAGAAATCGTCGAGGTTGTTGAGCGTTTTTCTCAAGACTTTACCCGCAGCGCAAAGCTTGTCGGGCATCCTTAGCGTGTCGGTAAAAGCCGACGGTTGTGCGGATCGCACCGCCAGCTTTCCTATTCCTATTCAAAACACTGCTATCCAAGTTCCGTGTCAAAGAGGTTTTTAGATGTTCCAAGCTCCTGCCGGTCGCAAGTACCACAAATCCACCAAGCGCAAGCAAATTGATCCGACGACCTGCGAGCGAGACTACACCGCCGACGAGTTGGAGTTCATGCAGGCTTTGGAGCGTTATAAGCAGTCGAGCGGAAGGAAATTTCCTACCTGCAGCGAGATTCTCGAGGTGGTCCGATCGCTGGGCTACCAAAGGCCCATGGCTTGCGGGCAAATCTCCATACCAATCGGCAGCCCACAGGCCAATGCAGCCATTAGCGTCGAATCGACGCTTAATCAGCTCGACGAAGCCCTCCGGAATCTAGATTAGCCCTTCTACTGCAACTTGCTCTGAGTGCTTCGCAAACCCGGTTCCTTTCTTTGGTCCCGTCCTTTCTTTGGGTCTGATCCTGTTCTGATCCCTGCTCCCAAGCCAAATCGGCGTCGGAAAGTGTCCCAAACTCACCGCAAGGGCGCTAAGTTCGCCAAGTCGAAGAGCCAAGCAAGAAGTTCCTAGTGCGGATCAACCTCTTCTGAGTAAGTCTTACAGCGAGTGCCTGGCACCTATAGACGTTGTTACAGCGAGTGCCTGGCACCTATAGACGTTGTATCCTTAAACCCGAGGGCTGTCCTGAGTTGCTTTTAATTAGAGATTTTACTGCGGCAAGTCGGCTCTGTTTGGTGCCTGGCACCTAAGGACGGCACTGTTTGGTGCCTGGCACCTAAGGACGGCACCTAAGGACGGCAACTAAGGACGCACGGTGTTTCGATTAGCTCCCCTACGGCAGCAGGTCGGGTTTTTTGTGCCTGGCATCTAAAGGCATTGTGGCACCTACAGGCATCTGCTGCGATTTGCAAGCGTTTTACGATTAAAAACTCGGGGACTGTCCCCAGTTGTTTTGAAGAGCTAGGCAAGAAACTCCTGGTGCGGATTCAGCCTATTCTGAATAGCTGCATAAACAAAACTGTTTCTAGGTGGTGGCACGCAAGGAAACAAGTCTTTGGAACAGCTAGCGAAAAAAGGGTTCGGTGCAACAACGGATTCTGTTTCGCTTTGCGAGCTTGGCGCCTTGGCCAGACATTCTGGTCCCCAACGATTCTCCAGAGGATAGCCATTAAATCCCCTGAAGAACCGAAATCCTTAGCCTACAAACCCACACTTTCTTGAAAATGCTGGGCGCCTGGCACCTGAGTGCCGTGGTGCCTTCCACCAGAGTGCCGCTCGCGAGGCTGGGATTTGCAAGCGGTCCGTAGCAGGCCCTGGGGGCTTCAATTGGGGGCTTCAATTGACGCACTCGATGCGAATCGCTAACCTCGATGGCTTAGGTCTTCGGAAAAACACGCATATTGCTTACAATCCTCAAGGTCCGTACGTCGCAGGGTCCTTGGTTCGTCCTTTCATTCGGCATTTGAAACATGGAATTTATCGAGAAACTCTGGGAAGGCACCACCAATGCTGTCAATGGGGTTCTGACTGGGTTTGACCGTGGCATCACGGTCCTTTTCGGATCTGCAAACTCCCGTCAGCTCAAACGTTACGGCGAATTGGCCCGACGCATCGGGGAACTCGAACCGCGTATGACTGCCTTGTCCGATGCGGAACTTCGAGAACAAACCGTTCGGTTCCGCCAACGGCTCGTCGATGGCCAAAGTCTCGATGACATTTTGGTCGAGGCCTTTGCGGTTTGTCGCGAAGGTGGCCGGCGATTCCTTAAAATGCGGCACTACGATGTCCAACTCGTCGGTGGGATGGTCCTCAATGGTGGAAACATCGCCGAAATGATCACCGGCGAAGGCAAGACGCTAGTGGCGACCCTTCCTGCCTACCTGAATGCTTTGGAGGGCAAAGGGGTCCACGTCGTGACGGTCAATGATTACTTGGCCCGTCGGGACATGGAGTGGATGGCCCCGCTTTACATGGGCTTGGGATTGACCGTCGGCAACATCCAAAGCGGAATGGATAACGATCAGCGTCAAAAGGCTTACGCCTCGGATATCACTTACGCGACGAACAACGAACTGGGTTTCGATTACTTGCGCGATAACATGCGTATGGCTTCCCGAGGGGACGATCGATTCCCGAGTTACATGCAACAGGTCCAAGGCCCGTTGCACTATGCGATCATCGACGAAGTCGACAATATCTTGATCGATGAAGCGCGTACGCCGTTGATCATATCGGGCCCGGCGATGCGCGACGCGGCCAAGTACACCGAAGCGGATCGCGTTGCCAAGGGGCTGGTGCGAGAAGAGCACTTCATCGTCAACGAGAAAGACCACACGGTCAACTTGACCGACACTGGAGTTCGCGAAGCGGAGCGATTGGCCGGTGTGGAAAGTTTCTACACGGTGGGCAACATGGAGTGGCCTCACTTGATCGACAACGCGCTCAAGGCCCACCATCTGTATCGTCGGGACGTGAACTATGTTAACCGCGACGGTGAGATCATCATTGTCGACGAGTTTACAGGCCGGCTCATGGAGGGTCGCCAATGGTCCGATGGTTTGCACCAATCGGTCGAGGCCAAAGAAGGGGTCAAGATCAAAGAGGAAACGCAGACGTTAGCGACCATCACGCTTCAAAACTTCTTCAAGCTTTACAAGAAGCTTTCGGGGATGACTGGAACTGCGATGACCGAAGCGCAGGAGTTCAGCAAAATCTACAATCTCGGTGTTGTCGAGATCCCTTCGAACCGACGTTTGCAACGGATTGAGTTTCCAGACGCGATTTATTTGTCTGAGAAGGAGAAATACGAAGCGGTTGCCGAGGAGATCGATCGGGTCAACAAGCACGACACGATCGAGTTCAAGGATCGCAAGCGGGGATCTCTTATTGGCAACATCACCCGTGAGACCGACACGAGTTTGTCGTTCAAAAAGGCCGACTCACAGGAAGTCGTCGAAATCGCCAAGTCGGAGGTTCAGAGTATCGAACGAGCCGGACGGCCGATTTTGATAGGTACGGTTTCTATCGAGAAAAGCGAAAAACTATCTGCATTGCTTGAGCATCGTGGAGTCAAGCACGAGGTGCTCAATGCCAAGGCTCACAAGCGAGAGGCCGATATCATCGCGCAAGCGGGCCGAGTCCATTCGGTGACCATCGCAACGAACATGGCAGGTCGCGGTACGGACATCATCCTTGGAGGCAACGCCGAAACGAAGGCTTGGGCCCAACTACAGAACACGTACCAGACACGACTGGATGTTCCGAAGGAAGAGTGGGAGGAGTTGGTCAAGCAGATCAAAGAAACCGAAAACATGGAGAAGCAGGGGGATTACGTGCGCGACCTCGGCGGCTTGTATGTCATCGGGACGGAGCGTCACGAATCGCGTCGAATCGATCTTCAGCTTCGCGGTCGTTGCGGTCGCCAGGGAGATCCCGGTTCGAGTCGCTTTTTCCTGTCCCTCGAAGATGACCTGATGCGAATCTTCGCAGGCGACTGGGTTCGAAACATGATGCAGCGCATGGGGATGGGCAATGGCGAGGCGATCGAGAGCCCCTATGTATCCAAGCGGATTTCGGGTGCTCAGAAGAAGGTTGAGGAGCGGCATTTTGAGGCCCGCAAGAACCTTCTTGAGTACGATGAGGTGATGGACTTCCAGCGAAAGCGGGTTTACACGTATCGCCAACAAGTCCTCGAGGGCAAGAGTTGTCGCGAGTTGGTGATGCAACAACTCCGTGAGCAAATCGAGTCGAATGTCGACCAATTCAGCGACCCGATGTTCGGTCCGGAGTCCTATGCGCGTTGGGCTGGTCCGAGACTCGGAGTGCAACTCGAGGCCAAAGACTTCCGTGGCATTGAGCCTTCGGTGGCCGTTGTGTATGCCAAGGACCAGGCCGAGCGCGTTGCAGAGACGCAGATCCTCGACGCGATCGACGAGAATTTACCGAGCGAGGAGGAGCAATCGGAGTGGAATTGGGATGCGATGGCCAAGTGGGTCAACAATCGCTTTAACACCCATTACACAGTTGGGATGCTTAAGAAAGTCGAGCGGGATCGCATGGACGAAGAGTTCATCGGCAAGGCGAACACCTTTATCGATGCGATCGACCTGAGTGAAGGGGATAGCTTTTTGGATCCTGAGTACGGCAACAACATGTTGTCGGCTTGGATGAAAAGCAAGTTCGGGATCAGCGTCGATCCGGTCGAGCTCAAGGGAGCCGAGCCTGAGTCGATCAAAAAGATCATGCTCGATGCGGCCGAGAAGGCTTACTTCGATCGCGAGGTTCAATTCCCGGTCTTGGTCGGTTTCCATCGCTTCCGTGAGCAAACCGGTCCGAATAGTTTCACCGTCGACGGCGAAGCCTTAGCGCAATGGGCATCGGCTCGTTTCCAGGACCCGAATGTATTGGACAAGCTGCGGGTGGATCCGGATCATCCTTTCGATGTTTTGATGGAAATCAGTCGCACTCAGTCGATCAAATCGCACTCGGTTTGGGAGACGGCCTTATCAAAGCTTGATGAAGTCTTTGGTCGCAACGAATCGAGGCGGATGTCTGAGTTCGCCACCGGTCAAAACTCTGCTGAGTCGTTGGCCCTGTGGATGCAAACCGAGTTGGGATGGAAGGGCAGCGCAGCGGAGCTTAGCAGAATGACGCGCGACGAGTGCCGAGCCAAGCTAAGCCAAGCCTTCGAAGACCGTTACCATCCGGAGATTCGACGGATGGAACGCACCGTGCTCTTGCAAACCTTGGACTCCAGTTGGAAGGATCACTTGCTGGCGATGGACCATGTCCGATCGAGCGTCGGTTTCCGCAGCATGGGGCAGATGGATCCTAAGGTTGAGTTCAAGCGTGAAGGGATGCGATTGTTCGATCAGATGTGGCTCTCGATTGGGGAACAAATCACGGATGTGATCTTCCGAATGGAGGCCATCGAAGAGGGGATGGTCGAAAGCTCATTTGTTGAAACCAGTGCACGGCATGATGCCTTCGACGATTCGAAGTTCATGTCCGAAGAGCAGATTGAGGATATCAAAGCGGCCGACCAAGCAGGGGCAGTCTCTGCCGAGCCCGTAACGATCCGCAATCGCGGTCAGAAGGCGTCTCGCAACGACGCATGCCCATGCGGCTCGGGTAAGAAATTCAAAAACTGCTGCATGCGAAAGCAAGTGTAATGCGACCTCGACAATCCTTGCGAAACCTGGTTGGTCAAGCTGGTTTTCTCGTTGGGTTGTTCGTAGGGTGCATCGCCTGCTGCATCTGTCAGGTGGCTTGGTCTGCCGAATCGATCGCGACAAGGCCGAATATTGTTCTGATCGTCTCGGACGATCAAGCTTGGACCGACTACGGGTTCATGGGTCATCCGCAGATAAAAACGCCGCATTTGGATCGGCTTGCTGCGGATAGTTTGACCTTTCGTCGAGGCTATGTTCCGTCGAGTTTGTGTTGCCCTAGTTTGGCGACCATCTTGACGGGTCGCTATCCGCATGAGCACAAGATCACCAGCAACGATCCGCCGATGCTACCGGGGCTTTCGGGCAAAGCGTTCCAGGAATCGGATGCTTTTCGGTTGGGCCGAGAGCGGATGAATCAGCACATGCAAGCCGTCGCGACGTTGCCTGGGTTGCTCAAAGAGCACGGCTATTTGACGTTGCAGACGGGCAAGTTTTGGCAGGGGCATTATTCGCATGGTGGGTTTACGCATGGAATGACTCGTGGGGAACGCCATGGAGACGAGGGCTTGCAAATTGGCCGCAAGACACTCAAGCCGATCGAGGATTTCATCGACATGGCCTCCGAGCACAAACGCCCTTGGATGGTTTGGTATGCACCGATGTTACCGCATGATCCGCACAATGCACCGGCGAAGTATTTGGATCGCACCAAGGCGCTTACTTCGAGCGAAACGGTAGCCAAGTATTGGGCGAACGTCGAGTGGTTCGATCAAACGGTCGGAGATCTCATGGGCGTGCTAGAGGCCAAAGGGCTTTCGAAAGACACCTTGGTCGTCTATGTCACCGACAACGGTTGGATCCAAGACCCGGAGCAATCGAAGTACGCTGCGAAGTCCAAGCAGTCGCCTTATGAGGGTGGAGTGCGAACACCGATCATGCTACGTTGGCCGAGTAAGATTTTGGCCAAGGAATCAGATGATTTTGCGCACAGCATCGATTTGATGCCTACGGTATTGAAGGCCGTGGGGATCGAAGTTCCCAAGGATCTACCGGGGCTTGATTTGTTGGATCGCGAGGCGACAGGGTCGCGAAAAATCGTTTTCGGGGAGTGCTTTACCCACAACGCCAAGGATCTCGATGTACCCGGGGAAAATTTGCGTTGGCGATGGGCGATTCAGAGCAACTGGAAGTTGATCGTCCCGAATCCATCGATCGAGAAAGAGGGTATCGTGGAGTTGTATGATTTGGCCGCTGACCCGCAGGAAGAACAGAATCTAGCGACGGACTATCCGAAGGTCGTCGAGGAGTTAGGAACTGCAATCGACAATTGGTGGCCGGCATGTACTCCATCGCGTTGAAGATGTTATTTCATGACCGGGCCAAGTACTTAGGTTTGGTTTTAGGTGTTGCGTTTTCGACATTATTGATCAATCAGCAGTTGGGGATTTTTATCGGCTTGATCACACGAGCCGGTGCGGTGATTGTGGATGTGCCGCAGGCGGACGTTTGGGTGATGGACCCTGGGGTCAAGAATCTCGATACGATTTTCCCGCTTCGAGACACGGAGCTTGGGCGAGTCCGCGGGGTGCCCGGTGTGGCTTGGGCTGTGCCTCTTTATAAATCCAATGTGACGATTCGGACGGGAAATGGTGAACTGGAGTCGTCGTTGCTCATCGGGGTCGACGACAGCACTCTGATTGGATTGCCACCGGAGGTGGTTTTGGGAAATGTCGATGATCTGCGTCGTCCGGATGCGGTGGCAGTGAGCATGGATGGCTATCGTAAGATATGGCGAAATGGGCCTTTATCGTTGGGGAACATCGCAGAGCTCAACGATCGTCGCGCGGTGGTCGTAGCGATCGTTAAAGATTCGCCGAAGTTCACTTCGTCGATCACCTTTTTCACTCGGTATTCGCAGGCCTTGGGGTACACCAACAACGGACGCAATCAGATGTCGTTTATTGTTGCCCGTAGTGCCGAGGATTCGACCCCTGCAAACGTTGCACGGAGCATCGTCGCCAGGACGGGATTGCAGGCCATGAGCGCCGAGGATTTCCGATGGAAGGCGATCATGTATGTCGTTCAGAACACGGGGATTCCAATCAGCATTGGAACGGTCGTCGCTTTAGGAGTGCTCGTGGGAATCGCGGTCGTCGGTTTGATGTTCAATTTATTTGTATTGGAGAATCTCAAGCAATTTGCTGTCCTCAAGGCGTTAGGGACGAGCAATTTTCGATTGATGGGGATGGTGTTTTTGCAAGCGGCGGTGGTTGGATTTGTGGGTTTTAGTTTGGGGCTTTTTGGAGCGACGATGTTTTTTGAAACGGCGGGCAAGAGTCCGACGTTCCAAGGCTTTTATCTGCCATGGTATGTCGCTGCGGCATCGGGTGCAGTGGCCGCAGCGATCATTGTATTGGCCGCGATGCTCGCCATGCGCCGTGTGTTATTTGTCGACCCGGCGATTGTTTTTCGTGGTTGAGAGCAAACCTAGGGGGTAGTCATGCCGATCGAGTTTGCTGTCGAGTGCCGTGGGGTGATCAAGGATTTCGGGACCGGGAGTGTCAAGCAGAGGGTTTTGCATGGGATCGATTGGCAGGTTCCTATTGGAGCGACGACGTTTTTGGTAGGACCCAGCGGTTGTGGCAAAACGACCTTGATCTCGATCATTGCGGGTCTATTGAGCGCCACGCAAGGGAGTGTGAGGATATTGGATCAGGAGATCACCAAGATGCGTCGCAGTCGGGTGGTGAATTTTCGGGCGAATCATTTGGGATTTATTTTCCAGCAATTCAATTTGCTTCCGAGTTTAACGGCTCTTGAGAATGCGGCCGTGTCGCTGGTAGTCCAAGGAGTGACGCTTGCGACGGCCAAGCGTCAAGCATCGGTTTTGCTGGATCGATTGGGGATGGAGAGCAACAAGTTAAAGTATCCGAATCAGCTTTCGGGCGGGCAGCAGCAGCGTGTGGCGATCGCTCGTGCGCTTGTGCATAATCCTAAGATCGTCGTCAGCGATGAGCCGACGGCGTCACTCGATGCCGAGACGGGCCACGAGGTGATGGAGTTGCTCCGTCAGGTCGCAACAGGGAGCGATCGCGCCGTGATCGTCGTGACGCATGACCATCGAATCTTTCCGTTTGCCGATACCATCGCGACGATGTCTGATGGTCGTATTGAATCGTTTCGAAAAAACAGTGCTTAGTCGGAAATATGCCAATGAAACGCTATTTAAAAACGTTTTTTGCGATCGTGTCGATTTTTGGAGCTGCCTTGTTATTGTTCCAAGCGGTTCGTTTGATTGGAAAGAACACGCCCAGCCAAAAAGCGGTACAGGTCAAGACATTGCCACCGACGGCACCGATTTCCAACCGCGATGGCAGCCCGCAAGCCGAGGCTGCTTACATCGGCGGGGTTGGGATCGTCGAGCCGCAGGGAGAAGCGACCGTGATCGGCTCCCAACTATCTGGAGTCGTTGAGAAGGTGTTTGTTGAGCCTGGCGCGATCGTCCAGCAGGGACAGGAACTTTTGCAATTAGACTCCCGAAGCTCCATGGCTGATTTGGCCGTCGCGCAGGCCGATTTGGTGGCTCAGGAGTCGAAGCTTTTGGAGTTGCAAGCACAAGTCGAAGCCTTGCGAGCCAGAGTCGAAGCGGCCGAATCGATCCAGGACCAGGCCACTGCGGCACAGACCAACGCGCAGCGGGACTTAGAACGCGCCAATGCGATCGGTGTTTCCAACGCATTGTCCCAGGAGGAGATGGACACGAGGCGCATGAATTGGGAGACAGCGAAAGCCAAGTCCAGAGAGACGCAAGCCAAAGTGCGCGAAGCCCAAGCGAGTTTGAACATGTTCGATGCCAAGCCAGTCGCAGCGAGTCTAGAAGTGCAACGTGCGGCGGTGGCACAGGCTCAAGCCAACCGCGTGCGGGCGCAGACCAACCTTGAGCTGCGCACGATCAAAGCGCCCAAAGCAGGGACCATCCTGAGTGTGAAAATTCGCCAAGGAGAGTTCGTCCCAGCTTCGATCTTGGCCAATCCGCTGATCACGATGGGCAAGATCGATCCATTGCATATACGTGTCGACATCGACGAGTCGGAGATACCGCGATTTCGTGCTGATGCGGTCGCCACCGCGACGCTCAGGGGCAGCAGCGTTCCGGGGGTCAAGCTACAGTATGTACGGACCGAGCCATTGGTGGTTCCAAAACGGAACTTGACCGGTACGGTTTCCGAGCGGGTCGACACACGGGTTATGCAGGTCATTTACTCGATTAGTCCGTCGTCGCTACGAGCGATTGTCGGCCAGCAGGTCGACGTTTACATCGAGGATAAATCGCTTCGGAATTAGCGCCCGAGCGGTCCGCTGGTGGTACAATACCGGGCCGAATTGGGCAGGAATTCATCCCCACTTTCCCCATCAAGATCCCCACCTATGCAACGCCTGAGTACTGTGACTGCGTGGCTGGTTTATGCAATTGGCTCGGTGCTCTGGACGCATCGGCTCGAGGCCCAAATGCCCTTGCAAATCGTGCCCTTGCAAATCGTGCCCGCGAAGATCGACTTGCACGCATTCCAATCCGAGCATCTTGTGAGTGTCCGCGAGGGATTCGATCGCAACTCGCAATCCAAGCCCCTTCGAGAGCAGGATGGTTTGACGCTCAGGGTCGAGGATCCCCAGATCGCCGAGTTGGTAGAGCAATCCGATGGCATGTGGCGCGTGAAGGGCAAAAAGACTGGTACGACCCTCTTGATCGCCCTTCGCAAGACTTCGCAGGGAGTCGAGGTTCAATCGCAAGCGACCCTCGAGGTACGCTTGCCCGGGGGCGCAACGGATTGGGAGTTTGCCAATCACATCGAGCCGATCCTAGCCCGAAGCGGATGCAACATGGGGGCCTGTCACGGAGCACTTGCGGGCAAGGGAGGTTTTCGGCTATCGCTCCGGGGCTACGACCCACCGAGCGATCATTTCAACCTTGTCAAACAGGACAGCGCGCGGCGCGTCGAGCTTGCACAGCCAGAGAGTTCGCTGGTATTGCTCAAGGCCTCGGGGCAGGTCGCGCATAAAGGCGGGGTGCGGTTGCCTGTCGATTCGGACGACTATCGCATCATGCTCGACTGGATAGGTTCCGGTGCGCAGGGGGTTGGCCAGGGGGACAGCAAGCTCGAGTCGGTCGAGGTCTTGCCGCAGGCTGTGACGTTGCGCAAGGCGGATCGAGACCAATTGACCGTAGTGGCGAGGTATTCCGATGGTCGCAGTGAGGATGTAACGCGATGGGCCAAGTTCACTTCGAGCGACGAGTCGATCGCGTTGGTCGATCCGCAGGGACGCGTCGAGGTATTGGGTCCTGGCGAGGGGACGATTGTTGCGTGGTTTTCGAGCCGAATCGCATCGTCTCGCATTCGAGTTCCGTTTGAGCTCGATGCGAATCGAGCACTGACTTTGGCTTCGATTCAGGCGCGACTGGGCTTGGCCAATCCGATCGATCAGCACGTTGCCAATGCGCTTGCTGCCTTAGGAATTCCTCCATCGGATCGCTGCACGGATGAGGAGTTTCTCCGGCGTTCGTCGTTGGATGCGACAGGTACCATTCCGACTCCCGAGCAAATAGAGCAATTTCTAGCCGACAGTTCGCCGGACAAGCGATCTCGCTGGATCGACAGCTTGCTGAGCAGTCCTCAATATGTCGACTATTGGGCCTATCGCTGGTCCGATGTTTTGATGCTCAACAGCAATCTATTGCGAGCCGACGGCCTGCGAGCTTATTACCAATGGATTCGCAGCGGGGTCGAGCAAAACAAGCCTTGGGATGCGATGGTAAAAGAGATCCTCACGGCCACGGGCAATTCGCTCGACCAAGGCGCGACGAATTTCTATGGCATCAATCAAGATCCTGAAACGATGACCGAGAATGCATGCCAGGCGTTTCTTGGGCTATCGATTGGATGTGCCAAGTGCCATAACCATCCGCTTGAGAAGTGGACGAACGATCAGTATTATGCGATGGCCAATATGTTTGCTAGAGTCCGCGCCAAGGGGTGGGGAGGCGAGGTACGCAACGGCGATTCCGACCGGACGGTCTTTGTGGTGGATCGAGGAGATCTGATCCAGCCCTTGCGGGGCAAGCCCCAGGTGCCGGCTCCCTTGGACGCTCCTTCGATCGACATCGATTCGACTCAGGATCGACGCTTGGTTCTGTCCGAGTGGATGACCTCCGCAGAGAATCCGTACTTCACACGCTCGATCGTCAACCGAGTCTGGGCGGCTTATTTCGGCATCGGGATTGTCAATGCGGTGGACGATTTACGAGCCAGCAACCCCGAGAGCAACCCTGCATTGATGTCGTATTTGAGCCAATATTTGATCGAGCAGAAATTCGATTTGCGGTCTTTGATGCGACAGATCATGAACTCGGAGACTTATCAACGTTCGAGTATTCCCATCGAGGGCAACCAAGCAGATCGCAAGCATTTCTCGCATTATTATCCTAGACGATTGATGGCCGAGGTGATCCATGATGCGATCGCCAGTGTCACCTCGGTGCCCAGCGAGTTCAACAAGATTGTTTTTTTGGGTGGGGACAGAAACGACACGAAATTTTATCCCAAGGGAACCAAGGCGATTCAGTTATTCGATTCGAGTGTCGAGAGCAATTTCTTGAAGACCTTCGGTCGAAACCAACGGCGTATTACTTGTGAATGCGAGCGAAGCGATGAGCCGAGCATCATTCAGGCGTTGCATTTGAGCAATGGCGAGACGCTCAATAACAAGCTTGCTGAAAAAGGGGGGATTATCGATCAGTGGATCGAGAAATTCCCGCAAGACGACGCGGGTCTCATCAAGCAAGCATACTTGCGGACATTGGGCCGTGAGCCCACCGATGGCCAGCAGCAAGCGATTGTCCAAGAGCTTAGACGCAACCCAGAGGACCGACACACGGCGATTGAGGATTTGCTTTGGAGTTTGATGACCTCTCGGGAGTTCTTATTCAATCATTGATCATTCCATGAGGGGCATTTGGAGTTGAATATCCTCGAAGGGTTCGGAGAATCATTCGAGGGCATCGAGGAGTTGCTGGCAGTCTTCTGGGGTGTGGGCGGCGTTGAGGCTGATACGAATCAGGCAGCCATTGGGTGGAACCGTCGGTGGGCGGATGGCAGGAACGAATATCCCTTGATCGAGAAGTTTTTTAGAGAGCCTGAGAGCCTCGTGGGGATCATCGACGTAGACAGGGATGATCGGAGTCGAGTCGCTGGAAGTACGGAATCCTCGCAGAGCAAGTTCCTTGCGAAGATACGCGCTCATATGCAGTAGTTTGTGCCTTTGATCATCCATGCTTTGGAGGATTTGGATCGACCGTGCTGCGGCGGCTAAGACTGCTGGAGGTAGAGCCGTCGAGAAGATCAGGGGTCTGGCGCGGTGCAAAAGGGTATCGCACAGCAGTTGGGTGCCAGCGACATAGCCACCGGTGCAACCGATGGCTTTGCTTAGGGTACCGATTTTGATCCAGACGCTAGGATCGGCTCGATAAGCATCGAGCAGTCCGCGGCCGTGTTGGCCGAAGACGCCAGAGGCGTGGGCTTCGTCGGCGATGGCAAGCGCGTTGAATTCGCGGCACAGAGATTCGATCTGAGGGATTGGAGCGATATGGCCGTCCATACTAAAGAGGGTATCGGTCAGGACATAGGCCATACGGAAGCGGTGTCGAAAATTCGACAACAGCTGGCCGAGGGTTTGGGTATCGCGATGAGGAAAGACCTTGATGGTGGCTTTGGAAAGTCGGCAGCCGTCGATCAGGCAGGCGTGGTTTAGGGTGTCGGACAGGACAAGATCGTCTGGTGAGACCAGGGCTTGGAGGGTTCCCAGGTTGGCTGCGTAGCCTGAGGGAAACACCAGAGCCGATTCGGTTTGGTGCCATTGAGCGATCGAGTCGACGAGGTGGACATAGGGCTCGGAGGCTCCGAGGATCAGGGGGCTGGCGGTTGCACCGAGGCTGTTTTGGGCAGCGAATTGCGTAAATTCCCGTCGGACCTCGGGATTCCAAGCCATGGCTAGGTAATCATTGGATGCAAAATGCAGCAGAGACTTCCCCTGACGCAGTGTCCGAGTGGGACTTGAGGGTCGGCACGGGACGAGGAATCGTCGAAGGCCTTGGTCCTCTCGGTGCTGCAAATCTTCTGAAAGCGAGCTCCAGAGGTCCATTGGGGTGATCATTGCTGGTAAACTCTTAGGAATCGGAATTGATTCACGGTCCTGAAATAGTGATAATGTAGCGTGGACATTGTAGGAGCATCATCGCGATTAGGAACTTATGGAACACCGGGTTCTGATTACTGACGACGACGAAGCATTTCGAATGACGCTCGATGAGATACTCCAGCGTCGTGGCTACAGCACGTGCCAAGCATGTGATGGGCTCGAAGCGATCGAAGCGATCGAGAGTGGGAATATCCATTTGGTGTTGTTTGATATTCACATGCCTAGGCTAGATGGACTTGGAGCCCTCGAGCGTGTTCGCAGGGCGTTGCCGACTCTTCCGTGCATTTTAATGTCGGCCAAGCTTGACGAGGGGATTTTAGCTAGGGCTCGTCAGTTGCAGGCGCATGCGGTTTTACCAAAACCTTTTTCGATTCCCGAGTTGGTCCAATCGATCAAGAACGCCTTGCTTCGCTGAGGAAGCCGAGGACTGCGCCGGTGACAAGTCCTCCCAGGTGCGCGAAGTTGGCCATATGGATGCTTCCTTCTTTTCCGAAGATTTCGCCTGCGAAGCCCATGACAAGTAGGATTCCTACCATGAAGTAGGATTGGCCCGAGAGGGAAAACCCCATGTCGGGTCTCATTTTTGATTTCACAGCGATGTATCCGAAGAGCCCCATGATCACGCCGGAAATGCCTACGAAGTCCGGGGATCCGGAAAGGCCTTGGATACCCAGAATATTTTCCCCGAGGAGACCTTGGGGTAGATGGGAACCGGCGGCAATCAGCAGCAAGAGCATTGCGTATCGACGGATACCGATCAGGTGTTCGACGAGCCTACCGAGGGAGGCCAAAGCGAGCATATTCATCAGTAGGTGCAGGGGAGAACCGTGGAGAAACGCTGGGGTGAAAATTCGCCAGAGTTCGCCTCGTCGGAGCGAGGCGGTTGGATCGTTGGTTTTGGCCAAGAGCCCCATATCGACGAACTTGAGTTGTTTGACGATGGACAGGCCCAATCGATTCTCCTCGGCTGGGCTTGAGAAGGCCGTAACTAGGCCAAAAACGCAGCAGAGGATCAAGAGAGTCAGGGTCAGGGCAGGGAGTTTCCCGCTGAACATCGACGTTCGTTGGTTACCCAGGTTTGGGGATTGAATATTTCGCTGACGGAGTTTAGCCTCTTGGCGTTGGTCGCGCAAGATATGGTTGGCTTGTTTGAGGGCCGCGGCGTATTTAGGGTCTTTGGGATTGGCTAAAAAGGTCGCGAGTTCCTCGTTGGCTTGGGGCAATCGGTCTTCGTTTTTGATCCAAACCTCCCAAACATCGGGTGCCTGGCCAGTCGAATTGGCAGCCGAGCTGGCAGTCGAGGTTTTTGACCAGGAATCCCCGGCCGCTTCGACGTGGGTGGATATACCCAAGGTCAGGAGGTAGGCGACAAAGGCCTCGGCGTCGGGCTTGCTGTCGATCGTGGTGAGACTTCTCATGAAGGAGCGCTTGGGAGGGTTTTGTAGGAGTACAGAGATATGGGAGTTTACCGGATGATGGGGATTTTCAGTAGTGGCGCGTTGGACTTAGGATTTACGAAAACGCTGCGGATTGTCGGAAACCTGTCGTCGAAATCGGCTTGAACTCCTGGGTTTGTCGAAAATGTCTTGGGGAAATTATTCCAATCGAACGGTTGCATTGGTACACTGCCAGTTGTGCTTTTGTTGACACCCTCCAACTTGGACCTCCCACCTTCATCATGCGATTGCTGCTTGCTTTCCGAGCCTTTTTTGGGACCTTATTCAATCGTCATGTCGCTCAGAGCGTCCGCGAGGTGCTCAAGCTTGAGTCGCAGGCCAAGGGGACCACTTCGGGGCGTTCGAAGCGTTCCAACAAGAAGTCGACGTTGACGATTCCTGCAAATGAGAATCTTGGGAAAGGCTATTACAGCAGTAGTCGAGATGATCCGAACGAGGGGTCCTCCTCGGGATCTGGTCGATCGGTTCGTCGCAGTGAGGCGATCACTTTGCTTTCGTTGCTCCAGCGTCGAGCGGGTCTGGTCGATTTGATTTACGAGGATCTCGAAGTCCTCAACGACGAACAAATAGGAGCGATGGCCAGGGGAGTACTGAACTCAGCGCATCAGTGCCTCGAGGAGTGCCTGATCGTCTCGACCATTGTCGATGGGGTCGAAGGTGAGATCATTGAGATACCTGATGCTGCATCTTCGAACCGATGGAGTATCGAGGGTGATCTATCGGGTGCACGGGGCAGGCTGATGCACCCGGGTTGGGTCGCGAATCAATTGAAGCTGCCTAATTGGAAGGGGTCTGAAGAAAACATGTTGGTGATCGCACCGGTAAAGGTCGACACCACCGCACCGATCCGATTGAAAGACAGTGCCTCACCAAGTTAATCCGCACCCGAATCTTTGGTATCGAGTCGAAGCTTTCTCGAGGCTTCATTTTGGATTGCTAGAAATCCACCCTGAGTCTCCCCATTGCTTCGGCGGGATCGGGTTGATGGTCGACAAGCCGTCGGTGCGACTTGGCCTGACTCGATCGTGCGATCCTATTGCCGGCGGCATTCAGGACCCTTGTCCCGACTGGAGCGAAGCGCATTGGAAGGATCGGTTTTTACGTGTCTATGGAAATTGGCGAAGAAGAACCTCAGGGGCTTTGCGATCCCCTGTGGAATTGGAGTTTGCCCCCGAGGCCCATGTAGGATTGGGATCCGGCACTCAGTTTGCTTGTTCGGCAGCAGCCTTGTTGAATCGATCGATGGATCAGAACCCATCGGTCGATGCGCCCGTAGAGACTTGGTTGATCGATAGCGGCCGAGGTTTGCGCTCGCATATTGGCTTGCGGGGATTCCTTCAAGGGGGACTGATTGTCGACCGAGGCGAATTTCCAGCGGCTTTTCGGGAGGAACAGGAACGCACAAGTGTGCATTCCTTTCCGGGCGATTGGCGGGTGGTATTGTTCCATGAGGCCATCTACCAAGGAGACTTCGGGGAGAGCGAGCAAGCGATTTTCGATCGTTGTTCCAAGCAGCACAATCCCAATCGCCGGTGGATGCTCGAGCTTATCGAGCAGCAGATTCTGCCCTCGGTCTTAGGTGGAGATTACCATGGGGCCTGTCAGGGGCTTGGTCGCTACGGAGAGTTGGCCGGGGAGATATTTCGTCCGGCTGTAGGAGACGCTTATCGATCCGCTCGGATTCGTTTTTGGGTGGATCGACTCCGGGGGCTTGGTTTCCAGGGGGTAGGCCAATCGAGTTGGGGCCCGGTGGTTTTTGCGATCGCACAGGACCAGCAGCAAGCGGCTTGGTTGGTCGAGACGATCGGTCGAGAATTGCACCGTGGTGGTTGGACTTATGTGGCCAAGGTAGCAGGCCCGGCGATGATTGAATCGGGTTTGTCAGGGGTCGGTTGATTGGCGTTCCAATTCCGTCCGCATATCGAATTGACGGACGTCTTTGCCAAAGAGCGACACGGTTACGACGATGCACAGGGTCGCGATTCCGCCCAGAAAGACGCTAGGGACTAAGCCTAGCCAGTGGGCCGCCAAACCGCTTTCGAGTTCTCCGAGCTCGTTGGATGCTCCGATGAAAACAGAGTTGACCGCTGCGATTCGTCCTCGCATACCGTCTGGGGAATAGAGCCTGAGAATGGACTTGCGTATCACGACACTGACCCCATCGAGAACACCGCTGAGAAACAGAGCGATGACCGACAGGGTTAAACTGCGAGACAGGGCAAAGACGATCATGCACAAGCCGAAGCCGAAGATGCTCACCAGAAGGATTTTTCCAGCATGGGCGCGCGGAGGGAATCGGATGCAAGCGATCGAGCAGACAAGTGCGCCGAGCATGGGGCTAGCGTTGAGGACCCCCAGTCCGACCGGTCCGGTATGAAGGATTTGATCGGCGTACATTGGGAGCATCGCAATCGCCCCACCGAAGAGCACTGCGAAAAGATCAAGGGCCATGGAGTTCCATAGAATCCGTCGTTTCATCACGAAGCGCCAGCCGGCCGTGATCGCTTGGCCAAAGGGTTCGACCTCTAGGCGCTGCGGCCGGGGTTTCGGGGCGATCGAGGTGACCATCGCGATCGAGCAACTCGAAAAGAGCAGGGCAGCAGCGAACGGTGCCAAGTTTCCTGCGAATTGGATCAGACCTCCGGCAAGCAGCGGAGCGAACACCGCGCATGCATGCCAGACGATGGTCGTCCAAGTCGCGGCGCTCAGGGCCGCCGTTCGGGGAACGATCTGCGCTTCGAGGCTTGGCATCGTCGGATCGGCAAAGCCTCGCGCGACCCCCAGAAAGAACATACAAACCATCAGTACCGTGAGCTTAGTCCAGCCTTCGGTGTAGACCGAGCCGATCATCCCAAGCGCGCAAAGCCACTGCAGCAAGTAGGATGCTCGCAGAAGGTTTCTGCGGTCGAGAAAGTCCGCCAGATGCCCACCCAGAAGAGCTAGGCTCAGCGCCGGGATCGCTTGGACCAAGCCCAGGAGACCAAGGTACAGCGGTTCGTCAGGAAATGATTTGACCAGCGCATAGGGAGCCCAGAAGAACAAGATCCGTGTGCAGACCGTGGCGCATCCGTGGGCCCCTAGGAGCCATCGGAACTCGGGGTAATGCGTCGCATGCGTTATCATGGAACTAGCCAAGCGCTCATCAGGTTGTAGACGATCCAGGCTCCTAGATAGGCCAGTGTCGTCATGTAGACAAAGGAGAAGATCGGCCAACGCCAGGAGTTCGTTTCGCGACGAATCGTCACGAGGGTCGAAACACATTGAGCGCACAGGGCGAAGAAAACCATGATCGAGCAAGCCGTGGCCAGCGTGTAGACAGGTCGTCCGTCGGGCCAAGTCGCGCTGCGAAGGTTCTCGGCGAGTCCATCGCTCGTTTCGTCCTGTGCACCTCCTAGCGAATAGATCGTTCCGAGCGTCGCAACGATGACTTCCCTGGCGGGGAATGAGGCCAGAACGGCGACGCCGATCTTGCCGTCCCAGCCCAACGGTCGAACGATCGGTTCGATCCACTGGCCGGCGACGCCCAAAAAGCTTTTGGCGATCAGATCGCTCTTGAGTTGATTGACCTGCGATGTCCAGGCTTGGATTTTGGCCGGGTCGGCGTTCGGACTTGCTTGTTCGGTTTCAAGTTTGGCAGTGGTTTGATCCAGCAGGCTGTGGTCACCGGGGAAATAAGCAGCGGCCCAGACGAGCACGGAGGTCACGAAAATCAACGTTCCGGCCCGAGCGATGAAGGATAGAACCCGTTCCCAGACTCGCATCGCAACGACACGAAAGCTGGGCCATTTGTAACTCGAAAGCTCCATGATGAACGTCGAGGGTTCGCCTGGAAAAACGAATCGTTTGAGCAGCCAAGCCACGGGGATGGCCACCAAAGCCCCCAGGCACATCATGGCAAACAATACGGCTCCTTGGACCGAGACCCATCCGCCCAAGACAGCTTGCTTAGGAACAAAAGCGCTTACCATTAATACATACACAGGCCAGCGTGCCGAGCAGCTCATCAGCGGCGCGATCAGCAAGGTCACCATCCGGTCCCTGCGGTTCTCGATCGTACGCGTTGCCATGATTCCAGGGATCGCACAAGCAAACGAAGACATCAGGGGCAAAAAGGACTTGCCGCTCATGCCCAGTGCAGACATGAATTTGTCCATCATGAACGCTGCGCGGGACATGTACCCGCAGTCCTCAAGCACCGCGATAAAGAAAAACAGGATCGCGATTTGAGGCAAGAAAACCAGAACCGCCCCAACGCCCGCAATGATGCCATCGACGAGCAAGCTGCGCAAGGGTCCGGGTCCCATCATCGATTCGACCTGCTGGCCAAGCCATTGGGAAGCAAAGCCAATCCCATCCATCGGCCAGGACGCAATCCCGGTGATCGACTGGAAGATAAAAAACATCAAGCCGATAAAGAATAGCAGACCAAACCATCGGTGCGTCAGCCAGCGATCGATCCGATCGCTCGTCGATACGCGTTGCTCGCGAGCTTGGCGCTCGACGACTCCAGCGACGCGTTGTTTGATCCAACCGTAGCGAGCACGCGTTTCAAAAAGCGGGATCGAGACTCCGTTCGAAGCTAAATGCTCCCGAGTCTGTCCGATCCGATCGGCTACCGCAGAGGCTATCCTCTTAGGGATCACTCGATGCGAGTGGGCCTGGGAATCGTCGATCAGTAGGCGTTCGATTTGAAATCGCTGCAAGGGACATCCCTGGGAAACGAACCAAGCCTCTAGCTCGTCGACCGAATTACGGAAGGCTTCTGGAAACGTAGCCGAGGCAAGGGCACTGCGTTCGAGGATTCCTTGGGAATCGGCCCCGGGGCCTCGATCCAAGAGTTCCAGCAATGCCGATTGGAGTTCCGCGATCCCGATGCGTTTCGAGGCGCTCGTGCACACGACCCGGACCCCTAAGGAATCCGAGAGCTTTTCGGCGTCGAGCCTCATGCCTTCCTTTTCGAGTCGATCCCACATGTTCAAGGCCACGAGGGTTGGAATCTGCAATTCGAGAACTTGGCTCAGCAGGTACAAATTGCGTTCGAGGTTGGTCGCATCGAGGATCACGATGACCGCATCGGGCCTGGCCACCGAAGGCATTTCGCCGCAGAGAACCTCGACCGATACGGCTTCGTCGGCTGAGCGAGCGCTAAGCGAATAGGTGCCTGGCAGGTCGACAAGTTCGATCGACTTGAAGGCCGAGTTGGCCACAAGCATGCGTCCGGTTTTGTGCTCGACGGTTACGCCCGGATAGTTTCCGACGCGGGCTTGGCCCCCGCAAAGGGCATTAAAAAGGCTACTTTTCCCGGTGTTGGGGTTCCCGATCAGGGCGACGATCGGGGGGCGATCGGATGCTGCGCGGTTGGCCATACGATCGATCCTCTGTTAGGTCCGTTCGATCCGAACGCGTCGGGCTTCGATTCGCCTTAGGCTCAGTCGATATCCAACGACGGAGAATTCGACAGGATCGCCCATGGGAGCTTGGCCGATCATCTCGACGAGTTCACCTGGGATGAGCCCCATTTCTAGAAGCCTCGCTGCGAGCGAATCGTTGCCTTCGACATCGAGGATTGTCCCGCTTTGGCCTGCTTGTAGATCGTTCAGAGTAGTCACGGCCATGGGGGGACGCCCGAGAAGTTGGCCTGCCGAGGCTCATGGGTTGGGACGTTGGCTGGCACCTGGCAGGGTGAGCCAGGCAAGTGGTTAGGGGGTCAGCGGTTGGACGAAGATTTCCGCTGTCGAACCGAGTCGCAGGCACATTTTCTTGCCTTCGATGGCAAGCAGGCAAGTCTCGCCGGGGCTTAGCATGCGGATTTTGCATCCGCAGCGGATACCGAGTTCTTCGAGCCTATGGAGGTTCTTTTCCTCCCCGCACAGGTCGACGACCACGCCTTCGGCTTGTGGAGCGAGGTACTCAACCGGAACGGCTTGTGGGGGGTGGGGAAGAGCCATGGCAGACGGAGGGTTTTCGATGTTTGGGCAGAGAAATCGTCCCGAAATCACAATCGACTTCCAAGCTTATCTTAATTGAGACTGAATTTCAACAAGCAATCCGGAGCAGCAAATGAGTTTTGGATGGAATTTCTTCAGCGTCAGCTGAGAAAAAGTTATTCTAATAGCAATTTGATTGCCAAGGGGGGAGAGACGGGTCGGTTTTGCTTGACTTCGGCTCATGGGTAAGCCGATGGAAAAGATGTTTAGGGACTTGCTGGATCGCAAATCGATCGATTTTACCTCAGACCCCTAAATTGCTCACTTTGGGAAAAAGTCCCCCTTTGACGATTTTCAAACTATGGAAATCGCTTTGGGTTTTGTAAACTCGGAAACCTTGTCGGCTGTTCTGGGAACTCAAAGTCGAGTCACAAGCCAGCCAGTTTCTTGCGTTCGCAAGCAACCTTTAGCCGTCAAGCGTTCAATCAGACTACATTCCAGTAGGCGACATCCAAGTAGGCTACGAAGTGCAGAACTACTCTAGCAGCGGCAAAACGTTCTACGACCGATGGGGTTGGCTGGTCCTCCTAGTCAGTCTTGCTTGTGTACCCTTTGCCTATTACGGTGCGGGCCAAGCGGTTCAGAGCAACGTCAACAAGGTAGAGGACTGGTTGCCCAAGTCCTATCGCGAGACTGACGAGTTGGCTCGATTTCGGAAGAACTTTCCGTCCGACCAATTCATCATCGTCAGTTGGGAGGGTTGTCAGTTGGGGGAGGACCCATCGAAGCCCGAGCAGGACGATCCGAGGATTGCCAAGCTTATTGGATTGGTAACGCCCGAGCATATCGACCCGAGCGACATCGATGCAGTCGAGGCCAAGAAGTACTTCAAGGCGGCGCAGTCGGGCCGGTCTTTCTTGGATCAGTTGACACAGGGTCAGCATGCCTTGGGAGCCGAGGAGGCTGTCGAGCGGCTTAAGGGGGCGGTTTTAGGGCCTGATGGTCGTCAGACCTGTGTGATTGTCTCTTTGGATCCGACGACGTCTGGGAAGCTCAAGCCGGTTCTTGGGAAGGGGCAGATGCGGATCTTCCGTCCGAACATTCCGCCTGGGGTTTTGAGGCGAGTGATCGAGCGAGCGGGGATTCCCGACGCGGATCTTCATCTTGGTGGACCGCCGGTGGACAATGTTTCGATTGACGAAGAAGGGGAGCGGACCTTGGTTCGCTTGGCTGGCTTTTCGGGGATACTCGGATTGTTTTTGGCTTGGTGGTCTCTGCGCAGTTTCGTGCTGACATGGATTGTTTTTCTTTGTTCGGTCACCAGTGCCGCTGCGGCCTTGGGGATGATATGGGCAACGGGCGAGACGGTCGATGCGATTGTTTTGTCGATGCCATCGTTGGTTTATGTATTGGCGATTTCCGGAGCGGTGCACTTTATCAACTACTACCGCGATGCGGTGCATGAGGGTGGACTCAAGGGAGCCACCGAGCGAGCGGTCATACACGCCTTGAAGCCTGCGGTACTGTGCTCTTTGACGACGGCATTTGGCTTGTTGTCGCTTTGTTCGAGCGAATTGGTTCCGATCCGCAAGTTCGGTTTTTACTCCGCATCCGGAGTGATGATTCTCAATTTGGTTTTGTTTTTGATCCTGCCGGCAGCCTTGCATTTGATCGGATATGCCAAGCGTTGGGAGTTGAGTCCTGAGGAAACGCTTGCCAGGACTGCTTCGAAGGGGTTGGTTCGCGGAGGTGCCGGGGTCCATGAGACTTTCAGCGAGCGATTTTGGGGTGCATTTTCGGGTTTCATCGTCCGCAACCACGTGGGGGTGTCGATAGCAAGTTTTGTGTTTTGCGGCGCCGTTGGGCTGGGGCTTGTAAGGATCCGCACAAGCATCGATCTGCTCGAGCTGTTCGACTCCCAAGCTCGCATTCTCAAGGACTACCGTTGGCTTGAGGACCATCTTGGCAAGCTTGTGCCGATGGAAATTGTTCTGGAGTTTGACCAAGGGAGTTTGGCTTCAAATATTCCGGCCGGCAGTGGCAGTTCCGAGGACGTTGCTCCCGAGGAAGTCGGCAAGCTGAATTTCCTCGAGCGCATGGAAACGACGCTTAGAGTCCAGGATGCGATTCAGAAGCGATTTGGAGAAGACACTCTTGGTTGGGTAGGTAGAAGCCTTTCGGCTGCGACGTTTGCACCATCGCTTCCGACGAATGGTTCTAGCACCAAGAAGATGATTGAGCGGAGCGTTTACAACTCGACGTTAGAATCCAAGCGGGAGGACTTCATGAAGTCCGGGTTCCTGCGTGTCGATCAGGAGTCTGGCAATGAACTTTGGCGGATCAGCCTCCGGGTTGCTGCATTTGCCGGGGTCGATTACGGTCAGTTCGTCCATGAGCTCCATGACGTGGTCAAGCCGGTGTTGAAGGCCCAGAGCGACAGGGTTCAGATCCTTCGCAGGCTTTCGGCATGGAGTGGCGACACGAAGTTTGTCGGCAAGAAAGTGATTCTTTGGGATCCAGAGATTGTAGACGGGGGATCCGGAGAGACCATTTCGGCCGGAAAAGCCCGGGCCGACGAGATTTCCAATTTGCTCAAGAATGCTAGGCTCAAGGTTGCACGAGCGAGCATTGACTCCAAAGCGATGCCTTTGGTTCAGCTCCAGGAGCTCGAGGATTATGACGCAATTGTTTTGGCTGGGGCTTTTTCGAACAACGAAGTTCGGACACTCGAAACGGCATTGAGCAAGATCATCGATTTGGAGAGTCCCGATCCTTTGCAACCCAAGCACTGGGTATCGTCGGTATTCACCGGTGTCGTTCCGATTGTTTACAAAGCCCAGCGGGCGCTTTTGACCAGCTTGATGGAAAGCACCCTTTGGTCGTTTTTGACTATCACCCCGTTGATGATCTTCGTTTCAAGAAGTTTCCGGGCCGGGATGGTAGCGATGATTCCGAACATCGTTCCGGTGATTTTCATTTTTGGGCTCATGGGATGGATGGGGATTGCCATCGACATCGGATCGATGATGACCGCCAGCATTGCATTGGGAGTTGCCGTCGACGACACGATTCACTTCTTGTCCTGGTTTAGGGTCAACGTAACAGAGCTCCGCGATCGTCGCGCTGCGATCATCGCGTCTTACCGCCAATGCGGAACGCCGACCCTACAGGCGGCTTGCATCAGTGGGCTAGGGCTCTCGGTGTTTGCCTTCAGTACCTTTACGCCGACGCAGCGATTTGGCTGGTTGATGCTGACGATTTTGATTGCCGGGGTGATTGCCGAGCTGGTCCTTTTGCCGGCCATCCTTGCCGGTCCCTTGGGATCGGTTTTCGATCCCAAACCGACAAAGCACTCGCGATGGTCGCGGTTTTTCCTGATTTTCAGGCACAAAGTCCGGCGCCGTTTTGACACCAAACACGATTCGGCCCAGCCGGGCAATGAAGCGGAGTTTCAAAATGCGGCCTGAAGGGCACCCGGGGATTCTAGCACCCGGGGCCGAAACGCTAGAAGATCCTGAGCTTTCCCCTTTTTCCCCCTTGGATCTTCCCCGGATTCCGGCTACACTTTCGCCCCCGCCGGGATTGCAAGAAAAACCTGGCTAGGGTCCAAATTAGCCAAAAGGTTCGTTTCGCCATGACCAAACAAAAAACACACAAATCGACCAAAAAACGTTTCCGCCTGACGGCTTCTGGCAAGGTTAAGCACCGCAAGTGCGGTACGAGTCACTTGGCAATTGGCAAGTCTGCCAAGAAGATTCGTCAGTTGCGAGGCACGCGAGTGCTCGAGCCGAGCATGACCCGCGCCATCGTTGATGCCTTGCGGGGCAACAGTTACTAACGGCCATTTTCAGCACCAAGCGTCTGGGTAATAACGATCGCGCGATAAGCCCGTCAGGCCGGCGGGAAGACTGCTTTTAGCAGATCATCGAAGCGCGATGACCTGAGTCGCTCCATCCGATTGGATAGTGATTTTCGATGAGAACACGTAAGGGTTCAGCACGCCGTCAGGCGAAACGGCGCATGTTTCAACGCGCCGAGGGTTACGTCGGCGGCCGTCGTAGGCTTTATCGGACCGCCAAGGAGAATCTCGTACGTGCAGGTCGGTTTGCTTACCGTGACCGTCGCCGTCGTCGTCGTGACTTCCGCCGCCTTTGGATCACTCGACTGAATGCAGCGGCTCGTCTGCACGGTATTCGCTACAGCCAATTCATCAACGGCCTGAACTTGGCCAATATCGAGCTCGATCGAAAGCAGCTTTCCGAGATGGCGATCCACGATCCGAGCGGCTTTGAAGTCGTCGTCGTTGCCGTCAGGGACGCGTTGGCCAAAAAGTCAGCTTAAGACCACCGGCGGACTTTATGGCGCTGGATCAATTTCTAACTGCATTAGACAGCATGCTCGGCGAGGCCCGGGCGTGCTTAGAAACCGTCGATTCGGCCGAGGCGCTCGAGCAGTTGCGTGTCAAGTACACGGGAGCCAAGAGCGGAGCACTCAAGTCGGTTCAAAAGATGCTTGCGGGCATTGAGGGCAAGGACAAGCCGGCTGCGGGAAAGCGTTTTAACGAGGTTCGCGACGGAATCGAAGAAGCTTTGGCGCAAGCCGCACAGAGGCTCGGGGTTTCGGGCGTCCAGGAGTCGATAGGACCGTCGTTCGATCCAACACTTCCTGGGCTTCGACCTAATCTAGGAACCATCCACCCGATCACACAATCTCTGGAGCACCTCAAAGAGATTATGGGTCGTTTGGGTTTCAATGTCACCGAGGGCCCGGAGATCGAGGATCCTTGGCACAACTTTGTGGCCTTGAACATTCCCGAGGACCATCCGGCGCGAGATCCTCTGGACAACTTCTATTTGGCCACTGCGAAAGCATCGGCACCGATTCTGGCAGGGCGAACGACTCAAAGCGCGCAGCCGGCTCGCTTGCTACGCAGTCAGACCAGTACCGTCCAGATCCGGGTCATGGAGACACAGCCGTTGCCACTGCGGATCATATCGCTCGGGCGGGTATACCGGCCCGATGCGCCCGATGCGACGCACTTTCCTATGTTCCATCAGATGGAGGGATTGTGGGTCGATCGCAACGTGACGATGGCGCAGCTTAAGAGCGTCTTGCGATTGTTCGCTACAAGCTATCTCGGGGGAGATGTCAACATTCGATTTCGTCCATCGTTTTTTCCGTTTACCGAGCCGAGTGTCGAGGTTGACTATTGGTGGAATGGTCAGTGGATCGAGTTTGGTGGAGCCGGGATGGTCGACCCGAATGTCTTTCAAGCCGTGGGGATCGATCCGGAGGTCTGGTCAGGCTTTGCATTCGGTCTGGGGGTCGAACGCTTATGCATGCGACGCTTTGGGATTACGGATATTCGGGACTTGTACCGCAGTGACGTTCGTTTCTTGCGCCAGTTTGCTACCTGATCGCTAAGCGGGTTGAGACATGTTGATATCTTGGGAATGGCTTGCCGATTACGTAAAGCTCGATGCGTCGATCGAACAGGTCGTTGAACGCTGGGCTTTGTCGGGGCTCAATCACGAGAGCACTCAGTGGGTCGAAGGAGTCCCTGTGATCGACCTGGAGGTTACGAGCAACCGCGCCGATTGCTTGGGACATATCGGCATCGCGCGAGAGGCTGCCGTTTTGTATTCACTCCCGTTGAAGCTTCCATCGGTTGATCTACCGGTTTCCAAGCAGCCGGTTTCCAAGCAGCCGGTTTCCAAGCAGCCGGTTTCCAAGCAGACAGTGCGCGAGGTGCTTGAGGTAGAGAATCTTTTTCCGGAGGCTTGTCCTCGGTACACGGTTCGAGTCCTGCGCGGCGTGAAGATCGGCCCGAGTCCGGAGTGGTTTGCTAAGCGATTGCGAACGATTGGGATTCGACCGATCAACAATGTGGTCGATGCGACCAACTATGTGATGATGGAGTGCGGTCAGCCTTTGCATGCGTTTGATCTGGATCGCGTGGCATCTAGACGGATCATTGTACGACCTGCGGCCGACAAAGAAAATTTCCAAGCGATCGATCATCGCAACTACGTGTTAGATCCCCAGATGGTGGTCATCGCTGACACCAAAAACGCTTTGGCGCTAGGTGGGGTGATGGGAGGTTTGGACAGTGAGGTAACCGAATCGACGGTGGATTTGCTGATCGAAGCTGCGTCGTTTGAGCCGATGTCGATCCGGCGGACGGCCCGCAAGCTCAAGTTGCATTCTGCTTCATCGCATCGATTCGAGCGTCGCATCGATCCTGACGGATTGGATTTCGCTTCGCTACGTTGCTGCCAATGGATTCTTCAGTTCGCTGGAGGCGAATTGCTCGATGGACTCATCGACACCCATCCTGAACCGAGGTTGCCTTCGAGGGTCGAATTGCGGCGATCGCGGGTAAGTCGTGTGCTTGGGATCGAGGTGCCATGGGCCCAGAGTCAGGACATTCTCAGGCGGCTGGGTTGTACGGTCGAATCCCAGGAGGAATCGCTTGTGGCTCTGGCTCCGTCGTTCCGACAGGATCTGACGCGCGAGATCGATTTGATCGAGGAGATCGCCAGAGTGCATGGTTACGAGGCGATCCCTGAGGATGCGATGGTACCGATGGTCGCCTCGGCGCGTCGCCCGAAGGACACGATGATGTTCACGGTCCGATCGATCGCCTGTGCGTCGGGATTCAGCGAGACGCTCAATCCGAGTTTGATTGGAAAAACGCCAATCGATCGCATTTCTCCGTGGACGAACCAAGATCCGCTCGGGACCTTTGTCCCATTGCTCGAAGGAGCCAGCAATCTTAGGCGATCGTTGATCCCGAGTTTGATTGCCGCAAGGCTCCACAACCAATCGCAATCGAATCGCGATGTAAGGTTATTCGAGACGGCCAATGTGTATTTATCGCAAGGCGACGCGCTGCCCAAGGAGCAATACAATTTCGGTTGCATCGCGGAGTCTGAGCCTCGCGTGGTCCGTGGGGTTTTTGAGGAGATGATCGATCGGGTCTGGGGCCATGAGGGACCTGTGCTCGAAGAGCGTTTGGTCGACTTCGATTTCTTGGACAAGGGAAGTTCGATCGCTTGGTTCCTCCAAGGATCGATGGTCGCTTGGGTAGGATCGTTGAGCAGAGCGTTGGTGCAAGCCAACAAGATTGATGGGCCGGTAGCCGTTGGCGAATTGGACTTGGACCTGTTGCTCGCCTCGGCCCGATCGGTACCAAAGCTTCGAGCTTTGAGTCCTTACCCGGCCATCCTTCGCGATTTGAACTTTGTCGTCGACGAGAGCGTGCGTTGGGGTCAGATCCGAGCGACGATCGAGCAGTCTGCTGGGGAGCTTTGCAAAGAGGTGGTGTTTCGAGAGATTTACCGGGACACCAAGCGGGATGGGGAGGGAAAAAAGCGAGTGCTTTTGACCCTAAAGATCCAGAGCGACAGCGAGACGCTCAAGGGAGAGCAGGCCGATACGGTCGTAACGAGCGTGGTATCGGCTTGTGCGGCCCAGCAGGGCGCCAAGCTCTTGGCCAGTTAGTCGGTTGCTTGCCTTAGGAGCATTCAAGCGGGGCTTTTGTTGGCTCAGGGCGTAACGATGACCTTCATCGCTCCTTTTTCGCCAGCGTAGAGGCGATCGAACCATTTCGGTGTATTTTCCAGGTCGGTCGTCGCGGTGATCAGTGGGGCGACACGGATAGCACCCGAGGCGAGCAGTTCGATGCACTGAGGGATTTCGCCGTTGGAGGCACAGGATCCATAGACAGAAAGTTCGCGGGTCACGACGGTTTGCAGTGGAAGTTCGACGGTGGGGGTCAGATTTCCGACCAGGGTGACCGAACCACCTCGTCGTACGACTTGGAAGCAAGTATTTACCGGTTTATTCGCACCGACGACTTCCATGGCCGCATCGGCCCCGCGTTGGTCGGTCCATTCTAGGACCAAGCTTAGGGGGTCTTGGGTTCGCGCGTTGATGGTGTGCGTTGCGCCGAGAGTCTTTGCGAGTTGGAGTTTTTCGTCTTCGAGATCGACGGCGATGATTTTGGAGAACCCTGCAATTTTGAGGGTTTGGATGCAAAGCAGTCCGATCATCCCTGCACCGACGACGACGACCGAGCCACCGATGCTTCTTGGGGTACGGTTCGTTGCGTGCACGGCGATTGAGACGGCTTCGATCATTGCGGCGTGTTCGAATGGGAGCGAATCAGGGATATGGTAAGCGATATTTTGGGGGACGCTGACGAGTTCGGCGAAGGCACCTTGTCGACGAAACTCATTGCACGATACGCCTAGGACTTGGCGGTTTTCGCAGAGGTTGATCGAGCCTTTGCGGCAAAAGTGGCAAGTACCACAAGAGACCGTCGAGTCGAAGGTGACGCGGTCACCGACATGGAAGCCTCGTACATCTTGACCGACGGCTTGGACGATCCCGGCTGCTTCGTGTCCCATGACCAGAGGGGGGATCCGTCGGCCGGAACTTCCGTCAAAACCGTGGATATCGCTGCCACAGATACCACAGGCTTTGACTTCGACCAGAAGGTCGCCGGGTCCGCAGGTCGGCTCGGGCAATTCGACGACTTGGAGTTTTTTTACTTCGGTCAGTAGGAGAGCCTTCACAATTTCAATGCCTTTCGATGCCTTATCGAGCTGTTTTTGATAGGAATGGACTATAAAAAATGGGCTTAGTCGGCTAGTCTTTTGTTCGAGGGAATCGCGGGTTTTCCAGAAAATGGAACGCGGCCCGAGCCATTGTAATCCATCGGTGGAAGGAAACCATGCAAGCCATGCCTTTGAATCGCAAACAAGCCCGCATGATTCGAGCCAGTGTGCTCGGATCGTTTGCGGCTTTTTTTATCGTCAATGTCCCGAATCCAATTGTTGCTCAAGAAACACCCAAGGTCATCGTGCCAGCTCAAGCAGACACCGGTTTGAAAGATCCCAAAAGCTATGCATTAGGATTTCAAGTTGGTAAGGACATGGCTTCGAGTGGACTGGCAGTCGAGGACTTTGACATTCAGGAATTGATGGCCGGTTTTACCGATGGGCTGGCTGAAAAGGGCAAGCTCAACGAGCAGCAGATCCAGCAGGCGATGACTGGATTGCAGGAGCGGGTCAAGGCAAGGATGATCGACAAGAGCCGAAAGAATCTTGAGAAGGCTAATGAATATCTCAAGGCAAACAAGGACAAAGAAGGGGTCCAGACGACCAAGTCTGGACTGCAATATCTTTCGCTTCAGGCTGGCAAGGGCAAGACCCCGACGTTGACAAGCACGGTGAAGGTTCACTATGAGGGCAAGTTGCTCAGCGGCAAGGTCTTTGATAGCTCGATTGCACGAGGAGAGCCGATTGAGTTCCCAGTCAATGGAGTGATTCCTGGTTGGACCGAGGCCTTGCAGCGGATGAAGGTAGGCGACAAGTGGAAGTTGTTCATTCCGCCCGGATTGGCTTATGGCGAGCGCGGCGCTGGGGCCGACATTGGGCCTAACGAGTTGTTGGTATTCGAAGTCGAATTGCTCGACGTCAAATAGCGATGCCTCAGACAGACCTAACGCTCGAGTCGCTTCGCTCGTTGTGTCCTTCGGAGCATCATTCCTTGTTGGCGCATTGGGACGTTCTGGATGCGTCGCAACGCGCAGGGCTGGCCGAGCAGATTTCGCAGATCGATTTCGAAGCGATCCGTCGAGAGTTCGGGTCGCAGGAAAGCTCTGAGCAACAATTTTGCGATTCGAGTCCATTGGCTTCCTTGGCCGAGGCGCCCGAGGCGGTTCGGCTTTCTGAAAGAACCCCGGAGTTGCTTGCGCAAGCGATCCAAGAAGGATCGCGTGCGATTGCTGCCGGGCAAGTAGCGATGGTACTGGTCGCTGGAGGCCAGGGGACTCGGTTAGGGTTTGACCAGCCCAAGGGGATGTACTCGATCGGTCCGGTATCGGGTCGCACGCTTTTTCAGATGCATGTCGACTCGCTTCGCGGGGCGATGAAGAAATTTGGGGTGTCGATTCCGTTGCTTGTAATGACGGGTCCTTCGACCGATCGGCCGACCCGAGAGTATTTCGCCAAGCACGCGAACTTGGGGCTCGACGACCAAGAGTTGATGATTTTTGAGCAAGGCACGATGCCGGCGATCGATGCCAAGACGGGTCGAATCCTGATGGAATCGACTTCGAGTATCGCCCTGAGTCCTGACGGCCATGGGGGGATTGTCCGAGCTTTGACCAAAACGGGTTGGTTTGAACGGGCCGAGCAGCGGGGCATCACGCATTTGTTCTATGCGCAGGTAGACAATCCTTTAGTCCGTGCGTGCGACCCGTTGCTTATTGGGTTGCATCGATTGGCGAAATCCCAAGCGACCACGCAGGTCGTCGAGAAACGGTTTGCGACCGAAAAGGTTGGAAACGTGGTCAAGCTTCAGGGCAAGACGCAGATCATCGAGTATAGCGATTTGCCAGAGCAGCTAGCCAAGCAAACCAATTCCGATGGTTCGCTGAAGCTTTGGGCAGGGAACATCGCCGTGCATGTATTCGATGTCGACTTTCTTCAGCGGTGCGGACAGAGTTCACAAGCCCTTCCGTTTCATCGGGCGCACAAGGCCGTCAGATACGTCGATGAATTCGGAAATACGCATGTTCCAGAAAAGCCCAATGCGATCAAGCTTGAGCGATTCGTGTTCGATTTGCTACCGGCTGCGAGCAAGTCTTTGGTCGTCGAATCGTTAGCTACAGAATCCTTTGCTCCGGTCAAAAACGCGATAGGATCGGCCAGCGATACCCCCGAGACGTGCAAGGCTGCGTTGGTAAATCTCCATCGCGGATGGCTCAGGAATGCGGGAGTTCGAGTCGACGATGGTTGCTCAGTAGAAATCCACCCCATGTGGGCTTGGGACGAGCAGGAAGTTCGAGCGAGGATTCAACAGCCGGCGAGCCTCCATTCGGATACTTTTTTCACTTGATTTTCGAGTAGACTTAAAAACGATGACGCTGCATGCAGTGATAATGGCCGGGGGATCTGGCACACGATTTTGGCCCGCCAGTCGGCAAGAGGTACCCAAGCAACTTTTGAAGATCGGCAGTCCACGCTCGATGCTTCAGACGACCTTGGACCGTCTTTCGGGGTTGGTATCTAACCAGCATGTGTTGGTAGCCACCAACGCTCAATTGGTCGATGCGGTCGTTGCTCAGTTGCCCGATGTGCCTGTCGAGCACATCATAGGCGAGCCGGTCAAGCGGGACACCGCACCTTGCATCGGCGTGGCCGCATCGTTGGTTCAAGCAGCCGACAAAGATGGCATGATGATCGTCATGCCATCGGATCACGTCATTGAACCCAGGAGCGAATTCCACCGAGCCATTCAGGCCGGCGTGCGGCTTATCGAGCAGGACCCCGAGCGGATCGTGACCTTCGGGATCCGACCTTCCTATGCGGCCGAGAGTTTCGGCTACATCGAGCGAGGCGAGGCCTTGGCCGGAGCCGATGGGGTAGCGGCCTTTGAGGTCCAGAGGTTTCGTGAAAAGCCAAAAAAAGAGCTCGCTGAGGAGTTTTTTCAAGCAGGGACCTTTTACTGGAATAGCGGGATTTTCCTATGGTCGGCCAAAACCATTCTCAATGCCCTGCGGTCTTATGAACCCGAAATGTTCGAGCATATTGAGAAAATTGGCCAAGCGATTGGGACCCCGAATTTCCGGAAGGAATTCGTCGAGCACTTTGAAGCGATCCAAGGGAAATCCATCGATTATGCGGTTATGGAGAGGCATCCGAAAGTCGCCGTCATCGAAGCGCCTTTTCAGTGGGACGACGTCGGGAGTTGGCAAGCGATGTCCAGGTTGCTTAAGCCCGATTCCCATGGAAATACCGTCGAGGGGCCTTTTTTGGGCATCGACTCGAAGAACCTTATCGTTCGCACCGAAGCGAACCATTTGGTCGTAACGATCGGGATGCAAGACGTGATTGTCGTGCACACCAAGGATGCGACTTTGGTGGCTCCCAAGCACGAGGAAGAGAGGGTTCGCGAGGTGGTCAAACAGCTCCAGGAACTGGGCCTTCGGGAGTATTTATAGCCTCGGTTTTTTCCATCGCGGTTGATCCGGTCCGACCATAGCCTATATTGGTAAGACGAACTGATAATCAAGAATGAGTTTTTTGACGATTGCCCAGAAGTCCCAGTGGACGGTTTTTTGAAGCGGTAAGCGGTAAGCGGTAAGCGGTAAGCGGTAAGCGGTAAGCGGTAAGCCGGGAGCCGGGAGATACGTGTGGCAGATATCAATTTGGCTGGGATTGCATCCCAAGAAATACTCAACCGATTGCCTGAGGGGGTCGCCGTGCTGGCTCCGTCGAGGACCATTGTTTGGGCGAATCAATGGTTCAACGACTGGTTTGGCGGAGTCGATCGAGCCGGGGAGGATTTCTTCAGTGCGCTAGGATACCCTGAGGTCCAAGGCCCTGGGGCATGCCCCTTGGAGGCATGCCTCAAGGATCATCAGGTTTCGTGTGCGATTCTCAAGCGTGAGCCCAACGAGACAACGGCCAAGCCGTCGTATTTCCAGGTCCAAGCCGTCGGCGTCTCGGATCCATCCGACAGCAGGATCGTCGTGATTGTCCGGGACATTACCGACGAGGTGCTTCAAGAGCAAAAACTCGCAGCGATCCATCAAGCCGGCGCGCGGTTGACGGACTTAAAGCCCGACGAGATTTTCGCGATGGATGTCGAGCAGCGAATCGATCTGCTCAAAGACAACATCCGACATTACACGCAAGACCTTTTGAACATCGATGTCATCGAGATCCGGTTGCTCGAGCAATCCACCGGAAACTTGATCCCTCTGCTATCGGTGGGGATCGACCAAGCCGCAGCGGATCGAAGGCTCATGGCCAGTGCCTCGAACAATGGAGTTACCGGTTGGGTGGCTGCCAATGCGATTAGCTATCTGTGCAAAGACACCTCAAGCGATCCGATGTATTTGGAGGCCTTTAAGGGAGCTCGCAGTTCGTTGACCGTCCCGATCCTCTTGCACGAGGCCGTCATCGGTACGATCAATGTTGAGAGCCCTAAGCTTGCGGCATTCTCTGAGAGCGACCAGCAGTTTCTTGAGATTTTCGCCCGGGACGTCGCCGTTTCGCTCAATACCCTTGAGTTGCTCGTCGCCCAGCGCACCAATGCGGCGCAGCAAAGCTGTGATGCGATCCATGCGGCCGTCTCGCTTCCCCTCGACGATCTATTGCTCGATGCGGTCTTCCTCATGGAGAAATACATCGGACACGACCCCGAGAGCGTCGCGAAGCTTCGGAGTGTTTTGAGCAAAGCCCGCAGCATCAAAAAGTCGATTCAAAGCATCGGTCAATCGCTCGTCCCGCACGACCCAGCCTCCAATTGGGAACTCAACCAACACTACGCGAAACTCGTAAGTCGCAGGATCTTGGTCGTCGACTCCGACGAGAGTGTACGCAATGATGCCCATGCGTTGCTCGAACGCTATGGTTGCATCGTCGAGACGGCCCAAAGCG
>JAPLNM010000086.1 GCA_026692845.1 Planctomycetota bacterium | reverse complement strand
CGATGAGTTGCTCAAGCGTGGGTTATGGTCACGGCTGTTGGCCGATTCGCGGATCGGCCAGGCCGTAGAGGCTCCCGACGAGGATCGGCTCGCCAAAGGCGTACGTCGAGCGAGTCACATCAACTGCCCGCGTCAGATCCGCGCATTGTTGGACTATCTCTCGACCCCTGACAAGCTTGTATCGCATCGAGATCCGACCATCGTGGAGATGTTGCATACGGCGTTGTGGGGGCCGAAGGTTGGCGATTGGACGTTGGATCAAGCCAAGCGACAGCTCGTGGACAATCCGTCGGTCGTCAGAGACCTTCGGTCGGTATTGGAGTATCGATTGAACCATTCGCTGCAGTCGAAGATCCCGGTTTCCTGGCAGTTCGAGCCGTTGTCGATCCATGCATCGTACACGCGCGACGAGATCTTGGTAGCGTTAGGTCACTGGAGTTTCGAGCGACGACCGAGTCAGCGCGAGGGGGTGTTGCATTTGAAGGAACGCAAGCTGGATGCATTTTTCGTGACCTTACAGAAATCCGAGGACGAGTATTCCCCGACGACGATGTACGAGGATTACCTGGTTTCGCATGATTTGTTTCACTGGCAGACGCAGAGCAACACATCCGAGCAATCGTCGACCGGGCAGCGGTACCTAAGGCACGAAGAGATGGGATACACGCCACTCTTGTTTGTCCGCGAGACCAAGAATTTATGGCTAGGCAGATTGCCGTGTAGGGTTCGTGGAGCGGTCGTCGATCGATCATTTAAACACCGCACGAATAACCAAGCGACCCAATCAATTCCAACCACCCACAACCCATCGACCGCGAAACGTACCACCGAGCAAGTTCGGCTGTTTGTTCTTCCCCGTAATGTGGGCCTCCGAACCCGCAGGTAGAGGTGATGAGACCACCTACTTTTTTACTCAAAACCAACGCATTCCACGCCATGACCCGCCAGATGCAAAACGCCGGAGTCGTAAGAGTTCACGCGCCTGATCGTTTTTTTCTCAGCGCAGGGCCCGCTTGCGGGTAGATTCAAGGTGCGTTCTTGTTTCTATCCCAACTCTCTCAAGGAGATCCTGCCGATGTCTCGCTGAGCGTCCTCGAAAACCGCCCAGATTTGGGCCGAACGGATCGCCTAGGGCGGGCGATCCAATGTCCCGTCGCGCAAGCGTACCCAGAGGGCGGCGCTTCGCTCTGCCCTGGGCTATCTCATTTTGCCCCTTTGGGGCGTACGGATCGATGGACCCGCAAGAGTTCAGTGATCACGCAGCAAGCAACTGAAGTCTTGCGACTCCAGCTACGGCCACGCTGCAAGCAAGAGCAACGGGACAAGGCCGACACGGCTGTGATGCAAGCGTAAGCGTACACGCGCCTGATCGGGTTTTTCTCAGCACAGGGCCCGCTTGCGGGTAGATTCAAGGTGCGCCCTTGTTTCTGTCCCAAATCTCAAGGAGATCCTGCTGATGTCTCGCTTAGCGTCCTCGAAAACCGCCAAGATTTGGGCCGAACGGTTCGCCCAGTGCGGGCGATCCAATGCTCCCGTCGCGCAGCGTACCCAGGGCGGCGCTTCGCTCTGCCCTGGGCTATCTCCTTTTGCCCCTTTGGGGCGGACGGATCGATCGACTCGCAAGAGTTCAGTGATCACGCAGCAAGCAACTGAAGTCTTGCGACACGAGCTACGGCCACGCTGCGAGCGAGCAACTGAAGTCTTGCGACTCCAGCTACGGCCACGCTGCAAGCGAGCAACTGAAGTCTTGCGACTCCAGCTACGGCCACGATATAAGCAAGAGCGAAGGGACAAGGCCGACACACGGCCGTTATGCAAGCCGCACGGCGTCGGGTACGCGCGGAGCTACGCCAGGGCAAATAGCAAAGCGAAAGGGGCATGCTCGCAGCGCAATAGCCCAATACCTTCAAATCGGGACGTTGATGAAGTTGCATTTCCTGGTAATCCGAAAATGATCGCGGAGCAACGCAAGCTTCCCGGTGGTTCTACATATCCAATGGTTTCCTGAGTGTTCGAGCGTAGAGCACGACACTTGACCCTTCACCGGAGGGCTTGCGCCCAACCGCTTTCAAAAACCCCTCGGCATGCGCCGAAATACAGTCAAATCCAAGCTTTCCTCAAATGATCCAAATGTCGATTTGACGGTATTGGGCAATAGCCTTAGGGCTCCTTGAGCCCTAAGGTCAGAGCTGCCTGCGGGGACGGTGCGCGTCTGTGAGGCATCGCTTGATAGCAACATTCAGGCCCGCCGGGCCACGTACCTCTTCGGTGGTGCGCTGCGCTTAGCACCGGCTAATCGCTTCGATCCCTCCGGGATCAGGTGCCCGGGACGGCCAAAGCGGGTGATTCTTCGTAGCCCAATTTCAACGCCCCACGGCCTCAAAAAACCGACTCGGCCGCTGTACGCTTACATGGTCCAACAGTTTGGTCACGGGCTGGGTTTGCATGTACAATCGATGCCAATCGCGATTCGCGTCGTTGATTGTCTGTTTCGCGATTATTCCGCTCACGCAGAACGTCAACGGAAGAGCATCGAGCGACAATTGCAGGAAGCCATGCATGCCCTCGGACCAAGCGCTCGACCGTTCGCCGCACAAATAATCATTGACGCTAATGTTGGGGCAAGCTGTGCGTTCGCCAAGTTTTGGGCAAGGAGCCGGAACGAACCCGAAGTCGCATCCGTTCACTTCGGCAGTTTATGGTAAAATCGGCGACGAATTGATGGGGCTCGTTCGGTCATTGGACCGGAGTCCCGATGGACAGACAGTAAGAGTTTTTCCAACTTTCATTTTTGGATCGTTTTATGCATAGAGTAGATGACCCAAGTACAAAACTTTCTACCCAGGTTGAAAGCTGGCGAAGTCGTTTATTGGATATTGGAAATCGAAATCCTCTTATCAATACATCGTTCAATCCAACCCGCGGTGTCCTCGAATTTGCATATCCTGATACAGAAGCCGTTTGGCGTACGTTGGTAACGGCAGGTGAAGCTGGTAGCAGAGCGCTGCGATTTCCTTGGAAACGCGATCTTGTCCCTCCTCCCGTCAACGCGGTCAAAGAAATTAAGCCCACGGGCGACATTGAGCAATTAAGTTTTGAGCTTGAGCCTGTCCCATTGGTTGAGAACGAGAAAGAAGCCAAGGACTGGAATCCACCGATTGCGGAATGCCTTGCATCGTCAAAGCTAAGGGCTGACGACCTTCTTACGATGATCGGCGATCGTGCATTAGATCGCCGAATTCGAACCCTAGATGGTTACGCTGATCTATCGATATCGGAACAGGGTATTCACTGTTTGTTTCTGGCCTTCGGCTTTATCAAATGGTTCGAGAGTGCTGACAGCAGCAAAGAGGTTCGATCGCCATTGATCCTCGTACCAGCGACTTTCACAAGAGAAACATCTGATTCCCCTTGGGAGCTGCAGGAAGCAGAGGACGATGTTGTAGATAACCTGTGCCTGAGGCAACGCTTCAAGCAAGACTTCGGATTGGAGCTTCCTCCGCTGCCAGAACTTGATCAACTTGAAGAAGACGGAGCGAGATTAGCGTTTCTCGCAGAAGTTCGGAAAGCAATCAATAAAAATGAGCGTTGGGAAGTAGAAGATCGCTGCTGTCTAGGTAGGTTCGCCTTTCCAAAGATCGCGATGTGGCAGGATCTCGGCGAGCACATTGAGTCGATCGCTTCAAGCAAGATTTGCCAATCGATTGGCGGCCAATCCGTTGATGATCCGCAAATCGCATTTGGTGATCCAACTTCGGTGCCAGACGCAAAACAACTTGACGACCATGTTGGTCCCGGTGAAATCAAAGCAATTCTCGATTGCGACTCGAGCCAACTGGAAGCGATCGTTGCCGCAAAGAATGGCATCAGCTTCGTTCTTGATGGACCTCCCGGGACTGGTAAGAGTCAAACGATTGCCAATATCATCGCTGATGCATTGTCCGTCGGGAAGCGAGTTCTATTCGTTAGCGAAAAGGTCGCCGCTCTCGAGGTTGTGAAGCGTCGACTCGATGATTGCGGACTTGGTGATTTCTGCCTTGAGTGTCATACAAAAGTAAATCGCAAAACGGTACTCGAGGAACTGAAATGGTGTCTTGAGATTCCCGTCGAGATGTACCCTGATCCCAATCCCAAGTTGATTGATCTGCGAAAACAGCGTCAGGTGTTGAATGACTATGTGCGCATCCTGCACCAACCGCAGCAACCCATTGGGTTGTCGATGTACGAGCTGCACGGGAACATAGCCAGACTCACAAGGACGGGCATGCTGGGTAGATCAAGGATTGAGTTCTCAGAGCCAAAATTAGTCGTGCGGAGTACGCTCGATAGTTGGATTCAATTACTTCGACTTGCACCACAGCACCGGAATGTGCTCGGACACTTTGCCAATCACCCGTGGCGTGGATGTCGGTTAACGACTCAGACGCTTGCGTTGAAGTCTGACATTCGAAATAACTTCGCACTGTTGTCCAACAAAGCGGCACAGATCGCTCAAGATCTCAGCCCACTCGAAGAAGCCTCTCTCATCCCAGACGGTACGACACCCGAAAAACTGAAGTCTCTGCTGGGTTCGTTGAAGATGAACCTAACAATACCTGACGTTCCAGCCGACTGGTTCGCGTCCCCGCGTGAAATCGCTCGTGCGTTGCTGGATCGCCACAACGCTCATCTCCAATCCATTCAGTTGCGACAATCTCTATCGGATTATGTCGATGATGTCACGACGCTTTTCAGTGACACCATCGTACCACTCTCAGACCTGAGAAGCTGCGCATGGTTAGAACGCTTAACGAGTCCCCTTCCGAACAGCTACAAGGATTGTCGGGATGTATTTACAAGTCACGCCCAGCTCCTGCGTGATTACGAAGGATCGCTTTCGACATTTGAACAAGCTCTGAAGCAATTGGTCGCTGAGATTAAGCTGCCAATTAAAGCAGATCTTCCTATCGGTTCTGTCGGGAAACTCTTGTCAGCGGCACGGTTAGTTGCCACCGATGCACCTTTTCGAACAGCTTGGTTCGAACCAGAGCGGGCAACGGAATTAGTCGCTAATGCTAAGGATGTAATCGTTAAGCTTGAATCAATCAATACGTTGGAGCAGAGCGTCAGGGAACGAATCAATCCCGAAGAACTGCTGAAACTTGCGAGCGAAGTTGAAGATGTTGATGTGTTGAAACGAAGCTGGGACTTTGTAACGACCAAAGTCGGCGCGTCCCAAATTGAAAACTTGGACGAGCTCGCTCGGCGATTAACGTATGAGCAAGAACTACTTGGCTGCATAGATGCTGACCTCAATAGCGTCGCCTCTGCATTGCAGTGGAGCGGTGGCTTTGCGCCCACAATAGATGAGGCTCGTAATATCGTTGGAGCTTTGCCTACGTTGTTGGTCGCGAGAGCATACAACGGTAACTGGGTCGACGCGACAACACGAGGTCGTGTCAAACAACAAATCGAAGCAGTACTTCTTGATCTATCTGAGGCTCAAGAATTGCGAAAAGACCTCGAATCGAGATTTTCTCATCGGGCATTCCTGCCGGCCGCTCGAACGATTGTTGATCAAGGAAAGCGATTTGCGTCATGGTGGACGCGGCTTATTGGCGGCTATTCCAGATATCGGATGGAAGTTGCTAACCTCTATAAGGCAGCGGTACCCGAGACAAAGACACTGCTCAGTGACATTCAGCAGATAGCTACCTTTCATAAGCGTATGGGTGAAGTCGACAGGGTCCATCAAGAACTCAAGGAATTGCTTCTCCCAGCCGTCGTTGCTGATCAGATAGAGACTTGGGAGGAAACGTTAGCAGCACTTAGTTCTTTCGGTGCGTTTATCTCTGCTGCTCCGCAAGCTGCGTCGGTAATGCCGACCGTTGCTGTTGCCGTCTCTATGCGTCCCGATGATCCGTTGATTACCAGATTGTCGGAAATGCTGCAACCGACTAGTGTTGACGCGTCAAGCAACGCGAAAGAATCAATTGGAATATCGAACTTACGTATCAAGGAAGCATTGCAGTTTGTCACAGAACTCCAGTTAGCCACCAATCGATGTGCGGCTGCGATCCAAGCCAGCAATACCAAGTACCAAACTAAGCCCGATATCCAGCAATTGCTAAGTGACCTTGCATCGGCAAAAGCTTACGCAAACCAACTAGAAGCAGTTGAAGCAGTATTCGACGCCCGAGCGGCAGACTTGCCCGAAGATGCCACACCATTTCATGCGGATGGATGGCTTGCAGCCATTCGTGGTGTTGATTCGGCTGATAAGCTAACAAAGACTTTTGGAGCGTCATCCGTATTGAAGGAAACTGTTTGTACTGCAGGGCGTCTGAATCACGGGGCTCTTAGAACGCTGATCCAATCTACCGAGACCGCGTTCCAGCAAGTTAGCAGCATGTGGACGGAAAAAATTACGTTTATCAACTTAACCAATCCTGGCCAGCAGGAGATCGAGCCCCGTAAACGGATAGCGACCGAACTTAAAGCGTGCGTCGGGGTCGCCGCATCCGAGTTTGAAACAATAGCCTCGCGACTGTCGACGCTTCTGACCGTTCTTAAGCCAGATCACGCTGTTCCCCTGGAACGTCTACCGCAAGACGCTAAGGCAATTGAGCAACTACGGCAGGCCCAAAGTACGATTGAACGCTGCACTTCACTGCTTTCCCAGTTTAACATCGAGAATCCTTTGGAGCTCAACGAGGGCGACTTCCAAGTATGTGACTGGATCACGCGGGCGACTGTTGATCTTTTGGGTTCGCAACTCGCACAAGCGATTGCCACTTCACCGGAAGTGCGGACCAAGGTTAGCGCGGCCGTGATTAGTCTGACAGAACGGTTCCCTCAATGGGAGCAGAGCTGGAATTTTTTTGCGACGTGTTTCGACGTTAAGGAGGATGTTTCGACGGGCTTCGTCCCTGAGACAATAGCAATCAAAGATTTTCCCCTGATTTTGCTCAAACTAATAGGCGAGATCGATTTGGTCGATGAATGGCTAAGTTTCAAGCGATGGAGAACGGAACTCAAGCGTTGTCATCTTTATCGCTGTTTAGAAGAACTGCTGAGCAATCAGTACTCCCCGGAAGAAGCTGTTGATGCGGTCTGCGCGAGGTTCTATCAACAGCTATTCGATCACTTTATATCGCACCTGCCCAACATTGGCGACTTCGATGGCGTCCGCCACGAACAGATTCGCGACAAGTATCGTGCCTTGGACGAATGGGAAATCAAGGCAGCAGCGACTCGCGTTCGCGAGTTTCAATTGAGTCGCGAGGACCGACCACGCATTGGGTGGCTAGCTCCCATGACCTCTGAGTTGGGAATTTTGAAGAAGGAGACTGAAAAGAAGCGCCGACACATGCCGCTTCGAAAGCTCTTCAATGCAGTCCCCGGTGTTCTGCAGCGATTGAAGCCATGCATCATGATGAGCCCGCTGTCCGTCAGCACGTTTTTGCAAGCTGAAGCATTAAGGTTCGATCTCGTTATCTTCGACGAAGCGTCTCAGGTGTTTCCATGGGACGCCATTGGTGCCATTTATCGTGGCAGCCAGTTGATTATCGGCGACTTCGAGAGCATTCTCAGTTTGTGCAAGTCGGTCAATATGCCGAACAAGCGGTTACGCTGGCACTACCGCAGTCGCCGCGAGCCGTTGATCGCATTCTCGAATAAGCATTTCTATGACGGAGACTTGGTTACATTCCCATCCGTACGTGACGCTGCTAGCGATGCAGTTCAGTTGATCCACGTACCGGAAGGTCTTTGGTCGGATCGGAAGAATCTGCCCGAGGCTAGGAGGGTTGCAGAACTGGTGGTCGAGCATTATCGAGGCAAGCCAGATAAATCGCTGGGAGTAATCGCATTTAACGCTACTCAGCAACAAGCGATCGAGGACGCGATCTATGAATTGCGTCGATCGTCACCAATCATAGACGTACTCTTGAAAGAAGGGACACATGAACCTCTATTCATCAAGAACCTGGAAAATGTCCAGGGTGACGAGCGAGATGTAATCCTTCTTTCGTTTGGATATGGGAAGAACGAAGCCGGAAAGTTCATCAAGAATTTTGGACCATTGTCGAAGCCCGGTGGCGAACGCAGGCTCAACGTGGCTGTGACTCGTGCTCGTGAGTCCGTCTCGCTAGTAGCTTCTGTACGTGCATCGGATATGGATCTTTCTGGAAGTACCAGTATCGGCGCGCAGTTGCTCAGGGCCTACCTGGAGTATGCAGGACATGGCGTTGACTCGATGAGTCGAACGATTGTCGAGACACAAGGAGAGTGCGAGTCGCCGTTTGAAGAAGAAGTTGCTGCAGCTTTGATTCGTCATGGATTGGAGCCGATTCCCCAAGTCGGCTGTGGTGGCTTTAGGATCGATCTTGCTCTCAGGCACCCTGCGCATCCGGGGCTTTACTGCTTAGGTATTGAGTGTGACGGAGCAACCTATCATTCATCGAAAACAGCACGAGATCGCGATCGAATCCGCCAGTCGATTTTGGAGGGCTTAGGATGGAGAATCTGTCGCGTTTGGTCGACCGATTGGATTCGTAATCCAGATCTTCAGATACAACGTATCCTGTCAGTATACGAGAAGGTGGCGGCAATTCCTCCAGACCTAGCTCCAGCTCCGTCTGCAAGACCCGAACTTGAGTTTGAAGATCTTCAGCCACAGTATGTCGCCGGCGATACGTCAAAAAAACTAACCTATCTTAAGATCGAAGATGTTCCGACCCAGCAAATCATCGACACGGCATCGCGTATAGTCACGCGCGTAGGAACGATCGATTGGTCCGAACTTGTATCGCTAACATCGCGAGAACTTGGATTCGCCAGAACTGGTAAGAAGATTCGAGAAAGACTAGAAACAATTCTGCACGATCAAGTTCGCGAATCGAACTTAAATCGCGTTGGAGATAGAATATCGATTGTATAAGCGAATCAATGTTCAATGCGCCCTAGGCCGTGGGACAGAGCAACCGTAAGCGTACAGGAACCCTGGGTAGATTTATTGTCGCTCAGTGGTGAGCGCACACCGGCCTGATCGGTTTTTTCTCAGCGCAGGGCCCGCTTGCGGGTAGATTCAAGGTGCTCCCTTGTTTCTATCCCAGTTCTCAAGGAGATCCTGCTGAGGTCTCGCTGAGCGTCCTCGAAAACCGCCCAGCTTTGGGCCGAACGGCTCGCCCAGTGCGAACGATCCAATGCTCCTGTCGCGCAGTTCTGCCAGTCGATCGGCTGCTCGCCGACGTTTTCAACGCGTGGAGTCGTACAGCGCGATCTTTGGGGGCGACGGACTGGAAGTCCGTCGTACAGCCCGTACGACGGACTTCCAGTCCGTCGACCAAGGCGTACAGCGCGTACGACGGACTTCCAGTCCGTCGACCAAGGCGTACAGGTGGATCAATCGGCGCGACGGACTGGAAGTCCGTCGTACAGGGCGATCAAAACGCAAACGAGCTTCAGCGCCTCAAGCAACCCCATTTCTGCGTGTGCAAACATCGGATTCCAACAAGAAATCCATCGAGATCAAACTCCCCGAAGCAGGCTTGAGGCTTGAGGCGAGAGGGAACAGCCAAACAGCCGGAAAACTTTGCTCCGATCATCAGAAGGTATAAAATGGTCACGATGCAAGCAACTGAAGTCTTGCGACTCCAGCTACGGCCAAGCTGCAAGTTACTCACGCAAAACGCGGGGACTGTCCTCGGGTATTTCTTAAAAATTGCAGGCCGTCTTCCACTCGATTCTCTCACTACGGCAAGAACGCTAGCTTCTTGAAGGGCTCGCAGTATCCTCAACGCACTGGCGCGAGGGATTGATGAGCGCTCGACGAAGTCAATTGTCTTAAAAAATAGGTCGATCAAACAGGGCATCGATTGTCTGGATGGTGAACTGTGTTGCAATACCGCGTCGTTGCGATCCGCCCCTGGTAATCTCACGACGCCATCGATCTCGGTCGGCAACGGAGAAAGTCGGCTGTTTGCTTGACTTCTTCCAAGTAAGACAGTATCTTACTGTGCATGAACACACAATTATCTTCCAAAGGACAAATCGTTTTGCCGGTTGAACTGCGTGAGGAAGATCATTTGGTGCCGGGCCAGGTATTCGAGATTGAACGAATTTCGGAAGGTGAGTATTTGCTCAAGAAGATTCGCGAACCAGGCCAGCCAGGGTTGGTCCAGTGGCTTGCCCAGTGCCCTTCGCCTGATTGGTTTCAGCCGGTCGAATCGGAATCGACGGACTCCTTGTTATGAAGTTTCTGGTGGATGCGAACGTGCTCAGCGAAGCGACGAAGCCCAACCCTAACCCGAAAGTAATCGGGTGGCTTGCGGCGCACGAGACACAATTAGCGATCAATCCGATTGTTCTTGGTGAGCTACGATTTGGAATCCTCTTGTTACCCAAAGGCAAGCGGCGTAGCAAGCTGCTCGCATGGCTTGAATCGGGTATTCGCTATTTGCAGATGCTGGATTTCGACGCGACGACTTCGGAGAATTGGGCACAACTCTTGGCGGACTTAACAAAACAGGGGCGTGCCATGCCGGTGAAAGACAGTCTCATCGCCGCAACGGCTCGCCAGTTCCAATTGCCCATCGCAACGAGGAACGCCAAGGACTTCGCGTTTGCAGGCGTCAAAGTTGTCAACCCGTTCGAATGAGATCTTTACTGCTGTTAATTGCATATCGGCCTGGGGATCGTTTGCGGCGTAGGAACCGGTGATGAATTGTCCGAGGCCGTCGGGACCGAGATATTCGGCAACGCCAGCGATCCTGTTCAAGCATTTGGCTTCGAAACAGAATCGAGGGCGAGGGCGAAAGCGGCCTGAGGCGATAGCCCAGGGACGCGTGGAAACTCTCGTGGATTCCCCCGTCATTGCCGTATTACGCCACGTACTTCGATCGACGCTAAGATTGTATTGATAGATGGAATTAAGCTTTCCCAGTTGCTCATCGACTTCGATGTCGGAGGTTGACGTCCTTGCTACCAGTAGAAATACAAACTCGTTTCGAGCCCATACATAGCATCCTGGCGGGCTTGGTTTCGACCGGAGAAATATCCACTACATGGTTCGTTTTGCGGAGATTTTCCCCGATGAACAGATTGTGAACGCACTGTGTTCACAATTGTCTTGGACTCATTTTCGCGAACTCCTGTCGATCGAAGAACCGCTCAAACGCGAGTTTTACGCAGAAATGTGCCGTGCTGAGCGATGGAGCACACGAACCTTGCAGCACAAAATCGGGCATCTTTTGTATGAACATACCGCCGTTGCCAAAAAGCCCGAAGAGCTGATCGCTGATGACATCGCGGCCTTGCGCGATGAGGATCGACTGACACCCGACATGGTCTTTCGTGACCCCTACTTCCTGGATTTCCTTGGACTGACAGGACCAACGTCGAGTGAACCTAAGCACGGATCATGAAAAACCATGAGCACAGCAACAACGCGAGCGTACACCAACCTGATCGGCTTTTTCTCAGCGCAGAGACCGCTTGCGGGTAGATTCAAGGTGCGCCCTTGTTTCTATCCACCGTTCTCAAGGAGATCCTGCTGATGTCTCGCTTAGCGTCCTCGAAAACCGCCCAGATTTGGGCCGAACGGCTCGCCCAGTGCGAACGATCCAATGCTCCTGTCGCGCAGTTCTGCCAGTCGATCGGCTGCTTGCCGACGTTTTCACCGCGTGGAGTCGTACAGCACGATCTTTGGGGGCGACGGACTGGAAGTCCGTCGTACAGCGCGTACGACGGACTTCCAGTCCGTCGGCCAAGGCGTACAGCGCGTACGACGGACTTCCAGTCCGTCGACCAAAGCGTACAGCGCGTACGACGGACTTCCAGTCCGTCGACCAAAGCGTACAGCGCGTACGACGGACTTCCAGTCCGTCGACCAAAGCGTACAGCGCGTACGACGGACTTCCAGTCCGTCGACCAAGGCGTACAGGTGGATCAATCGGCGCGACGGACTGGAAGTCCGTCGTACAGGGCGATCAAAACGCAAGCGAGCTTCAGCGGCTCAAGACCGCCTTTCTGCGTGTGCAAACATCGGATTCCAACAAGAAATCCATCGAGATCAAACTCCCCGAAGCAGGCCAGAGGCGTGAGGGAACAGCCAAGCAGCCTTACGCGCGGTCGGCCCCCTCAACCCCCCCGCCCCTTGCTCCCCCGGCCAAAGCCTCGGTGGAGAAGGGGGGCCAAGCGGTTGAGGGAAATCATTCCTAGTCTGACACTTCTAGGATTCCGTCTCGCAAATCGAAGCGTTCGAGTCCCCTTGATCCCGCGAGGATTCAGGAAGAGGAGGTTTTTCAGGTAAAGACTTCGCTCCATGAATCACTGCAAGTACATAAACGACATCATCATCTAGAAGATAAATCAGTCTGTAGGAATATTCGATTACCTCCCGGATCTGCTGGTTTCTGTACTCTGGAACAGACTCACCTGAGAATGGGAACAATCCAATCTGGATGGTCCTTTTTGTGAGACGATCGATCACGCTCAAAGCGTACCGCTGAGAATCCTTGGCTATGTACTCGTAAATGCTGACAAGGTCTGCCATCGCACTTCGAGTCCACTCAACCCGTCTCATTCGCTTAGCCCAAACCGTTTACGGACTTCAGCAACCGATAGTGTTTTACCCTCCGCGACATCGCTAATCCCATTCTCGATCTTCTGTCTCACATAGATGCGATCCATAACATCCTCCCACGTCGCATCAACCGGAAGTGTTTGAAGGGTCTCGTCGACCTTTTTTCGGATGTCCTTCTCCTTCGCACCGCTCATCGACATGCCCCCCATCGGATGGATTGTTGGGTGAATTCAAAAACCACGTTGAACCCAAGCCTCATTCTAACAGGCTCTTCGACTGCTCGACAAGGAAAGGGACGATTATCAGCCCTATTTTGCTTCACCCAGAACGCGGGGACTATCCCCGGGCATATCTTGAATGCTTCTACCTTGGGGCTTTCTTTGCGTCTTTGCGTTCCACTACGTGCAGGCTCGGAGGCCCCGGTGGAGAAGGGGGGCCAAGCGGTTGGATTGAGCGGACGGATCGATCGACCCGAATCATCCCAAGCCCTCAAAGGGCGGAACCCAGCGCCGTGTAGTCAGGGGGCGGTGACCCAAGCTTCATCGAATTCGGCGTGCTTCATGCTCTTTCCAGCCGTCACGAAGTAGCTGTAGATTGCATGAAGGCGACCATCGGAGCTTTGGATAATCGCTGGATAGTGAAATGAACCTTCAGGCTCGTTCTCGAGATACTTGGGCTTCGACCACTTTTGGCCCTCATCGAGCGATACCGATACAGCCAGACGATTGCGGCCCTTATCGGTGTCGTTGTAAATCAAAATCCAGTGGCCATTTTTCAAGCGCACCGCATCCAAACCCGATCCGGGGTTGGGTAGCTCCAAGCTCGCGATATCGGACCAACTCTCGCCTTGATCGCTCGACGTCGCGGTTCGAATTTTTTCTGTAAAACCATTCTCTCGCATGTAAGCGACCAAACTGCCATCCTTCTTTTGAACCACCGCAGGTTGAATATTGCCATAACCAATGATCGGTTTGCTGGCCCGCCAAGTCTGTCCTTGGTCATCGCTGATGGCCATCAACGAAAAAGAGTAGGTATCCGAGTAAAGAGGAAGTAAAAGCCGTCCTGATTGCAAGACCGTGGGTTTGCATCGGGTCTGCCAGCCGAGCCTTTGAAAGAGCTTATCGCCAAATCGTCCGCGTACCTCATCGACCTTGCCCTGA
>JAPLNM010000085.1 GCA_026692845.1 Planctomycetota bacterium | reverse complement strand
CAACGACCGATTAGCGGGAATGGTCGCCGGTCTGCTTTACGACAGCGCCTTGGTGATCCTCAGCGATGTCCATGGGCTCTACGACCGCGATCCTCAGGACCCACAAGCCATGGTGTTATCGAGTGTTGCCAAGATCGACGAAAGCGTTGAAGAGCTCGTGCGGGATCGCAAGACGGGGATTAGCAAAGGGGGGATGGCCAGCAAGTTGACGACGGCCAAGTTCCTGACGCACAGCGGCCAAGCCGCCGCGATCGCTTGGGGGCGTGAGCCAGACATTTTGGTCCGGTTGGCCCATGGCCAGCGGCTTGGAACCCTCTTTCTCCCGCAGTCGAAATCGCTGGTATCTCGCAAGCGTTGGATCGGGTTTTCGACCCAGCCGAGCGGCAGTATCTGCGTCGACGATGGGGCCAGTTCGGCGATCCAAGGTGGCTCATGCAGTTTGTTAGCCATCGGGGTCAAGCAAGTCACGGGAGAGTTTGGAAAAGGGGATATTGTTTCGGTGATTGCCCCAGGTGGAAACGAAATCGCTCGAGGGCTAAGCAATTACAATGCTCAGCAAGTCAAGATGATTCGCGGTTGCCATTCCGACCGGATCGCGCAGATCCTCGGCCAATGCCCGTATGAAGAAGTCATCCATCGAGACAACCTGACGGTAATGTAGAACCCAGGAAAACGCAACTGTAAGATGCAACGAGCCGACTTTGGCGATTCGAAATCGAATTGGAAGCAACGCGAAGAGATTTTGCTTGCCAGCTATGCGATGCATTCTTGCGAGACCCTGGGCCGAGAGCATCCAGAGCCTGAGCATCCTTATCGCGGTCCGTTCCAAAGGGATCGAGATCGGATCCTCCACGCGTCAGCCTTCCGCCGTCTGAGCGGCAAGATGCAGGTTTTTACCGGCGACATGGGGGATTACCATCGCACACGGCTGACCCATACCCACGAGGTCGCCTCGCTGGCCAGAACGATCGGGCGAACATTAAGGCTCAACGAAGACCTGATTGAGGCCATGGCGTTGCTTCACGACATCGGCCACCCGCCCTTTGGCCATTGTGGCGAGGATGTGCTTGAGGATTGTTTAAGAGACTGCGGCGGGTTTTCCCACAACCGCTTTGCGTTGGATTTGGTGACCAAGATCGAGCAGCGTTACACCGATTATCCTGGGCTGAATCTTACCGTCGAGGTCCTTTCGGGTCAGCGGTTCCGCACTCACAAGCTCGATTCGGATTCGCAGATGCTGGAGATTCAGGTCGTCGATGCGGCCGACAGCATCGCTTATGACTCGCATGACCTCGACGATGCGCTCAAGCTTGGGCTCTTGGAGTGGGAGCAGCTTGATCGACTCGAGTTGGTCCAGCGGGCCAAGAGTTCGGTTCGGCTAGGCGATGTCGAACCGGCCCTGCGACGTCCTTTGTTGGTGCATACCATGCTCGATCTTCAGATGGGTGATTTTTTGCAGCATTCGAGTCGCTTGCTCGAGGGTTTTGGGGAACTTAGTTCACAAGAGGTATGCAAGGCAGGCGTATCGCTTGGGATGAGTTCGCAGATCGAGCAGGAGAAGCGGCAGCTTGAGGGGTTCCTATTCGAGCATGTTTACCGGCATCCTAGGCTCGTCGAGGTCCGTCAGAAGGCCGCCATGCGGCTCAGGCAGTTGTATCGGTCGCTTGTGGGGGATCCAGAACGCCTGCCCCCAAGGGTCCGCGGCTGGGTATCGTCATGGGGGATCGAGCGGGCCACGGGGGCTTATTTGGCCGGGATGACCGATCGATTTTGCGACGAGCAGTATTTGCTTGTCGTTGAGATGGGACGGCCTTGTGGGGTCGACTGGAGTTAGGCCATTGCGATTCTCGGTGCTCGGTCGTTGGCAGATCGCATCGAAGCGACCCTGATAATCAAATCGCAGCGTTTCAAGTCTCACACCGTTTCAAGGGGTTGTTTTTTCCCCTTGGGTGCCTCCTAATCCCGGAAATACTTCCCCATAAGTAGATTTCTGATGAGATTGGGACTGTATCGGCAGTGCGTCTTTCGATAGCTTTAATGGAGAATTCATTTTTTATGCATATTGCATTATTCCATTGGAAAGATTTTGCGGAGGGTTGTACTCATGGTGAATCGCAAGTTTCGAGATCCTAAAAACCAAAAGGGGTTCACGTTGGTCGAGCTCTTGGTGGTCATTGCCATCATTGGGATACTGGTTGGATTGTTGTTGCCGGCCGTACAAGCGGCTCGGGAGGCTGCGCGTCGGATGCAGTGTTCGAACCATCTCAAGCAGCAGGGTTTGGCCATCCAGATGCACCATGACGGGTTCAAGTACTTTCCGCCTGGTGGATTAGCTCCGTGGGGGAGCGTCGGGAGTTGGGCGACTCATATTTTGCCTTACATTGAGCAAAGTACTTTGGCGGCTCAGAATACGACGAACAATGTCGACATCCTTCGATACCGAGGGGGTCCGACGGTGTTTTTCTGTCCGTCCCGAAGGGGACCAGAATCGAACATCTCTCAAGGGGGTCGATACTTGATGGATTACGCGGCAGCGACCCCTGCGGACCGTCCTAACAGTTGGGATCAATTTTGGTATGGTGACACGTGGGGATTGACATGGGACAAGGCCCCTTACAGTGGCGTCATTGCGCGTGGGGGAGTCGATCAGACGGGGAAGTATATCGGTGCGAAATCGAAGATGGCCAACATCACCGATGGCACGAGCAACACGATGGTCGTTGGAGAGAAGCAGTTGAATCCGGTGCGATACAAGACTGGAGATTGGCACGACGATGCAGGCTGGGCCGACGGATGGGATCCGGACGTGGTGCGCTACACCGGGTTTGCTCCGAATTCCGACAGGAAGTACGACAATCAGGGAGGCTGGGAGGGGTATCGCTTTGGCAGTGCTCACACCAGCGGCATGAACATTTTGATGGCTGACGGCAGCGTTCGCTTCCTTGGATTTACCGTCGACCTGAACGTTTTCAATCGGCTTGGCCATCGCGAAGATGGCGGGACGATTCCCGACGATTACTGAGTTTCCTGACTGAGCTTCCTGTCGGTGCAGATCGTGCCTAAGGGTTAGGGACAAGTTGGCGAAACTTCTCTTGGTCGACCTCGAGGATTTCGCCTAGGGTGCCTGCGACGAAACGTTTGCCTTCGATGCCGTCTTGTTCCCAGGCAAAGATGTTTGCGGATTGGCCTGGAACGAGCGGTTTGGTATCGAACTTGAGCTTATAGAGTTTTTTATCGCGCGAGGAGACAAACAAGCTTTCTACGTCGCTGGCATTGAGATTGGAGAGTTCATCGCTGGGTCGCGATTTGATGAAAGCTTTGAGTTCCGCTTCATCTTTGGGTCCTCGACCGGCATTGGCGCTGATGAAGCGACCGTAGAGAACGGCCAGTGGTTTGAGGTTGGAGGATTCGGTTGAGGAGAACGACTCGGTCCGTTGGCACCCGAGGGATAGCGAATAAGATAGGATCGCAAGGGTTATCAAAAAACGGTTTCGATTCATGGCCATAAATCCTGGGAGGGTCAGGTGCGGCTTGTTGGTTAGAGACGTGTAGGATTGTACAGCAATCCTGGCGTTGAGTCCTAAGGCGTCGACGGGAACCAAGCGAAAGCGAGCATTCCGCCAGCCCATCGCGCGGGGTCTGTCCGCGGTTTCTTGTCTTTTTACCACGGAACACACGGAATACACGGAAACGGATCGCCGAGCGCCTCTCGGCCCGTAAAATGGGTCTTCGACCCGTTTGCGGATGCCGGCGGATCGAATCGTCACGATCGGTCCGATCCGCGGCGGAAGCGCTTCCGGAATGCGTTTAGAGAGTTGTCCCGTTCTGGCCGCAGTCCGAAAGGGGATCCCGGAGGGATCCGAGCCATTAGCCGGAGGTAAGCGCAGCGCCACCTCCGGTGGATGATGTCGCAAGAGGCGGAAAAGGGGCTTCCACGACGGGGCAGAGCCCCTCAACACGTTCCATTTTGCGATCGAATCGGCCGTGCGCGACGGAAACAAAGCGAGCATTCCGCCACCCCGCCGCGCGTGGTTCGTCCCTGGTTTTTTGTCCCCGATTTCTTGTCATTGCTAGCTATGGATTCTGCGGCAATCGCTGTAACTTGCTACGCTTCAGGGTATTTCGCTAGCTTCATGGCCCTGCCCCTTGATTTTGTATCGATTGCGTCCGATACTCTCCTCAACACACTCGCCGCACCCCTCGCCGATAGAGCCCTAAGCTCTTTGGATGACGTGCATCAAGGGCGAGTTATTTTTTTTCACTCTTCCTATTTGCGATTAGCTAATGAGGAGAAGCCTCTATGAGCCAGCCATACCGTAAAGGTTGGCTATCCTATGCCGACCAAGTCCAGCTTCTACAACATCGCGGGCTGGTTGTGTCGGATCTTCGCAAAGCAGAGCAGTTTTTATCTCACCTCAACTACTATCGATTCAGCGGATATTGCTTAGCCTTTGAATCGCAACGTCACACTTTTGTAGCGGGGACGACATTCGAGCAGGTCGTCGACGCTTATCAATTCGATCTTTCATTGCGCGACCTAGTTACCGAAGCTTTGGAAATCATCGAAGTCGATATCCGCGCAGCGATCGCCTACTATTTCGGTCAACGATATGGCGCCTTCGGTCATACGGTTGCAACGAATTTTTACGCGGGATTTGGGCACATCGATTGGTTGCTGCGACTCCAAGAAGAGGCAAATCGATCGAGCGAACGTTTCGTTACCCACTTCCAGCGGGCATATATCGAATTCCCGGACCTCCCTGTTTGGATGGTGACGGAGGTGATGTCGTTTGGCGGCTTATCGAAGATGTTTATGGGAATGAGTCGCCCCGATCAAAAAGTGATTTCAAATCGCTACAGTTTACAGCCGATCATCCTTCAAAGTTGGATGCACCATTTTGTCTACGTACGAAATCTCTGTGCACACCATTCACGGCTTTGGGATCGCGTTTGGGCAATCAAGCCGACATTGCCATACGGCAAAGATTGGGCTGCACCAAACTTGCGCAGCAACCGACATCTGCTTGCAACATTGATGCTCCTAAGGTATTGGCTAAAGCGAATTCCGGCTGCCAATCGTTTTGCGTCGAACTGGAAGATTCGGGTGGAGCAACATTTGCAATCGCCACCGGCTGTCGCATCCCCCGACACTCGAATGGGACTAACGCAATCCTGGATGTCGAATCCGATTTGGAAGTAAGGGACCTTTGTGTTGCCACTTCGAAATAAATTGGCAAGGGTCAGTCCCCGGCTTCTTTTCATGGAATGTCTTTCGGCGATTTCGTTTAACCCGTAGCCAACGGCGAGGGATTTAACCAAGCCCCGGTAGGACGTTGCGTTTGGGCTTTGATTGGATCAGGAGCACCTCACCTCATCGCGCGGGGACTGTCGCAGGTTTCTTGACTTTGAACACACGGAACACACGGAACACACGGAACACACGGAACACACGGAAACGGATCGCCTCTCGGTCTGTAAAATGGGTCTGCGACCAGTTTTTGGATGAACGTGATCGAATCGTCACCTACACGCACGGCCTCGGAGGGCCATGCTACGGTTGGAAAAAACCCGGGGACAGTCCGTCTCGATCATCGCGCGATTATCCGGGGTAACCGAAGAGAGAGAGCGATCCCCCACTACTGCTCCACGTTTGGTCCGTCGTCGTATTGATGATGGACTTCCGCGTCACACCACATCGATTCTCCGGACCGTACCTTTCTCAATTCGCGAACTTCAAGAATGATTTCGGGACGGGTAAGCAGCAATCGTTTGATTTTAATCAGAAAATCGACTGGCAGATCCACCTTGATGTTGGCTCCGGTACGTACGCAATGAAGCCCAACCGTCAAGCGACTTGGATCGGTATCGACGATCTGCTCGGTTGATGGTAGCTCCTTCACAGCGAACCGATCATGCGTTTTGAGAGGCATCGAAGGGAGTTCGAACGTTACTTGGACGGGCTTTTTCGGCTTATAGGGCTTTTGGATCGCTTGCAAGACATATTGGTTTCTTGCCTTTTTTAACTCTTCATAACGTTTATCAAGCTCTTGCTTGGACGTAAGCTCAACGACAACCAACCAACCATCATTCGTTTTAGTTGCGAGTTGTGCCGAGTACATGCCACGCGTGGAGATGTTTCTTACAATCGGCAGGACATAATCCGAAGGGACTCTTCCTAAGGGAGTTCGGGGTTGGGAGTAGTGGACATCATAGGCAGGGTAAATCAGCACATGGTTCGGACAGCTTGGGTTGATCCAGAATTTCAGATTGGATCCGACAACGGCGTATTCCGGGTCGATATCCAGCCTTGGATACTCGACTTGGAATTCGAAACGGAGGATCGTTTTCTCGGCACTTTCGCTCTGTTTCATTTGCTTGGTGTAGTAGTCGAGCATCACGTTCACCTTTGCTGCTTGATCGCCATGGGATCGGTATCCGGCCAATTTCGCTTTGCAGGTCGCTTCGATCCGATCGAACCCAAGTCGTTTGGATTGATTCGTAAGTTTCGCTGCGGTATGTCGATCCAAATGGCCTACTTTTAGTCCAGAGATTTCTACCGCAATTGCGTTGCAGTCGTGGGGGTTCGTCGGTTCGGATCGCAGAATCGCGTTTACGTAGTACTCCGCAGATTCGGCTGTCGATTCGAGTGCCGCCGATTCTTCGAATCGGTCCTGCAAGAGTTGCAGTATTTCGGATTGGTAGTGGTTTTTTCCAGCGACTTCGAACAGATACAAGCCCGGTCCATCAAGTTTCGTGTGAAGTACTCGGTCAGGCATCTTGGGTTTAGGACTTGGGCGAGTACAGAGTCGCGAGACGATGACAAACAGCGATTTACGGGCAAATTGAAAGGTCCGTAAGTCAATACTATAGTCGACTAAAACCTGAACCAAAGAGGATCTGGAGGAAGCGACAAGAGATTGAGGCACTCGGTTCAGCAAGAGCCTACGCTGGGGAAACACACGACCTTGCCCCTGGCGGTGGAGTCTGACCCTGGTTTCTTGCCGATCCGTCCGATCCGTCCGATCCGGCTGAAGCGATTCCGGAACACGCTAGATGTGGATAAACGCGATCGATTCGTCACCTACACGCACGGCCTCGGAAGGCCATGCTACGGTCGGAAAAAACCCCGTGGCAGTCCGTCGTCGTATTTTTCGCGCGGGGACTGTCCCTGGTTGCTTGTCCTTCTACCAGTGGAAACGTAAACTCGCTGCGAAGCCTCAAGCAACCGCCTTTCTGCGTGTGCAAACATCGGATTCCACCAAGGACTCGATCGAGATCAAACTCCCCTCGGGAACCTCTGTCCTGGTCCCTGTCTCGGCCGTTGAATCTATCTCTGCGATCCTCGAACAGGTAGCCTAAAACAGATGCTTACTACGAACCCCTCGGTTCCAATCTATCTGCACTCCGAACGCCTGCAGCGATTTTGTAACGCAGCCACGCAGATCGTATTTCCCCCCTAAACCTCGCAGGATCGTTTGTTGTTGGGCTTGAATCGTGTGGCTGTCTTTTTACCCGAACGGGTTACTTAAAACTTTCGAATAATGTCACAGAATCGATTGCACGAGGGACGAACAACTTCTCGTGAAATCCACCGTCACTATTCACAAACGAAGATTTCCAATTGAACCTGGAATCCCTAATGGTTGAACTCTCGACATTCCCATTTTTTCCATAATTTTGGCGATATACTCTGATGGAAGTCGGGACATAGCCATCTGCATTCGGCTTCCATTCTGTTTCGACCTCCGTCAAAAAACTCAAACCCTTCT
>JAPLNM010000084.1 GCA_026692845.1 Planctomycetota bacterium | reverse complement strand
GCATTTGCTCCAAACTCATCGGTCTGCCCATAAGCGATCCCGGGCTTGAAGCCCCCGCCGGCTAAGAAAATCGAGAATCCACTCACATGGTGATCGCGTCCCGCGTTCTCGTTGATCGCACCGGTATGAGGCGTTCGTCCCATCTCGCCAGCCCATAACACGATCGTCTCATCGAGCAACCCTCGCTGATCGAGATCCTTGATCAGCGCAGCAACACTTTGCTCGGTCACCCTGGCATTCTTTTCATGGAGCAACTTCAATTGCCCATGCTGATCCCATGGAGAGTTGTTGCCGTCAAAACTTGGACATGTTATCTCGATGAACCGCACGCCGGCCTCGACCAGTCGTCTAGCTCGCAGCGCCTGGCTGGCGTAGTATCGCTGATGCTCGTCGTTCGAATCGGTGCCATAAAGCTTGTGGATGTACTCGGGCTCTTTGGAGATATCCGCTAACTCGGGTACCGATTTCTGCATACGAAAAGCGGTCTCGTAATTGGCGATCATCGACTCGATCGCCTGCGGCGCAGAAGTCGTTTGCGCAAACTCAAGATCCAATTCCGAGAGCAAATCAAGCTTCCTGCGTTGAACAGATGGCTCGTCGAAAGGGGCTATGTTGTCGACCGTTACACCCTTGGCCCTCAACATCGTGGCTTGATGATTTGCTGGCAAAAAGGAACTCCCGAAATTTTCCATCCCACCGTTGGGTACCCAGTCATTGTTCAGTAAAACATAAGCCGGAAGATTGGCGTTCTGAGTCCCCAATCCATAGGAGATCCAAGCACCGATGCTCGGTGCTGTACCGATGCTCCGGCCCGTATGCAACAACAAGTTCGATTGGCCATGCAAAGGCAACTCTCCGACCATGGACCGGACCACGCACAGTTTATCTGCAACCTCAGCGATCCGAGGAAAAAGCTCGCTGACCCATAATCCGCTCTGGCCACGCTGCTTGAATTCCCAAGGACACCCAAACCATACCCGGTTGGCATCCGACTGGGACTTCTTCGATACCCACCTTGAACCGATCGGTTGCCCTTGATGTTTCTTAAGCATCGGTTTGTAGTCGAACGTATCGACGTGGCTAGGGCCTCCATCCATAAAACAAAAAATGATGCGCTTGGCACGGGCGACCAAAGGCGTTGTGACGGTTCCTGCACTGGCTGTCATTCCACACAAGGCCAACAAACCGAATCCAGCATTGGATTGCTGTAGAAACGCCCTGCGTGTGGCCAGCGAACGGATCGATCCTGGGCAATTCATTCGCCAATCTTTCATCGGGGCAATCTCCGCATAGGGGCTTCGTTAACTCTAAGTAATCATCGGTAGTGGAGGAATTCTTTGGTATTAAAGAGGGTATGGGCAAGTTGAGCCCAAGCTGCTTCGTCGGCCATCGGATCCTCTTGACTGGATATTTCGCCAAACAGGCCAAGCCATCGCTGGAGTTCCGTGTCGCGGGCATGTCGTCCATAGGCCACAAGAAACATCGTTTCGATTCGCTTCTGAGGCGTGCGGTGCGGCATCTTGACTAACTCGCTAGCCCAATGCTTGGACAACCGATCCACCAGCGGATCGTTCATTAGCAGCAACGCTTGGTTCGGTACGCTCGTGACGTTCCGACGGCCGCTGGGCAACTTCAAGTCCGGAAGATCAAAGGCGGTAAGGAATTTAGGAGGATCCATGATCGACATCATCAAGTAGATCGATCTGCGTCCATTTCCGTCTTGCGGTCCAGAAAACAGTCGCTTGGCTCCGTCCTCGACGGTACGGGGAGGCAGGATAGGACGTCCATACAACTTGCGATCCAACCTGCCTGATACCGACAAGAGCGAATCGCGAATCTGCTCTGCTTCCAATCGCCGTGTGGGGTAGTGGTGGCGCAAGCGATTCGAGGGGTCCCGTTGTAGCGACGCTGCTTGCACGGCTCCTGATTGCCGAAAGGTTTGACTCAACACCAATTGCCTCATGAGCGCCTTGGTGGACCATCGGTTCGCAGTGAAATCGCGCGAGAGCCAATCGAGCAACTCCGGATGCGAAGGCTTATCGCCCAGCCGTCCGAAATCGTCGGGACTTGCAACAATCCCGGTACCAAAGACCCATTGCCAAACTCGGTTGACATAAACGCGCGTTGTCAACGGATGCCCAGGATACACAAGCGACTGAGCCAACTCGAAACGCCCACTCCCCGGACTTCGTTCGATCGACTCGCTGGGGCCAAACATCGATAGCCAAGCTGGCATCACCAGCTCCCCCATCGCATCGACATTTCCTCGCACGTTGAAGTACAAGCCGGACTTTGCCGAAGCCCGCTCGTCCATGCTGTTGACGCTCCGGGGAAAATCGATGGACTGTTCGATTTTCCGATAATCGCGAAGCAGAAACGCCAATCGAGATCCCTCGGTGGCCTGGTTCGGCAAAAGTATCGCCTGGTTGCATCTGTCGATCGCACCAGCGTTCGAGCGCTTGGGACATCCAGCGTGCAACGCGCCCATCGGCTTCTTCGACGCTCGTTGGAGCTTGTCCCTCAAAGAGCGTGCAAAACCAGTCCATCAAATCCATCGGTGCCCCAGATGCATCGTGCGACACAATCTGGGTGATGCTTAGCCAACTCCGCTTGTCGAAACCGAAATCGTCATTGGGCAATCCGGCCGCAAGGCCCGTGCGTGGCGGAAAATTTGAATTCAAAGAGGCCGTAGCAAAGTCGATCGTGACCCGAGTAACCCCATTCTTTAATGGCAAATCGCCATACGACCGCCAGCTTGGCTGGACCTGGTTTAGGAATGCAACGCTTTCATTTTGAATCGTATTCTCATCGAGGATCAAGGTTCCGGCGAACTCGCCACCTGCGAGCTTCATGCTGACCGAACTACCCGGTACGGTGTGTTCCGCGGGCATCCTCAAGACACCAGGTAGCTTCGATGACAACGCATGCGTGTGCAAACCTCTTGGCAAGAGTCGCGTAACAACCGCCTCGGATTCCAACGCGATCAGTGGCGTGCCGTCTTCAACCCAGCCCGATGCGATGCCATCTCCCTCCATGACCCAGCCATCAGGCAATCGCGGCTCGGAAAAATCTGCCAGGACTCCAAAGGCTTTGTTTGCTTCTAGCCGAGCATTGCGGTGTGTCTGCCATTGGCTCTCAAGGGCCTTCCAGGTCGACTCCATGCTGCCAGCGTCTTGATTGCCAGCGTCTTTACTGCCAGCATCTTTAACTAGCCGAAACAACGGATAGTCGATGTCCCCGAACTTGGGCTCCTGATTCGCGGCCTGATTCGCGGCCTGATTCGCGTCCAAATCGGAAAAGCCTCGGCGCCATGCCACAGGGTCGATCTGGACGGCCCGCCAACTGTTTGCGAGCTCATCGCGGATCGCGGCTCGCAATTCCTTGAGCTTTGCGATCGCCTCGCGATTCTTCTCGGGAGAATCGATCGGGCGACTTGCCCACCGCGGAGTCATGAACATCGCGCCCAAGGCATAATAGTCCTTCTGCGAGACCGCCTCGAGCTTATGATCGTGACACCGAGCGCAGGCGACCGTCGTGGCAAGAAAAGCTTTCGAGAAGGCATCGATCTTGTTGTTGACCATCTCTTGATGCACGCCGTTAAAATCGCGGCTGCTGCCGTGACGATGCTCGCCCATATGATAGAACATCGGTCCGATCAAGCTCTCGACGACTCCGATCTGATCGTCGATTCTAGGATCGCTCAGCAGATCCCCGGCGAGTTGTTCGACAAGCAGCGTATCGAAGCCGATGTCCTTGTTGAACGCTCGGATCAAGTAATCCCGGTACTCATGCGATCCTTTGGCTGGATTATCCCATTCGTACCCATAAGTATCCGTGTAGCGCACCACATCCATCCATCGCCTAGCCATGGCCTCTCCGAAATGCGGTGAGGCGAGTAATTGATCCACCAGAGACGTGTAAGCTGCCTCAGGATCCCGTTGCCACACAGCCAAATAGGATTCCCGCTGATGGACGGTTGGCGGCAGGCCTGTCAAAACAAAACAAACTCGGCGCAATAAGTCCTCCGGTTGGGCCGGCGAACAGGGCTCCAAACCGTTTTGCTCCTGCTTGGATCGAATAAAACGATCCACCGCCGAGCGATTCCAAGCAGCATCCGATACCTCGGGCGGGGTGGAATCCAAAAGGGGCTTCAAACTCCACCAATCGAGTCGCTCTTGGAATGCCTCGGCCCACGTGTTCGAAGTCGGCTTGCTCGCACCTGCCTCACCACGCCGCGGATCGATCGCCCCCTGTTCAATCCACTTGCGAATCCAACCCATCTCGTCTGAGGAGAGCTGTCCATCGGGCGGCATCTTGAGATCCTTGTCCGAATACGCCACCGCTCGATACAACAAGCTCTCTTCGGGGCGACCGGGCTGGATCGCGCGACCGGTGTGCCCGCCAAGTTCCCAGCCATTCGGAGTATCCAGTCGTAGCCCGCCTTCCTGGGTATCTTGATCGTGACACTCCATGCACCGAGCATGCAACAGAGGTCGAATCTGAGATTCGAAGAACGCCACTTTTCCTGGTGTCGGCTCCAGGGCCGCAGTTAAAGTGTAGACAAACTCATCGGGGAGCTCTCGATCGGTGAAGGCGAAACTGATGGGACCCTTTACCTCCTTGCCAGCGATGGTTCGCAGAGCTTGGCCTAGATTCACCGCATCGGTCTTCCAGACAGTTACGGCCCCTTGCCAACTGGCGCAGTACAACAACCCGTCGGGTCCGATGGCCAAACCCAGAGGAGTGGCGATCCCTCCACCGGCACCTGCACCTGCCCATTCTGTGGTTTCAGAACCGACGGTTTTAACAATACGATTCGCAGAGGTGGACCAAAATGCGGAACCTTGAGCATCAAAGACCAAGCCCCACGGATGCTGCGAATCCTTCTGAGCCCACACCTCGCTCATCGACCCATCGAACTTGCTTGTCCTGCGGATCGCTTGGGCCTGATAGTCGGTCACATACAGCTCGCCGTGGTGCACGGCAAGCTGCGTCATCCCCCCTGGCGTCGCCAACGCGACGTCGTTTAGCCACTCGCCAGATGGATACGCATAGCGTTTCACTTTGCCATCGTTCTGACTAGCAACCAAAAGATCACCTTGGTACCAAGCCATCCCGGTGGCTCGGTGCAGTCGCCCCCCGTATCCCTCGGGCACATCGATGAGCGTCTCAACACCTCCCTTCAGGTCGTAGCGCAAGACACTTCCCATTTCGTTGGGTCTGCCCGTCGAAATCAGGAGTCTGCTGTCGGCATCGAACAAAATCGCATTCGAGGCAGGCAGGCCGCTGATCAGCGTCCCGACATGCTTGCCGGTTTGAAGGTCATAGCGTTCCACACGTCCTGAATCGTGCATCAACACCAGCAACTCAAACGTCTGTGCGCGAGCCACACTGCCGATGCAAAAGAGCATCACAAGCCACATGCATCGAACTTGTCGAATTCCCAGAATCACCACCGAACCCCGTTAGAAACAACCGCTGAGTTACCACCCCTCCATTCTAGCATTTCCGTGCGCCGACGGCACGAATTCATGACGTTAGCCCACTGTTACCAAGACGTGATTCCTTGCGTGCCTACCACTGGGAAACCGTTATTCAAAATAGGTGGATCCGCACAGGTTGATCCGCACGGGGAGCTTCTTGCTTGGCTCTTGGACTTGGCGAACTTGGCGTCTTTGCGGTAAGTTTGGGACGCTTTGCGACGGGCGCGCCGACACAAAAATTCCTGAAGAACCTATTTTGAACTCACCGGGCAGCTTGGGCTGCTCCGCTTCGAGCCAAAACACAGCATCCTGGCGGGCTTGGTCAAATTCCTCGCCGGTTTTGGCTGCGGGTTCAACGAAATCGCTTCGGTTTACCCCTAAAGAACACCCTATCGTCGAGCCGCTTATTCATCGAGAGCCTACGCCTTGGAGGGCCGAAATTCGTATAAGCGGCAATTGGCTCGGATTTCCAGTTGACTTCGATGAACGCAGCTGCGATACTGGCAATAATCTGATTAGCAGTTGATCCAGCAATTTCTTGATTTGAATCCGAGTCCCTCTACGGTGACTTCTGTTCTTCTAAGGATTCGGTTACCTGTTGGTTGGAAAGTAGGAAGGCTCGCGGTTTTACTGGAACGGTTGTTTCGGCCGGCGAACTTTTAGGATGTTTTGTTTTTCTGATCGCTCGCATTGTCGTACGGACTTGGGTTCTCGGCGGAAACTTCGCCGCACTAGAAGCTTCTTGTGCTCGCGTGATGATGGATGTGTTGATTGGATAGGAGTAATGGTATGACAAATATTTATGTAGGCAACCTTTCATTTCGCGCAACGGAAGCCGAACTTTCGGACGCATTTTCCCAATACGGAACCGTAAGCAAGGCCAGCATCGTCATGGATCGCGAAACCGGACGCTCGCGCGGCTTTGGTTTCGTTGAAATGAACAACGCAAACGAAGCACAAGCAGCGATCCAAGGGCTTAACGAATCGATGCTCGGCGATCGCAAGATCTCTTGCAACGAAGCCCGTGAGCGCGAAAGCCGATCGTCAGGCGGCGGTGGCGGATACGGCGGCGGACGAAGTGGTGGCGGCGGTGGAGGTGGCGGTTACGGTGGAGGTGGCGGCGACAGGCGAGAGAATTCACGCGGTCCGCGATACTAATCCAACCCCGATGCAATCTGGGCTTTCCCGGATGAAACCAAATCTTCAAGCCAAGATTCTTATCGAATGTTGGCTTTTTTCGTTTCTTGGATCTGTGTCTTGGTGCCACTCGACGCCATTCTCAAGAAGTTCTTGCGGGACAGCCGTGTGGAGCATGGAACTGATTGCGTCATTGGTTATCGTCCAAGCCCTTCGACAAACTCTTTAACAGCAGCAATGTACGGACTCATGTTCGCTGGGAAGATTGTGTTGTGAGCGCCCTTTGGAAATCGCACTAGCCTCTCATTCGACCCCCGGCTTTGGCGGGGAAGCAGCGGCGTAGCAACACCTCGAACCACCGCCCGCCTGTGGCGCGGTCATGGCGGTTGGACGTCATTGACGTGGTTGACGTCATTGACAGCGGACTTTGTTGACATCGTTGACATCGTTGACATCGTTGACATCGTTGATGTGTGCGATGGCCGTTTACTCGTTGGTTCGACCCATTTTTTGAAAGCTATTTCTTGACGGTGATGTAGAACGGTTCGCTGCTGAAGGTGTGCTTCATCACGAAATTGATCGAAACATGCACCGTGATCGGAACCAAATGACGCTCGACCGCCGCAGCGTCCGCGTTGGCCTTGAACGTGATGTGCCCGGCCGACTCCCCTGCCGTTAATAACGTTTTGCTAGCCCCAATGTCGACCACCACCCCAGGTGGCAACGGATTGCCATACGGCTGCTCGAGATGCTGAAGCATCGCATCGAGCGTTACGTTCCCCTTGTAATCGGGAGCTCTCTCGATCTGGATGTCGATACGCTGAGAACCCCCAGGCTGCAGGTCGATCTCCTTGGCGCTGAGCTTGATGCTCCGAATGTCCATCGGCTTGCCTACCGATACCGCGTGGTGGTCGACCGGATAATGACCCCGTCCCCCCCCTGGCATGTAGACCTCCTGGAGATGCGATGCGGTCGATTGCAAAGCGATCTTCTGACCTTCCGCCTCGGGGTGCTCGGATGTACCGGTGATCTTGATATTCGACATCCCCACCGGTGCATCGGCGGCAGCCGTCAGCCAGATCGCTCCATCTGGCCTGCCTGCAAGGATCCGACCGCACTCGGCTCGAACTCCCGGAGGCAGGCCCTCGACAGCTAGCTGTATCTCGCCTGCAAACCCGTTCCTACGCTGCGCTTTGACGTAAATCACACTGGCGCTGCCCATGGCTAGCGGCGTCTTGTCGGTGTCGGCTTCTAATAGAAAATAAGCCTTGGCTTGCTTGACCTGCACCGCATACGGATAACTCGGTCCTCCTCTTCCATGCAGGTCGCGAATCTCGAGCGTAAACACCCCGTCGGCCGGTGCAGTCCAATTCTCCAGAGTCGCATCCGAGGATAAAACGCGATCAAAGGTTGAATCGTCGGCTTCGCTCAAGGCATTTCCCTCGGCGTTGAGGATCCGAAGCTTGGCATCGAGTTCCGATCCTAGCCGTCTTGCGAAAACCTCAAAACTCAATCGCTGCTGGGCCTTGGCCTCAAATCGATAGCGATCGACTTGCTCTGGAGTATCGATGCTGCCACACACGACACTCGGGATAGCAAACTGCATCGGCATCGCCTGGGTCGCCTCAGCCGCCTGGGCGGTGAGTGCACCGCTGGGCTGGCTCACAATATCCTCGCTCACAATCGGATCGGCGGACGCGAGAACTTGCAGTGCATTCAGCGGTGTCGAACCGACCACCGGAGCAAACAGTTCGATCCGAGTGGTAGCCGATGCGGCTGGAGTGAGCGTTGCGGTCGCGTCGGCTCCTAGTCCTAGCCCTAGGACCTGGACGGAGCCCGGGGCAGCTTGGGCAACCGCCAAGGGTTTAGCAACCAAACCAAAGGGTCTTGCGGAACATTCTACAGCGTACGTCCAATCGGCATTGCCTTGGTACCGGACATCGCGGACTTCGAGCAGATACTCCCCTGCGGCCTCGATGTTGACATGCATCAATGGATCGCCTGCAAACGAATTATCGCTCGACGCGATGGTCGATCCTGCGACCGATCGGAGTGTGATCATCGGGTCGACGCGAGTCTGCATGTCATGCAAACGATTTTGTAGCCGCTGGCTGGTCATGTGAAAGCTCCACGCGCCGGGCTGATCGATACGAATCTTGTAGAAATCGAGGTCTTCTGCCTTCTCGATCGTTCCGCAAATCGTCGCAGGCAACTGGACGCTCTGAGCTTTCTCTACCGAATCGTTGTCCAGGACCTCGCTGACCAATGGTTCGCGAGCGATGACCAGTTGCCCGACGGTGCTGACTCCGTGCGGAGTCCAAAGGCGAAAGTCTCGGATTCCGGGCATGGCGTCCGGATCGCAGATGATCTTGAGCTTGCACTTGGAATTCGCGACATCGTTGCGGTCCTTGTCCTCGGGCTTTTCGGTCTCCAAAGGGACGATTTCGCCGCGAACTCCTGTTCCCGAAATGATCACGCCGTTTCCACCAGCTAGGTTGTATCGAGCCGATAGCTCATGCTCGCTGGTGTTTCCGACGATCGCTGCGGTGGGCTTGAGGCACATGAGCATCGGATAGGAATTGTTGGTCTGTGCCCAAGCATTCTGGGAAAGGCACAGGGCCGCAAGGGATGCTAAGAAAGCCGATCGATGCTTGGCGGAACTCGTGAGCTGGATCATCGTATGAAAAGGAATTGCTTGGAGTTCATCAAAGCCCAGAGCAGATCCTGGTAGCCTTCTGCTGGGCTGGGGCTCGACGTGACGAAATTTCTGGCCTCGGCGAGCTCTTGGGTGTTGGGCCCGCGACAGAGGGTTGCCAGGTAGAGCTCTTCGACGCACACATCGGTTGGCTTGCCAGATGCTACCAAGGCCGCGACACGGCCTTGGCTGTCAGCGATCTTGCTCGATAGGATGTCCCCGTTGAGGGTGTGCAAGGCTTGGGCGAGGTTCTCATCGGCCGTGCGTTCGCACTCGCAGACGCTGGCTCGTTTGGTTTTGCCAAAGGTCACCAGGAACGCGTTAGTGTTGTTGGTTGCCGCATCGGGAAGTTCCACCGCTCGTTTGCCCAACGGCATATTCGTATGCTTGGTCCGTACCATGGTCGCATCATCGATGCAATCGAGTAGGGGTTCGGCAGCGATCCGTTTGACCCGGTAGTGACTGTAAAACCTAGTGTCGTCGGCGTTGAGTTCATTGGGCTGGGAGTCGAGTTGGTAGAGTCGTGATCGCATGATGGATCGCATCAGGTGCCGAACGTCGAATCCACTCTGTTGAAAATCGTTGACTAGATGGTCCATGAGCTGAGGGTTCGAGGGTGGATTGGTCGAGCGCATGTCATCGATGGGTTCGACCAGTCCTCTGCCGAGCAGGTAGGCGGTGTAGCGGTTGACGATGTTGCGAGCAAAACCGGCATTCTCTTTGCCAGTGAGCCATTCTGCCAGAGCGATCCGACGATCGCTGGCGTGCTCCAAGGGATTGTCTTGGAGCGGGGTGGGTTTCATGACCGCACCGGTTTTGGGGTGAGAGACTTCTCCCCCGGAGTTTACGACGACGACCGTTTCACCGCCGAAGATCCCAAACTCGGCGCTGTTTTTGCTCGCCACGCGTGCAAAGAAGGCCGCGAAGCCATAGTAGTCGTCTTGGCTATAGCGTTCGTAAGGATGATGGTGGCACTTGGCACACTGCAATCGAGTTCCGAGGAACAGCTGAGCGGTCGATTCGGCCAGATCCGTTGGATTGTTGGCGATGCGGTAGTAATTGGCTGGCCCATTCGAGAAGATCGAACCTTTGGCGGTGATCAGCTCGCTGACAAATTTGCCCATCGGTTTGTTGGTGCGAAACGATTCGCGCATCCAATTGTGCAGTGCCCACATTCCGCTTTCGCCTAGCACTGCGGAATTGTTGCGAATCAAATCCGACCACTTCAAACTCCAATAAGCCGCATACTGATCGTTGAACGTATTGAGCTTGGCATCGCCAGAGAGCCCCAGCAGCCGATCGATCAGCAGTTCGCGTTTTCGCGGATCGCTCGAGGCAAGAAAGGCTCGTGTTTCGTCGAGACTGGGTAAGGCTCCGACAGCGTCGAGAAAGGCGCGCCGCAAAAAGGTCGCATCGTCGCAAAGCCCTGCGGGTGCGAGCCTGAGCTCCTGGAACTTGGACTTGGCAATCTCATCGATCGGCTGAAACGAAACCCAACTCTCGAGATTGACCGAGTCGGCAAAGGGGACCACAAAGGTTGCGATCTCGGCCCGATCGCCAAAGCGTGCCATGACCGCTCCTTGGCCCTTACCAACGGTTTGTGCCAAACCGGAGCTCGATACCTTCACGACCCCTTCGTCCATCGCATCGAAGCGTGTCCAAGCCGTCACATCCCGCTGTTGGCCATCCTCATACGTGGCAAGTGTCCGCAGTTGTTGGGTTTGGGCGACTCTGGAGATTCGCTTGGCCGGCGAGACTTCTAATCGAGCGATCTTTTCGGGACTGGGGTTGGGCTTGGGGGCCCCCGTTGCGATCCAACGGGCCATGATGCGATAGTCGTTCGAGTCGAGGGCAAATCGTGCTCCACCACCGTGAGGAACCGCTGCGGTGGCCTTCTTGAGCATCAGGCTTTCATCGGGATTAATCGTGTTGATCCGACGGCTCCGAGCCCCGAGCGCTAAGCTTTGGTAGTCGAGGACTGGGTCAAAGGCCATGACGCTCAAGACCAAGCCTCCTTTGCCGTACTGGCTGGCATGGCATGAGCCTGCATTGCAACCGGATCGAGTGATCAGGGGCAGCAGGTCGCGATGGAAGTCGACTTGCGGAGCATCGACCAAGCCAGTGACTTCGACCGGAATCTCGATTGTTTTTCCTTCGACCGTTGCGCTGACTTTTCCTGCACCGTTGCTCACTGCGGTCAAGCAACCCGAGGGGGAAACGGTGACGATCTCCGGGGTCAGAGATTGGAAAACCGATTGCGAGGTAAAGTCGCTGGAAAGCTCGCTCGCAGCAACTGGGTTGCCGGCCGACGACGGATCGATCTGTTGAATCAGCAGTTGCGCTTGGGCAAAGTTCCCACGCAGGGTTACTTGGGCCGGCTGGGCGACTAGATTGCATTCGGATTGCGCCCGGAGCGAACCGAGGTTCATCGCCATGGCAACGACGATCCACAGGAGGCAGATCGCAGGGTGCAGCATAGGATAGGTACGGTACACGGCTTAGCCTCCCTAGGGGATTAGACCCACTCTCGAACTGGTTCGCCTTCGAGCAGTCGGATGGGTCGGCCATCGCTGGCCGTGACGGTCAGATCCAGTGGAAGTCCGAGTTTGTGGTACATCGTCGCGACGATGTTTTCGGTGAAGTACTCATTGGATTTTGGTTGTCCGCCGTCGGCATCGGTATCACCGATGATGCTCCCGCCAGGGATTCCTGCACCCGCCATGATCGCAAAGCCAGAGCTTGCCCAGTGATCGCGACCGATGGCAGGGTTGATCTTCGGGGTGCGACCAAAGTCGGTCATCCAGACGACCAGGGTCGAATCCAGGAGGCCTTGTTGCTCCAGATCGATCAGCAGAGCCGGGAGGGCTTGGTCGACCTGGGGCATGCGATGTTGTTTCAGGCCATTGAAGCAGTCTTGATGGTGATCCCAACCCGGATCGCTGACGGTGACGAATCGCACACCGGATTGAATCAGACGGCGGGCAAGCAGGAGTCGCTGACCAAAGGAGCTGCGACCGTAGTCGTTTCGGAGCGCCTCGGGTTCAGTGGCGATGTCAAAGGCTTGTTTCGTCTCCGGTGCGGTGATCATCTTGAAGGCGGTTTTGTAATGTTCGTCCAGGGCGTCGTAAGCCGCAGGCTGTTTATCGGCAGTGCGCTGCATGCGATCGATCTTGTCGAGCAAATCCCGTCTTCGATCGATGCGGGTCAGCTCCATGTTCAGTGGCGGGGTGATATCGCGCACCGAGAAACGATCGACATTAGCTTCGGCATGGATCTCAAAGGCCGCGTGTTCCAAACCGAGCACGCCAGGCAAGCCGCCTTGGAACGATCGATCGACGTGGGCTCCTAGTTGGACAAACGGTGGCAAAGCCGATTTGAATCCGAGTTGCTGCGAGACAACCGAGCCGACACAAGGATAAATCAGCGACGGATTGATATTGCGACCTGACATGCACCAGTGGTCGGCAACTCCGTGTCCAGCGTTTTTGGGATTCCAGCTCCGAAGCAGCGAGAAGCGATTGACTTCTTTGGCCATCCGAGGGCACAGTTCCGTGAAGTGCACGCCGGGGATCGCCGTTTCGATGACGCTCAAGGGACCCCGAACGCCGTCGGAGGCCAACGGTTTGGGGTCAAACGTGTCGTGGTGGCTCGTGCCACCTTGGGTCCAGATGAAGATGCAGTTGACGTTCGAACGGGCCTGACCGCCGTTGGCGTGCAGTCGGGTGGGGGCCAGGAACGCTGGGATCGTCAAGCCAGCGGCTACCGAGGTAGCTGCCGACCCAAGCCAGTCGCGGCGCGTGTGGGTTCGATTTGGATGGGGATTTGGATGGGAAAGAGCCATCGAGTCCTCCTGCGTTGCAGAGTTGACTAGTGGAAGGATGGGGTGGGGGAGGGGGGATCAATCAGGCGGGAACTAGACTCTGTTTATTTTAGCTGATAAGTCCGTCAAAAACAACTTCGACCTCGACTGAATCGACTAAGCTTATCGTGTTTGCCCGGGGGAGCTATTACGACAGGCCATCCTGGAGGAATTTTTCGATTTTTTGGACAAAACTGAATTATTTCTGGATGATTTCCAGATGGTTGGGGAATCGTCATTCGTTATAGAAATAAGACAACTAGCTTCTGAAAGTCGACTTAGGATTTAGCGATGCAGCAAAAGAATATGCCCCGAGCCTCGGTGGGTTTTTCGCCTTTGGCCTACGCGATCACCGTTTTTATCAGTGCGTTTTTGTTGTTCCAGGTCCAGCCGCTACTGAGCAAGTTCATTCTGCCATGGTTCGGTGGAACCCCTGCGGTTTGGACTTCGGCGATGCTCTTCTTTCAAATCGTACTTTTCTTGGGCTATCTGTACGCCCACCTGACGAGTGTTCACTTAACGCCTCGGTCTCGGTTGTATCTTCACCTTGGGGTCTTGGCAGTTGCTCTTGGGAGCGTCGCGTTCAATCGGCTGATACCTCCGGTATCCCTGCGCCCCACGGGCGCGGATAATGAATGGCCGCTGCTGCAGGTTTTGATGTTGCTCGGTGCAACGGTTGGGTTGCCTTACTTTGCACTTTCGTCGACTGGTCCGTTACTACAAAAGTGGTTCAGTGAGTCGTTTGACAAGTCACCTTACCGATTGTTTGCGCTTTCGAATTTTGGATCGTTGTTGGCGTTGATTAGTTATCCGTTTTTCTTTGAGGCCAACTGGGGGATTGTCTCCCAAGCGGCGATGTGGTCGGTGGGTTTTGCGGCATTTACGCTCTGTTGTGGCTACTGCGCTTGGCAGACTTATTCGCTTAGCTCGAAACGTCCTTCTGCGGTTTCGATAACGAGCACATCATCGGTTTCCAAATCAGAAGGTTCTGTTGGTGAGATTCAACCTAGCGGTATCATCGAGGGACCACCAAGTCTTTTCCAGATGGTCAAATGGATTGTGCTACCGACATTAGCCTGCATCGTATTTTTGGCGGTGACCAATGAGGTGTGTCAGAACATTGCCACCGTACCGCTGCTGTGGATTGTTCCGCTGGCACTATATCTGCTCTCGTTCATCGTGGCGTTCGATCAACCCAAGTGGTATTCGCGTTCTATCTACACGATGGTTGGACTTGGTTTGCTTTTCTTCTTGTCGAACTACAGCGAGTTTCTTTACTTGGCTTCGGACATTTTGAATAGGATGCTTGGGCGCTCGGGTGCCAACGAAATTCTGCTTTCGAAGCTTTGGTGGTTGGAGGCAGGTGTCTATTTCTCTGCGTTGTTCTGTATGCTCGTGGTATGTCATGGGGAGCTTGCAAAGTCCAAACCGGGGCCGGGGTATCTCACGCGGTTCTATTTGACCATTTCGCTCGGAGGGGCTTTGGGCGGTATCTTGGTGAATCTGATTGCGCCTTATGTTTTCAAAACATTCTTTGAACTGACACTCGCTTTTTTGAGCTGTGCACTGTTGTGCGTCGTAATTCTCTATTCGATCATCGCACAGAAACGCAGCCCGATGCGTCTTGGGCTATTCGGGCTCGGAACACTCTTGGCCATCGGCACTTGCTTTTACCTCATTCGCGATGCATGGCCAGATAACGATTCCGATAGCACAAGCGTTCAACATGAGGCTCGCAATTTTTACGGCGTGCTATCCGTGAACCGCTTTGATCGAAATACTCCAGAGGATATTTTTGCTTTTTACAGCGGGCACATTCAGCATGGTATGCAGTACGCGGATCCGATGAAAAGACATCTACCCTTGACCTATTACGGCCAAGGTTCAGGTTGTGAGATAGGTATTCGCTACGTACAGCAAAAGCACGCACAATGTCACATGGGAGCTATTGGGTTGGGAGTAGGTACGGTCGCCGCCTACGCACGAGCCGAAGATCGGATTCGCTTCTATGAAATCAATCCCCAAGTCATCGAGGTGGCTAAAAACACGCAATGGTTTCACTATCTTTCGGACTGCCGCGGTAAAGTCGACACGGTCTTAGGAGACGCCCGTTTGCAACTTGAACGGGAACTAAAATCCGGCGCAAACCAGCAATTCGATCTCCTGATCCTCGATGCGTTCTCCGGGGATGCTGTCCCGACGCACCTTCTGACCGATGAGGCCATTGGCATCTACTCGGAGCATCTAAAGCCCGACGGACTGCTGGTTATCCATATCACCAACACGCACTTGGATCTGTTTCCCGTAACCAAACAATTGGCTCAAAAGCACGGATATGGTTATCGCAGGATTTACCGCAAGGAGACCGATTCACTGAGTCGAAACTACTACATTCTACTGAGCAAGGAATTGCAATTCCTCGAACAAGTCGCCGACGAAATCGCGGACTTGCCCGAGTATCTCAATCGGCCCCGCTCGGTTCCACTCTGGACCGACGAGTACACGAACCTGACGCGCCTGCTGCGCTAGAACTTTCCGGCCGATCAAGCCTAGAAAAATAGTTCCGAGCGAACGGAAAATGTTGGGGACGGCCAACGTATAGGTTTACAATTCCGTAAGCAGGGTTGGATGGGTTCTTTGCGGATCGCCCATCCAAGTCGGCAACCTACTCTTCTCAGTCTCTCTTTTCTGCATCTCTTCAATGGAGAAACGCTCATGACTCGATCTTTTTTCTCAATGGTCGGTATCGCTACGGGCATCGCACTGGTGACCGCACTGAAAATCAGCGGTTTGGGGTTTGTAAACCAAACCCCTGAAGTGCTTGGACAGATAGAAGCACCCAGCGACCAACCTGATGTGCTAGCCCAGATGGGCGGCATGGGGGGCGGCATGGGCGGGGGTGGTATGGGCGGCACGCAACTGCTGGTCCCTTACGAATGGTCCAAAGCGAATGCCGAGGTTCCAGGTTGGCTCGATGGTGCAGCCGATGCCGAGGCCAATGAGCGAGAAGCTGTTATTCGCCGCGCGCTGAACGAGCGTATCGACGTAAGCTTCACGAACACACCACTTAGCTCGTTCTTTCAAACGCTGAGCGACCAACTGGGGATTGCTATCTTGATCGATGCGAAAGGATTGGAAGATGAGACCATCACACCAGAGGACCCCGTGTCGGCGGTTCGCACGGAAACACGCGCACGCGACATCATCCGACAAGTACTAGAACCATTGAATTTGACGACCTTAGTGAAAGGAGAAGCACTCTTTGTCACCAACAAAAAGAATTCGGCCAATATCAACCGCTACTATGACCTTAGCTTTATCTTGCCCAACAACACGGTAACGAACGATCTCATTCGCGCCATCGAAACGTCGATAACTCCGGACACTTGGTTAAACGCTGGGGGAACTTCCACGATGTCGATGGTCGGCTCGGTGTTGGTCGTCCAGGCCAACGACGAGACGCAAGAAGAGCTGGCGACCTTCCTGCGCGAGATCGCCAAGCAGGATCCAACGAATCTCAAGCCGCGTCGATTCGTGGAGAAGCCCGTCGCGGTAAACGCTGAAAGCCCTAAGTGATCTTGCCACTATCGACAATACGATTGCGCCGCATCCCATCGTCGGTATCGTTGTGCCCGGTTGCGATCGGATTATAATGATAATCCTGCTCCCGCTCTTGCTCTTGCACAGGAGGAATTATGCTAGGTTTTTCGTATTTCAAAGGCCAGCCAAGCGACTACATCATCAAGTATTCCGGAAGCCAAAAGACCCGAGAAGGCCAGGGACTTTCCTTCTTTTACTTGCGGTTCAACACGCAAATCGTCGCCGTTCCCACCCAAAGCATCGACTGCCCGTTCGTATTCAACGAGACCAGCCGAGACTACCAAGTCGTGAGCGTACAAGGACAACTGACCTATCGAATCGCCAATCCTGAAAAAGCTTCGCAGCTTCTGAATCTTTCCATCGATGCCAAGTCGGGGAGATACAAATCCGAGGATCTTCAGGTCTTGGGGCAACGGGTCGTCAACTCACTCCAAATCGCTACCCATGAGGAAATCGAGAAACGAACCCTCGAAGAATGCATCCGGGAAGCCCAAACGATTTCTGACTCAGTGACCCAGCGGCTTGCCCAGGATCCGACGCTTGCGTCTTTCGGTGCCGAACTTCTAGGGGTCTTCATCTTGGCGGTCAAACCCACGCCGGAGATGTCTAAGGCCCTAGAAGCAGAGTTTCGCGAGCAACTCCTCCGCCGTGCTGATGAAGCGATCATGGCAAGGCGTGCTGCGGCCGTCGATGACGAACGCAAGATCAAAGAAAAAGAACTTGAAAGCGACTCTGCGCTGGAGAAAGGTCGATCCGAACTGATTGCACTCCAGGGTGAAAACATGCTTCGTGAAGCCGAAAACCGAGGCAAAGCCATCGAGATCGAATCGGCATCCAAATCCAAGGCGCTCGCGCAAGAACTGGCGGCTCTAGATGGCATCGATCCTAAGTTGCTTCTGGCCGAGTCGATGCGGGTCCTGGGGCTTAACGCCGAAAAAATAGGTCAGCTTAATATTACCTCCGAAATCTTAGCGGGCTTGTTGAATGCTCCGACCGGCAACCAAGGTACTGACTCCTCCTATAGAGATCGCTAATCTACAGAAAACCATGCCCCAATTGGCGTTTGATAAGATCGTTATCGTGACCCGCAAAACGGGCCTCGAGGAGTTGATCGAACGGTTTGGTTCTGAGGCCCAAGCAAAATTCTACATCGAGCGGCTCGGGGATTCCTTCGAGAGTTACGCAAGTTCGCATCGTGCATTTCATAACTCACTGGCAGTTCTCAATCGCTCTCTTCCAGACATCCGATGCCAATGGATCGACCGTTCTTTCCTAGCGAACTTTCTATTTGGACCCAAGGATCTTGTCGTTGTCCTTGGCCAAGACGGATTGGTAGTCAACACGGCAAAATATCTGGCCGATCAACCACTCGTCGCGTTCAATCCCGATCCGGTTCGAATCGATGGAATCTTGCTTCCCTTTTCCGTCGATCGAAGCAAAGACATTCTCACCAAGGTCGCTACCGGACACTATGAGATTGACCAGTTGACGATGGCCCAAGCATCCCTCAACAACGGTCAGAGCATTTATGCCCTAAACGACCTTTTCATTGGCTATGCTACCCATGCCTCAGCCCGATATCGCATAGCGCAGGGCGAAGAATCCGAGCAACAGTCTTCCAGCGGGATCATCGTCTCGACAGGGGCCGGATCGACCGGATGGTCCCGATCGATTTTGACCGGAGCGGCTGCAATCATCGAAGCTGTCGAGAACGCCCAACCGTTTCAAAAAGCGAGAGAAAATTACCGCATCGATTACACGACCCAGGCCTTGGCCTACTACGTGCGAGAGCCCTTCATCAGTCGAGCATCGCAAGCGACCATGGTAGCAGGGATCATTCGCAAGGACATGCCACTGATCGTCACTTCGCAAATGCCAAGCGGCGGGGTCATCTTCAGCGATGGGATCGAAAAGGACTTTCTCGCATTCGATAGCGGCACAACGGCAACCATCTGTGTCGCGGACCGTCATCTCGCACTAGTCGTCCAAGCCTAAGCAATACCAAGCCGGAATCGGTGGCCGACGGTGCGCAGACAGTCTGGATCCCGATCACGGAACATCACCTCTAGATCCCCACGTATAGCGGACTTCCAGTCCGCTCCCGCTGAAAGTCCGCGCCCCGTGCGAAAAAATCGCTTGCGAATCAGAAAATCGCTCATCTAAGAGAAAACATTGGGGAAAGTTGCGAAATAGAAAAATCGCGAGCACTTCGATTCTGACGCCCAACGCATCGCGTCCCTCTGACGCCTGATCCGCTCCATTGCTACTCGCTGTCAACCGACCCTCCTCCGGCCAGTCCCATGGTCCCTCACCGCTCTGGCGGACTGTCGTTGACTCATGGAGCGTTAGTCTTTAGGTGAACGATTCCACATCGCTTGCGAAAAAAGCAAACAGGATCTGACCCAATTGTAGTTCTCCGAAGTTAACGCAACGTCCCCCGTTCTTCACTGTATTTGAACAGATTTGCGTCGACCAAGGGCCATCGTGCATTCCTCCATGGCGATTGCGATGTTCGACATAGAATAGCGCGAAGCATGGTTTTTTCAACAGGCTGTTAGGAATCTCAGAACCTTTCACCTACAAATTCTGCGGAAGAGCCAGAAACTCTAGCCCCCCCGGGTCAATTCTATTTGCTCGAAAGTGGGTCAAAACTATTTGCTAGTTGACACTTTGGCTGAACGCTTACCTTAGTGATCAAAATGGAGGCATGATTTAGAATTTCGATCAAAAAAGATTTCGGCCCTTTTTGGTAGAGTCAACTTAAGCTGCAGTGGACAGGTGATGAACCCACCGCCCCTTTCAAAATCAACTTTTTCAGATGGGGGAAAAAAGGTTACGACTGAAGTGCTGCCTATGCTATGAATGTGTATTCCAGAACAAGCAGGATATGGAATATTTAGCAGAGCAAAACCGCTTGGCAATTCAATCATTTCAATTTCTACATGTCTCTCGAAGACATTTATTTTGATGGATAATTTTAAATGTCCTTGCAAGTCAATCTCAAAATTTTGCCAACCTTCCTTGTCGAATGCAATCGGCTGACCAATTATCCGGCTTAATACTTCCAGATCGTTCCAATCGCTGGCGAAATAACTTTGTGTCATGGATCGATATTGTGATTTGGGGGTTCGTTTCCACCTGGGAAGAGCGGTATAACAATTATATCTGCAGATTGTTGAAACGGGTTATTGGGATCACAGCATTTGCATGTGAAATACGATACTGCATCACGTCTCGACAGCCAGATTCGTCCAGATGGGGAAAATACCATTACTTGGCAATGGTACGATTTCCCAGGTGTACTTCCGCATGGGCTAGCGGGCCATGGATTCGTGTTCCAAGGATTCAGTGTTTGTAAATTGCTTGGTTGATTGAATGAAGATCTCTCTCGACAGTTTACAAACTCGTACCGATTTTCGCTTGGCCAGATGCCGTCGAGTTTGTTTTTCTCGATAAAGTCTTTGAGTGTCGGGCTCGGTAATGTGGCACAGGAGGGTAGGCCTGGATTATTCAGAAAGCAGTCGTTCTTCCATTCATACCAACAACGTTTAACATACTTAGGATAGTTCGGGTCACTTGGCCCCGGTGCAACGCCAGGTTTCGGATACCCTGGCGGTAGTGGTAAAGGTGGCGGAAGCCAAGGATTTGGTTCTTCAAGTGGAATTTCTCCTTTGGGAATCGGTTGCCAAGGTAGTCGAGGGAGACGAGGAATTGTAGGACTTCCTGGCGTTGGATCGTTTGGTCTTATTGGCCGATTGGGTACACGCGTTCCAGGTGCAACACCAGTGCGCTCTCCTTCTGGGTCAATCGAGATAAGCGGCCCGGAAGATAAGAATTCAGTTAAACCAAACGGAGACCCGTCATACCCAATCGGATCCCTCCCCAAAAACCGCCCCGCAATCGGGCTCATCCACCTTGCCCTGAAGTGATGCAACCCCAGCGTTGCATCCCATTCACGACCCGTACATGTGTAGCGATTGTTGATCGCCGAGGAACTGAGCACAGAAGCCGAGGCATCCAGGATCGTCGATTGGCCGTAGGCCGAGTAGGCGTAGCGCTCGGCAATAGAGCCTGCCGATGTCGTTACCGCGGTTACCGAGTATTGATGATTGCGATGGAAATAAACTAACGTTCCGCCGGTACCGGCGGTTTTGCGGACGACCGGTTCATCGATGTAGCTGGCGTAGACGTATCGGAACGTTGGAGTCGTCGCAGCGCCGCCGACTGGATAGTCCGCGATCGTTTGCTGGTCCATCTGCACAAAGACCACCGAGCCACCCGTCCCGGATCGCGCGACTCGGCGTCCAAGCGCGTCGTACTGGAAATTCACGTCCGCCGTCCCGTTGGCATCGATGTCCGCTGACCGAAGCTTGTTGTCCGAGTCCCAGGTGAGATTCATCGCGGTGGTCGCACCGGTAGGACGGAGGTTGGCTGGGAGGGTGGTGATGTTTCCTTTGACGTCGGTCGCCACGTTTTGGCCACCGGCGGTAAGGCAGTTAACGCTCATGCCTCCGCTCTCACTCATCGCTATGTCCGTCGTTGAATCTTTTTGCGAAGTTCTTCGGTCATCGCACGCAGTTGCTCGAGCGATCTACCCTGAAAAACTGCGGCATCACTCACCGGACCACCGAGGATCTCCTGCAGTGTTTGGATCAGCTTGATCTCGCCTT
>JAPLNM010000083.1 GCA_026692845.1 Planctomycetota bacterium | reverse complement strand
GCTCAGTCGTCACCGCACGGTTTGTCACCCGCGAAGTCCACGTCGTAGCCAGCGTGGATGTGCTGGGTGCTGATGGCACTGTCGAAACCATCACTGGAACGACCATCCACCCCGTCTGGTCAGTCGATCGCCAGGAATGGGTGCCGCTAGCTGAGCTAGCCGACGGTGAGACCTTGCAAGGTCTCGATGGTCTTGCGGTAGTTTTGGGCGTCTCCCTTTCGCGAGTCTCCCAGCCGGTCTACAATATTGAAGTCCACGGCGAGCACGTCTACCAAGTCGGCGAGATGGGCGTGCTAGTGCATAATAGTTGTCCTATTTGGACTTCCGCAAAGGGTAAGACGGGCATTCAAAACGCGTATCACCACTTCACAAAGCATCGAAATGAGTTTCCGGAAATCCAAAATTCATTGCAGTATGTAAAGGCAGCTCGCGAAATTGCCAACAATCCCTCTTCCAATGTACTTAGCAAAGTACGTGCAAGGAATGGTGATCGCTTATTTTACAACGTGAAAACGAATACTTTTGTTTCGCAACGTGTTGATGGGGCATTGCGAACAATGTTCCGTCCATCGGATGGTCTTGGATATTGGAATCTGCAATGAATTTCGCTTGCCCATGCTGTCGAAACCGAACATTGTCGGAAGAGCCTCCCGGGACGTTTGAAGTCTGCCCCGTTTGCTTCTGGGAAGACGACGAACTTCAGCTTAAGAATGTTGACTACGCATCAGGCGCGAACAATGTAAGCTTACGTTGCGCACGTCAGAACTATATTGAGTTCGGAGCCTGCCATGAGGATTTTATAGATAAAGTTCGTTTACCAACCGCAGAGGAGATTCCGGATAGGTGAAGAGTTTCTTTTTTCGTTCCAGTTATTTTGAGAGTTGTAATTAGATAGATTCCTTGTGGTCACTACGAAGACCATCCGCAGCCCAAGCCTGATCAAGTATCGTGGGCCAAGCTGTCGATTACCGCAGAGGGAAGCGATGGCGGCATAGTCCGCTACTCCCAAAACAGAGCAAGATTGCCAGTCCAGGAATGGCCTATGGCAGTGGGATATCGTTTCGAAGGACGGCCAAAACACAACTAAATGATCAAGAGAACAGCGCAAACGAGTTTGGGGTCAAGCTCTGATGTAGTCTTGCTTAGGTCGCATCGTTGCAAGCAACCTCTGCGTTTTCTGAGCTTCGCTTTGGCCCGAACACCCTCCGCTGCTCCTCCCACAAGACAGGGATGCCTTTTCGAAAATCACGCAAACTGAGTTCGGAATACTCTCCTCCTTCGAGGATCGATTCAACAATATCTGGTGCAAGGGATGTCAACTGAAGGATTCTGCCGGCGTAGCTTCGATCCACGTTGTTTGCAGCTGCGATCTCATCGATGCTCTTGTACTTGCCTGACTCCAGTTGGTCCTGCCAAAGCCAGGCTTTAGCGATGCTGGTAATCAGCGGAACGTTCAGTGCTTTCGGCGCCTTAGCCTCTTCGGTCTTACTACCTTCAGACAGGATCATCTGCCGACCGTTGAGCCGGTAGACTTTAATCGGTACCGATACGATGACGGTCTCTCCCTCCCTTCGTACGGTTGGCTTTCCCGTTACGACAAGCCTTGAACCAGCTTCGCGCTTCTTGGCGGTCTCTGAGTTTTTGTTTGGTTTCGATTTAGCCATTGGATCGCTCTGCCTGTGAAGTAAGTTCCTCAACAATTTTTTCGATTCCGTTGGTTCGGAAACGAATGTCCACGTTGTTCTCTGATACCCTGACCGTCTCGATTAGCAGCTCAAGGATTCGCGACTGCTCCTGGGGGTACAAAACCTCCCAGATCGGATCGAGTCGGTGTAAGGCTTGGGTGATCTCAGCTAGGTCGACGGTGCTAGTGCGTGTGGTTGCAGCCTCAAGGGTGCGAATCGAGTCGTCGAGACTCTTCATTTGGTCGTTTAGCCGTTTGAGCTCAGATTTCACGAGCGGTCCGTCGGGATCCTTCAGGTCCAGAAGCGATCGAGCTGCCTGATACGTCTGGTGGCGACTCTGGCGTAGCTCTTCGAGTTGCGCAAGAACCTCCGGGTCGGGCCCAGTCTGCGAACCGGCGCAAACCTCGCGGTACGTGTGGGCAACCACGTCCGGATGCCGGATCAAATTTCGCACTTGATCGATGACTGCCTTTTCCAGCTCCCCGGCTGGCAAAGACGGAAGTGAGCACTTGCCATACCCAGTTTTTACCTTCTTGGCGCACGTGTAATACCTGTACTGGCGTCCATTGTTATTTGTCCAAGCTGGCATGACCAAGCTCCCGCAATGGCTGCAGTGGACCAGTCGCCTTAGCATCGCGAAGCGTCTGATTTGGTGCTTGTGGGTAGAGAGTGGATCTTAGTGCGTTGAAAGTAGAATCGAACCACTGGGTCAGAGCGATTGCCCGCTGCGAACCCTGCGATATACCGACTGGTCGGATAGGGCTCAAAGAGGCAATACGGTGAACCTCCTGCTTGAGCTGTTCCAAACTCTCCTCTTTCACAACTTTCGCGATCGGACCCTGCATAGGCGTTATTAAGACTTGAGTTCCGTCTGGCAATTCAGAGTTTTCACTCGGAGCCCCCGGTGAAAAAGGGTTCGAACTGTCTGCGATAGCAACCAAATGGCGTCGATTTCATGGTTAAACTCAGAAAGAAGCCAATTTTGGTAAAATTTCTGGAAAATGCTTGACAAGCGGAGGGGGGTAAGTAGGTTTTTCTGGCAGTGATTGGTTTGTGTTGGGGTAGGATCACTTCTGATCCGCACTTTTCACGATCGGAACACAGAGTTTCCCCATGCCCTATCTTGCTCGACTGCTGTTTTGGTTGATCGCCACTTGTTGCTTTGATGATGGTCCAGCCCCCGAGTATCAAGCCGATTTGATCTCCTCTGGACGCTTGAAGAACCGATCGAAATCGATCGCGTGGAACCCAGTTGCGGTTGCACCGTAGCGACGATCGATGGGGACAAGAAAATTGAGCCTCAGAAAGCGCTCACGGTGAAGATGTCTCTGAAGATCGAAGATCCGGGCATCTTCGAAAAGCCTGTTTTCTTCTACAAGAAAGGGGCAGACTCACCGCTATTTGCAGTCAAGATTCAGGGCAATGCCCAAGATCAGATCGAGCATAAGTTGCCTACTAGCGTAGAACTCGACCCGAAGACTCATAACGCTACGGTCGAGTTAGAACTCAAAGCGCTCTTTGAGGATGTCAAAATGGACGTCGAGAAGATTGTTGTCGTGGGAGATGCCTTTGAGAAACTCAGCGTCGAATCGGCTGATGGCAAGCAAATTCTGGCGAAGGTGAGTTTTCGCGGGAACGCCAAATCGCCACCAGAATCCCAGCATTTCCTTCGTATGGCCTTTACTGACAAGTACGGCAAGCACGTTCGAGATGTTCCGATCCTTGTGAGAAATGTCCCGCCACTACGGGCAGCGCCTCGAAAGTTGACATTGGTAAAACGACCTGATCAAACCGTCTTCGTATCGATGGCACTATTGGGTGTTTTTGAAAAAGACAAAGAAGTGTCGATCGATATTCGTCATGAGGATCAGGTTGTTGGTACGGTTACGACAACTCCTGCCTCCGACAGGCTCTTGTCGGTCAAATTCACCATCGATGAAAAATCTCCAATTTGGCAACTGCCATCGGGGGTTTTGAAGTTTTCAACTGCGTCGGAGTCGGTAGATGTTCCTTTTGCTTTTCAGGAGTGAAGCGATGAAAAAAACTTATTTGTTTCTGTGCGTTTTAGGAGCCTGTTTGGTACTGCTTGGGTCGAGCGTTTCTTTGCAAGCGCAAGACGAACCAACTTCGCCAGGTTCGACCGATGCCCCAATCGATCCGATCGATGGACAACCTCCACAAGGGCCAAATAATCCACCACAAGGGCCAAATAATCCACCCCAGCCACCAGCGAATCCCGACATTTGCGGAGTTGTCGTCGATCCCAAGTTCGTTTGCGATCATCCGTTTCAAGCTCCCCACCCAGCGTTGGTTAATATCAAATGTAAAGACAGAGGTAGATGCGGGGATCAGGACCCGGTTACTGGAAAATATCCTTGCACCGCTCGAGATCAATGGTTCGTGGAATACGAGGGAGAAACTGGAAAAGTCGAATATAAGCAGGTTCAAGCAGCGCCGAATGGACCGGAAAAAAAACTTTACAGCGATGAGACCAAAAATTGCTACAAAATTTACCACTGTGAAACGGACTGCGAGGTGAGTCCTCTTGGTGCGAAAAGATGCACTCGGAAGCGCGATCCACAATTGACGAAAGACTTCCATGAATTCAAATTTAAAGGTGACTGCCCCGCACAACCACCGAATCCGAATCCGAATCCGAATCCGAATCCGAATCCGAATCCAGAACCACCAAAGCCTGAAATTGGGCCTGGCCTAAATTAGTCGATCTGCGTCTATGGGTCTGGTTCTCTCTGTCTTGTGGTTTTTATCATCATCTATCTGGGGCGAGTTCTAAACTTGCTTCAGATCACCAAAATTGTCTCAGTCACCAAAAATTTGTAATCCATGGAAATCCATACGAGGTTCCATCATGTTCTGTGACGCTTGCAGGATGGCCTGCCTAGGTATCCTTTTTGTTGGATTAGCAAGTGTTCCGAGTTTCTCGGCACAGGGGCAGATAGCGGGTGATAACCCATCGGAGGAGGAGCTTGGTGTTGAGTATCTCGTTCAACTTGCCGAGATGTCCAGATACATGGCTTACATGGTTGGTACCTATGAAAGACCAGGGAAAGAGCAGGACGACACTGCATCGATCTTCGATTTTGAGATGATTTACGCATTTCGTAAGGAGAAGCAAGGTAAATCAACCACTCGGTTCGAACGAGTCGGTAGAGAAATCACTTCGGGTGGGCATGCGAAAAATTATGATGAACGAAGATTGAAGAATTACGAGCACGACTGGATACAGGAGGGCAACTATCGTAGGCAAATTGTCGATGCTAAGAAATTACTCGAGACTGTACGTCCCGAAGAAAAATGGGATCCAGAACCGAGCTTCATCAATCCTCTTTATCTGCCGTTGCACGGTCCGAGCGTTCATATTTTCGGAAATGAAGACTTTAATTGCAATCACGCGATGCCTATTGGACAATTGCATAACTCCGCTTCACTCGGCGATGATGTCACCCTAGGCGTGTGGATCACCGGCGATCCAAAAGAATTCGCAAACGTCATCCGGTTTGACGGTAAACAGGGTGGAGTGCCCACAGAAGTATCCATTAGGATGCGCAAACCAGGAAAACCTACGCTCGACAAATGCGATCCGATCAAGGACTCCGATCCCTTGGCCATTACGAAGACCAAATGGAAGAAACACGAGAAGTCTGGCTACTGGCTCCCAACAGAAATCGAGAGCGCTGAGGTGCATCGCAACCATAAAGCATCCTACGACCTGAAGATCTACTGGTGGATCGATGACGAAGTGCCTGATGAGGTCTTTGAGTTCGAGGATTTCAAGAAGGCCGTCATCCGTCGCTCGAAAGCTCACGAAATGGTCGAAACACTCAAGGATTCGCTTGATTGACGAATCGTGCAGGCACATTAAGAGCGCATCACGTTTTTGTACGCTACTTCAAATCAGGCAAAACAAACTCGGCGGGCTGCAAGTCGCCCACTCCGATACACGTGAACCCCGAAAGTCTAGGACGGTCTCATAACGCCAAATTGCCTTCCTAATCTATCGCCAAAACATAGCAAGGTTGCGAGTCTAGGACGCCGCCTCCATAGACTTGGTCACCGCAACGTGACCCATCCGCTCAAGACCCGCTGGCTCACCCCAGCGGGTCTTTGCATTTCTACGCGCAAATTCGCGGCTTTTGCGAGTTGCCAAACTTCGCTCGTCGCCAAACCACGGGACGCATTAGACACCCATCGCCACCCCAAAAGGTTCAAATTGGGATCAAAGGCTCAAAATCACGGGACAACCCCCAAACACGTCCCGTGCTCGGAAACCCTGCAAAAACGGCACTTTCGCGTTTTCGTACCGCCGCGAGGTTTTGGCGAAAAACGCCAGTGGCAGTGACATGAAAAACCTGACCATCGCGTCTCGATGTGCCTGGAGGCGAAGTTGTGAAACGGCCCTTAACCAGTGTGCTCGAGGCTTGTTGGACGTCGACCGATTGTGCCGCTGGATCGGGAGACCGGATACCATGTAGCTTACAACCCGCAGAGGCCTTTTTCACCGCAAGCCGTTGCGAGGATGGCTGCACTATTAGCTGGATAGTTGGAACATGCCCTGGCGACTTGCTTAGTTGCTCAGGACACGCCGACCTGGGCGCGTTGGAGTGTTCGTCGTTAGCGCGGCGCAGAAACTGCAACGGGAAAGGCCTCGGGATGCGGTCCCAAGCTTCAAACTGGAGATCTGCTCATTTGGGTTAGGGGGAATCGTAGGAAACGAGGGATTTGCTCGTGTGAAGTCTTGAGTTTTGACCTTGACGACCTGGAAAGAACACTGAAAAACAGCGAAACGCGTGAAACGAGACAATCAATCCCTGTCAAGAAAATGCGTTATTCCTTATGATTCTTGATTGCAAAATAGGCTTCT
>JAPLNM010000082.1 GCA_026692845.1 Planctomycetota bacterium | reverse complement strand
CGAGACGAAGCGATCGCAAATTGGGACGGCATGATCGGTCTGGGCATGCTTCAGTTAGGCCTCGATTATCGATGCCCAGTTTCATGGATCGATTGCAATCCCGCATCGCTCCACCTGAGAAGCGGTTTTGAAGGGCAGTATTGGCAGACCGGCAGTATCGCGACTCGCAGCCAGTCGGTAGCTAGCATGGTCGGTCAAATCAACACGAACGAGTTTGGAGGAGCCATCGCCACGCGCGCAGATGCAAATCCCGAGGATTTGGTTCTGCTCGGCTTTTTTGTAAGTGCGAGTCTCAGCTACTAGCCTTTGTACCTAGTAGCCTTTGAGCCCAACTTGGGGTCCAGACCTAAAAAGTGCATCGCAGACACCGCGCATCAGATATTCTTATCTAGAGGGCTTTTCCGATTTTTCTAATTAATAGGGTACATTTGCTTGTCGGTTGACCAACTGGTGGATAAAATCCCCCTGCACGTTTTGTGTACGTTCAGTCAACGCCCTGCGACCGTCGGTGGCTGAATTCTTTTTTATAGAGGTTGCTGGAGTTGGCTTCATGAAGAAGTTTATCTTGATTCTCGCTTTGCTCGTCGGGAATGTTGCCCTAGCTAGCGATCCATCGGATCTGTCCGATTTGGGTTTGGGTTCTTTGCAAACAGTTAGCGAAGACGTCGGCAATGAAGTCCGTGGTTTGAGCGCTTCGGCGAACTCCACCGGCTTGAGCGCCCTGACAGCGATCGTTTACGATCCTACCACTTCGTCCCAATTCAACTTCGCAACCAACAACTTCTCGTCTTCCAGTGACGAGAACGCAGGTGCAGCGTCTGTTTCCACCACGGGCGCAGAAACCGGTGCTGGTATCTCGGCCTTTACGATCAACATCGGCAACTTCGATGCTCAGTTCACCGCAGGTCTTCTGTTCGGAACCGGCCAAGCTGCAGGCGCATCGGACTTTGTTATCACCTTCACGTTGCCGTAGTCTCTTGTCCGCGTAAGCGGATTGTTTTTATTTAACTACTTCCTGAGAAAGGTTGGCGTTTCTGACGCCAGCCTTTTTTCGTTTTAAAATTGTCCGTTTAAAGCAGGAATTTTTTGTTTTTAGCGTCCGCGTGCACTTGATTGCGCATCGTAACTAAATAGATTTGCACATCCCTGGCGACTGGTGTTTCCGTAACAACTCCAAAACGCTGGGGGTTGTTGTTTTCATTTTTTTGGAGAGTTCGAATGCGAAAGATTCTTCTGAGTTTTTGCTTGTTGTTTACCGGTCAAGCGATGGCGGCCGATCCAGTCGATCTGAAGGCTTTGGGGCTTAGCAGCATCAAGCCGATCAACCAACGGGCTGGCGATCAAATCCGAGGACAAAGCAGCGCCGCTTACGCGACAGGTCTGAGCTCCTTCATGGCCGTGATATATGACCCTGCCACGGGTTCACAGTTCAACTTTAGTTCAAATAATTTTGCTCGCTCCACCGACGAGAATGCGGGAGCCGGAACTTCATCGACGGCAGCCGTAGAGACCGCCGTTGGGATATCCGCTTTCAAAATTGATATCGGAAACTTCAGCGCTAGTTTCTCACCGGGATTGCTATTCGGAACCGGACAAGCCGCTGGATCTTCGGGTTTTGCTGCAGGCTTCACCCTCCCGTAGTTCCAAGCTCGTTCGCAGTTAGAAAAAACCCAAAGGCTGACCTGTGATTGGTCAGCCTTTTTTCTTTAGCTTTGTCACCCGAAGGTGGACCGCAGAACGCGAGGTTGAACGCGTAGCCGGAGTTAGCGCTGCACTTAGCTCCCGCGTGAGCGAAGACCAGTAGGCTCGGGCCCAATGGCTGTAATCCTTCTGGGATCCCGGAACGATCACAGGCAAGCCTATGAGCCGAACTCTTAAAATGTCTTCCAGAACGAATCAAGATCGTCCAAAGATCTATTCTCAAGCGTCTGCTCAAGGATTTCCTGGATCGCCACTAAAGCTGCCTGCTCCATGTCAGCAGGTACGAAAGGGTGCGTTTTGGCGTCCTCGGGGAGGAATTCATCCGACGTCTCATCGAGCAACTCCAGCAACAAGCCCCAATCTGGTTCTCGATTCGCTTCTAGGTATTTCAGGAGCTTCTCAAGGGCCAGTGCGGGATTGATCTCGAAGGGGATTCCCAAAGGGACAAGCTGTGCCGTTTCACCTTCGCCGTTGCTACCTGCTCCTGCGGTAAGGAGATCCGAATTCAGACGATCGATGATAACCAAGACATCGAGTGGATTGATGCTTCCATCTGCATTCACATCGGACCACCGGTTCGTGGCGTTGCCTGAGGAATCCACGCTTGAATTCAATCCTGAATTGATCACATCAATTACCGATAACACATCGAGTGGATTGATGGCGTAATCGCCATTTGCATCGAGCGGGTTTTGGAAATTATGATAGACACGATCGGTCATATTGATCATGACATCGGCATAATTGCTGAAAACACCGAGGGTGTCTCGCATACGGTAGGAAAAGTGGGTCGTTCCAGTGAAAGTTCCTTCGGGGGTGAACTCTAAACGCAAGTCGTCTGTGATTCTGACCGAACCGGAGGAGGGTTGGGTTAGTAATTCGATGGAGTTAGGATTGATCTCGGAGCCGATTCCATAATCATTTGCTAGGGCGTTGATAACGATCGGGACACCTGGTTTGGTTGCAATCAAATCCGGTTGGGCCTTGGGCTCTGGGGATACATCGATCAAGCTCGATAGAACTTCCTGAGGCCAGACTTGGACCGCTTTGGAGCGGTTTGAATTGCTCACGCTCGTGACAACTTCGCTCACATCGATACCATTGATCGACCAATTCGTACCGGATATCCGACGGACTCGAATCTCGATCCTGTCAGAAATTGCCGTGACCTTCCAAGTCCGAGATGCATACTGATTTGCTGCGGTCGCTACCGTTTGGAATGTCGCTCCCTGATCGAGCGATACACCTACGTTGCGAGCTTCGGTATCGCCGAGGTACATCGTAAGATTGTAAGATCGGCCCGGTTCAGCAAGAATGTAGAAAGTCCTATTAGCGGAGTCAAAGTGCTTGTCGCGATTGAGCGTAGCAGGTTGTGGCAGATTCTTGGCTGTGGCACCTCGGTCCACTGATTTGGTTGCTATATTCCAACCGAATCCGCGAGACTGGGTATACAAATCGGTCGAAAGAACACTGATGTAGTCCGGGGTGTTTGGTGAAAGAGTTGTCTTAAGACTGTAATTGAAATCGAATCTTCGCACTGGTTGGATTCGGAATGCTACATCCATCAGATATCTTAAGGAACCGTTTTCGGAAACCAACTCCACCGGACCAGAGACCGGAATAGAGCTGTTCATAAACAGTTGTAGCGTCCCATTGCTTCCCACGGTCACTTGGAAGTTTTGTTGTCCTGCTACATTCTTGACGACCCCTGCTTTGGACGACACCCAATAATTCCCTGGCTCAATGGCTTCTTGGGTGGTCGTCGTCGTGCGAATCACGGGCGTATCGACTGCGGTCAAGAGCGTCGCATCCGCAAGACGCCTGGTGACCTGCAGTTGGGTCACTTCAAGGGCCTCGATACCATTGATCGCCCACTCTCGAACGCTGAGGCCACGGATATTGATCTCAATTCGATTATCGAGTGTGGTGGTGCGAACCACTGGGGATACAAACTCGTTAGCGACCGTCGAGTAGCGCTGATAGGGAGCCCCATTGACGGAGATTTCCACATCGCGGGCTACGGTGTCTCCAAGGTGGAGTCGCAAATCGTAAGTCTTTCCGATTTCAGCGGAAATCATGAAGAACGCTTCGGTCGAGCTGACGTGTTTGTCCTGCAACAAACGCAGCGGCTGTACCCCTGCCGTCGTTCCGCGGTCGAGACTAGAGACGGCTGCACCCCAACCATACCCGTTTTCGTTTGTATAAACTCTCGTTGGTGGTACTCCCCAATACCCATCTTGGTTGGCCGGAGTGACGCTGTGGTTGAAGTCAAACTTCCTGAGTAGCGGGTTTACAAATCGGATCGCAGCGGTGTATCGAACCCCAGTAAGCGACTGGATTTGAATCTCTCCAGCTCCAGCGATTTGACTAGAAATCTGAAACGACAGCGTTCCAGAGTTCGAAACGGTAATCTGTGGGTAGGCCAAGTTGCTATCGGCATCGCTACTGGTGACGACTCCTAGAGTAGGATAAACCGTATAAACTCCTGGTTGCAGGGATGAAAGAGTCACGGAGTAAGGAGTCGTGCGTGCAACCTCCATCGCGTTATTGCTAGCGAATTCCCTCGGAATGGGTGCAGTATAGGATTGGATTTCAATCGCATTGACAACCCATTCCGAATTGGGATCCGAGGTCGAGAACCTCAGTAGCAACACTCCATCGGTCACCGTAGCAGTCAGATTGACCCGCTTAAATTCCCGAACCCCCGTGAAAATATTCGCCACAAACTGGCTCGGTTGATTGACCACGGCGATATCCACGTCCGGAACAATGGCAGGGCCTCCCACGGTCACTGTCACGGAATAATCTCCGTTGGGCAGGTCGACTCGGAAATCTCGTGCCAGCTTGTGCTTGTGGCCGTCTCTAACGAGCGACTGCACCAAGCCACCCTGGACCGTCGTCGCGTCAAACCCTGACGGAAGTGTACGGTCAGCCCATTCGCTTTCCTTAGGTGCCACAGAGCCCGGGTTCTTGGCATACAAATCGTTGGGTATTTGCCACCCAAAGCCGATATCGGGGGTGTAAGCCTGTTGACTCGTTACACCGGCGTACTCGGATTGCGTTAAATTGTTCGATGCATTGAAGTCCCATCGATGCGATACGCTGGTAGAGCTTTGCGCTTGAATCCCCTCGAGTCTTGCCGCCGCGTGAATATGATCCGCTCGGACCGAGATTGTGCCCAAACTCGAACTGCGCGTCGCGTTGGCTTGCAATACCCCGTTGGATCCAACGAGAACTTGGACACCTAACAACGTGGGGTCAACATCCGGAGTGTTTATCTCTCCACGAATAGCGGAGATTGTGTAAACGCCCGCTGGCAAATTGCTCGCCGAGATCGCCACCTGTGTGTTGTTGCTGCTTGGGGTCAATGTCAGTCCATTCTTGACCACGGTCTCCATTCGTCGTACATCCATGGATGCAATCGCCCAGTAGCCGTCAAGAGAATCAGGCTGGAACCTAAGGACCACAGGGCCCGCGTTACGATTCAGGTGCTCCAAGTACATCGTCTTAAGCGGATTGTTCGTTGTTTGGGGGAGCAGTTGGTCAGAATTTGAATCGTATTGCCATTGATCCCCAAAGGTGATAGCAAACTGATAGTTGCCTTGCGGAAGATCCAAGCGAAATTCTCTCGTTTTGGTATCCCATACAGCATCGGTAATCAATCCCGATTCCGTGCCTCGCTGATCGCTTCGATCGATCGTACGCGGAGCTGTACCTAACCAACCGTACATCTGTTGATAGTTGTATTCCTTCGTTGCATCGACTGGCGTGTAAAGAGCAGGTGTGGCTCCTCCGGAGAATCCTGAACCGATCGGACTCGTGGAAGAACCGAAATCAAAGTGGAACTGGTCGTTCAAATCGCCACGGACATAGCGATTGTAGGCAAGATCACGCTCGACCAGTAAGTTGACCACTTCGAGTTTGGGCGTTCCGTAAACCTTTGCAATTACTGGCTCAACGCGGATTGCATCGAGCAATATCTCGCGAAAATTAGGACCGGGGTGGGTAGCTTTCACCGTTAGCTGACCGTTGCTGCCGACTTCGATAGACGAAGCTAGATCGACCCACCAGTAATTGTTGTCCCAGAAGGAACTCGCGTTACCCCCCACTGGTTTTGATTGATCCCAAAGCGTCGCAACAGAAGGCACTTGGGATGTTGAGACAACAAAAGGGACGTTGGTCAAATGGGCTGGTTGAGCCCCCCAAGTTGTGCTGACACGATAATTACCTGGCTTGAGTCCCGTCAGCGTCCAAGTACCAACATCGTTGGTTCTTGCCGTTGACCGAGCAGCACCCAGGAAAAACTCGGCACCGTTTCGAATGAAGGGAGACGAACCGCTCAAGGTGAATCTCGGGTCGGTATTGTCGACGAAAAAGGCTTGGCTACGAACTTGGCCTCCAATTCCAAACGATAGAATCGAGTTAAGCACATCACTGGTTTCAATCGCAAACCTTCCGCGATACCAGCCGAAAGTCTGACCAGTGAAGGTAATGCTAAAATTATAAGAACCGCCTGGCTCAAGATAACCTGGAACATAGCTAGTGATAAAGCCGGTCGGAAGCTCTACAAGCTTACGCATCATCAACGGCGTGAGTGTCGGATTGGTGATCCTGACCCCAATCGTCTGCTTTTCGCCTTGATCGATAACCCCAAAGTCGATGAACGAACTAGGGGTGACAATTTTACCTTGGACTTCGGCGACAGGATCGGAATAAAAATTCCGGACAAGACGAATCGAATCCGCATGAATGGTGGTGCTAGCAGTAATGCTTTGAATGGTAACATCCAAGTCACTACCTGTTGTGACATAGCTAGTTAAATAATCCCAACCTTTGTTTTGGCTGTACTCCTGATCTGCAGGCTGCCTTTGGTTGACAATGATCGTTTTCGCCTCTTCACCATTCTTTCCTTTGATGACGTAAGGCACCGTTTCGGAAAGTGGGGGTTTGACCGGATTGCCCGAAGTGATCAACGACGAATCCCAGGTTGCGTAAACAGAATAAATTCCGGGCGCAAGATCCGTGAAGGACCATGTAGCACTGTCACCGTCTCGATATCCAACATAGATATTTTTACTGAAAGATTTGCCACTAGGTGCCACCGTTCCAGTGGGGACAAAAATACCAACTGGCTTGAAGGAGGCAGGGCTATCTGCCGTCAAGATAAATTCCTCAAGAACTTTTGCCTTGAGATTCAAAACCACATCGCGATTCTCCGCATCGTTCGATACGAACCGGAGTTGGGTTTGGATATCACCAAAAATCGTCGCATCAAAGCGGATCTTCAACGTGGTGGTTTTCCCAGGTTGAATCACTCGGTCTACAAACACTGAATCTACGAATACAAATCCAGGACCCAAAACAGGGTCAGCGGGAATCACCAAATCCTGATTACCCGTGTTGCGTAACAACAACGTGCGCTCGGTGCTCTGGTTTAGTTGCAAGCTACCAAAATCCCACAAACCGTTTCGGGTGCTGAGCGGTTTTCCTGTAATTTGATCGATCAACTCCACCACTGGTGTCGCTGGATCGTTGACGTGTCCTATCTGCTGAATTCGTATCGCATCGCCAAGGATCGCACCTCCAGATAGTTCGACATTAAGAACCTCTCCGCTGGAAATGAATACATCTGAAACAAGGTCCACCCACGGAGAACTATCTTTGACGTATCCGCCTGCAAGACTTGAAGGATTCACCTTCTGATTCAGTTGAATTACACGCGACTGACTACCCCAAGTCACCTTGTATACCGATTTGACGTCCGCAGTCGATAACGCAGCCCAGGTGGCAGATATCCGATATCTTGCTGTCGGCAAGCCGGTCTGAGTCCACGAAACCTTGTTTGCCTTCGAAGCCAAACCTTGGTGCTGACTACCACCACGCGGGGAGGAACTTGTGACTTCCGTGACCGTACCTGAATTCACTTTGAAGGTACTCGACTTGTTATCGACGAACCTTGGCGTCTGGGCTTGCGATCCAACGCGACCATCAAGCCTAATCTTAAAGATCGACTCGTTGACGTCGTTAGTTTCCAAAAGAAAGTTACCGAAGTGCGAGCCTGGGACTTGAGTATCCATTCCGATGGTTAAGACTGCGCTTTGGCCTGGTAGAATGGAATCCTGACCGGGTTGAGAGTAGACAATCGTCGCTTGATTGAAACCGTTGGGAAGCGAATTGCTCTGTGCCACATCTAGGACGACTCCGTCAATCACTCGAAACTGAGGTAACTCGCCAGACTCATTTCGATTGACGATATTGAGCTTCAGCGGAGCATTGCCCATATTGAAGATGCGGTAGGTCTTTTGGCTCGAAGAACCAAAGTAAACATCTCCAAAGCCGCTCGTCGCGTTGCCGGAGATGACCTCTGAATTGTCTGTAAGATCGACGACTCGGATTTCTGGAGAATTGTACCGGACCCGATCCACCTTCAATCCGTCTGCTAGAAAGTACTCCAACGACTTGGTGGTGTAATCGACGGTGATAAACCGATCCAATCCGACATCGATGGTTGGCCCAAAATCGAACCAACGATTACCAAAGGCTTTCACCTGCGGCACGGCCGTACGTTGATCAAATCGCGTTTGCGCCTGGACTTGGCCGGTGGAATTTTTGACTTCGACGTTTGGTGTGAATTGAAATGAGACATTAGGCTCTGGCCATGTCAAAGCAAGCTGGTACGGGCCTGGGCTCAGTCTCGAGACGTCCCAACCGGCAAGATTGCTGGTGTTGCTCGTGGCTGCCGTCGAGTAATAAGCATCTTGCTGGAGCATCGTGCTACCTGTGATCTTCGTAAATCCTCCGCTTTGATGCCACTCGCGATCCCCCTCGTCGATGATGAATGGAACGCCATCGATCCATTCGATCGTTTCAAAGTCGTAGTGCATTACATCACCTAGACCGCTGACGGCCAAAATGAGTCCATTGTCCTGGACGGTGTTTCCGCCGGTACGAACTCTCAGTTCATCTCCATAGGGCCTATCAGCCAACGTCTCTTGTGTGCCTGCTCGGAGGGTTCGAGTAACCTTCAGAGGATTGACGATCACCACGTCAGAGTAGGGAGAGCCGATGAAATTCTCAAAGGGACTGATATCGGGTTGGTCCGTCGATTTAAGATACGTGATTGACGGTCCATTACTGGTACCTGGAGTCGTCATGTATTGCGACTTGGCAAACAAGTCGATATCAAGTGTCACGGGCTTGGGACTCAGTTGGAAGCTGACGGTATCGTAGCCTGTCACATCCTGGACAGTGTCAGCTCCTCCAGGAGTGATGAAATAGATATCGTCGCCACTGTCACCGACAAGATAATTGCTGTTGGCTGTGAGCGAAACATTGTCTCCACCCTCGTTCAGAGGCATGAAGTTCCCGTAAGCCCATAGAGTTGCTCTATCCCCGTTTGGACGACCGTCGGTCAACCAATCACCCAGTAGACTTCGCACTCTTTGATCTCCCCATAGTCCAAAGGGCAAAGGTGGTATCACCGGCAGATAAAGGGTTGCTTGATACGAAAGCAATACGTCATTGCCCAATCCACTAAAAGCCTGGTCGCTACCAGGACCGGTCATCAAAAGATCCTGGCCGGCCGAAGTGTACAGGAAATCATCTCCGGCTTGGGATGTGGCCTCCGAAGTCGCAGTTATCTTGGTCAATGTCCAAACTGGAGCACTCGGACCTATCGGATAGCGCCAACCGACTTGGGGATAATGGAATTCCCAATTCATCGCACCGGTGTCACCGAACAACACGTTGTCTCCGCCTGAAGTGCGAAGAATATCGCTTCCGAACCCGCCGACGAGTACATCGTGCGCGAATGGAGTAAGAATCGTGTCATTTCCTCCGAAGTCCATTTGCGTGGACCTAAGCTCAAAAGGCCGATCCATGCGATCTAAAGCAACAAATCCGTTGTCTCCAAAGGCGATGAACTGCGACAAATCGGTGGGTTGATAGGTCAGTCCGAATGTATCCGAGAAGCCTCCATTGGACCGGATCGCACGGATGGTGTCATCTTGGAAACCACCGAAAACCACATTGTATCCGCTTAGAGCATCGACCTCGATCAAATCCTTGTCGCCAACATTGCCATTGAGCGTCTCGAGTTGGGTCCAGAACTCCGTAGCTTGTGTAACGACATTCCGATCGATCCAAAGCCGCCCCTCGTCACCCAGCACGGAATTGATCCCGGCACTGAGTTGAATATAGTCGACACCATCGCCTGCGATCACCACATTGCGCGTATCATTCTGCGGTTGACTGTCATCGTCGATGACCTGCGTCTCGTAAGCGACAAAACGCCTCGTGTTGTAGAGTATCGCTAAATCATCGCCCGAAGTCCCTAAACCTGCCCCGTCAGCGTAGTCCTCACTTAAGCTCTTGATTTCCCTCAGTTTACCGTCTGCCAGGAAGTCCATGCGACCGGCATCGGCGACCAGTAGGTTCATCGGGGCATCCGCTAAGATTTGATCGTTGCCACCCCCTGCGAAAATAAAATTCTTGTCTGCGAAAACTGCCGATTGCGAACCGAAATCTCTTGTATTGATAGTTCTGCCCGCCAAAATCGAGGCCCGATTAAGCAACATAGGGCCACTTGCTAAGGTGATCTGATCACTACCCTTGATATTGCTTGTCGTGTAGGCAGTCCGTAGCGTCCCGAGGATGGATGCGAACGTAGAGTTATCCAATTCCGCATGCCCCTCGTCGCCAAAGACGATATTCCGTACTGCATTTGCGACATTAGAGGTGATCGTGTCGTTACCCGCACCGGCCAGCACTAGATTCAGGGAGATGGTCCCTGAGCCCGACGTTCCTGGGCCCCTCAACTCGATTGTGTCGTCGCCCGATGCACCTCCATCATCCGTGGTGTTGATTGTCGAAGCCTTCTTGAGCACATCGCTGGTATGGAACTCAAAAAGTCCAGTGTCCCCAAGAATCAAATGGACCTGAGCGCTAGAACTGACCGTATCATTACCACCACCGCCAAGGATCACTGATAAGGCGCTGGGTTGGATCGTAATACTATCGTTACCGGAAACACTGCTGATGGTTCGGAGACTGGAAACAGAGGTGCTGTTGTAGAAATCAGCGAATCCCTCATCGCCAAACACATAGTTTCTCGAAGCGCTCTGTGATTGTATTGTAATGGTATCGTTTCCATAGCCTGCGATCACCACGTTTTGCCCAGAACCCGTCTCCACCGTGTCCGAACCACCCGATTGACCAGAAATCGACTCGATGGTCTTCCAGACCAAAGTCAATTCGTCGCGTTCCATTTGCCCCCAGTCGGAAATGATCATGTGATTGCCATTTCCGAGTCGAATGAAGTCGTTTCCATTACCCGCTAGGACATGATGACCATTCGTACTCGCCGAAGCGTTCACCTCGATGATCCTATCGTTGCCTCCGACTGGATCTAGCGAATCATTGGTAAACTCGTAACCAAACCCCTCGCCGTTTGTTTGTACTGTCGCCAAATCTCCGGATGCAAAAACTTTGTTCCCTTGGATGAAAATCTTGTCATTGCCCAAACTTCCGAAAAGCATGTCTTCATTTCCGCCTCCGATAACGAACTGATCCGACACAGAACCCACGGCTAGCGAAGAAAATCGATCGGAGAGCCAGTTCCACTCACGGGTTTTTAGCCCCCGCCAAGCGGCCCGATCCCCGGAAACCATGATTGGACCGACACCTTCGACACTGATTGAGTCGACAGCGAGAAGATCTCTAGAGCCCATGCCGACAATGGTGTCCGTTCCACCTAGGCCTAGGATCATATTGCGGCTTGAATCACCCACAAGAGTATCCGAACCCTTACTACCGAAAATGTTGTGGAATCCAGCGATGCTCACCGATGATGCCGATGCATTGATTCTGGATGACGCGGGGATCGATACGATGCTCCCCTCGGCCGTGGCTTCGGCCGGTGCGTTGTAGGATGCACCGGAGAGATTGATCAGAACTCCGCTGTTATACATCGAAAAGTCAATCGAATTCCGAGCATCCACTTTTTCGCTCGCGGTGTTTAGAGTTTTGCCGGAATTGGGGCCACCTAGAATACTTCCCGAAATGGCGGCGTTATTCTCAAAGACAAATACATCGCTATCGACGCCACCAAAAACCCTCTCGAATCCTGTGAACCGGAATGCCAAAGCGCCAAACGAGGTGTCAGCGGCTATCCCACCCGTCGTGGCGTTAGAAACAATACCGTCGTTCATTCCCGTACCGTCGGCATCGATCAAGAGGTCCTTGGCGTTCGAATGAAGCGAGCTATCGAACGAACTCTTGGCCTGCACGAGGTTGGATGCTAACACATGCAGCTTATTGGTCTCATAGGACATATCCAAAACATCATCGCCCGTCCCACCCGCAACCCAGGTAATGAGAGTGCTGGAATTCCAAGTCGCTTTGCTAGAACCTAGCGTCATCGATCGATTGTACGTGTCGAATGAAAGTCCGGCAGACTGCGATGAGAAATCCAAAACATTCCCAGTCGACTCAGAGTTACCGTCGTCGATGGTCGTTTGACCCCATGTCCCGACAAAACGATAAGTATCGATGCCCGCTCCCCCCTTGGCACTTGTCGTACCTGCGGCGATAAAAATCAGATCATTTCCTCCCCCACCTTGGATTTCTGTAGTACCAGTACCGGTGATTAAAATGTCGTCCTTAGCACCTCCGATTAGCTTGTCTTGACCACTACCGGCTACCAAAAGGATAGGGATCGATTTTAATCCCGATGCGTCGATGATATCGTTTCCTTTGCCAGCAAATCCGACCAGCCGTTTTACGCCACTATAGGAAACCTTGTAATCGGTTCCACCGAGTGTTGCGGTGATCTCGACGCTTCCGCTACCAGTCTCCTTGATTACAAACTTCTCATTGCCATCTTCAGTATTCTGAAAATCGCGATCCGAGGCCTGTTTGTTGATCAGCGATCGAACATCGTAACCTGCAGCCTGATTGGTGGGTAGATCGGCCAAAGTGCCCATGTGCAAAACAAAGGTACCATCACCATTTTCATCAGACGCCAAGGTAGGCGCGCACCCCTTAGGCTTATAAGTCAACTCGAATAACTTGATCTTGAACAACTGCTTGTTATAGACCGTTTTCCAACCGGCTAGGATGGTATTCAGCTTCACATAAATCTTTGCGTACAAATCGGTCCTTAAGGAAGCTTCGAATAGGTTCAGCGGATTAAAAGGTGTGCAAGACAAACTGGATATAATTTCAGAACCTCGAAACTTGCCATCCCGTTTACCAGGCCCGAACTCATCGTACAAATCGAGCGTCCCGGTGAGCTGGATCCCCCCTTCAATCCCCGCGCGAACAATCACCGCATCCAGTTCAGCGAATACAGCTAGAGTGGCCTTGAGCACCAATTCGGGTAAGTCCTTTCCGTTCTTGAAATTATCGCTAACGTAGAACCCATCGAGAATGTCCAAGGGGTTGTTGGAATCAAAGTACTTCATGATGCCGTAGGTGTCGAAACCTAATGTCAGCGCAAGTTCGACGCTGACAGCGCCACGGATTCCAGCACGAACGGTGGGAGCAGAGTAGACCACAGCGCTGATTTCCAGCGATCTTGCAATCTCGAGGTTTTTGGGAGTGAATGTGACTAGGTCAACCGGTTTTCCCGTCAGCAAACCCAAAACCAGGGAAAAATCCGTAAGCAGAGGGATTTGGAACGCATTGTTTGGATCCTTGAGCTTGCTCATGAAGCTCTTTGTTCCAGCCGCGCTGCCTTTGTTCGCAGGGGCCGATGGAGTCGTGCCCGAGGTTGGCTTGACAGTTTTACCGGCAGGTGGCTTGCTTGCGGGTGCGTCCAAGGCGTTGTCCGTCGAATTGGTGCTTCCAGACAGCGTGGCGTTCTTTTTGCTTGAGGGGTCTTTCAAATCCCCACCCATGACAAAAACCCTTCCAATTGGGATTACCAATCCATCTGCATCGGTCGGAATCGAGTTGAACAAATTGATCATGAACACAAGATTCTTAATGAACTTGGTATTGATCTTCCCAGAGCCAAAGGTCTCAACCAAATCCAAAATAGAGAAATCCTTGCCAGCAATTGCAGATATACCTGGAATCGGCATGGTCAGACCCTTGACGACAGGGTCAAGCGGATCGGTGATCTTTTTGATCTCCACAACCAACGGTTTAAGGAAGTCCGAAAAGAAAGTCCCCAGGTCCATCGCAAGATCTGTGAACCAAACCTGAGGGCTCGTTGAGAACGTGCCGGAATAACCACTTGGAATCGATTCGACCGTTAAAGCCCAGGCCAAATGGAAATCCGCGTACAACGTTGGAAGGATCTTCAACGCAGGAATTGCAAGTTCCAGGTTGAAGTTCGCTTGGGCAGCTCCGGTAAAGGATGACTTAAAATTGTCCTTGAATGTCCCTTTGGACATTTCCCCAAAGGTAAATCGTCCATCCTGATTCGGATCTGTCAGATCCAATTGGAACTGGCCTCGGACAAACGTCCGAGTTCCGTACTCTTTCCCAAAGGGGTTGTAGTCCGTCTTCAATTCTCCGTCTGGTCCGACCAGCGAATTTCCATAAGCATCTTTGATCGTCCCTTGCAGGAACAATATTTTGGCAGTGGCGTTTGCAGGCTTAACGAGTTTCAAGGTGGCTTGAGTGTTGCTGAAAACAACATTGTATCCTCCGTTGGAATTGGTGGTCACTGTTGCCGTCAGCGCCGCATTGATCGCCAGCGTTGTCATCAATGTCGTGAAGTCCGCTTGCGATATATCCGGGTCGATCAAGCCGCTTGTGTATTTCTTGTCACCGACGCTCAAAACGGCAGCAAAGGGTTCGTCGGCCTTCGAAGGATCGATGGCCCCAGTCGAAGCATCCATGGGTCCTGGGTAGTCACTGGCGGCCAGATAGGCTTCGAAGGTGAGTGTCAGTTCTTTGACCTCTTGCGCTCCCGCATTCTCTTCGGAGAGGTCCCAAGGGTTGACGATCACTGGATTGTTTGATTGCGGGAATCCGGTGTAGTCCTGGTCGTCGAGCCCGGCATTTCCTGGCATTTTCGAGACGACGTAAAGGCCGTCGGTCGTGTTGACGCCAAACCCGAAGAAAAAGTCCCATCCGAGATCCAAACCGATACCGCCCTCGACGTTAAGACTCAGTCCAGGAAGACCGATATCGAAGGATAGATCGACATCGCGAGACAGGAGGTTTTGCCCAAGATGCATCCGGAACTGCAAAGCCTTCGCGCTTGTCAGTGGATCTCTGTTACCGGTTTGAACGATCTGTCCACCCGTCATATCTCCTTTAACATCGTCCTTTGTGCCAGCAAGAGTATATCCCAAAAGCGTTCCGTTGGTAATTCCGGTTAATCCCATCGCAAGGAATTCGACGACGATATCATCCGCCGTAACAACACCGTCTCCGTTGTAGTCCAGAAGATAATTCAAGAATGGATTGTCTCCATCGGTTGCACCCATCAAGAACCGATCGAGAGTCAGCGGGTTGATGATGCCGTCATCGTTGGTATCGTCTGTGAAGACATCGAACAACGTCATTCGGAGTGCATTTTCCATCCCACCATACGTGTCGACGGTCGTGTCAATAAAATCCTGGATCTTGCTGATCACATCCGCTCTGAAGTCCTTGATGAACTGAGCCCCCTTGGAAAGCTGCTCTCCGATCAGAGGCAATGGTACTGCGGCTAGTACGTCGATCGACGATTGAACACCCTTCAAGGCATAATCGATACCATCGACGATGATCGATGGGTCTCGAATCAGGCGGATCAGCGGGTTGCCAAGAGCGGCCATGTCGAAAATGGTCTTGACGTTCGGGAATGCATAGTTGACGGTGCTAGCAAGATCGAACTGCTGGTTTTTGATGTCTGTTGAGGAAACACTGGACGATGTAACCGTTGTGCCAGCGACAAGAGAGTTGAGTAAATCAGACAAACTATTCACATGAACTGCCAGATCCCCAACCGGAATGACGTTGGTGGCTGTCGACGGAAGCAGGTTTGCGAGTTTGGCTAGTTCGATAAGCTCACTGGGCAGATTGACCGTGCTGGGCAATACAACGGTGGTTGTTCCGTCCACATCGACGCTCAAATCGCGGAACATCGCCCCGAAGGCTCCTGCTTTGAGGTTCGTCACATTCGCAGAAACGACGACTCCCCTTCCAAGCAGATCCCGGCCACCAAAAGTGATCTTAAAACCACCGCTGACCGAGTCGGCTGTGACTTTGATAGCGGTGTATCCACCACCCATTGCTTGATTCAATGCAGCTTCAATGTCGGAAGATGTGGCATTGTAATTGATCGCCCCGGTGGTTTTCGGAGTTGATTGGCCGGTATAAGTAAACGAAAGGCTAAACGTACCGCTAGTACCTGCAACCACAGAAATTCTTGTTGCGTTTTCAACCCCTCGCGATTTGCTTACTACCAGAGGAATCACCGCGACTTTTCCAACATGCGTCAGCTTCTGGGTCTCTGCGGTCATCAAGTCGATTTCGCGATTTCTAAGCTTGCCGCGGAATTCGACTTTCCAACCACCAACCAGTGGCGACAAACTCGGGTCTGCATAGGAAACTTGCACTGCCTGTTCGGTAAGCGAACCTGTGATGTTTGGATCTTGGGTCGTTCCGAACTCTTGTAGTAGAGCCGAGAGGATTCCCTCCAAGTCCGCATCGGTTGCGTCTCGAGAGATATCACCCGAAGTAAAGCTCTTGCCATCGATCCGAATACCCAGCTTGAATGTCCCGCCGGAGCCCGAGGGAATCCGAATTCTCTGGATGGTATTTTGCCCATCGGATACGTTGGTCGACTCGGATTGCAGGAAATCCGCCATATCCAGTTCATAAGCATGGATCGAAAGAGTCTTGCCGGTAATATCCGCTCCCGAAAGCGAGATCTTCCAACCTTGGCTGGCGTCATTCGGGTCTGCAAGCGAGACCACGACTTTCCCACGGATGGCCAACGGACCGAAGAACATCGCCTCAGAAATCGCATCTTGGAGCGCCTGCGGATCGGTCCCAACCATGAACGAAGTCGTATAAAACGGTGTACTTCGACCCTGAACACTGATCCCTAAACGGTAGCTAGTGGTATCTTCGAGCGACGAGATCGATTGCTTCAAAACCCAGGGGTCTGCCACCGTTCCACTTCCGGTTTCAGCAAGCTTGCTCGTCGGAGCCGAACTCCAGTTGAGTCGAACCGGTGAGCCGACTTGAAGGGTCTCTACCGAGACAGCAGTCGTCACGTAGTGGCGCCCGTCTCCTGCACCCACCGTGCCGGTAGGTTCATCCTTGAGGAACAACCCACCTTGCGCAAATATATCCGCCGTTCCCCCCGCAATCCCTAAACCGAATGGACCGACATTGGCATTGAAAGCCAGGTCTCTTCCGGCAACATTCAGTTCGATACGGGCAAATGTACCCTTGTCATCGCCCGGAACGCCTGGTGTGCCCGCGTCATCGAAGTCATAGATAAACATCGCACCAGAACTAAGATCCAGTCCTAGCGCCAAACGCACAACTGCTTTGGGATTGATCGTGACATTTGCGCTCGCTGCAAGATCGACGATGCTTGAAATGTCCCCCATCGCGTCAGCCAATGTGCTACCGCCGATAAGCGCTCCGAGACTTTGAAGATCGATCGAAACCGGATAAGTGCTATTGAGCAGTTGGATTTCGTAAGGAATAAGGATTTGGACTGCGTTCGTTGCGGCATCGTATTGCAGAGACACACCCAGCCTATCGGGATTGGCTGGGTCGTAGATGGGAACACCAAAGTTCTCCGACAGTACCTTCTCCAGTTCACTGATACCTTTCGCCGGATTCGTACCGAGTTGATCGACCGCCTTGGCAAGTGCTTCGGCGATATCGAGAATGTCGTTTACGCTCTTGTTGACAATCGGAAGGGGTTGATTTAGGAAACTAAACGACTCGAATTGACCTAAAAGGTCTGAGATCATCTTGAGTCCAACAACAATCTGGGTCCATGAAAGCTTACCAAACCCTAGAAGATTGTCTGCACCGATCACCCGGACATAGATCGCCTCGGAAAGAGATTTGGTACCATCCCAAACATCTTTCAACGGAACTCCGATTTCGACGCTCGGTTCAATCCCGGGAGGGATCAAACTAAAGCCACCGGCATCGATTGACATATCGCTCATCAAAAGCGAAGCGGTGGGCTCACTGTTGATCGTATAGTTGCTGTCGGAGAACGTGATCGGTGTGATATAGTCCGAGATCAATCGACGCCCTTGAATGATCAGACCTACACTTTCAGGTGCGACAAATCGAATGGCACCATCGGAAGTGGTCGTCGTTGCATTGGTATCTATATCGTAAAATTGTAGATCTCCAACCAGTACAAACGAATGGCTCTTCAATGCAGTCACGGCAGCGAAAGCTTGGTTTGTCGCGTTCTTATCGAGCCAAGAAGTGATGGCATTCTGAATCGCGTTATTAAGGTCACTAGCTAAATTCGCGACGCTGCCATTATCGGCGGTATCGCTGGCTAGCAATGCGACCTCAAGACTTATCGGTTTACCCGAATTCCATGACGGATCCTGCAGCGTAATTTTCAGTCCCACATCCTCTGTCAAGACGCCTTGGCTACTGCGCGGGCCAGCTGTAAGTGTCTCATTTGCTCCCTTGCCCAGTCTTAGATCACCACGAAGTCCGATTAGGTTATCATTGCGTGTCGCAGCATCGACCAAATCGGTAATGTAAACACGTCCACCGGGTGTCCCATTGGGGGCATCGAGCAGTCGAACGTTGACCCCTGCGTCGATCACCGCTTCGAGCTTGCCCAACGACATCTTGACAAACCCCAGCGATGCTTCCGCCGCAAAGTCGCGAGTGCCAACAGTGATTCTGCCGCCGAGAAGCGTATCCTGGAGAAAGAGATTAACACCTCTAGCCTTGTTGATCGCATTGGGGACGATTCCCAATACCCTAACGATAGGATCATCATCGATTGCCCGAAGCTCCAGCGTCGCGATCAACTCACCCTTAGTCGTCAGTCGCAAAACATCCTTGCCGCTATTGTTCTTAGCGACCCGTGCCTCCAAAGCCAAAGACAGATTCGCCACCTTATCTTCCAACGGCCCTAGGCTGCTTCCAGTGATTCCATCAAAGGCTTCATTGAGTCGCAATACAAACTCAGCATGTGTATAAGTTCCGCTCGGAATTCCAACAGTAATACGATTGTCTGACGACTCCGTCGTTGCTCCGTTGTCGGCCACATCATCGGCACCGTTGATCACGATGTCAAAGGCTGTCCCTTGCAGGATCGATATACTCGTGGGCAAATCGATCCCCTTGGCCGAAAGGTCGACGGAATCCGTGGCGACACCGAGTCGATCGAGCACATTGATCCTTACACCCGCAATGCTCGCCACTGGAACCGTTTCAAACACGACATTATGGATCGTTGACCCGTAAACGGTCCACTTGATTTGCGAAACGCCCGAAACCAGCACCGACGACAAACGAACGGCTTGACCTAAGTTCGTATAACCCAACCGCTTAAGCAAACCTGCATCGTTGATGGCCGTGGAATCGATAGCCGTTTGCATCCGATTGATCACTTCCGTAAGCGAATCATCGGTGGACTCAAAGGGAAAATCGAGTTCGTAGCGATCGCCATCAAAGGAAATCACGATTTTACCGAGGACAACGGGATTGGAATTGGAATCAAATGGTGCCGAGGGATCTTTCAGAAGCTGAGCCGGTGAAAATGATGTCGAACTAATACCCACAAACTCCCCATAGACGAGGCTGCCTCCATCGATATCAAAATTCTTGGGTTTATTGAAATCGATTCCGATGGTTGCGGTGAAGTCAATCCCCGCATTTAAACCGAGTGTTCCTCGACCAGCCAAACTAGCCAGAGGAGCAAGATCATTGACTTGGAAAGAAAGTGGCACCTCATAGGATGGCAACGCTGGATTCAGTTTGATATCGAAGAGAAAATCCTGATTTTCAGAATCGAATCTAGCATCGATCGAAAACGTCTCCCCATCGGGCAAAAGGTCGTTGATTGCATCCTGCAATACGATGGCAAAATCATTGAGAGTATTGTACTTTGGCCCGATTTTTGTCAGTGCTTCGGATCCTTTGGAATCAAACTGTAACACACTGCTTCCGTTGCCATAGCTGGTGACGTTACCTTGAGCCGACGCAGCGGTCAATTCGTCTTCAAAAACCACGATGGTCGGAAGGTTCCGATTCGCCAAAATCCCCTTGTAGATGATGTCGAATGCAAACGCACTTTCAGAACCACCAGGAACGGCAATCACCTGTAAGTCTGCTCCAAGCAGCAGATCGTCATCCGTATCCAAAGCCTTTTTAAGCTCGATTTCGATGAGTTTCGCAAGCTTTTGCAAATCGCTCATCGTTGCAACCTCTGAGGCCTGCAACTGCTCAAAAGCCGTCGCGAAATCAGCTTCTGTAGGCTTGACGGGTATGGCGTTCTTTGTCCCGTAATTGACACCGTTGATTTGCAGCGCTAGGCTGAACTGGCCGCCACCGATATTGTTGAAACTGATCCGCTGCACCTCCTGCCTTGCAGCAACGTCCCTGGTCGGAACACGACCTTGTTGTAAGGTATACGAGACCGCTTCAGGACCTGGTACGGCCAATAGATCTTCAGAGATGGACTCAATACTAGGTACATCCTGAGCACCCAGACCTTCGCTAAAGGTTACCTTAAAATCTAACAGACTTCCCTCGATCGCTTCAACGACTACGGATCCATCGATACTCGCGGCAATCAGGGCGTCATTAATTGCTGTCTGTATAACCTCAGCGCTAGCTCCTGAAGAGATGCTGGCAGTAGTTACCGTATTCTCGACGCCACTCTGTTCGCTATCGGAAAGATTTAGAATGAGCTTGTAGGTCGAACCGCTCTGAGTCGAGACCCCGACAAGTTTCAGTTTTTGAACTTCGCTGATGGAGAGTTCTTTGCTACCGTCGGTAACCGTTGAAATCAGGATTCTAGCAGTCGGTACGATAGCGATATAGGTAAAGTCATCCGTGTTGACAGGTTCGAATTTGATTTTTCCCCAGGTCAGTCCGTCCGTCATAGGCCGTGTTTCGGTAGAAATCACATTAATCAAGCTCGACACGACAGGTTGGCCGACCACCTGGGTGAGCGTTTCGGTTTTTACGTTGTTTACCGTAATCTCAACCTTGTTTAGAATCTCGATCGCCTCGGTCGTTTTACCTAAATAGGCACCACCTATAAAAACATGCCATGTTTTTCCGGCAGAGTCATTTGGATCAAGTTCGACCGAAACCGTACCCGCCCCAACGCCCTGAAGTTTTTCTATCGAATTCCTCAACGCATCCTTCAATTGAATGGCGGTGAAGCCAGAAATATCGATCGGGTCCGTGTAGGATTCCTGTCCCCGAAAGCGCAATTCAATTTGTTGCTTGAGTGCTTCCCCCGGTCCCGGCATCCGAACAGCAAACTGGATTTTTTGAACGGGAGATACGACGAGCAAGGGGAGGGTTTTCCCTGAAAGTTTCCCTTGGAACTCAATACGATATCTCTGAGTTTCCCCTGTCACCTTCACATTCCCAGCCCCGATTTCAGAGAGGGACTCTAAAGCTTTCTGAATATCAGCGGCGCTAGCTGTGGCTGTCAGATTCGCTGTACGATTGTCAGACGAGCCCAACTGCATCCTGAAGATCCCAGATGGAGCGTTAAATATCACCGACTGAACGTCGGAAACTAACGAAGCATCCTGAGACGTACGCAAGGCAATCGAAGGAGGCGTTGCGTTGGTTAATGAACTGACCGCCAAACTCGCCACATCAACACCGATTAAATTTCCCCCAAAACTGATCTTCCAGGAACCAGATTCCACCGAGGTAACTCGAATATCGACGTCGGGTAAATCGGATCTGACCGTACCACCGGATGTCGTGGCGTTGAGCAAGGCATCCCGAACCTCGGAACTCGTATTGTTAGTTCTCAGTAAAATTGTTTCATAAGTTTTCGCGTTATGAGTCCATTGAAGCTTGAAGGTTGCAGGTGTTGTTGGGCTCGCATTGATGCTCACGAGCTGGACTTCGCCTTTCCCACTGACACCCGGTACAAGATCGACGATTCGAATGCCAGGAGAACCCGAACTACCGCGTCCGCTTTTGAGTTGATTGTTGATCACCTCGATTTCTGGGACATTTTTTCCGGCAAAGGCTCCAGCGAATCGAATCAGAAAGTTTGGCGCCGTTCCGTAGTTTGCCTTTTGACCCGTGGGATCCAATGGATCCTTTTGCGGGAAGCTTACCAGAACATTCCCAACACCGACAATTGGCTCGAGAGCTGAACGGATCATCTTTGCCTGAACGAGTGGGTCGGCAATGTAACGAATCGCCGCTGTCGATTTCCCGAGTAACCTCAGACCAAATTTCCCGCTAGCGTATCCCGAGATACTCAGAACCTGTTTTCCGCTCGTACCTGACGCTGCATCTTCAATGGTCGATACGCTCGACGTCGCCGTAGATGCAACAGGCATGGTAATGGTGAAGTGCTCGGCAGTGTATGATTTACCCGCCAAAGCACCTGAAAACGCCACCTTGAAACCATCCCCACGGTTGCCAGTCACAGCAATGTTGTCGATAGCACTTTGCACCTGTTGAGCAAACGCCGTGGCAAACTTTGAAGCGATCAGCGCATCGCTATCCGAAGAGAGGATTTCCACAACGGACTTGGCCTGCCCTTTGTAACGGATATCCAACACTCCCGACGCAGTGGAGATATCTAGCAACAACTGGGCAGGGATCGCCTTACCTCCGATCACTTCGCGGGTCACCGTCGCTGCAATCCCGGTGCTAGCTAATGCGGAAGACTGGTTGCCCGTGGTATCAATCGAACCTGTCGTAACGTTCGATTGCACCCACTTTGGAAGTTGGTCGTTTAATTTCAATGCACCATTTGTCGAACCGGCAACCTTCGATCCAATATAGGATGCAAGTTCTTCGATACGCTTGAAACCGAGTGTATCTGATCGGTTGAGCAAAACCGTGTAACGACTGACGACAAGATCGCCGGGTCGCTCTAACATCAAATCGAACGCGACATCCTTTTCAAGAACCGGCGAAACTATCTCGGAACCGGTTAAATTAAAGCTAAGAATCCCTTGCAAGCGTTCGTTAAGGATCTTGGTCCACCCGTAGGCGAAATCAAATGCATCCCCAAGATTGCTACCGGTGAAAGGGATCGGAACCGAAAAGGCCTCCAAATCCCGAAATTGATTGAGAAAATCACCGATGTTTACAAGCATCTGAACCATCATCGCCGGTGTCATGTTCGTCAAACCAGCAAGATTCGTAAAATTCTTGCGTATGATGATCGGCTTAGTCTGTGATACCAGCGCGATATCAATCGGATACGCTTGGCTACCCCATTTGATTTCAACACTAGGATTCTGTCCGCCAGTTAGCTTGGTCAGATCTCCGCCGAAAAGATTCGCCTGGATCGGGAAATTCGCAAGAGCCCATAAGCTAGCATCGGCCTCGATCAAGTCGGCCGAAGCCGAACTCGAAAAATCTGTGACCGTAACTTTCTGTCCGCCATACTGCGAATCGGCAGTTTTCTTTACCTGTATCCCCGCATCGGCCTCGAAACGAAACTGACCATTGTCGATTTTCGCATCCAGAACCCCAAGAGAGACCCCCGCGTTGAAATTGCTCAAAGACGCAATAGCCTTGGCGCGAATATCTCTCGCTTGGAAAAAGTAACTATCGCCGGATCCCAAACTCGAAAGAGATGTAAATTCCAAGCCGAAACTCAAATCCATTCCAACCAATGCAGACAGATTGATCGTACCGTCACCCTTGAGCGCAAAGCCCAGGTCATCCAACCCAGTTCCTAGATCGAAAGGCAACGCGACGTTCTTCTCTAGATTGGCGAGTAAATCCAGTACCAAACCACGTGTCGCACCCTGTTGGGTCGTGCTCAACGAAGCACTACCAATCAAGGAAGACGTGTCAACCCTCAACCGGCTCACATTTGTCGCCGACATGGAACCTTGAAACTCTATCTCGTACTTGCTCCCACTGCTGCGTACAGCCACATCGGCTTCTTCAAGTAACTCGATCCTTAATTGACTATCGACGACTCCAGATCCCGAAATACTGACCCTCCAACCCCCGGATGGATCCGCTGAAACAGCGGAAACTGCCGGACTAGACAACTTGTTCTGAATCGCTGCCTGTATAGCTGAGAGGTCAGTAGATTCAATGATGTCTGTAGTCGACGGTGCCTGGGAATTGCTTGTTGTGATTCTCAAACGGTACTTGGTCAGGGAGCCCGATGTCGTCTCTTTGAGCAACCAAGGATTAGCCGTTGTACCTTGTCCGGTGATCTGTAATTTGTTGGATTTAACGCCGGACCAATCTGCCATCATTCCTATTGCCGCTTGGACTGCCGTCCTAATAGCGGTTGCATCGGCATTCCATGCGATTGGAGCGGTCCTGTATTCGCCACCTCCCATCGTCAGGATCAAGCTATATGTCCCCGCGGTCGCATCGACCGAAAGCTCTTGAACCTCATTTCGGTTTTGCAAAACCAATCCCCCCCCAACCGAAAAGGGGGCATCGTCGTTGTCTTCATAGTTGCTTGGAAACAAAGGCTCCAAGTCGCTGTAGGCTCCGCTCGCGGCAAGGTAATCTTGGAGATACTTGATTAGACCACCATAAGTCGGGGTCTTATTGTCTTCGAGCGATTTGGTATAGTAGTCCTCTAAGACATTCGTCTTGATCTCCTGGTTGTCATTACCCAGACCTGTTATTCTCTGGAACGAAAAGACATCCCCCAAATGGCGTCCATCTTTGCTGGTGAGTATCCCACCAAGACTTTCTCTGACAAATGGTAAAGTCGTTGACAAGAACGACGATTCGTCAATCGACGAACCGAACTCTGCAACCTTGTTGAATACGCTGCGCAGATTGGTCTTCACCTTGTCAGCTTCAATACTAACATCAAAGAAATAGTCCGGTACCAATTTACCTTCTACGATCGATGACGTAACCGTTAATATTGGATTCCCAAAGTCATCCGTGTTGAATCCTCCGAGGTCTCCACCAAGCACTAATTGCCCGTCAAATGCAAAAGCGGGCGTGAAAGTGAACAGATCAGACAAACTAGTAAGCCCATTCACCTCAGACCGGGTGATACGCCCCTTTCCATCGCTATTGTCTGGGTCGATCGCCCTGATCGATGCAGCTGCCTTGATGTCAAAACTTCCATCTTCAATTTCAGCGTTGATAAAGTCCGCAGATCCGATGTTGGCCTTTAGACCGTTCAAGGTTAATCCAAGCCCAATATCGAACCGGTTCAGATTGAAGAACAAGTCGGTATCGTCCAAAGAGGGCAGGGGGATGTTTCCTACGGGAGTGTTCCCGGTTCGCAACCCAATCGAAACTCCGACTTGCATATCCAGGCCGAGCAAGAATCGGCTACCCAAAACGCCTTGCACATTGAAAACACTTCCAGAACCATAGGAGAACTCAAAGAGGTTCTTGACGTCAACATTGCTGAGAATATTTACCCCTACAACAACCTCACTACCCGATGGATCGAAGAATGGCTCCACCTCAAAGAATGGCCCCGTGATGGGCTTATCGAAAATATCGTCGATGACCTGCTCATCCATGTTCAAACCGGTGATGAAGGCTAACGTCGCGCTGCCAAACGATGTTAGGCCATCGTAGAAGGCCTTGGCCGCCGAGCCGATCTTGTCTGCAATCCCGCTCAGGTCCGCTCCGGTCAAGTTCGAGCGACCAAAGCTAAACTGCGTCGTCCCGCCTACACTTACCCCCGTCCAACTGCTCATGCTCAAGTTCAAGCCCGAGAGGTCCCACGATTGGCCCGTGCCCAAACTCGGGAATTTTATCTTGCTAAAGTTCGCACCTTGGAAATCTCCAAACTGCAAGACGTCAGCTCGCGGGAGACTCCAACTCGTCAAATCAAGCCCACTGAGATCCACCCAGTCGAACTGGATCTTGATGCGGCTATCGAGTGTGCCTGGTAGGCTGTTCCAGCCATCATAAAGCTGACCCAATAAATTCTCGAATCCTATCGAACCACGGAACTTCGCCCCGCTAAAATCCAAACCCGTAAAGTCAATATTGACTCCCGCAGGGAACGTCACTCCACTGAAATCCACGTTCCGGAAGATACCCTTGAGCGTTAACCCCGAAAGATCGATCCCCTTCCATGTCGATCCGGTCCAATTCACAAGGCCAAACACCGTGCCGGTGAAACTCGCATCGCACAGATTGCTCCAGCTAAAGTCCATGTCCCCAAGTCGAATGCCCCCAAAGTCCACGCCGCTTAGATCCCAGCCACTCCAGTCGAAGTTCTGCCCGGAAAGGTTCAAGCCACTGGTCCAGTTCCTGTACGTACCGCTCGATCCCCCAAAACTCGGTAACGCGACGTTGCTCAGGAACCCACTCAGGTTGATCCCGGTAACCCCACTGAATCCCGTCGTCCCTTGGCCGCTTCCCCAATCGATGTTCCAACCAAACGCATTGCTTAAGTTCATGTTCGAGAGGCTCGAACCATGGAACTTCACCCTCGAAAGGTTGCTGGAACTAAAGTCGATGCCAGTCAGGTTCACCCCCGAGAAGTCGATCCCCGAAAGATCCAACTTGCTCCAGTTGTAGTCCATGCCCGAAAGGTCCAGACCGACCTGCAACTTCTTCATCTTGCTAGAAAGCGAACCAAACAAGCTCGATAGATTCAGATCCACAAGCATATTGTCGAGCTTGGTCGTCGAATTAAATTTCAAATCGCTACTGAAGATACTGCTCCAGGTTACATCCAACGCAAAAACCTTGGTCAGATCGGCACCGACAAGGTTCGTACCCGTGAGATTCGACCATCGCAGGTTCGCGCCAGAGAAATTCACCCCAGTTAGATTCGCGCCCCGGAAGTTGATCCGCGAAAGATCAAAACCACTGAAGTTCACACCCGAGAGATTCACACCCTGGAGGTCCAAACCACGAAGATCGATGCCTGTCCAGTTGATACCCCGAAGATCCGCTCCGCTGAACTTCACTCCACGCAGGTTCGTCAGAGCATCGAAGATCGATCCTTGCAGGTTCGCTCCAGAGAAGTCCACTCCCGAGAGATCCAGCCCACTGAAGTTCGCACCCGAGAGATTCGCCCCCTTGAAGTTGAAGTTCCGTAGCGCATCGATCGAAAACTTGCTAAACTCATAGCCCGAGAAGTCGAACCCCGACCAGTCCCGCTGGGTGGTATTAAACGGTACCGAAAGATCCTTCGAGAGGATCTTCTGGAGCACTTGGCTCAAACCCGATAGGCTCGGAAAACTGTTGGTCGTGTAACTGAAACTGTCAAGGTACACTTGGGCTGCGGCTTTGAATCCAAAGGCTGTGATGTTCCCTAGCGAATCCTTCGGCACTTGCAAAATATCGTTGACACTCTTGCCGAGTCCCGGGATCGGGTTGTTGAGCAAGCCATTCGATAGGGCCGCATTCCCAGAATCGTCGATCGTTCCGAGCAAATCCAAAATCTTGAGCTTCAGCGCCTCGGTGATCCGGACGTCCAAGAACACCTCGGGTTTGGACACCTGGTACTGGCCCGTAGTCGCATCCTTGGTGATAAGATCCGGGGCTCGGAAGATCAACGTCGGAAGACCAAAGTCATTGAGGTTAAAGCCCGCCCCTTGGGCATTCAGTAGCAGGCTCCCTCGGAGGTTCGACGTCGTGGTCAAATCCACCATCTGCGACAAGCTCCGCGCTTGGCGATCGGCATACGTGATCCGATTGAGTCCATCGCTGTTGTCGGGATCCTCAAGGCCGATCTGAGCTGCGGCTCGAAGATCGATCAGGCCCTCGCTGACCGAAACATTCGCTAGACCCGCGATCGACACGTCCGCCTCTAGGCCACTGACTGCCAAACGCACCCCGGCATCGAATCGGTTCAAGCGGAACCATGACTCGCTGCTCAGAGTAAAGCTCGTGCCGCTACCCTTGGCGATGTCCATACCAAGATCCACGTCGATGGCCGTGACCAGACGCGCTGTGGCGGTCCCCGAAAGGTTAAAATCAGGTACCAACTGCTGAGCGATACCAGGTAAATCCGATGTGCCTAACGAAAACGCCCTCGATAGCTCCTTGTCGATGTTGACTTGCAGGTTCAGCGACAAGCCGATCCCATCGCTGCCGATATCCAAGCCACCCAAGAACGAGAATAGGGGGCCCTTGGCCCCTTGTTCAAAGACCTCATCGAGCATCATCGGCGCCATGGCCGCCTCGAGCAACTCCCGTGAGCTCTGGGTAAACTCCGTGAACTGATCGTACAGGGCCCCCGACAAGGCTGCCTGCAGTGCAGCGATCTGCGCGGCTGCATCGGCACCGACTGCCATCACATCGGTCAAGATCGCATCGCGAAGGTCCGACAAACCCAACTTCGCGTTGGTCAGTATCGCACCCTTGAGGCTCGCGCCAGAAAGCTTCAAGCCCTCCATGACCTTGCCCGTTAGATCCAAGCCAGAGAGGTTCGCCCGGGTAAAGTCTCCCAGGAGTGTACCCGGAAGACCCAACAAACCTTCGAGGTTCGAATTGACAAACGCCGTCCCCTGGTCGATCAGAGCACTGGCCAGATTCGCCCCGTCAAGCTTAGCGCTCGAAAGGTTCGCACCCAAAAGCTTCAATCCAGAAAAATCGATCCCCGATAGGTCAAAGCCCGACAGATCCATCCCTGAAAGATCCGCCGATTGGCTTAAAGCCCCCGCCCCGATGCTCTTGAGCTTATCCGGGATACTAGCGGCGTCCCCAAAATCGATCGACTGGATCTGACCGGCGGCGGCCTTGGCCACCACGATCCCATTGGCTAGCAGATCCTGCACGCTGGGCGTGGCGTTCAGGAACGTCGCCTGGTAGATCAAGGCCTGCTGTAGATCTGCAAGGACCAGCATCTGGCTATCGAGGATCGTGTTGCGAAGGTTCGCTGCGATGAGCGTCGCCTCGCTAAGGTCGACCTTGGAAAGATCCAAATTCGACAGATCAAAACCGTTGAGGACATAGCCTTGGAGGCTCGTTACCGTTGTGAGAACATCGAGCTTCAGCGCCGCAGCCTTGTTGGCCGCTAGGCTCAGCTCATCGGCCAAGACTCCGGTATAAAATGCTCCGGCAATATCGGTCGTCGAATCGACGATGCTCTTGGCAAAGCTCGTGCCGATGAGCGAGGCCTTCTTAAGCGAAACCCCTTGCAGGTTCGTATCCGAAAGGTTCGCATCCCGCAGGTCCACCTCGTCGAAGGATACGCCGCTGAGCTTCGAGCCCCTTAGGTTCGCACCCACGAGGCTCGCGCCAGCGAAGGTCGCTCCAGCGAGGTTCGCGCCCGAGAAGTTCACGTTCTTGAGAATCGCTCCGCTAAAGTCCGCACTGCGCAGGTCTGCGCCCACGAAGCTAAAGCCCGTCAGATCCAGGTCCGTGAAGTTCGTGTAGGCCAGCTTTGCGCCGTTCCAAAGCGACTTGGCCGTATCAAACGGAAGCGCCGTCGAGCGGGCCAGGGCTTCGTTCAATGCTGCGGCAAGCCCTCGGATTGTCGCCGTCTGGTGGTTCTCCGGCGCTGTGCTCTGGAGGTAAAGATTGGTCTGGTTAAAGTAGGCCCTAGCATCGTTGACTAGGTTCACCAGATTCGAGATAAAGTCCGTATCGCCACTGACGACAAAGAGTTCTTTGAGCGATTTATCAAGACCTGGAATTTTCGAGTTCAAAAACCCGCTGTTTAGCGCACTGTCGCTCGAATCCTTGAGCGACGTAAGTGCCTGTAGAAGCGTGTCTCGCTGCAGCGCGTTGAGCTCGACGTCCAGGGTAAGCTTTGGTGTTGCTAGTCTGGCAACACCATTTTCGTCGTTGTAGACCAATTGGTCGCTGGTCATATTGATGATTAGGTTGCCAAAGTAGGCAGAGAAACTCTGTCCACCGATTTGAATTGCTGAGTCGACAGTGGCTTCAAAACCGGCATCAAAGGAGCCGGTTGGAGTTACCTCAAGGAGATTCTTGAACCAGCCATCGGGGTCCGCCGTCTTCTTGGACGCAATTTCGGAAAGACGAAGGATGTTATTCGCATCCGCGGTGTTAATCGATGCCCTAGCACCTCCGGCCATCTTGACGAAGAGGTTGTCGACCGACACGGATCCTAGATTAGCGATGCTGAGGTTTGCCTTGATCCCGGAAGTTCCCAGGGAAGCTCCAACATCAAAGCGGTTCAAACGGATGTACGGATCCAGTGATGATAGATCAGGAAGCGGAACGTTGAACAATCCTGCCAGGGATTGGTTGCGAAGACCGAGGAAAACCCCCAAATCAACATCCAAGGCAAACACACCGCGACCGGACGCTTTTCCGGCGACAGACATGGAGGGTAAAACATTTCTTAGGTCTTGAGAGAGATCATCGCCGCTGAGCGCGAAATCTTTTTCGAAGCTCCTATCGAGATTTGCCTGAAGGTTAAGAGACAAATCCACTTTATTGTTCTTGAAAGTCAGACCGCCAGAGAAGGAGAACGGTGGGCCGGGGGCTCCCTGATCAAAAATATCGTCGATAACAACTCGATTGAGGGAGCTTAGAAGTGCAGTATCTCCGATCCACTGGGCAGGAAGACTAGAAAGTGAGTCGAAGAACGCGCCAGCAACATCGGTAATCGCACCGAGGATTCCATTGAGATTGGCTCCAGTGAGGTCTGCGTTAGCGAGTTTGACTCCTTGGAAGTTGGCTAATTCAAACACCGAATTCGAGAGATCGACCCCGGAAAAATTGATTCCAGATAGGTTTGCCGATCGGAAGTTCGCCCCACGGAACGCTCCAAATCTAAAGAGCTCCTTCGCACTGGCCGATAGGTTGCTGAAATCAACACCTTGGAACATCGCGTGGTCAAACTTTGCCTGGACATTTCCACTAAGGTTTGAGAATAGCCCCTCGAATTTGGAGGAGCCTGAGAAGTCCACTCCAGTGAAATCCAAAGAGGGAACATTCCAGGAAACTCCGGTAAAATCCAATCCGGATAGGATCGAACCGCGAAAATTACCGGAAATAGTAGAAATGCCTGAGAGGTCGATTCCGCTTAAATCGGCAAACGAGAAATCAAGATTTGTAAAAAAGCTCCCCAGGTACGCGCCGCGAAGTTTCGCACCTGAGAAATTCGCTCCGGAGATAGATACTCCAGTGAAGTCGATACTCGAAAGATCCCAACCCGAGAAATCGAAATTGATAAAATCCGTGTCTTTACCGCTCGATTGAGAACTCAACCATTTAATCCCGGATCCGAATCCAGAAAGCTCGACATTCGAGACAAGCCCAACATAGTTGGATCCTGTTAGTTGTGCGTTTTTCCAAGACGTAAACCACGCGAATGCATTGGAGAGATTCGTATTTGATAGGTTTGCATTCGACAGGATAGTGTTTCTAAGGTTGACTCCCTGAAGGTCAAACCCACTGAGGTTAACTCCTGAGAAATCCAATCCTGAGAGGTCGAATCGAGCCCAGTTTTTGCTTGAACTGCCCGACAGATCTAGACCGTAATAAAGTTTTCTCCATCCGCTGCTAGATGATGGCCCAAACCAGTCCGAGAGATTGAGATTGGTAACGAGGTTTTCAAGACTCGGAATGCCGTTGGTTGAAAACTTGATGTTTGCGAACGACACATCGAATGCGGCGGAATTTCGCAAATCCAGATTGTCGACTCGCGAACGACTAAAATCCGCCCACCTTAAATCCAATCCAGATAGATTGACGCCACGAAGGTCGGCGTCGCAGAAACGAACTCGTCGAAGAATCGCTCCAGTGAAAGTGGTGCTCGAGTCGAAACGAGCGCCAGAGAAGTCGACCCCCGTGAGGTCAAGTCCTGTGAAGTTTGCGCCGCGAAGATCGCTGCCACTAAAGTTTAATCCTCTGAGGTAATTTGCGGCGAGCGATCGACCTCCGCTGTTTCGGTATCCACTAAAATCAAATCCAGAGAGATTAACGCCACTCCAGTCCATCCGATCGAGGTCGAAGCGGATTTGTGTAAGGGAAGCAAAGGCTTTGTTCAGGGAATCGAGCAGTCCCCGGACCGTTGCAGACGGGTTGATGGATGCTCCCGTGCCGCTTTGAGAATCATAATCCGCGTAAAGGTAATAACCTGCTGCTTCCTTGAGCCTAAAGACTCCCCCTAGGCCGCCTTGGCCGAGGGTCGATTCGCTGTTGGTCAGCAATTGATTGAGACTCTGCCCTAAACCTGGCAGCGGTCGATCGAACAACCCAAATGGGATCTTTTCCCCGACCTCACGCAGTTGTCCAAGTCCGTTCAGGAGCGAGTCGATCAGCGTTTTGCTGAGCTGTACATCCAACGAGACCGACGGACTGGTTACCAGTGCCCTTCCATCTTTGATATCCAACAGCGCATCGGTATTCAGAAGCAGTGTTGGAGTTCCGTAGTTTGATAGATCGAAACTACCAAGTGTCATCGCTAGAGGAAAACTTGCATCAAGCTTTCCGTCGGCTTGGAATTCAAGATCCGGAACTCTGGGTGTCAGGGGTAACTTGAACCTACCGGTTCCATCTAGTTCGGAAGCGGAGAGGGCAAAACTGGCTTGTGCATTGATCCGAACTTGACCATCGTTGACTTGAATATTGGCAGCGGTTCCAAATACCGTAGCGTCGAGTCCAACGATCGATTGGATGTTTTGCGCGTCGATCGCAACCCCGAGGGTTATCGGAGAAACCCTTATGAAGCCAAGCCCTTCGAGGCTTGCGGTGGAGGTCAAACTGATGGCGTTAGATAGATCCAGTCCAAGCTCGAGTCCTCCACCGACCGTTGCAAGGACGTTTAGGTTTGAAGAAGAGCTTAAAGTAATGCCTGCGCTTGCTAAATCGGCTCGGAGCCGGTCATCGAGAGCAAGGGGGCTTTGGGTTGTTTCTTGACCGGTAAAGCGGATATCGAATGTGAGTTCCTTCCAATCGCGGATTCTGGCCGTTACGGTGGCACTAGTTCCCAAAGATTGCTGCAACTCCGACTCGAGTGTCGAGGCGATCGTCCCAAGCTGGACGGCAGGAAGGCTGGCGATGGAGTTGAATGAGAAGATTTCTGCGACAGTGTCTTGAACATCTTGGGGATTCGCAAAGGAGGTCCCAAAACCCCTGGCGACGATTTCCGAAGGACTCAAATCCAGCGGCGGAATTTTCGAGGAGAGCTCACTGGAGACAACAAATTCTGAAACGATGCTCGACCAGCCATCTAGCGTGTTTTGAATCTGTTCCTTGATCGCATTTCCGATCACGATTTGGCCTTCGAAATCCTCAATTCCATCGATGGAGTAAACCGAAGGATCGCCTGGGTTTGAAGCCGATGTCGAGCCAGTGGACTTCGAAAGGTCCGTCGATACACCGAAGCGGACGATGTCGCTTCCTGCGGGGTCGGAAATCCGATCGATCAGGGCATTTGACGAAACATTGTAAGTATCCGACCCCAACCCACCGTAAATGGTGACTTTGGAGTTTGTGGTCAACTGAAGGGTAGAAACGCGATTTTGATCCTGGTAGCCAACGGTCAGTCCCGTCGCAGTGATCGCAAAGTCAAGGTTCCCAGTAACTTTGGAAAAATCCAGGATGACCGGTTCGCTCGATTGGATTTGATCAGAAGACCAGTTGTCCTCGAACGACCAAGGGCTCAGCAGGCCAGAAAACTGGCTGTTGTCAAGTTTCAGACCAGGGACTCCGATGGGCCCGGTTTGGAACTCAAGATTCCAGTCCCCCCCAAGCGACTCTGGGCCTGTTGGATTCATCGAAGCAGCGACATCTGTACCGGTCCATGACGCGATTTTCTGGATGAAACCCTGGCCGCTTGCGGAACCTGCAAAGTCGCAGCCATAGATCAAAATATCTGCGTCTGGAACAAAGGACTTCTTCCAGCCCTCGAAGTCCGTAGCCAGCGCCTCGAGGTTTTGATCTCCGAGGGTGGTACCTCCCAAAAAGAGGTGGCCTGGCGAAGCGTGCGATAGGATTTGGAGCGATTGCAAATTGTGATGGGAAAGCAGAAGCGTGTTGATCTGTTCCCAAGGGGTATCCGGACCCACCATGAAGACATCCGCCAGCCCGTCGGCCTGAGGAGTTTGCCAAGCTTGTTCCAACGGGCTGGACCGAGCGACCGAGGTCGAATTCGCGAGCCGATCCGTCTGATGGGGATTCAGGCGGTAATCAATCAAAACCAAATGCACTGGAGAGCCAGATTGCAGATCCTCGGCCGGACCCTCTTTCAGGGGGACCGAAGCGAATGCAGCCGTATCTAGAGGAGTCAGCGCAAGCTTGAGATTTGTTTCCAACTCCGAGAGTGATTTGTATCGGCCCCAAGGAATCACTGCGTTATTTTGCGACGAACCTTGCAAACTCGCGGCCGCGAAGTCCCCGCTAGATATGGCAAGAAACGGATCTTTCAGCTGTGTTTGCTTGCCAAAAACAGAGGTGCCCGTGGGGGTCTCTGTCCCGTCTGGGGCAAAACCCAAGGGGTCCAGGGCAAGCAAGAACCTGTTTTCTAGGCCTTCGAAGAGATTTTTGCGGAAGAGTTTCTTGCGCAGCGATGAGCCCTTGCGGTTCCGCACCGGACCGCGTTTCGTGGGATCCACATTCATACTTAGCCTAGCATTCCAAAATCGTTGCAAATTTACGATCAGGTTACTGCTGGGTAACCTCAGTGGGGCTAGTATAGAGGGCGTAGCCTGAGGTAAAAAGCCTTGGATTACATCAACAAGCTCTGTAACTTGGCTCCTTGGCAAGAGTTTCTAGCCATTTATTTCTAGCCATTTAAGGGTTGAAAAAACAACCGTGTCATTAGACACGTAGTACATCAACAGCCTAGCGGCCACATTCGGCACATCTCGGCCATAGGGTTGACCAGAATTGTTTGACACTCGCTCTGAGAAACCCTTGGATTTTTGCAAAAAAAAAAGACCACCGTAAACGGTGGTCTTTTGAACAAAATCGCTTGTCGAATCGAGGTTGGGACTAGCGGAAATAGGAGGTCGCTGTTCCTCCGGCCGCACCGATGATCGTACCGAGGAAGGAGTTCTCGACTTCGAGTTGCAAAGCCAAGGATGATTTTTGGACGTGGAATGGATCGATGGGACCCGCGATACCGCATTGCTCTAAGTTGGCAAAACCCATGTTGGTGTCCACACCGAAGACATAACTCTTCGAATTGCCGTCAAGGAGCATGCCGGAAATGAAACTATGTCCTCGGGTCGCTGCGGCTCCCCCGGTTCCTCGCACTTTCGAAACATCCTTCTTTTCGATCGGCTGAAGCCCACCGAGGCCCAACTGGCCCAACATCTGTTGCCCTTTGGGGGTGAGCTTCTTGGTTGCTGGCTCATCGGCTAAAACAACGCTTGAGACAAGGGTGGTCGCAGCAATTGCAAAGAAAAAGGATCTCATAGGTTTTCTCTCAAAAAAAAGGGCTTCGAAATCAGAACTCCTTGGCTCAACCACGAGGGGGATTCTGGGGTTTTGGAAGGGGCCGCACCCTAAACGATCACACGTTCTTTTTGAAATTTCGGATCTGTCTGTCTGCAATCTAAAAAGGTCTCTGCGAAATCTGGATGGATTCCGCACAGCTCGCGGTTGCAATCCGATGAATCCTTACAACCCTGATTTTGTTTGTGGAACGACTCTGTATTTCCATCTCTGTCCAACGGCAACACCCGCGAATGGCGTTGAGTTAGCGGAACGGCGCGAGCTACTCACCGGAGTGCTTGGGCACTTCCGCTAACACGAATTCAATGCCTTTACCCACTCCTCTACCCTTACGCTCACCCCGCCTGCTTATTTGATGGCTCGCAGGAGCGCTTGTCGGAGGGTATAGAGGTAGGTCGATTCGGTGATTTTGTTGCCTTCGGAGTCGGTGACGTAGAAAACGTCGACGACTTGGTCGAGGTGGGTACTGACTTTGGCGACCTGGAGATCGAGGTTGAAGTCCGAGAGGATTTTAGAGATATCGTAGAGCAGACCGATTCGATCGTAGGCAAAGACGGTGATGATGGTAAAGAGTTCGGAGTTAGAGTTATCGAAGCGGACTTGAGTCGGTTGCAAGCGAGAAGCGGCGGATTCCTCGGAGGCTGAGCCTTTCCAGGTTCTGCGGAAATTCGGCGGAATCGGATCGGCCGATTCGACCGCTTTGACGATTTCTTGGCAGACTTGTTCTAAACGGCTCGGTACTGGTGCGCCTTGGAAATCCGGGTCATCGACCAAAAAGCGGTCCCAGGCGGCGCTATCGGGCAGGGAATGAATTTCCGCCGACAGAATGCTGAGTCTTTGGCTGGCCATGGCTCCAGTGATGCGTTGGAATAGGCCGGCGGTGCGCGACGGATCGACAGCGACGGAGTATTCGGTCGCATCGCGGTCTGCTAGGTACTCGGCCCAGACTTGGACCGGTTTCTCGGGGGAGAGTTGGTGGATCAGTCGCAGTTCCTGGACCAACTCGTGGGGTTTGTTCTGGAACAAGTAGGTCGTTGGGATTGCGGCGATGCTATCGTTCCACACCTGGTTTGACTGCTCTTGAGCCGAGAGCAGATCGAGGACCGATTTTCTTATCGATTCTTTGGCAGAGACTTGGTGTTCGAGGGGTTCGCCGGACTGCAACTGCGAGGCGGTCGCATCGTAGAGTTGATGGATCAAATTGAGTTTCCAGTCGTTCAACGCTCCGGGTCCGACTGCGGCTAGGTCGGCGCAGGAAAGGAGGGTCAGCAGTTGCAATCGCTCGAGCGATCCGACTTGCTGTGCGAACTTGACGGTCGTAGACAGTTGGGTCAGATCGAAGCGGAAGGCCGTCAGGGTCATGATCAGGTGTTGGTGGACCAAAAAGCAGATCAGTTCCCGATCCGCCTCGCACAGTCCGAGGATGTGGGAGGTTTCATCGGCGATGCGCAAACCCACTTCGGAGTGATCTTCGACGTACCCTTTGCCCAGATCGTGCAAAAGCAGCGCCAGGTGCAGGATGAGCTTTTGTTTGGATTTCCTGTACAGATCTCCTAGGAAATCATTTCGCTTGGCAAATTCCTCGACACACTCGACACTTCGGATGCAGTGGGCATCGACGGTGTACTTATGGTATTCGTTGAATTGGAGCAAGGAGCGCGTGTGCCGAACGGCGGGAATGATTTGTTCGAGCACGCGCAGTTCGTGCAATCGGCGGAGGATTTCTCCGAGTCTACCCGGAGTGCTCATGAGCCCTAGGAACCGAGCGATGGCCTCTTGGCCGACCGGCTTATCGACCCTTTTGAGCATCCCTTTGCGGATGGTCCGCCAGGTTTTGTGTTCGATGCGTCGCTGGTGTCGATTGGCGATTTGCATCAGTTCGAGAACCATACCGGGATCATCTTTGATGCGTTCGAGGCCTTTGCGGTTGGCCCAGACTTCTTTGAGTCCCAAGCGCAGATTCTTGCCTGCCGTAAGGCTCAAAAATCGGTACATAAAACCGAAGGGAGTCAGACGCGAGCGAGCCATGCCGACGAAATTTGCGGAGCTGTATCGCAGCTCACTGGTGAGTTCGAAAAATTGCGACATGAATTCCTCGACGGGCAAGACGCCCTCTCGGCCTTCGAAGCCCATCCACTTGGAAAGCTCCATCTGTTTGGATCGGTCGAGGGAATCCAGGGCTCGGCCGGCCATGAAATGGAGTTGGTTTCTGAGTCTCAGCAGATAATCGTATCCTTCGTGGATCGGCGCGTAGTCTTCTTCAGCCAGTAGGCCGACATCGCGCAAGTGCTCCGGGTTTTTTTCGCCGAAGCAAACAAAACCGATCCAGCGAACAATTTGAACGTCCCTCAAACACCCCCGGGATCGCTTGACGTTTGGATGGAGCAAGAACTCGGTTTCACCGTATTTGCGACGTTCGTCGAAGCGTTCTTTTTCGATCATGGAAGCCAAAGAACGCCAACGGAGTTTCGCTCCATTTTTAAAGGAGTTCTCGAAAGACTCGAACAGAGGTTGCGAACCGTATACGAGACGCATCTCTACTAAAGACGTTAGGACTTGGGCGTCGGTCCAAGCCAATTGTCGGCATTGGAAAGGGGTTCTTACGGAGAATCCGAGTTGGAAGCCCGAGTCGCCGATCATCTGAGAAGCGCCTCGGGCGATCGCCTGGAGGGATTTCTCTGGCAAATTGTTATGCAGAAGCATCAAATCCAAATCGGAGTACGGAGCGAGGTCCCGTCGCCCGTATCCGCCTAACGCCAAAAACGCAAACTTCGATGGATCTGCATTTTCGTCTTGGCAAGCCGCACTGATCAGTCCATGCACGATCGCATCGACAGAGTCCGCCCAAGCAAGACAGACTTGCAGACCGGTATTTCCGGACGAATGAAGGTTCGCCGACTTGAGCCGTGCCTCGGCAAGTTGTTGCCGAGACTCAATGACTTGGGGATGAAGAGAGGACAAGTCTAATTCGACGAATCTTTAAAGGACCAAGCGATGGTTACAGTGCGTCCTCTCCCTGCTCCCCAGTCCGGATCCGGATGGCGTTGTCCAGGTTGGAAACGAAGATCTTTCCATCTCCGATCTGCCCAGTTTGCGCCGTCTTGACGATAATATCAATCACCGACTGAAGATTGGAATCAGAACAAACGACCTCGATTTTGACTTTGGGAACAAAATCCACAGCGTACTCTGTCCCACGATAGATTTCGGTATGGCCCTTTTGACGTCCGAAACCTCGGACCTCTGTGACGGTCATCCCGTGGATCCCTCGCTCGGTCAGTGCGTTTTTGACGTCTTCAAGTTTGAAGTGGCGAACAACAGCTTCAACTTTTTTCATTCGACGAACTCCAGGTTGCTTAATCACCCCCGAGTCTTCGGGGGCGGACTTCCATTGGAAAAAACGCGGGACCGCCTGTGCAGTAACTGCACTCCCACTAAGTGCCAAACGAACACTTATTCCCTAAGTGTAGCGTGCAACGAATCGCAGAAACAAGCCTATGGCGATGGATGCTGAAAATTGTTTTATGGAGAATCGGATTGGCTAATCCTAAGGGCCTCTTTGAGGCTGAGGGTTCCTTCGTACAAAGCGCGACCGATGATGGCCCCATGGGTCTTTTGCGTCGCGAGTTTTTGCACATCCTCGAGGGTCGTAACGCCACCTGAGGCGATGACAGGGAACGCAGAGATTTTTTGGATTTGTGCAAGGCTCTGGAAATTCGGGCCTTCCATCATGCCATCTTTGTCGATGTCGGTATAGACGATCGCTGCGCATTGGTCGGTCAACTCGGCGATTTGCTCGATCAAGACCGATGCTGGGGTTTTCGAAACATCCAACCAACCTTCGGTTGCAACCAACCCCTCCTTGGCGTCGAGGCCTAGGACCAATTGGTTTGGGAATTCCTTGCACATCGAAGCGAACCATTTCGGGTCGCGCAGGGCGGCCGTGCCGACAACGAGTCGTGAGAGTCCCAAGTCTAGGAGGCGTCGAATCGTCGCTTCGGTGCGAACCCCGCCGCCGAGTTGGACGATCCGTCCGTGGGCAGCTTGGAGAATTTCTTCGATCGCCCGCTGGTTGACGATGCTGCCGGATTTCGCGCCGTCCAAATCGACACAGTGGAGAAACGACGCCCCGGCGTCGAACCACTCCTGGGCGACTTGGCCAGGCTCTTGGCTGAAAACGGTGTTGCGGGAATAATCCCCTTGTCTTAGACGAACACAGTTGCCGCCGAGCAGATCGATTGCGGGCCAGATTTCCATGGAGGGGGGATCCCGAGTTTTGGTCGTAAAAATGAGTAAAAATGGATCGAGGATGGATCGCAGGGCGGAAGCTAGCCCCTGCAACCGGAAAATATTACCGACTTGGGTAGGCATCGCCATAGCGAAACCCCCTGATAAGGCTTGAATCCTGTTCCCCAATTGGTTCCAAACACGTTACAATTGGTCGCTGAAATTGATTAACCGCAGAGGATATCGTCAGGGAAGGCCCCTGTTCGATTGCTGCTGCAACCTATGGATCCAACGAATTTAAAGGGCCGCATGAGCACCGTCAATGAACGTTACAGCCAAGCCGAGAAGCTCAAGGATGCGGGACAGTCTGAAGAAGCGCGCGATTTGCTGCTAGGAATTTTGGAAGAATCCCCTGAGCATGTTTTGAGTCACTTGACCTTGGCCCGGGTCTTTACGAGTCTGGGTGAGCATACCTTGGCCGTCGCTCATGCGGAAAAGGCTTGCCAGATCGAGCCTACCGAAGCTTTCAATTTTACCCTCCTGAGCGTTACATATCAGAGAGCCTATGCGGGCACCGGCGAGACAAGTTTCATTCGAATGGCCGAAGACGCAATGGCCCGATCTCGCATGCTCTAACGCTTACCGAGCAAGTGCTCCGTAAGGTCTTTGCATTTATCAAGCTTCCTTTAGTCTGTTCTTGAAAGGTTATGTTCATGCCTTTAGCACCTTGGTCCATCGGGGTTTTCACCAGCATCGATGCAGGGTTTGGAGTCCATTTGGAGGTCGCCCGAGAGCTAGGTATCCCTTCGATCCAACTTCACACACCCCATGCCTCGGGTCGAACCCCTTCGGCGGCCGAAGCCTTCCTCAAGAAGCTTGATCATTACGGGATCGAACTGACTTGCGTTTTCGGTGGATTCGATGGGGAGAGCTATGCCGATATCCCCACCGTCGAACGCACGATTGGCCTAGTACCGACCGAGACACGCGCAGCGCGTCTCAAGGAGATGAAGGAGATCGCCGATTTCGCAAGGCTTCTTGGCTGTGACGTCGTCGGTTTGCATATCGGCGTCGTGCCCCACGACACCAAGAGCAAGGATTATGCCGATGTTGTCGAAGTCACCCGAACTCTGTGCGATCATGCAGCCAAGAACGAGCAGGCGATCCACTTGGAGACCGGCCAAGAAACGGCCGACGCGTTGCTTGAGTTCATCGGCGATACTCAGCGCCCGAATCTCTTTATCAACTTCGATCCCGCGAACATGATCCTCTACGGAACCGGTCAACCGATCGAGGCCCTACGCAAAGTCGGCAAGTACGTTCGCAGCGTGCACTGCAAAGATGCAACCTGGAGCGATCAACCGGGTAAGACTTGGGGAGCCGAAGTCCCCTTGGGCAAAGGGCAAGTCGACATTGGGCTGTACCTTCAGACGCTCAAGGAGATCGGATACACCGGACCGTTGACCATCGAACGGGAAATCCCTCAGGAACCCGAGCGTCAGAAAGCCGAAATCCAGCACGCTGTGGAATTGCTCAACGCGATCAAGCAATCGATCGGCACGCGGACAAGTTGAGCGACCAAGCGCAGGCTGCCAGGGGCAATTGACTCCAAATGGCTTGATGCTCCGAGAGTTTGGCGCGTCATTTGCTCACCAGTCCATTCTCCGCGTCTTTTAACCTGGTTGTTTGCCGTCAAGATCCGATCACTCAGTGAAACACCGCTACGGTCTGGTTTTGCACCAAGCGATTGCCCGGAGATTGCCGTTGAATTGCCAAACAAATGGGCAGTAGGGGCCGACATTTAGCAGTCCATTTGGGCACAAGGGAGCTTGAACTTGCAACCACTGAGCACCGGTTACGATTGCCGTGGATTTTACGACGAGATGTTTGCTCCGGAGGGAGTCCCCCGCCAAGGGGTCGAGTTCCTAGCCGATCGACTTGCGTCGTTACCCCTTGGGGAACTTCAAAAACGCCAGCGTGCGGCCGACCATGAGCTTCTGAATATGGGGATTACTTTTAACGTTTACGGGCATGCTGCTGGAACGGAAAAAATTTGGCCTTTTGATTTGATCCCACGGGTCATTCACGAAGCCGAGTGGCGGATGATCGAGACGGGGCTCAAGCAGCGGATTCGAGCCCTGAACATGTTCATCGACGACATGTATCACGAGCAGAAGATCGTTCGCCAGGGGATCATGCCCGAGTACATGATCGCCTCGAGCAAGGGGTATCTCAAGCAGTTGCATGGGATGAATCCGTCGCGAGGCATCTGGTGCCACATCACCGGTACCGACTTGGTCCGAGGTGGAGATGGACAGATCTATGTCCTCGAAGACAACTTGCGATGCCCTTCGGGGGTCTCGTATGTCATCGAGAATCGCGAGGTGATGAAACGGACCTTTCCTCAGCTTTTCGACGGGCAAAATATCTTGCCCGTCGAAACTTATCCAGAGCAACTCCTGAAGATGCTTCAGTACGTCGCGCCGGCCTCGGCACGCGATCCGAACGTGGTTGTATTGACTCCCGGGGTCTACAACTCCGCTTATTTCGAGCACTGCTTCCTAGCCCAACAAATGGGAGTTGAGTTGGTCCAAGGCCCCGACTTGGTCGTCAACGATGGGTACGTTTGGATGCGAACGACCCGGGGACTCAAACGCGTGGATGTCATCTACCGCCGAATCGACGATGACTTTCTGGATCCAAGCACCCTGCGTCCCGACTCGACCATTGGCATTCGTGGCTTGATGGATGTCTATCGCAACGGCAGGGTGGCACTGGTCAATGCACCTGGCACGGGAGTTGCCGATGACAAGGCCGTCTATGCCTACGTCCCGAAGATGATCGAGTTTTATCTCGGGGAAGCCATCATTTTGCCCAACGTCCCGACCTACATGTGCGCCGATCCCCACGAGCGTCAATACGTTCTGGACCATATCGACGAATTGGTCGTCAAGCCGGCCAACGAATCGGGCGGTTACGGCATCGTTTTGGGTCCTAAGTCCACGCGAGAGCAGCTCTCGACTTGCCGCGAGCAGATCCTGAGCAATCCTCGAAACTATGTAGCCCAGCCGATGCTCGATCTTTCCACCGTGCCGACCCTTTGCGGCGATACCCTTGAGGGCCGGCACGTGGACTTGCGTCCCTATATCCTCTACGGCGAAGACATCTACATTGTTCCAGGTGGATTGACCCGGGTCGCTTTGGTCAAAGGCTCCTTGGTGGTCAACTCCTCCCAAGGGGGCGGAAGCAAAGACACTTGGGTCATGCGGCCATGCTGATCGCCGATTTACGCCAGTACCCCTTGGCCAACGAAGCAAACACGATTCATCCAATCAACGCGATTCGGCGGAGGATCCAGGTACGATGTTATCCCGAGTAGCCGATTCCATTTTTTGGATGCGACGTTATACAGAACGGGCCGAAAACATCGCCCGATTCATCGACGTTACCTTGAACCTGACGCTCGGCCTCGGTGGAAAAGCCGAACATCAATGGGAGGCCTTGATCTACACAACCGGCGACCAGGAGGGTTTCTTTGAGAGTTACCCCAAGGTTTCTCAAGAGGATGTCATTCGATTTTTGACCTTTGACGAGAGCAACCCCAATTCGATCCTCTCTTGTCTTCAGTACGCTCGCGAAAACGCGCGACAGAGCCGCGAGATGCTCAGTAGCCCGATGTGGGAAGAGCTCAATAAGTTTTATCTTTTCGTGAGGGAGAGCAGGAACGACACGCAAGCCGTCGAGTCTCCGTTCGAGTTCTTTGCCAAAGTCCGTCAGTTTGGCCATTTGATCGAAGGGGTCGTCAGCGGGACGATGTCCCACGGCGAGGCATGGAACTTTGGACGGCTCGGAGCCATGCTCGAACGGGCCGACAAAACATCGCGCATCCTGGATGTGAAGTACTTTCTGGTCCTTCCGAGCGTCGATGATATCGGCATGTCGGTCGATATCAGCCAATGGGGCATGTTGCTCAAAAGTGCCAGTGCGCTGGAGATGTACCGGCGCAAATTCGGCCGGCTATCGCCCAACCTCGTAGCTGCCTTCCTCTTGCTCGACCGCGACTTCCCGCGCGCTGTACGCTTCTGCATTTCGCTTGCGGAAAAATCCCTGCTGCAGATCACCGGTGGGACACAAGGCAACTACAGCAACCGAGCCGAACAGTTGCTCGGACGCCTTCGTTCAGAACTGGAATTCTTGGACATCGAAGAAGTCATGGACGACGGACTGCATGAATTCATCGACCACTTTCAATCGAAACTCAACGACATCGGCGAAGCGATCTTCGATACCTTCTTCCAGGTTCAAAGCTAAGAGGAGAAATAAACGCAAAGGTGCAAAGACGCAAAGACGCAACGGAAGATCCCAGCTGTTTCGGTAGTGGATCTCCCGTGTTTTTCGTTTGGTTGGATCGGGGGCACGTATCGACGTGCCCACTGTTAGAGAGAATGGAAATCGTGGCGTGATCTCCCCGAGCGCAACCCTCTTCGTAACAATACTCTCTTTGCCTGGAAAACGTAAAGCGTTTATCAGCAAGGACTTATGGAGCTCTAGACCCGTTCGGTCCCGTTTTGGAAATGCAGGTTCGAACTCGTGAGTTAACAGGTTGGAACGAAAATGAGCAAACGAAAGCTCGCTTTTCGATTGTTTCGTTTGTTGCCTTTGCTGCGAATGGATGATAATCTTGTGATGGAGGCAAGGAACCAATGAGCACTAACCTGACCGATTTCCCAGACACAGTGTCCCCGAGTCGCGACGACGAAGAGCTTGCGATAGCTTCGAGTCGCAGCATTGCCAAGATCGTATCAAACGAGTCAGACTCGCCACTTACTTTGCGAGTTAGTACCCAGAGCGGTGACGAGACGGTCGTATCCGTGCCTGCAACTGCGTTTAGGATGCTCGGACACATACTCAACGAGATGGCCAAAGGCAACGCCATTACACTCCTTCCAGTCCATACGGCATTAACGACTCAGCAAGCTGCGGAATTATTAGGAGTATCAAGGCCATTTATTGTTGAGCAGCTCGAAAAGGGAAATATCCCCTATCGAAAAGTTGGGACGCATCGCCGAGTATTGCTCCACGATTTGATGGAATACAAACGATCGATGGATCGAAAGCGATTGGAGACTCTCGATGAACTAGCTGCCGAGGCGCAAAAGTTGGGTCTAGGGTACTAAGAAGTGACTCAGTTCACGGTGGTCTACGATGCCTGTGTGATGTATCCGGCGGCACTTCGCGATTTTCTCATGCATCTGGCGATCACGAATCTGTTTCGAGCTCGATGGACCGATAGGATTCACGAGGAGTGGATTCGTAATGTCTTGAGAGATCGCCCTGACCTCACGGCACGCCAACTTGCACGAACCAGACAACTCATGGATGAAAACGTCCTTGACTGTTTGGTAACTGGGTATGAATCGCTAATCCTCAGCTTAAGTTTACCAGACCCGAACGATCGGCATGTTCTGGCCGCTGCGATTCGATGCGGTGCAAATTCCATAGTCACTTTCAACACAAAAGACTTTCCGAAGAAAAGTCTCGAACCCTTTGGTATTGAGGCATTCCATCCTGACGAGTTCGTGTTGTCCCAAGTGTGTCGTGCTCGAAGTGTCGTTTGCTCAGCTGCTAAGCGTCAAAGAATCAATCTTCGCAATCCACCCAAGAATGTTGACGAGTATCTGAATTGCTTGTCGCAGCAGGGACTGCTTGTTACTTCGGATGAGTTACGGAAATATAGAAACTTGATTTAGGCATCTGATTCCGGTTCGAACGGAGTCGCCCCAAACGGAGTCCAACAGAGCCATGCGAAACAGTCTTCGGTTACTTGATCGATCGTTGTGACCTTCTCGATTTCATCGTAGAACCGGTCAATCCCATCCGCCACGGCTTCGGAAACCGTTGAACCAACACCGCATGTATATTCGATTCCGTCGCTACTCTTTACAAATACGTTTGGGGTCGCTTGGAAGCTTCCGCTTTCGTTTTCTACAACTCGAAGTGTAAATTTCGCGAACGGCAAATCTCCGGTCCAAACATCATACCAGCCGACAACTTTTTCAACCTTTACTTGCCGACGACGCGTCTTAATCCATCCCGATTCAAGCATTAACGAGCCCCAAATGAGATTACTTTTTCTAAAATCGTTTCAACATCTACATATCGGTTAACTCCATGCACACGAAATCTACGAAAACCCTCGGTGAATCCCTCTACAAGTTCACCTCGTCCTCGCCGTGACTCCATCGCTTGGATAGCCTTACGCATATAGTCGTTTAAATCGGTTGCTTTCACATCTGCGGCGTGTTCTCTAAAATGGCACATCACATTTTTTATAACATCATCGAAACTTCCAGCTCCCCATCGCGCAAGAAGTTCAGGGTCGCAAACATTATGCACCACCAATCCCAGCTCGCCGACTTGGTAGACGTGCTCGCCGTGGACTTCGATATTGTAGACCGGCTGGGAGACTCGCGAAAGGGCGACGCTCAAAACGACCGCAAGACCATCGAGCCCTTGCAAGGTCTCACCGTCGGAGAGTTCAGCGAGCGGCACCCATTCCTGGCGATCGACTGACCACACAGGGTGGATGGTCGTTCCGGTGATGGTCTCGACAGAGCCATCAGCACCTAGCACATCCACGCTGGCTACGACGTGGACTTCGCGCGTAACAAACCGTGCGGTGACGACTGAGCCTTCCCCGTCGGCGATTGGTGGGCAGTCGTCGATGGCAGTGACTAAAGCTAGCCCGGAGACTTCGAGTTCAGGGAGATTGAATGGTAGCATTCGGCCTGCGCAGATGCCGTTACGT
>JAPLNM010000081.1 GCA_026692845.1 Planctomycetota bacterium | reverse complement strand
CAGGGCAAACGCATCAAAGTTTTAATCAACTAACATACGCATGGGGGTTGCCAAAGAAAATGCTAGCATCGAAAGATATCAAAAACTGATCCCTTTCGCTTACTGGAGTCCATGGAATGGTTGCAAAGCTGAGTTTGGTCGAGTGCATGGCGGTGGTCGAAGATCCCAGGGTTGATCGAACCAAGGCCCATGATCTCCAAGATATCCTCGTTCTGTCGGTTCTGGCCGTGCTATGTGGTGCTGACGGTTGGGAGGATATCGAGTTGTTTGCCAAGATCCGGTTTTCGTGGCTCAAGAAGTTCATCAAGCTCAGCAATGGCGTTCCATCCCACGATACCATCAGCCGAGTCTTTCGCATGATTCGCCCCGACGCGTTCCAGGAAGCATTCTCGGCCTGGGTCTCGGGCCTGAATTTTGGAAGCGATGGACTCAATGTGATTGCCATCGATGGCAAATCGCTCAGGCGGTCCCATGACAAGAAATCGTTTAAAAGCATGCTCCATAGCGTCGCCGCTTGGAGCGTCGAGAACCGCGTCGTCTTGGGATGCCAATCCGTCGACCAAAAGTCCAATGAGATCACAGCAATTCCTGAATTGCTCAAGAAACTCGAACTCAAAGGGGCCATCATCACCATGGATGCCATGGGAAGCCAAAAAGACATTGCCGCGCAGATCGTCGATGGTGGTGGAGACTATGTCTTGGCGATCAAGGATAACCATCCGACGCTGCACAAGGCGATGAGCGAGCATTTCGATCAAGTCCACGAGGAAGGATATATCGAAACCGGGGTGCGACACCACCATACATCGGATGCAAAACATGGCCGACTGGAGAATCGCTATTAGATTCTTGGAAGGGAGCGAAGTCAATCGGGCAGGTCCACAACATCACCATTCGCGACGGGAAGGAATGCAGCGAGATTCGATACTATCTGAGTAGCCTACCGGTTAGCGTAAAGAAATTTGCAAGTGCTGTACGAGCGCATTGGGGCATCGAGAACTCATTTCATTGGGTACTGGACATGACCTTCAACGAAGACCAAAGCCGGATTCGCAAGGGCCACAGTCCGGACAATTTTGCATTGCTTCGACGCTTCGCGATTAACATCCTTAGCCTGGACACTTCGAAAGAAAGCACTCGGAAGAAGCGAAAACGAGCAGCTTGGGACGAAAACTATCTCCTAAACTGCCTAGCAGCAATCATTTAAGATGCGGTTGCCCTGCTTCTGCCAGCATTGACCGTTGCCGTTTACAAGTAACATTTTTCTCTCCACAGAATTTGAGGATTCAAATTGGCGAGAGTAAGTTGTAAAACCGATGGAATCCCAGAAAACAACGGTTCCACTTCATCAAAAACCATTGGAATTCCTATCGTTAAATTCGCGTTGCTTCGTCGGCATTTGTAAGAAGACCTTTCGGGATCGCTTGGTCAAGAAGTGATGCTACTTTCACGAACTACGAATTCCGTGATTATTGAATGAGTAACAACAAGGACTCGCAGATACGCACTATCGTCGTCACTGTCGACACCGAGGAGGAAGGTCTCTGGGGGGCGGGAGGCTATCCTGTCCGCAATTGCACCACAGAGAACTTGCGCGGACTAGAGCGATTTCAAAGTCTGTGCGAAAAATACCTGGTCCCTCCAACCTACCTAATCGACGCGCCGGTTTTGGATGATCCGATCGCGATCCATGAGTTGAAATCCTGGATGCGGATGGGAGTTTGCGAGATAGGCACCCATTGTCATCCTTGGTGCAATCCTCCCATCGTCTCTGAAACAGCTTCGAATCGTGAAAGTTATATGTGCAATTTGCCTGAGGAATTGCAGTTTGCAAAGCTCCAGTGGTTGACACAAAGGATCGCAGAGGTTTTTGGCAAGTCGCCCACTTCGTACAGGGCTGGACGCTATGGGTTCGATCGTACAACCGTAGGTCCCCTGGTTAAACTCGGGTACAAAATCGATTCGAGCGTCCTACCGGCGTTCGACTACAGGAATTCGCAAGGCCCTGACTTCCGAAGATTAACTCGTTATCCTTCCCGAGTTTCGGATTTGCGCGGGCAATCTGAACTGATGGAGGTTCCAATCACTACAGGATTTACCCGCCCGAGGTTCTATGCATTCAGGCAACGTTTGAGAGGTTTGTTGGATACTCCCTTCGGCCGAGCGACAAAACTCGCTTCGATTTCTAATCGACTAGGACTTACAAACCATTTGAAGCTCTCGCCTGAAGGAACCACGCTCGCGGAACTCAAGGGCTTGGTGCATAGTTCGCTTAAAGATGGAGTCGAACATCTGGTTTTGATGCTCCATAGCACCTCTTTGATGCCAGGTTACTCCCCATATGCTAAAGACCCCCAAGGAGTTGAATCCTTGTATCAAAGGCTTGAGGGCACCCTAGAGTATGCAACGAAATCTCAGCAATGCATAGGAAGCACCCTTTCGGATTTGACGAAGAGAATCGACCCAAGTGCGGTCCAAAAGATCGAAACATGAATTTCCCGACCGAAAAAACAGGACACATGATCGTCACGCAGCAGCAAGTCTTGGATTTTGCTCGCTGGACCGGGGACTGCAACCCCATCCACGTCGATCCTGTGGCGGCCAAGGAATCTGTATTCGGTGGCACGATCTGTCACGGGATGCTCGTACTGATCGAGTCTTTGAGAAGTCGGGGTCATGATCAGAGAGATTTTGCAAATCCGGTCCGTTGTATCGACGTTCAATTCCGAGCAGAGGTACGTCCCGATAAAACGTATACCACTGTCTTCGAAACCAGTTCCGATCGCTGGATCGGCAGAGTCTCTAATGACCAGTCGCTGCAGATGGATGTGGTGGCCAGTTGGGGAATGAAAAACAATGCGAATTCTTTCGATTGGATGCAATCTGCGAAGCATTCTGCAAGCCGATCAGGAATCGACGATCAGCCTACATTGTGGACACCTGATCATTTTCGAACCGGAGCTGTATCTTTCGGCTTGCATCGGTTCGGGGAGCATCAGCTCTCAGAGAACAGCAGCTTCTCACTGATCCAGGAACAAGTTCTAGGGCTCTGTAGCTACGTCGTCGGGATGAAGGTCCCCGGGCTTGCTTCATTATTCACCAAGCTTTCGGTTGAATTCTTGGGCGATCCTCCAGCAACCTTAGAGTTGCTTTATCGCCTAACACTGATCAATTATGACGAGAATTTTCGGATTCTCGAAATGCAATTGGATGTCGCCACTCCCGATATGATCCCCGTTGCGAGCTGCCAAATTCAGTGCTACGTACGATTCGCAAATCAGTTAACTTCTACATCTTGTTATGCAAGAATGTTGACGAAAATCCCTCAGGATCAGCCCGTCGAAAAAATTGCATTGATTTGTGGGGCGAGCCGGGGTCTTGGAGCCGAGATAGCCATCGGGATTGCCGCCGCGAATTACAGGGTTATGTTGGTAAGTCGAAATAAATCTTCGACCACCGATGCGATTTGCCGGGATATCGAGTCGCTGGGAGGTATAGCAGATGTTGTTTTGGGAAATATCGGTGATCCAGCTTTTTGTGATCACCTCGCGAAATCCTTCCGCGATAATCGTCAAAATCTCGATTTGCTAGTCCTCAATGCCTGTGAACCTCCTATCCACGGAGCGATCCGTGCTTCGGACGTGGAAAATTCTCTTGGGTATTTGAATCGAAATATCCGATTGTTCCTTTCTCCTCTGCATTCCTTTCTTCCCTTGGTATCTGATGCGAAAGGCTCTATTGTAGGTATTTCCTCCTCGTTTGTAGAGGAAACGCCAAGCGGGTTTAGTGATTATGTGTCGGTAAAAAATGCTCTAGAAACCTCATTGAGTGTTGCCTCCAAAGAGCACCCTGGAATCCGATTTCTCATCGCTAGACCCCCGAAACTACAAACGACATGGAACGACACGCCAACCTCCGCACTCGGGGCTATCCCAGTTCGTGACGCTTCGCTGGCAATCGTGCGACAAACTCTGGCTCAGATCAGCGAACCGGTAAGCTCATTGCGTGACAACTTATTGGTGTTAACGGATTTCCCAAAATTCAAATGGCCTAAAAATCAATCCTCAAAATACGACCTAACCATTTCGCTTGTTGCAAACTTTACACTGGATCCAATCAAGCAGGTCTTTGACGCGTGGTCCGATGTATTGGAGAAACGAATCGATGGCCATATCGCTCCCTACAACCAAATACTGCAAGAGCTTTTAAACCCCTCTAGCGAAGTGTCTCGATCACAACACGGCTCGACCGTGCTGCTCCGAATCGGCGATTGGATCAAAGAATACCCGGACTTGCTTCGAAGCGATCCACAACACGTGGACGACTTTATCGTCGATGCGGCCAGTGAGTTTGTGAATGCTCTGCGTCAGCATCGAACGTTTGCGAAAGGTGCAACACTTGTTTTGGTCTGCCCAAACGAGAAACAAGATTTTCCCGGCAAAATGACCGAGAGTCAAATCCACCAGGAGATTGTTACGGCATTGGCTTGCGTGCCTGGTGTAAGTGTTTGGTCTGCTCGGGATCACCACGGAAAGTACTCCGTACCTGAGCATGGCATTTTTGACCCACTTCGGAACAAAATTGGACATATCCCGTACAAGGACGAATACTTTGCGTTTTTGGCAACCCTGATTGTTCGCTTTTTCAGTCGCAAAATCAGCCCACCCAAGAAGGCCATCGTACTGGACTGCGATAACACACTATGGAGTGGTGTCGTTGGGGAACTGGGGGCCTCGGGCATATCGATCTCTTCATCGCACCGAAAGCTCATTGGCAAGCTCAAGGAGTTGTCAGAGGGTGGAGTCCTCCTGTGCTTAGCGAGCAAAAACGAACCCCAAGATGTATGGCAGGTTTTTGACACAAGAGCAGACTTTCTGCTTACCAGAGAGGAACTGGTCGCCGCGAAGATCAACTGGATGCCAAAGAGCCAAAACATCCAGGAACTAGCGATTGAATTGAATCTCGGCCTCGATAGCTTCGTATTCATCGACGATAATCCCGTCGAGTGTGCCGAAGTTCGTGCAGGCTGCCCGAATGTACTGACGATTCAGTGGCCTCACGACGAAGTTCGAGCCCAAAGTCTCGTAGACCATCTCTGGGAACTGGATCTTAACTCAATCACCAAGGAAGACCGCGAAAGAACGCGGATGTACAAGGAGGAATTTGAGAGGCAACAGGTACAAAAGAATGCCTCGAACTTCCAAGACTTCATCGATTCGCTCGAACTGGTCGTCGATTTCACCAACGTACAGTCCGCAGATCTGGCTCGAGCGTCGCAACTGACTCTCCGCACCAATCAATTCAACCTCACCACCATCCGGAGAAACGAATCGGAAATTCAAGCCTTATCCACGCGGTCCGACAGCGATGTTTGTACCCTCTCTGTGCGAGATCGATTTGGCGATTATGGGGTCGTGGGACTTTTCATCGGTACAGCGGATAACCAAAACAGCATCTACCAAGTCGATACGTTCCTGCTCAGTTGCCGAGTGCTCGGACGAGGCGTAGAACACAGAATAGTTGCGGAAATTGCTCGGCGGTCCTTAGCGCGAGGCTGCGCCGATGTCCGATGGCAGTATCGACCGACGGACAAAAATCGTCCCGCTCGGCATTTTCTCGAGCAAACACTCGGGCTCGCTGTCGGCCAAGAGACAACGTTTGAAGGGCTTACTTCTGCGAGCGAACTGCTAAATCTGACGTACCGGGTTGCTGGCCAAGACGCTTTGGAGTCCCAAGCAGACAACGACACATCCAAGGGGAATACGAAATCGACGAGCACCCTGGCACAGGACAACCGTCGCCGTGAAACTCAGATTGAGCAAACCATCACAAACTACTCTTCCTTGCGTGGTTTGTCCTCGATGTTAGACACCTATGACACACCTACTCAGGTTCTCGAAGAAACCCTACTCGAAGACTCAACGGACTCGGCCTCTGACCTAGATGGGATTGACGATACAGTCGTGCGAGTATTCGCTGACGTGCTAAAACGCCCAGCAGAGAGTGTTTTGCAAGTCGATCGGCTCGATAGCTTGGGCTGCGATTCGCTTCAAATTGTCGGAATCACCGTTGCGTTATCAAAGGCACTTCCAAATCTGCCACCGACCCTGCTTTTCGAACATCGAAGTGTCTCGGAAATCATCCAGCAGATCCGAGAGCTTCGACGAGCCAAGTCCAAACCGAAAGGCCACAGCAGGTTATCGAATATCCCCGGGGACTCCGAATCGGCCTCGCAAGCCAATCGAGACATAGCCATCGTAGGGATCAGCGCCTATACGGCGGCGGGTAAGGGAATCGATAAACTTTGGGAGACATTGCTTCACTCCGAGAGCAAGGTATTGCGTGTGCCCAAGCAACGCCAGGATTTCGCCGGTGAACTTCAAACCGATACACCTTACTTTGCAGCCTTGCTCCCATCGGTGTCCGAATTCGACCCCGAGTTTTTCGGTGTATCCCCGCGCGAAGCAGAGTACATGGATCCACAAATGCGATTGCTTTTGGAATCCGCATGGCATGCCATCGAGGATGCAGGAGGTTTTCGTCCAGATGTGAATAAAACAACCGGTGTATTCGTTGGCTACATGTATCAATGCTATGGGCGATTTGCAAATCCGATCGCTGCACATAGCGGTAGTGTCTACCGGTGTTGGGAAGGCTTTAGTTTCGCGAACCGCATATCCCAGTTTTTAGGTCTCTGTGGACCTAGCCTTGCCATCGATACTGCGTGTTCTTCGTCGGCCACCGCCCTGCATTTCGCTTGTGAATCGATCCGAAGAGGCGATTGCACCAGCGCGATTGTTGCGGGTGTGAATGTGATTGTTGACCCCTCGAGAATCATTCAGTTGGGTAATCTTGGGATTCTGACCCCCACAGGTAAGTGCGTACCGTTTGGGGACCAAGCCGATGGAACGGTCATCGGCGAGGGGGCCGTGTCGATTGTCCTGAAACCTCTTTCCGATGCAAAGCGCGATACAGATCGCATCTATGCCGTCATCAAAGGAACTGGGCTAAGCGTCGGGGCAGGTAGCGTCGGATTCACCGCCCCAAACCCCGTCGCACAGTCCCTGGCCATCCGAGCTGCGCTGATAGATGCCGAGGTCGACCCTAGAACCATTGGTTACGTCGAAACCCACGGAACCGGTACCCAACTAGGTGACCCGATCGAAGTACGCGGCCTTGAAATGGCTTACTGCGATCCCTCGTTGTGGGACAGCGACATCGAATGCCAAGCCAACACGGGAATTGGCTCGATCAAACCCAACATCGGGCATCTCGAAGCCGGCGCAGGTCTCGTCGGTGTTGCAAAGGCAGCTCTGCAATTGCATCATAAAACTCTCTTGCCGAGTATCACGTCTGACCAACCCAATCCTCAGATCCCCTTCGATAACCTCCCCTTCAAAATCCAACGCCAAGCCGGCTCTTGGAACCCCCTCGAGGTTCTTTGCACAAGCACCAATCGCCATGAGATCCTTCCCCGCCGAGCCGCAGTCAACTCGTTCGGCGTGGGTGGATCCAACGCACACATCGTCCTGGAAGAAGCTCCAGAGACTCCCTCGCAAATCCCCACTATTGAGCGGTCATCGTATCTGCTTACCCTGCAAGCACCGAGCCCCGAAGCTCTCCAATTGCAGGCCAAGCGATGGTCGACTTTCTTAAAGCAAAAAAACCATGAGTCGATCGGCAATGCTCTGTATTCGAACCAGATCGGACGTAAGAGCTTTGAGTTCCGAGCGGCGATGATCGTCGACGACCCTCAGGCTGCAGCCGACAAACTAGATCGCTGGAGTCTTTCTGAACTCAACTCGACGGAGTCCGATTTCGATGCAACCGATCTCCACTGGGGAAACAATCTCTGGAAAAAGTCAAATCGAATCGCCTACCTGTTTACCGGCCAAGGCTCCCAGTACCCAGGCATGCTTGCACAGTTCTATCGGGAAAGCCCCATCTTTAGGCAGGCGGTCGACCAGTGCGCAGAGCTGATCGACCCTCGACTCGAGTCACCGATTCGTAGGGTTCTTTTCGAAAAAGACTCCAGCCAAGATCCGCTCATACATCAAACACGTTTCACCCAACCGGCGATCTTCATCGCCCAATACGGTCTGTTCAAGCTTTGGGAATCCTATGGGGTGAAACCGGATTTCGTGCTCGGGCACAGCATCGGAGAAATCGCGGCCTATTGCATCGCGGGAGGTTGCTCATTGGATGACGCTCTGCAACTGGTCGTATCGCGAGGAGAACTGATGCAACAATTGCGATCCGGAGGCGGGATGACCTCCGTGGCCGCCTCAGCGCAAAACGTCGAAGCAATCGTTGCCCAAGCCGGTGTCGACCTGTCGATCGCATCTTACAACGGTCCAAACCAGACCGTGATCTCCGGATCGCTTCCCCAAATCGCGAAATTTGTAGAGCGAGCCGAGACCACAGGGATTAAAACACAAGCCTTAAAGGTCTCCCACGCGTTTCATTCCAAGCTAATGGAACCGATGCTCGAGGAGTTTAGTTCTGTTGTTACGAAACTACAACTCGGCGTTCCGAACGTGGAATTCATCTCCACGGTCACTGGGCAAAGCGTCCAAAAAGATCTAGCTTCCCCGCGTTATTGGGTAGACCAAGTACGTCAACCAGTTCGGTTCATGCAGGCCATGGAAACGCTCGCGAGCAAGTCGGTTTCGCATTTTCTGGAAATCGGCCCTCATCCGGTCTTGACCACCATGGTACGGTCTATGGAGCTTCCTAACATCAGCGATTCGACTCGCTGGCTATCGAGCGCCAGAAGAGGTCAAAAAGATTGGTCCGCAATTCTCCAAGGTGTCGCGCAACTGGTCGTCGATGGCTATCCGATCGATTGGCAAAGGGCTGAGTCCCCCTACTCGCCTCGCAGAGTCAGTGTGCCTGGGTACGAATTCTCGAACCGGCGTATTTGGCTTGATGAAATGGACGAAATCGTTTCCACGCATGCGATTACAGGTCACACCCTGACCTCCACACCCATCGAATCGATTCCGGATACGCGACTGTACAATAAACTCCTGTACAATGTTCGCTGGATGCGATCGGATGCCCTGGAGCAAACACTTGCATCTGTCACCACGAATGTGACGTTCCCTAAGCAGTGGCTGATCTTGTCGATTGGGGATTTCGCCCTTGGAAAAAACCTGGGGGACCAAATCCAACACAGCGGAGGTTCGGTTCGGCTCGTGCCGTGGAATCGGGACAAAAAAGATTGGGGGATACCATCGGTCGAGCTTCTGGGCCAGGATCGAATCATCCTGGTCGCTGGCAGTGGTTTTCCGGACAACGCCGACACTCTGGGAAGTGCCGAGCAGATACAAAAGGTATGTGAATCCCAAATTGAAGCCTTTTCTAAGGCTTTGGAGTTAGCCAAGTCGGCACAGGCCTACGACGCCAAGCACGCGCAAGCGAATAGCGTTTTCTGGCTGGTTACCCAAGGTGCATCGCTGGTCGATCATTCCCCTTCACTCTCCCCGGTTGCTGCTGTTCTATGGGGTGGGGCCAGGGTAGCATCGATCGAGTTGCCCGAGTATTGGGGAGGTGCAATCGATATTGGGGACTCAGAACCCGGAGCGATCAGACTGATTTCAAATCAGATTCCCGAAGACCAAGTCATCTTGCTCAGCAAACAAGCTTGGGTACCTCGACTCCATCGTCTGGATTCCGATAGGATCGCGAACAAGACTCGTTCCTCGCTGGGGCAGGCCGAGGAAAATAAGGCCGGTGAAAACCTAGTAGGACGCAGCGTTTTGATCACCGGAGGACTCGGTGCGATCGGATTCCGGTTGGCACAATACGCTGTGGCACAGGGGGCTAACGAGCTGGTGTTGGTTGGTCGCCGGTCAGAACCGACACAAGAGCAAAGCAAGATATTGTCGACTTGGGGCAGCCAGGGGGTTGCTGTATTGCTGGTATCTGCAGATGTTTCCAGTCAAAAAGGGATAGAGAAGTTGACTGCCGAAATGCTCGGAAAGTCGATTGAAGCGGTTTTCCATACAGCGGGTGTCGACTTCCTGGCACCGATCGCCCAGTGGTCGATGGAGGATATTCATCGAGTTACGCAGGCCAAAATACAAGGAGCATGGAATCTCCATCTTTGGAGTATGCACCACCCGATCAAGCGATTTGTTCTAGCCTCTTCGATCGCCTCGGTGTGGGGAGCCCCACAGCGTTTCCTCTATGCTGCGGCTAACGCGTTTCTCGATGTGCTGGGTCAATGGCGAGTCGCTCACGAACTACCCGTAACAGTGCTAAATTTTGGACCCTGGGCGCAAGGAGGGATGGCCGACATAGGATCGCTTGAGGAGTACCGACGGGTTGGTATGGAGGGACTCGTTCCAGCCCAAGCTATCGAAGCGATCGATCGTTGCATAAAGATCGGCGCTTCGAATGCCGTGATCACCGATACAAAGTGGGATCGGTTTGTGTCGGTCATGTCCGCTCGAAGGACGCGTCCGTTCTTCGACTCAGTCAACGGGGAATCGTCGAACAATACCGTTGGAGCCGCTCAGATGGTGGCCAAGCAATCGAGGGCGATTTCATCCACCAAAGAGCTATGGCTTGCACGTTTAGAAGGGATGCAAGCCCATGAGCAGCTTCCAGAACTCCAGCGATTGGTTCGCAAAGAGTTGTCGGAGGTCCTTAAGGCTACTGAAGATCGGATCGCCCTGGACCGCAATCTCTACAAGCTGGGACTGGATTCAATCACCGCCGTTGAGCTGTCGATGCGATTGCGTAAGAACTCAGGAATAGCACCCGGAAAAATGTTGGCTGGGGAACCGACGATCGTTTCGCTAGCCCAGGGAATTATGGATGCATTGCCGAAAAAGATAGCACAGATGAATGAATCGAGCGCCAGGATCGATTCATTCCCCTCACCAAGCCCTAATCTTGGAAAGCCCGCAGGACAGACACCCTCGGCAGTTTGGGCCAAAGAACTTTTCCAGTGCTCGAACACAGATGAAAAAAAAGACCGTTTGGTTCGCTTGCTAAGTAGAGACTTGGAAAAGTTCATTGGCAAATCAGCTTCGAAGCTAAATCTTTCGACGCGGATGGTGGATATTGGACTCGATTCGCTAGGGGCAGTTGATTTTGCGACCCACATTCGCAAACAGCTTGGGCTAACAACTCCCCCCCGTTTGATGCAATATGAGACCGTTGGAGACTGGATTGCGTCGATTATTTCTCTGGGTGTTATCCGAATCGATCAAGGCGCCGAAACTTCCCACCCGATCTCGAGCCGAGCCCAAATGGTTGATGGAATAGAGTTGATCCGTTACCAACCTTCGCTCCACGATGGAACAATGGCTTTCTGCAAAGAAGCTTGGCCAAGACGAAATCCTCTGTGGATCGAGATGAGATGGGATTGGATGTTCCAGAAATCTGCAGACAGACTTGGAGAGTCACCACAGGTCTGGCTTGCCCGCAGTAAAGGCAAAATCGTGGGGCATATGGGTGCACAATTTACCAAGCTCAAGACGAAGGCCGGCGAGTTGGTTACAGCTTGGTTCGTCGACACCATGGTGCTAGAAGAATATCGCCAAAAAGGTGTCGGATCGCAGATTATGTTAGAAGCTGAGGAAGACCTGCCCATAGCATTGTCGTTGGGTCAGACGTCGGAGATTCGACGCATCTTGGATTCTCTAGGATGGAAGCAGATCTGCCCATTGCATATCTACGTTTTTATGAATCGGCCTGATCGAGTGCTCCGAGACAAATTTCCAATTGGTATTGACCGATTAGCTGCTGCGTATCTTAGCCTTGGTCGTGCTAGACGTCATTCCCTGAAACCGTCGAGTTCGCAAAACATTTCTTTGCAAAAGATCGAACACTTTTCTAAACGGCACGACAGTATCTGGGCGCAGATGAGTAGGAGTGTTGGGTGCCTAGCTGTGCGTGACAGTAGCTATTTAAATTGGAAATACATCGAACAACCGGGACAGTGCTTTGAGTCCTGGGACATACATCGTGAGAATCGGCTTATCGGAACGGTAGTTACTAAAACCGATGAACCCAGCAAGTTGTATCCATATCGACGGATCCACCTTATCGATATGATTTGTGCATTAGACAAATTCAGCTTGGACACGGTTATTCAGGGCTGCATAGCCAAATCCCAAGAGCTTGGAATCGATGCTATATCTATACAGATAACCAACAGGTTCATTGAGGAGCGACTCATTCAAAAAGGATTTCTTCGAAGGCCAGAAACGCGATATCTGTATGCATCGAAGGGTTTGGTGGAAACCGTTGAGGACTTGGTAGTATCCGATTGGTTGGTATCCCATGGAGATTCGGACATCGATCGCCCTTAGGTGGGAGTTGTTCTCGAAGACCATCCGACGCTGAAATCGATGGCGAAAATTCAAAACAACCATTTAAAAAAGAGATTAAACAAATGAACGCAGAAGAAGAAACCCAGGAACGAATCAAGCGAGAACAAGACTTTCATAACCAAAGGTTCGGAGAGAGCGATCATGTACGCGAACCAACATCTAAGTATTATGCGGTGATGAGACCGGTCAAAAATCGGTACAAACAAATGATTTCCCAGTGTTGCGCGGGCAAAAGGTTACTCGAATATGGATGCGCCACGGGTGGAACTACCTTTTCCTGGGCCCGCAATGGAGCGTCGGTCTTTGGGATCGACATCTCTGACGAAGCGGTCAAGATTGCCAAGGAAACTGCGGCCAAAGAAGGATTGCCAGTCGAATTTGCAGTGATGAATGCGGAAGCATTGGATTTCCCCGCAAAGAGTTTCGACATGATCGTCGGGACGGGTATCCTGCACCATCTGAATTTAAACCGCTCCTATTCTGAGCTTTCTAGAGTTCTGAATCAGGATGGTTTCGCTTTGTTTATAGAACCGATGGGGCACAACCCACTGATCAATTTTTATCGATGGTTGACTCCTAAAATGCGTACTGAAGATGAGCATCCTTTTAAGACCAGCGACATAAACCTGGCAAAAGAATACTTTGAAAAAGTTGACGTTGAATACTACAACATGTTATCACTTTCCTCGATAGTCTTTCGAAACTGGAAATCTTATCCGAGTATCCTCGCATTCGCCAATCGAATCGATCAAATTCTATTTACGATGCTTCCATTTACCAAAAAATGGGCATGGATGGTAATACTCAAACTGTCTTTACCTCATGAGCAAGAAACGCACAACGGCTCAGGAAAAATTCGTTGATCGATCAAGAATTAGCATGCCATCAACATTAAAGAATTTCCTAGAAACCCAAAAGCAAAAAAAGGCAACTTGGAGATCTTTGTTGTGAATCGAATAGGCTCTTGATCATGCGGATACTGTATCATCACCGAACACGTGGAGATGGGGCCGAAGGTATCCATATTCGTGAAATGGTTTGTGCCCTGGAGGGTCTAGGGCATGAGGTTCAACTCGTCTGCCCAACTGCCTCTCGACGAGAACTCGGAATATCGTTGGGAATGAAAGGTATCACTTCCAAGGAGGCGAAAACCAAGAAAGGATTTTTCAAGTTGGTGCTGACGCATACCTTAGAGTTGGCCTACAACGCAATCAGTTTTACGCGGTTGAGCTGGAACATCCTTCGAAATCGCCCGGACTTGGTATACGAACGCTATTCATGCTATCACTTTGGCGGAACTGCAGCATGTAGACTCTTCCAGGTACCCTTGGTACTAGAAGTCAATTCGACCTACGCTGGACGGTTTCAACGTAGGCAACTGGTCTATCGACGGTTATGCCGATGGATTGAGAAGTGGGTTCTTCAAAAGAGTCAATTGGTTTGTGTGGTTTCTGAACCTTTAAAGTCCTGTGTAGAGGATCGCCAGGTCCCACCTGAGCGGGTTTTGGTAACCCCCAATGCCGTGAATCCAGACCATCTGATTCGAAACAATGACGTGCGTCAAAGTGTCCGATTTAAGCTGAACATCGCTCCGGATGCCACCGTAATTGGCTTTGTCGGTTCGCTAAGACGATGGCATGGAATCGAGTTCCTCGCTGAGGCGATTCCAAGCATTTCTAAGAATTGCCCCAATTGTATTTTTCTGATCGTCGGAACAGGCGAATTGGAAGCCGAGTTCAAGTCATCGATCCGCAGCAAAGACCTTGAACAGTTTGTTCGATTTACGGGCGGAGTGCCTTACGATTCCGTCCCAAGTTACATTTCGGCAATTGACATCGGGCTGATGCCTGATTCAAACGAGTGGGGGTCTCCGATGAAAATCCTTGAGTACATGCTACAAGCGAAATCGGTTGTTGCACCAAGACTTGGACCGATCGAGGAAATCGTAGAAGACCGCAAAACAGGAATGCTATTCGAACGTCACAATTTGACAGATTTCGTTTCCGCAATCCTTCGCCTAGCAACGGATTCGACTAGCCTAGAACGCATTGGAAAAGAATCCCAACGCTACGTCTTGAACGAGCGAACATGGAAATCCAATGCCGACAAGATCATGAATGCTTTTGGAAGCATTGATAGTGCAAAGAATACCACGCCAAAAGATGATCGAAATACAAACTGAGGCAATCTTTTGAATTGGTTCATTATTATCGGCTTGATTGGTATTCTGCTTCCAAGCATTGGATACCCCATTTTGATGGGGATATTTTCAAGCCTAAATCAGTCTTTTGCCGCGAAGGGGATCGATTCTGAAATCAAGTCGGATTTGCCATTGCCATTCGTAAGTTTCATCTTGAGCGCCTTCAACGAAGGGGCTGTGCTCCGAGAAAAACTTGAAAATACTCTGTCGCTTCAATACCCTAGTGAGAAACTGGATGTACTGGTTCTATCAGACGCGTCATCGGATCAGACCGATCAGATCGCTCGCGAGTTTTCGGATCGAGGGATCCGGCTACTGCGCTCTGAATCCCGGGTAGGCAAGTCGTCGAATCTCACACGATTCGTACCCGAATCCCGCGGATCAATTCTCATTTTTTCCGACGCGAATTCGATTTATCATCCGGATGCGATCCGTCGGCTGGTTTCCCATTTTGCAGATCCCAAGGTTGGGTACGTCGTCGGAGCGCAGCGGTATTCATCCCGTCAAAACCACGAGGAGTATGACTCGGAAAATCGATATTGGGAGCTTGAACTGAAGCTCAAGAAATGGGAGAGCAATGTCAGCAGTGTTGTCGGTGCGGATGGTGCCATTTTCGCGATGCGCAAAGAGCTCTTCGAGCCTCTTACCGCCGGTGACATCAACGATTTTTTGGGTCCCCTGAAGATCGTCGATCGAGGGTACCGAGGAGTGTTCGACCCCCAAGCTGTCTGCTACGAAGATCCCGTCTCGTCGATGAAAAGGAACTTTTTTCGAAAGGTCCGCATCATCACTCGAAGCATCCAAGCCGTCGGTAAAGTTCCCTCGGTCCTGCTCCCTTGGAGGACAGGTTGGTTTGCAATCCAGGTCTGGTTTCACAAGGTTTTGAGATGGCTTTCGCCTGTATTCTCCATACTACTACTAATCGGGGCCAGCATTGACATCTTTCATGGAGGGGTGCAGGGCAAGGTGATATTGAGCGTTTTTCTCGCATGGCTCGCCCTGGCCAGTTTGTACCTTATCCCGGCTTTTCGAAGGATATCGCTAGTTTCATCCGCATGCTACGCCTTGGTCATAAATGCTGCCGCACTGGTGGGGATCTTTTTGGCATGCGCAGGTCGAAACATCAAAACCTGGAAGCCTGATCGCTGATTGATGGTGGAAAGCGTTGACTTTTTAGTATTTGGGTTCATTGGCAGTTGCTGGGATAGCCACGGTAAACCAATCGATAGAGGCTTGTGTCATGGGTTTCCATAAGTTGATTTGTTACATACAGTTCGTTTATTATGATCGAGTAGCGATTGACTCCGGGTATTTTTACCCGGGCAATCAATTTAACGTTTTTCTTTTTCCCTGGTTGGAACTCGGTGATTGCCTGATGGATTCAATCCATCAATGGTAGTCGCCGAGAAGGGGGAGTTTTTAAGTACCGGCTTATGAATCATTATCTTCTTGTATTGTTTTGGGTATTTTTTCTGATTTTTGCTTACAGCAATCTCATTTACCCGATTTTACTCGCATGCTTCGGATTTTTGGATCGTCCTCCTAAACCATCGACAGATGCGATGGGGGACAATCTCAAGCCGATCACGTTGTTGGTGCCTGCGTACAACGAATCAGCGGTCATCCAAGCCAAACTCAAGAACATCGATGCCTTGGAGTATCCCCCCGGAATGCTCCGAGTGATTGTTGCAAGCGATGGCAGTGATGATGGAACCCAAGAGATCATCCGTTCGCACCCATGTGCAAGACCTGTTCAATTGCTAGATTTTCAAGAGCGAAGGGGCAAGGCCTCGATTGTCAACGATGCACTTTCGCAATGCACCGATCCGTGGGTCTGTCTTTGCGATACGAATGTCATGTTCCGTCCAGATGCACTGATCCGATTGGGGAGACGTCTGCAGTTGCCAAAGATCGGGGCTGTCACAGGGGATGTGCGCCTGGCGAGCGAAGAATCTGATTTTGGTCGAGGTGAGTCGCTCTATTACAGAGTGGAACGTGCGATTCAAAAGGGAGAGTCCTTGGTCGGTTCGGTCATGGGAGTTGATGGAGGGATGTACCTCATGCGGCGCGAGTTGTTTCAGCCTGTACCCAAGGATACGATACTTGATGACTTTACCATATCGATGAACGTCATTCAGCAGGGTTATCGCATTGAGTACGAGCCCACAGCGATCGCCGAAGAGAATGGAACCCCCTCATCGGAAATCGAGTTTGGACGCCGAAAACGCGTCGCACGGGGTGCTGTTCAGTCGATCTCCCGAGGGATCTACCCGTCGATGTCCGGTCAGCCGATCGAGTTTGCTCAATGGTTTAGCCATAAGCTCCTTCGCTGGCTTAACCCCTTGATTCTGATTGCAATTTTTCTACTTAGCATTGCGTTGGCCTTCTTCAGCACGTGGTTCCAGGCCCTTCTTGGATTGCAGATCCTGGCCATCGGCGGTGCGGTCCTAGCCTGGTTTAATCCCAAGCTCCGCGAGTGGCCAATCCTTGGTGTGATCTATTATTTTGGGCTGAGTCATTGGGCGATGCTCATCGGATTGTTCCAAGGGTTATCGGGTAAGTACTCCGCGGTTTGGAACCGAACCGAACGCAAACCGATGGCTAGTTGATCGAGGGTCTCTGGCTTGAAATCGCTTAGTTTAAACAATCGGAAATTGGGCTAGTCGTGGACATCCCTTGCAAGTACGAATAACGTTATGCTACATACTACATCGGTTTTTTCATAGTCGCTCTTTAACACCTTTTTATTGACGAAAAGAGTATTCAACAGTCCATGACATCGACCAAAAGGTTCGCATTGATTGCAGGTGCCCGGCCTAATTTCATGAAGATTGCTCCAATTATCAGAGCGATGGATAAGTATTCGGATCTTGAAGTTTGTCTGATCCATACAGGACAGCACTACGACAAGAATCTTTCGGATGTGTTCTTTCAAGAGCTGGGGATACGTAGGCCCGATGTGGCTCTTGGGGTTGGCTCGGGAAGCCATGCGAAACAGACAGCCGATGTCATGGTTGCGGTTGAAAACTTGATTATGGAAGCCAACGAGAAAGGCCAGCCATTTACGGCCGTGATTGTCGTCGGGGATGTCAACTCGACGATGGCCGCTGCGATCGCTGCGTCGAAATTGCATGTGCCGGTGGTGCATGTTGAAGCCGGCCTGCGAAGCCGCGATCGTACGATGCCCGAAGAGATCAACCGATTGGTGACCGATTCGATTTCGGACTTGCTTTTGTGCTCGGAGCCAGCGGGCGTTGAAAATATTCTTGCCGAAGGGCATTCAGCCGAGAATGTTCATCTGGTCGGCAATGTGATGATCGATACGCTCATGAACGAAGTTACCCGGGCCAAGGAGCAAAAGACACTCGAGCAATTCGGACTCCTTGCTGGCCAGTACGGCGTGGTGACTACGGCGTGGTGACGCTGCATCGTCCGGGCAATGTCGATGAGCCTGAGACACTCAAGGGTATACTTGAAGTTCTCTCGAGAATTTCTGAGCTATTGCCAGTCGTTTTTCCGGTGCATCCGCGTACGCGATCTCGGATGGACCAATTCGGATTGAGGGGAATCCTCGATGCTGCACCGGGATGCCGCGTCGTGGATCCTTTAGGATACTTAGACTGCTTATGTTTGACATCGCAGGCCAAGGTTGTGGTGACCGACTCGGGAGGGTTGCAGGAGGAGTCAACGGCTTTGGGGGTTCCCTGCCTGACGCTGCGTCCAAACACAGAGCGGCCCATCACGTGTAGCGAGGGGACTGGCACGCTTATCGGAAGCTCGGCCGATTTGCTCGACTTGAAACTTCGAGAGGTACTGAGCGATCGTTACAAGATCGGGAAATGTCCAGAGCTTTGGGACGGAAAAGCCGCAGTCCGGATTGCCGAGTTGTTATCCGCGAAATTCCGATAACCAAATCCTACTTCACCCTATTTCGATCACAGGAAAACGCAATGGGAATTATAGGTGGCCTATTTGCAAAAACGATTCTTAATGCGGTAACCCCACCACAACGGCGGATCTTGGGCTCAAAAGATACGCTTATTGAATGGAGATCTCAATTCAAGAACGATGGGGCAACCCGCTTTAGGGAGATCGACGGTGGCTTGAATCAACTGACGATTTGACGTTTCGAGTCAACCGTAGAACGTAGCCCATTCCGTATTCACCAGTACTCGACTGTACCCATTTTTGGAATCTCGGTTCTTGCTTCTAAACCACTCCATGAATTTGGTGCATCGATAGTACGTTACGAGCTCGTTAAAAAAATAGCCCCTGCCGTAATTCGATTCCGTATTAGAAAAGGTTTTTAAATGTTGAATGCTCACTTCGAATCCGCAATTCAATCCAATACCGACACTTGGCTAATCACTGGTGTGGCTGGATTTATTGGATCCAATTTATTGGAGGCTCTACTTGGTTTAAACCAAAAGGTCATCGGATTGGATAATTTCGCCACGGGGCACCAATCCAACCTAGATGCGGTCCGAAAAGCCGTGACCCCCGAGCAGTGGGAACGATTCCGATTCAGCGAAGGGGATATTTGCAACGCCGAAACCTGCAAGATGCTTGTTTCGCAAAACGTTGACTACGTTTTGCATCAGGCTGCCTTGGGATCGGTTCCTAGGTCGATCCATGATCCGATCGCAACGAATCTCAATAATGTGTCTGGGTTTCTTAACATGCTCGTGGCCAGTCGCGATGCGAAGGTCAAGTCGTTTGTTTATGCGGCATCAAGTTCTACTTATGGTGACCATCCTGGGTTGCCTAAAGTGGAAGACCAAATTGGTAAACCGCTTTCGCCCTACGCAGTGACTAAGTATGTCAATGAGCTTTATGCTGATGTTTTTTCAACAGCATACGGTTTCCGATCGATAGGACTTCGTTATTTTAACGTCTTCGGCCCCCGTCAGGACCCCAATGGACCTTATGCTGCCGTGATCCCCAAGTGGATCGAGCAGATCCAAAACCGCCAAACGATTCAAATCCATGGAGACGGCCAAACCAGCCGAGATTTTTGCTACGTAGAAAACGCGATTCAAGCCAATTTGCTAGCAGCCAAGGCATCGCACGAGGCAAAAGGCCAGATTTATAATGTCGCAGTTGGACATCAGACATCACTCAACGAACTCTTCGAAGCCTTAAGTGAGTTGATGGGCAACCCGCAAGCGGAGTGCGTGCACGGTGAATTCCGCAAAGGGGATGTGCGCCATTCGTTGGCCAACATCGACAAAGCGCGTCGTATGCTTGGTTATCACCCCGAGGTGGAATGTCGCGAAGGGCTTCGTCGCACCGTCAAATACTACCTGGCTAAATCTTAGATGATTGCAGGGTAGGTCTACCGGCACGAATTGTGGCCCCAGCGACATGGGATTCGATTGGGATTAATCATTCAACACTGTGCTCAAATTGCTTTTCCTAATTTGAAGTTGCGTATAAAAACGTGCGCTAGAGTTCAGTGGCTTTTCGAAAGGAAGTACCGCTATGTCGAAACTCATGTTTTTAACGACTGCACGGAAAACCGAGTATCTCGAAGCCAAACTTCAACAGAAAAATAATGTCATGGCCGATCTTTTGCAGGAGCACGTCGAACTAAAATAAAGAACTCGGGAGGGCGTGGAGGTCGAGAGTCTCCCGCCCGACAAATGCCACTTGCCTTTGGCCACAATGCGATAAATCCTGAAGGTTTGAGGGCAGAGCCCCCCAGACGCACAGCAACTGTTTTTTCATTCATTTACTAAGCTAAACCTAACCAACGCTTACGCTACTTACGCTGAGCCAAAAAAAGAGTGATTGAATCTAGAACGCCATCGATCATCATTCCCGTTTTGAACAACCCGCAGGGGCTCAGACGATGCATCGAAGCACTTCGAGGCCAGGGGCTTGCGTTTGAGCTGATTGTCGTCGACAACGGGTCGACCGACGAGACTTGTGCTGTAGCCGAGCTCCAAGGTGGCCAAGGGTCAGATCTTGGTCTTCACCGATTCTGATCAACGGCCTGCTGAGGGCTGGTTGGCATCGGGCCTGGAGGCCCTTGCTCGAGAGGAATCGGCGGGGATGGTAGGAGCTAGGTACCATGCTCCTGAAGGTATTGATGTATTTATTTCTGTGAACAGCGGTTGGATTGCCCTCGGGGCTAGAGGATCTTAAGATGGGATGGATAATCTCTAGGGCTCGCTGGGAAATTTAGCAGCCCGACGAACGGGCTCGCAGTTTCGTACGTAGAAAATATGGGAAACTTGGAGAACTGGAGTCGGATCAATCTTTTTGAACCCACCATCGACGGGCATCGCGCCCGTTACGCAAGTGAGATTCTCCTTGGGATTCGCCAAAGGTATCCAAACTGCAATTTGCGATTATGCATTTTTGATTCGCAGCGGTGCACTCCGGGATATCAGGAGTTTCTAACCCCCCTCGAGCATACCTTTGAGTATTGCCCCTTGCCCGAACGGCGCTCGGACGGACGATTCGTAGGGGAATGGGTTCGACTCAAATTGTTGAGGTACGCATTGACGCATTTTCCTTGCGACGAACTCATCCTGCCCTATGGCGATGGAATCGTGCCACTGATGGGTTTATTGCCCAAATGGATATTGCGATGGTATGTTCCTGAGAAAGTTCGCATCGAGTCGATGCTGTTTCGTCCCGAGTGGGCTTATCCTTCGACGAACTTGCTTGCAAGCTGTTATCATCGCTTTAGGCGTTGGGCAGTTTGCCGTTGGCCTGGAGATCGATTGCATTTTTCTGACTTCAGCGCTTGGCGGCGGAGCGTCGAGGGGATAGACAAGTACACTGCAGAGGTTTCTCTGATGCCAGAGGTTTTTGAACCTTGGCAATTGTCGGATCGAAAGAATGCTTTGCAATGGCTAACTCAGGAGGGGTATCTTACCAGGAACCAGTCCGAAAGGTTGCAATCTTTGGAGGTGATCGGAGCCCCTGGGCTGCCCAGTCGTCGCAAGGGGACCGTGGAATTGATCCAGGCATTTTGCATGGCGAGTGAAATGTCGGGTATGTTGGTGATTTGGGGACAAATTCCGCAAAAGGTTATTAAGGAATTGAGGCTCAGAAAAGTTCAATGGCAAGATGATACGAGGATTATCGTCTTGGAGCGATACATCCCAGAGAAAGCTTTTCGGGCGCTGCTATCGATCACCGACGTGGTCGCATTGCCCTACCAGAGCCATCTTGGCGGTGTATCGAGCCTTTTTTTGCTAGCTGCGATTTTTCGACTCAAGACGATTTGCGACGGACGAGCTTGGCTTGGATGGGCTGCGGAACACTACCGTCATGGTTTGGCTATCGACTCAACCGATATTGCTTTGTTGAGTAATTCGCTGAAGACTATTTTGGCGGGGGGTGAGGTACCTGTGGCCAGCGAGCAGATTGCCAAAGAACTCAGGTCTGAGACGACGGAAGGTGGTTTTCGTGGCAAGTGGTGCTAACGGGTGATGGCCGAATCAATCATGCCGACGGTGATCATACCGGTTCTGAATAATCCGGTGGGTTTAGCGCGTTGCATTGAGGCAATCCGCCAGTCGGGCACAGAGTTTGAGCTTATTGTCGTCGACAACGGGTCGACCAGGTGGCCAAGGGTCAGATCTTGGTCTTCACCGATTCTGATCAACGGCCTGCTGAGGGCTGGTTGGCATCGGGCCTGGAGGCCCTTGCTCGAGAGGAATCGGCGGGGATGGTAGGAGCTAGGTACCATGCTCCTGAAGGTAGCAGTTGGGTGGCAAAAACATGGGACTTGCAACGCCGTTACTCAGATGTGCCTGGAGACATCGGATGGCTACAGGGGGGCAATCTCTTTGTGAAACGTGAGGCTTTTGAGCGCGTCGGAGGTTTCCGTACCGACCTGGTCGCATCGGAGGATGTCGATTTAAGCTTCCGGGTTCGCAATGCAGGATTCCGGGTGATCTGCGATCCGAAGATTATCAATTACCACGATGGAGATCCACAGACACTCATCGATTTTTTTCGCAAGGAGCGGTGGCGAGGATCCAGTGGGTGGAAGGCATGGGCTACACAGGGGTATCCGCTTTCAGAGTTGCCCAGCTTGCTTTGGCCTTTTTGGGTCGTGCTGGGGCTTGTAGGGGTCGCTTTAGGGGCATCTTTGGGAACCTGGATGCTTGGGATGGTCCAAGGGATTACGATATCTCTGTTGTTGCTGATCGGTTTGGTTTCTCCTTCGATTTATAGAGCTGTGAGCATTTGCAGGAGACTCGACGCTAGTCCAATCGATGGAATTCGTATGCTCATTCTTTTGGTTGTTTATGGATTGGCCCGCTTCCCATTAGGAAAGCCACGATGAGCGGTGGCAAAGCTGATGTATTTGGCGCCAGCGGCGTTCGCGCAGGGGAACGTCGATTTTGGATGCTTCTATGGTTGCTTAGCCTCTTGGTGATCGCCTGCACATATCTGACCCCATTTTTTTTCGAGTGGATCCCGTTGACCATTTTCATCAGAGATGCACAGGGGATCGCGAACTGGAGTTTTTCGGCAGATCGATTTTGGCGATCCTCTGTCGCTCCTCATTGCTTCTTTTCCGGATACATCCTATCGATGCTACTGGCCGTGGGCGATGGAGTGGTGCGGCGTCCTCAGCAAATCCTCGCAGTAACATCTGGAACCTTCTTATACCTTCTATCGCTTGAGTTGCTTCAGGTACTTATTCCAGGAAGAACCATATCCGGAGGGGACGTGCTGATCCACTTGATCGCTTATTCAGCAGGGGCTTTGCTCGGATTTTTGCTGTATTATTGTGTAGGCTATACCGACAAGGGCATGCACTTTCCATTGAAGTGCCTGGGTGTTTGGGTCTTTGTCCTGGTTTATCTGTCGATCTATCCAATCTCCTTGAAAACCGACGGGAATCGCTCCCTGTTAAATAGGTTTTTATTTGCGAGCAGAGAGATCCCCAGTAAGAGCGATGTGCTAGCGAATTTTCTTTTAGGTTGGCCAAGCGCATGGCTATACCTAGAAGCCGTCGGCACACGCTCCGATCGAAAGTTAACTCCTGCCAAGAGCGTACAAACGGTTGTCTGTGTTTTGGCGATCGTTTTCTTTACCGCACTCTTCGTTGAAACGATTCAACACTTTTTTGCTGAGCGATATCCATCCTTTTACGACATCCTCTTGCAGGTGTTAGGTGCTGCTAGCGTGTGTTGGATCTTTATGCGTTTTCGGACGAATAGGATAGGAATCCACTTGCAATTACTCGAAGCTTTGGGCCGACTAACCTCTAGGAGTGTGGCTCTGATTAGATTCTCGATCGGCTTTTTGGTCTTCGAGTGGACTCCATGGTTTCCCTCGATCGAGGTTTCAACGATCAAGGATGGGGTCAGGGAGTTGGTATTGCCATTTGTGACGTCCAACTACCCGTGGGATTTGCACTGGGAAGCCAATCGCCTTGGAATCGCATTCGTTTTTGCATGCTCGGCCGCAACGGGAATTTTCTGGTACATGCTTCTGAGGTCAAACAGAAACAGGATTAGGCCAAGCATGACACTCATGGCAATCGCTCCGTTTTATGGCCTCGCAGTTGAATTGGGAAAGGTGTTGATTTCGACAAAAAATGTCACCCCCCTATTGGTCCTTTCCTGCTTTCTTGCGGGCTTATTGGTTTTCATAGGAATCCTAGTTCTTGAGAATCGGGAAAAAAAAGTTTGGGAAAATTCGAATTCCGGAGTGGGTCCGTGAGGACCTGGGGATGTTTGCTTGGCATTGCGATCATCCTTTCGAGCCGGGTCATCGCGCAGCAACCACCAATCCCTATCGAAGAGGGGTTGACCATCGAACTGAAAAAAGATGCACAAGTGAGCGAGGTCGTAAGGAGTCTCAAATCGCTTCGTAATCGCTTCGACTCGATGGGCTCGAAGCATCCTTCTCGCAAACAGTTCGAGGAACAGATAAAGCGTCAAGAGGAGGCTCTGCGGAAACGAATCCAGGAGCTCGCTCCATCGGTTGAACCAAAAGAAGATTCCCTGCTGATGGATCCCAGTGGGGACGGGGCGGGAGGATCGGAGCATCAACCGGAGCTTTCACCTGATCCAGCCTCCCGAAATGAACCTCGAACCGCTGGATCAAGCTCGGATGGGAGAGGGGACAGAGCCATGAGAGCCCAAGACCAACGGTTTGGGGACTCGGAGACGCAAGATGTTTTCGATGGCAATACTATCGAACAAAGAGCTTATCCTTGGCTAGATACAGAAGGCTTTCAGGATTCGGGATGTTTTCCTCGCACGAGACTTATGTGGGGGATCGAGCCGATTTTTGATCGAGACAAAAGGATCACCTCAGGAGTCATTTGGGCCTGGAGCGACAATTGGAGGGAGAAGACCCGCACTGAGTTTTGGAGAGGTTCTAAGCCTATCCTTGCATTTCACCCTTCGAAACATTTCGATTTGGACGGACTTGCTTTTGTTATCTGTGGGGACACCGAGTCGAACCATACTACGTCGGTCGAGATATGGGCGATCACGGGGACGCATTCTAAAGACGCAGATAGCGGCGGCCATCTGTTATGCAAAGGCATACTTGGCGATCAGAACGATCTTCTGAGTATGTTTTTCGATCCATTAAAAAACGAATTGACTGTGGGAGTTTATGGGCGATTGGAATTGATTGAAAAATGCCCTTCGATTGACGCCAGGAGTTCCCCCCAAGTCGGGGTAATCCTTCAACTCAACGCAAGGAAGCGTGGGGAACAACAAGACAGCGTCGTTCCGCTTAAGGAGCCTATCGTTGTGGCGAGCGAATCGATCGTCACGACGATTGCCGAACCACAACATGCAGTTGGATCCGAAATGCGCCCATTTTGGCGCAAAAAAGGTTCGGAGCCCAGTCAGACACCGCAATGGTGGAAGCATCGTGGTAAGCGAATCGTAAGGCATGATTATGATTCAACGGGGACACCTCTGGCCAACGGTACGAGTTTATGGAAGAGAATTTCCAGCTTGGAAGCTGGGGATTTGCTACTGGTTCAGCCAGGCGTGTATTCGAGTCAAGCGAGGCTTGATCTGCAAATCGAGGGTACAGCCACCGCACCTATTGTGATTCAGGGCCAGAGGGCTGGGGTGGTGTTCACTCGGCCCGATCCTACCGAGAACGTAATCAACATCGTGAACGCGTCCTATGTCGCTCTAGGAGGGATTGAGATAACGGGGGGGAGTACTGGCGTCCGTATTCAAACCGCTAGCAACTTGATGATTTACAACAGCACGATTCATGATGTCGGGAATGTTGGGATTTCATTGAATTTCCGAAATAACTCATCGATCTACCTTGTGGATAATGAAATTTACCAAACAAAAGGCAATGGAGAGGGAATTTACGCAGGGTCCCACGATGGAACACGTACTACTCACGATTCTTTTTTCGTTGGCAACTACATCCACGACTTGGCTTCGGGAGCAGATAGCCAGGGGGATGGAATTGAGATTAAAAACCGTTCTTACGGAAACACTGTAAAATGGAACTATATTGTTGGCACCAAGTATCCAGGCATTACGGTATACGGTACAGGCGAGGCAGATAAGCCAATGAATATCATCCAGGAAAACATCCTCCTGGATTCAGACGATTGCGGGATTCAGGTCACTGCAAACGCGCTGGTTCAAGGCAACTGGATTTCGGGGAAAAATACCGGTATCGCTTCGAAGCCATTTGGGAAAATAGAACCGACAAACGTTAGGATTCTAGGGAACACAATACTGACCGAAACCTTTGGAATCAAAGCATCTCAATGGAATCGCTCTGACAATTGGATTGCCAACAATTTAATCTGTTCCAAAACTCGCAACTACTTTCATTCGGGTTTTGGCAAAGCGCTCTATCTTTCGAATCAACTGGTATGCGACCTCGAAGAGGGTTCGGATTTGGAGAGAAAGGCCAAGACAGCCTCCAATCGCTTGCTGACGAGCAACGATCTTTTTGGTCGTAAACGAACCGCTCAGGGACGCGTTGGAGCAATTGAATACTTACCTTCGTCCTTCGCGGCAGAGACAGTGGAAAGCAATCTTCAGGTATTTAGTCACGCGATCTATCAGCCCGGTGAATCTCGAATTCAATTAATGAACAAGAAAGCCGATAATCAACCGCGGAATCGCTCCTGCTTAACAGAGGATCTGCAACCAATTAATGTTTCACAAGCACTGGTGCAGGTTGCTGTTGCAGCGGACCTAGAGGGTACTGGCGCAGGACCTTTGTACCAAGTAATGATCGTGGACCGAAGTCTAGGAAATATCTATTGGGCAGAAACAGATAATCTTGATTCTGAAGTTCCGTTGGTTTTCGAAAAACGAACCCGACGGGATAAAGAAATAAGAGAGATAGGACTTACCACGAACCTAGAGTTGCTTTTGATTGATCGGGACGGTTTGAGCACGATTTTGGTGCGGTAGTAGCTTTCTGTTTTCTTGCTTTTTGCTCTTTGGCTGATTTGTTGGATTTTTCATACGATCATTAGTTCGGTGATAACTCTGTTGGGACCGCTACAAGTTTTTTATTCGATGGCGATGATCGTCCTTTTTATCTTGTATACAACTACTCGATTTACATCGATAACAGTCGGTCTAGAGAGCGTAGACGTTGAATAGAACATTCAGTGATTCGACGGTACGATTTGCTTGTACCTTGGGAGGACTGTTGCTTATCCCGCTTTTGGTATACGCATCAATTTTGCCTTTAATCTACGTCCCACTGGACTGGCCGGAGGCGTTTTCAAGTTGGAAATCAACGCCATGGATGAATCTGGGGGTTGGAAATCGCGCTGACTGGATCGCCAATGCGTTGGTAGTGATCCCTATTACCTTCTTGTTAAGCGGTGGTTGTGGCTATCGCCGGAAATGGAGTCTTGGATTATTTGCTTGGCTTTCATTCATTATGGCGATGATGGCTACCGTGATTGTGGGAATCGAATGTTTGCAGGTTTGGTTTCCGAGGCGTACTAGGTCCCTAAATGATATTCTGGCGGGATTTGCCGGGGGGTTTCTTGGGATTGTCACATGGGTAGTTTTTGGGCAGAGGGCCACGGACTCCGTATTACGATTTTTTTCATTGGAAACACTCAGGCAAAGGTTGTTGTGGTTGGCGATTTTTTCCTGTATTTTGTGTGTTTTGTACGCGTTGTATCCATTTGATTTTGTTTTCAATATCGAGGAGTTTCGTCTCAAAATTTCTATGGGTCGAATCGGTTTATTGAATGCGGATACAGAAATAGCAAGTGCCGAGAACCTCAAGGGTATCGTAAGTTCTGTGATCTTATTATTCCCTTTCGGCGTTGCGCTTGGTCTATCTTCTCGTTGGCCCAATCGACTCCTAAGTATTGTCGTTCTATCACTGCTTTTAGAGATAATCCAAATTCCCGTATTTACCTTGCACTCAACTGTTTTGGATTGGATCTCGGGTATGCTGGGAGGCTATCTTGGACTTCTTGCAGTTCGATCGGAATCATTTTGGGAACATATTCGTTGGAAAAGTTGGCTATGGCTTTTGCTGATGGTCAGTTGGATTCTAGTGATTTATGGGGTTTACGTCGGGGTATGGCCCTTTGGTTTTGGGCGAAGTTTGATCAAAGATGACGCTTTGTTGTCCCACCGATGGAGAAACTTAATCACCCCACCTTTTTTGAATCACTACTTTTCGAGTGAGTACGCAGCGGTTACGAACATTCTGACAAAGGCCATTTCGTTTGGTATCTTAGGAATCCTGACCGAAGCGTTCCGAGAGTCCAATCCTGTTAAGGTAGGCTCGAGATGGCTTGGGGCTGCTGGATGTGCCATGGCCGTTATGGCGATTCTTATCGAAATCGGCCAGATTTACGTTGAGGGTCAGATTGCAGATACCACGGATGTGTTGATCTACATCTTCGGTGGGATGGCAGGGATGTTATTATTGAGGCATGTTTTGCATGGAATTTCTGATCTCCAACAGGAATTGCCTGTATCCGAGAACCAGATAGGGGTGAAAATAAATCTAGACACGGACTCGAAGTTGCAGATGGTATCTTGGTTCAGGGGTGCTACGGGGATTGGGCTATTGATAGCCGGTGGATTGCTTGCGCTCGGTCATCCAGGTTGGCCGATTACCCAGTTACTTGTTTGCCTGTGCATGTCATTCGCGGTGTATTGCAGGCCAGATCTATTTCCCTTGGTCTTCGTGGTGGTATTGGTAATCGGGGACGCCTATTTGTGGACTGGACAGCTTACAGTTCAAGAGTACGACAGTGTTTTGGCTGGGAGTCTTGGAGGTTGTCTGCTAGGGTCTGGAGGGTTAGTCAATTCAAAGCTGCAAGGTTCAGGAATAGCAACTCCCTTGGAGTGGTTAGGACGAATTGGTTGGACTTCGATGCTACTGAGCGTATTGATTGGACTTGGGATTGGACTGTATCGCTTGCCACAGGTTCCGTTTGGAGATCAGCTTTCTGTTTATTTCACCGGTTGGAATGCATGGAGAGTGGTCAAGGGTTTTTTATGGGGTTTTGCGTTCTACGGGGTACTTCGATTACTTGGGCCAAGGACACTGGACCAATGGCGTATACGTTTCATTCAAGGTTTTTTGCTGGTGGCTTGGTACGTTGGTATATGGGTTCTCATCGAGCGCGCTATTTTTCCTGGCATTACTAATATCGTCGATATTTATAGGGCCACCGGTCCTTTCTTTACGATGCATATAGGTGATCAGCATATCGATGGCTTCCTTGTTCTAGCTTTTCCGATTGCCGCTGGATGGACGTTAGAAAAGGTGCAAAGAAACGATGGATTGAGCGTCGCAGCAAGGTCCCTTTTTGGAAGCTTAGCGGTTCTGTTCGTATGCCACGCGGTATTTGCGACGATGTCGAGGGGAACGATTTTGGCTGTTGGGGTTCAAAGCGTGATCTTATTGCTTGCTTTTACCTTGCGGTTTCACAAAGGCATCAGTAAACCGAATTTTTCAGGGTTTGCCTTGGTCGCCTTACCGATTGCTGGACTGTTTGTTTTAGTGGCTTATTCAGTTCTTCTATCCCGTTTCAATTCGAGTGTTGAAGACACAAAAGGGCGATTTGCGCATTGGTCTCGAATCGTACACGGCGGAACTACTGGTCCCGGTGGTTTAAGCATCGGCCACGGTATCGGAAGCTTCCCGAGCATGATGGCCTCAGAAAGGGCGATAGAATTTCCTCCGGTGCGCTGGCAATCCGACGGTCGAACTGGGCGAATTGAGCTTGTTTCCGGTTGGCCTCTTTACCTGGAACGCTATGCGATGGAGATTCCGGGTTCCATGGTTCGAACCCCCTACGGAGTGCGTCTTGAATTGATCGACGCTCAAGAGGCAACGACGAATCTTTATCGCGTTGAGAAATCCTTGTTGCAGTCCTACGGATCTGGGTCGGTTGGATTGAAACTAGCGGAAGAGAAACCCCAGGAGGTTCTTTGGCCGGAAAAAATGGTAAGAGAGACCACAGATCGCAATCCATTCTCACGATTTCGCCCAGTTTTTGTAGGGATTTCACCACCGTCTGATGGCGGCTTGATCGTAGAGAATCAGGGGGCATCCTCGGAGTTGATTTCCGCAACGTCGAGCTATCCGTGGGTATTTACTTGCGACGATCACCTCATTTGGCGAGCGAAGAACTTTCTGGTGCATGCTTATTACGAGCAAGGTTTGCTGGGAGTCATTGCTTGGTTGCTCTTGGTTTTGTACAGCACACTCCGGGGGTATCACGCAATCGTGTCTCATAAACAGGAAGATCAAGCGGTTTTATGGATAAGCTTATCCCTCCTGGGCTTTTGGATTGTGGGGATGTTTGGGACGCTTGTCGATACACCTTGGATCACTGCTTTGGTACTCGGTTGTGTGGCATTGCTGGGAGGTTCATTTCGTTTTGACCAGCCGAGAAAAACAACCGATGCTTAGTCGATCGCCGAGATTTCCCCAATGGATGCTTAGCATGGGGCTCCTTTGCACAGGATTGTCTGGTTGCGATTCAATAGAGCCCATCGTAGAAACCAAGAGCAGGGGTGTTTCGGATCGCGAATCCAAACGGATGTCTGGGCCAC
>JAPLNM010000080.1 GCA_026692845.1 Planctomycetota bacterium | reverse complement strand
CGAAACGCATGGTGCACCTTGGGAGAATCGTCCCAAAGTTGACCCTCCAGCAGGCAGATCGAATAGACCGGCTTAAGCACAGAGTAATCATCCCCAGCCTTGAGTTGACCTGCGTAGACTTCGCACCCGTAGAAAACGATCCGCTTGACAAGCCCTGAATGCGTCGACAACTGTATCTCGACGTCGTAGATCGCACCCCGCTGGTCGACGGCTCGAATGTCTAGAATCGACAGCTTGTCGTTTTGGAAATCCTGCAAGTTGTACGGGTTCTCGATCGTCACATCGACGATTGGAACCGGTAGCGTGAGGATCGCGTTGAGGAGGCTGATCAAAGCCACCTTGTTCTCGGGAGACCCAAACGTTTTCTTGAATGCGAAATCGTTGGTAGGACGGATACCGATCGGCTGCATCTTGCAATCTCCCTTCTTAGCCAAGAGATGTTTTCCGCGAACACATCGCTCCGATCTTCGGAGCAAGACCAATAGTACCACAAACCTTTCCTCGTTTGGTACGATCCTTTGTGAGCTTGGCCTTTGCGAGCTTAGCGCCTTGGCGAGAAACCCTCTTTAGGCGGTCCTGGTAACTGCCCGGGTTCCTGAGTCTCACCGCAAAGGCGCAAAGGACGCAAAGGGCGATGGTCCGCCGAGGGTTTCGTTTCACCGTCAGCCGCAGGCGTACAGGTCGTCGAAGATAGCAATGAGTCCAGTACGCCTACGGCTAACTGTCAAACGAGATCATGCGTCCAACCCGAGCGCCATCGAGGACTGTTAACAAGCCCGAGGCTGCCACGATTGCCCTCAATTCGCCCCGGGTTGTTCTATGCGAAATTTTATAAACGCGGGAACTGTGCCTGGCTTTTTCGAAGAATCCTCATGCGATTCGTAGAGCGAGGCCATGGCGAAGCCGCTTTGTTGAATTCCCACTATTTATTATTTATTCAAATATTCCAAGATGGCTTGTGCATAGAGCCGATGTCCAAAATCGTTAGGATGGTTCAACCCATTTTCGGTCAAATCCAAATCATGCTTGCGCTGCAATAAAATCTCCCAAACCTCTGTCAGATCGGCAAGCGATTCCCCTTCTTGGACAACACCTCGAAGCGCGTCGCGGTAAACAAAAAACATCTCGCGCGGTGTGTGGATCCACTCGCGATTTCCAAGCATCGGTGCAACCCAAAGGATCTCGACCTCGGGCAGCAGTTCTTTGGCTCGAGCCTGTAGCTTGCGCGCTTGTTCTGCAAACCACACCGGATCCCGCCTCCCGACATCGTTCATTCCGTAGGCCACGATGAGCAGATCGGGTTTTGACTCCAAGAGCTTCTCGAGATCCGCAAGCCCGTTGGCGATGCTCCAGCCGGCAACCGATCGGTTGACCAAGTCGATCGGGCAATCGAAATCGTGCGCAAGTTGCGCTGCGACCAATTCCGGGTAGCCCGGTTGATTCGGTTCGGTTTGGGTCGTGGCCGAAGCGTCCAATCCGGTCGAGATGCTATCGCCACTGACCGCGATGACCACGTTCGATTTGGCCCTGAGTTTCCTGAGTGTTTTTTCCAAAGACTTGGGTGAGGTGTCTGTTGGCAGCGCGATGGAATCGGCCCGACGGTAGGTGATTTCGATGTTGCGCTCATGGAACCACTTCCCCGGTGCGTACAGCAAATTTTCCTCCGGATTTCCTGTCCGGTGTTTGTAACTGTTGGGAGATCCAGCAGGCAAAAAAAGCTGATCCCTAGCGATGGTCTTGACCGGCGGTTGCCCGATCCATTGCAAAACAGACATCGTCGGGTCTAATCGCCAATGGGTTCCTTCTTGAAAGGTTTCGAATCCAAGCGCCGTGCGGACTTGCAAAACCTCCGACGCAGCAAACGCCAAGCGAGCGTTATTAGCCCCCTGTTGGTCTTGAAGCAAAACGGAGCTTTCGCGATAGACGATCGGTGATTTCCAAGCCGGTGAGCGAAGATGCAGGTCGCTGAGTTTTGGAATTTGAGCTCTGTAAAGCGGCTTGGGCGCATCGAGTTGTTTGGTGACGGCTGCAAACCACAGGGCAGCAGCATTTCGTTGACCGAGTCCGGTAAAGTGACGCCGGCTTTGCATGGGCCCTCGATTGGCACCGTCGAGCCGGTCCGTGTCCGGACCTTGCATGAACCCATGCGAAGTGATCAACGTCTCGATCGCATGGCGAATATTCGCTTCACCGATAGGTTCGTTGTAAACCGTCGGATGCAGCGTCGATTTGGCAAGCATCCACGGTCTTGGGCTACCCCAAACGCGGTCGGCTTGTGCTCGAAACTCGATGAGTCGCTCGACATAAGTTGCCGTCGTTGTTTTCTCGATCACATCCGATTCACCTTGTTGCCATAGAACAGCGCGAAAATCCTTCAGCTCCGTTCCGGCTTGGATGAGGCGTTGGAAAAGTTCACCATCGGTTCGCCATTGGCTCGTCGAAGTTGCTCCGACAGCGACATTGACAAGTCCGATAGGAACGTCGTAGCACTGTGCGAGCAAGTCCCCAAAGGGTGGCCAAATCGAACCCCCATCGCTCGAGTCGCCCGTAGGCTGAGGATCGTGGGCAGCTTTCCAAGTTTTCGACTTGAGATCGTAGGCAACCACACGCTCTGCCGGATCGGTGACTTGAAATCGCTCATCGTTGCAATTCGTCGCGTAGCTTTGGCCGGCGATTAGAAACACCTCTCCGACGCCGAAAGGCTCCGAGGTGGCTTGCCCAAGACTCTGTCCGTCGAGTTCGACTCGAAGATCGACCGTATACCATCCGCCGGCCGGGACCGGGATGACGATTTGCGTGATACCCTCTGGTGGCTGCTGGCCATCGGTCCGGTCTATCTCGGCGGCTTGCTTCCAACCCGATTGTTGTTGCTGTTGCTGTTGCTCATTGCGGATTCGGTAGAGTACTTTGTGACGGCTGTCGCCGGGGATTCTCAATCCCATAGCGACTTGTGCGTACCCTTTTGCAGGTCCTCCCGCATTATGGTTGTAGGCCAATTGCGGAACTTCGTAGCGTCGCTGGAAAACCTGGTAGCGAACGGGAAAAGCGACCTCGATTCGCCTCGGTTCGTTATCGCCTTGAGCATGACAGCCCGATTGGCCAGCGAGAGAAAACCCGGCGAAAGCAAGCAGTCTTGCAAGCACTACTCGCATGCTTGGTTGGAAAAAAATTGGGAGTTTCATGAGGTTGGATCGACGGTAGATGAAAGGACTCGGCTTTGGGAGCAGTATAACCTCCAAATGAATCGGCTCAGAGTCGGTTTTACTCTCTTTGAGGTCAAGAGAACGAGACTTGATTTCGTCTCGAATTGCGGTAGTCTGAGATCCGAGTGACCCGGATGAACCTGAGCGATCCGGGTCACCAACAAGCGGCTGCAAGGGACCATTTGCGTATTTTGAATTCAGAACCTCATGAAATCCAATACAAACAAAAAAAACGCTTCGACATACCCGCAGATGCTTGACGGGTGTCGCAGGTCGACCCTGCTGAGGCTTTGGCTCGTGTGCTTGCCCATTTGCTTTTCCATCGGATCGATTGCAAGCGCAGACAAGCTCGTCTTGGGGCAAGATCAGAAAGAATCGCAAGCGGTTCCGTTAACGGTCGAAGAGTTCCAAAAGCGAGCGAAGAACAAAGATCTTGTACCTTTCATAACAGAGCTCGACAAAGCCCTGGAAAAGACGCCTAGCGATCCGTCTCTCTTGGGATTGGAGTTGCAAGTCGACCAGCTTCTATTGATCAATCAACGCGAGCAAGGAATTAAGCGTTTCCGGGGATGGATTTCAAAGCTCGAGAAACTTCCGCGTTCAAATTCCATCGATAAGCTGCTTGTGGCCGGTGTATTCAATGCAACGGTAATCCAAGATGTCGCCTTGGCTAACGAGTTCATTTCTTGGATTGATGCAGTTTCAGACAGGATCCCGCAAGGGGAAAGTGTTACCCAAGCGAATCTCAGAGGGAACCGACTCTCCCTACAATGCTTGGTAGAGGACAAGGCAAAGGTGGAAGCTGAGTTCTCCAATTTCATTGCAGGGTTGCAGGAGGCAACCTCGGATCAAAGAATCCCTGCGTCCATCTTGGCGTCGCAAACGATGCGTTACAAAAGCTTGTTCTGGACTTCGCATCGGGAAGAATCACTAAAAAATCTCCTTAAGGCGAGAAAAACCTACATCGATTTCTTGCAAAAAGGAAAAGTCACGCCCCAAGATTTGCTGGTTTACATCCAGTTTATGACCACATGCGCTAGCGAAATGACCAAAGAGTTACCTAGAGATTCGTACAATGTTCTGGATGAATTGAAAGAGCAATTGAAACTGGTTCAACCCCAATTCTCCGACGAGCAGAAGAAGAGCCTTGATACGACGATCAAGAGTCTTGATCAAGGTTTGAAGCAGTTGGATATTGCCATTCGCCAATTGGATTTAATCGGCACTCGAGCCCCCGCGATTCTCGATGCAAAATTTCTCGATGTACCTGAGGAGTTACAAAAAGAGCTCAAGGGAAAGGTAACACTTCTAGTGTTTTGGGCGGCCTGGAGCGAACCATGCTTAAAGTCACTTGCGAGGATTGAGAAAATTCGCGATGAGTTCAAGGATCAAGAGCTAGCAGTGGTTGGAGTGACTAAGTTTTATGGTATCGTTTGGGATGAGTCCGCCAAGAGAGTCGATCGACAGTCTGAGGTTGCCCCCGAAGCGGAGCTTCAGGCCTTGCAGGCAATCGCTAAACACCACGGCACTTCATTTGGAATGGCAGTTGTGCCAGAAGCAAGCAAGTTGTTCGAGCAATACCTAGTATCGGGTATACCACAATTGGTGTTGATCGATGCAAATGGAACGATCAAACTCATTCGCCCAGGTATTACCGAAGCTCACTTCACATCGATAGAGACCGAGGCTCGGGATCTGATGAAGAAATAGGTTGCGTCTAGAAGTATGATGGTTATCGGCTGAGAAATAATCGAGGCAGTTGACTATTCACTGGTTTGATCTTGCTCGAGCTCAGTCCGCATCGATTGCGGCACCGGATCTAGTAATTCAGCCCCATGGTCAGATTCATGCCAAAGAGGTCTAAGAATCGATTGTCGGAGGTTGCGAGCGATTCGACCCGTCCTGAGAATTCAGGGGTGTTCCCCCTGAGGCTGGCAAACGATTCGCTTGTAGAGACCCCCGATCCGGTGTCCCAATATTGGTAAACGAGGCTTGTCCTAAGGGAAGCCGTGGCTGGGATAAAACCCAACGGCCTGCAGTATTCGAGTCCAAGTTGAAATTCGCCATTGAAGAGATTCATCTCATTGGATTGGTCGAGATAGGACTTGTCGGCGCTGCGCGCAATGCCTTGGACTCCTGTATCCGAGGAGTAAACACCCAGCTGGCTTTCGGTATGAGCAGAGGCCATCACCTTGGAGCGAAGAACGGAACCACGAAGCGTCCAAAAACAGTTCCATCCCAAGTTTCCACAATCATTCACGCCGCAATCTTCAAACATCCCACAACCGAACTTCCATGGTAAATGCCGCTTGGCAGATAACCCAAATGTCGGACCGATCCCTTCGGTTTCGCGGAAACTGTAAGCGATCGCATGGGCTTCGAGGTTCTTGGCGAACTTCCCAACTCCGACGGCCATGTCTGAGCCCCTGTACTCCGCATAGCGCACTCCGAAAAAGGACTCAATGCAAACATCCTTGATCGTGTGCCTTTGTGTTAGTTCGATATCTGCGACGTGCATATCGATGCGGGTCATCGAGGACAGGTCTGGCCAAAGCTCCCGGTAATCCGGCCTATCGAATCGGGAGGTTTCCTCGACTAGATTCGAATACGACGCGCGGTAACCGACGAAATTACCTCGGATACCGATCGATGCCCTTTGTCCAAGAGCGTAGCGAGAATCGACGACACGGTCTCGGGATGTTTGAGAGACATCGTCGGTGAATCGGATGCTCGTTGCCCCGGTGCTTTCGGTCCGGAGTGCATCGAGGCTGTAGGATGCAAAAACTCCGCCCTCAAAAATCGGCGTCAATGCGCCTTGAATGAACGAACCAAGTTCCTTGAGAGTGCGATTGGCATTGCTGATCGGGGGCGTTGGGGTTTGGGGAGCAGCAGCCTTAGCGGTGTTCGGACTCGGCGCGGTTGCATTCGTGCCAGCCTTGTTTGCCGATTCCTTTGCTGATGCGGAAGCCGCAGCAGCGTTCGGGGGTGTTTGCGAGGTGGCAGAGTTGGGTTGCGATGGAGGCTGGTTTTTTGCCTCCGTAGCCTTCCCATCCTTTGTTTCAACCTGAGCCTCTGGTTTCGCAGAGCTTGTAGTGTTTTCTGCAGGATTCGGTGGTTTCGAAGCAGGCACAGGGACAGGCAAATCGGTACTCGGTGCGGGCAATTTCGCCGGAGGTTCGCTGCTCGGGGGCTTTTTCGAGGTCCCGACCGGCGGTGGATTGTTTGGATCGCTTTGGCCAGGTTCCTGTGCGACAGCGCTAGCCAACTGCACCTTACCTACCGAATTCTTGTTCAGACTCCCGCCGGCAGCCGCAATGCCAACCGCCGACGATTTACGCGTCGGGGCAGGATCGATGAGCACCCGTCGCGGATTCTGCTTTGGGCGATTTTCGTAAGAACTAGGCGATTCGTCAGAACGGATTGCGAACAAGTAGACTAGGAAACCCAGGCCTGCAGCGATAATTGCCAGGCTTGCAAACGTCTGAAAGAATGGGAGAAGTGCGTTCGGGAATTCAAACACACTCATCGGTGCGTCGACGAGAGTTGCTCGCTCGCCGGGCGCAGCGTCGCCAGGGACCGATGCGCTTTTCCTAGATACTCGCCTGGGTGAAACCGCCAAGAACCCAACCCTTACAAATCGAACTCTGAGCAAACCTGCCAATGCGGGCAAGTTTTTTAATCAAAGGATCTGAGGGGACTGTAGCTAAAAGAACGCAACTACCACAAGGCTGGGTTGGAAATTATTCGGCCGGTAGACTATTAGTCGGATTTACCTGGCAAAGCTTGCTCCGAATCCCCCAATATCCGCCCTGATGCGTTGGAAAATACCGTTGATAGTCCATCCAAAATCAACTTTGATCGAGTTGGAGCGGGAAACGCTAGCTCCCGATGCTCCGCTGGATTGGATCTGAAAGAAATTCGCCGTGCTTCCGGTTGCCGGATCGATCAGAGCCCCTATCAGAATGCTGGTACCCGAAGAACCGGCGGCTAGGCCCCTGACCTTTGAAGCGGAGGCATCATCGATGATTTCTAAGCTGGACAAGCCAAACTCGGCTAGAGGGATCTCAGGCGGATCGAGCGGCGTGGTTGCAAAGCTCCATTGACTAATGCCCAAGGCACAAATTGCAAAGGCGATGACTTTGATCCAAGCAGCGGCAGTTAGGCGATTTGGCATGGAATTGGAGGATTTGGCTGGACTGGTGGAGTGGAAAACATAGGAACTTTGACAGAGTATACCAATAGTTAGGTTCTTTCTGTTGGCGTGTCAAGTTTTCAAACCAATTTTTCTAGTTGGACTAATGGATTGCTTCGATTTGATCCTAGCGGCTTAGCGAATTGCATTGGCTACTTGCGGATCCATGGAATTTTGAACCGGCCAGTTGAACCGGCCAGTTGAACCGGCCAGTTGAACCGGGGGCAGTGGACACCTCAGAGTGATCTCCATGGCACAAACCTTGCAATCGTCAGATTTTACCTAACCATCATTGGAGGAATTAGCCGAAACCTCCTCGGAGAGGGTTCGTAGGCCTTGCTATGGATAGGTAGAGGAAGCGACATGCAGCCATGAAAAGCCAAACGCAGCAAAACTGGCTTCATACAACTGCGCTGATCGTCGCATTAGCGGCGCTTTGCGCTGCGATGGCAACCTCGAATCGCGATGCTCAAAATCCAAGACGAGCAGCCGCGAGCCCTGAGTTTTTTGGGAATTTCGAAGCATCCGAGGATTCCGATATACCGCAAGCGCTCGAAAGCGAACCGCTTCGGGTTGTCCACTCGGAGAGCCAATCGTCATCTAGCGATGTCGAATCGCCGGCGAGTCGTGCGTTGATTGGGTTTCGCACGAAGAAGTCCCCACCGCCTGCAGCACCATCTGAGCCATTGGCCTTTGTACAAAGCGTGCAGGGGACTGTGCAGGGGGCAATTGGGCAAGAATCAGAAAATGGGGGGGCTAGTGGGGGTACGGCTAGTGGGGGTACTCTGAGACAATTGCCGATGAGCAACCAAGTCGCCCGACCGCTTTGGCAAGTTCAAGAGTCGAGAGACCTTGAGCCGAACTTCCAGCCGAAGTTCCAGCCTGCGAGCGCAGGTACATCAACCAATCACAACTGGCTCAAGGGTGAGGGTTTTATCATCGGTTGGGATGGCAAAAGATGCATCACTGCAGGTCAGATGATGGATCCTGAGGAGCTTTCCTATGCCTTGGCGATTGAGCCGACGATTTCCCCTCGAAATCGTGCAGACTTGGCCCTTGCGAACTATACCGACACATCGGGCATCGAGGGTCGGTATGAAGATAATGATCTTTGGGAATCGGATCAGGACGGACCGACCGCGCCGGCGGGTGGGTCTGGACCGACCAAGCAACCCGAGGCACTTGGGGTTCCGCCCCCTAGACCACAACCTCAATTTCTTCGCGACACATCGGTCTTGCTCGACCCAGGTGAGTATCAATTCGAGTACGGTCTGAGTTACACGACGAACGTACAGACCACTGCGCTTGGGGTCAACGTTAACGACAATACCGTCGTGACCTCACTTAGAACCTTGACACGCACGGCTACGATACCCACGGAGATGCGCGTTGGCTTTCGCAACGACATCCAAGGATTCCTGTCACTACCCTTTGGCTATAACCTACAGCAGATCTCGGTTGCAAACACTGCAGATTCGAGTGACGGGATAGGAATCGGCGATTTAACGTTCGGCTTGACACGTGTGCTGCGTAAGCCGCAGCCTGAGCGATTCACCATTCTTGGGAATCTTGCAGCATCGGCTCCGACTGGACTCGCTCAACTATCGAGCCTCCAGCAGGTTCCCGGCGTTTCCTTGGGCTCCGGGTATTGGACGCTCTCTGGAGGGCTCGTCTTTATACGTACGATCGATCCGATAGCGGCCTTTGTTGGTTTGAATTATGTCAAGACGTTTGAGGCCATGATCAACAACTTGGACATCCAACCAGGAGACATCTTTTCCTACCGATTCGGTCTTGGATATGCGATCAACTCCAGGGTGACGATTTCGAGTTCATTTAATGGTGCCTATATCACAGATTTGGAGCTCGGGGGTCGATTGGTGCCTGGAAGTGCCAGAGAGCCTTTGACCGTACGCCTTGCCGCGACAATCCTTAGCAAAGGGCCTTCGTTAGTCGGTGCGTCCAAGGGGCGCAGGAAGACCACCGAGCCCTTCATCGCCTTGGGTGTGACCGACGCTGCACCCGATACAAGTTTTGGAGTCAGGTGGACCTATTGATGAGCAAGCACCTTAATCACCTACGATCCGAGTCCGAACTATGGAAACGGTTTTGTGTTCTCATCATCGGATGTGTCGTATCGTGCGTCCAAAGCTCTAGGTGCTCAGGACAAGACGCTCAGAATTCGCTCAGCCAGGAGCCCGATGAGCGTTCTTTGGTCCCCATATGGGATCAGACGCGGCAATTTTCGGTTTTTGTCAGAAACGCCAAGGAGATAAGGACAGCCGGTGTTGTTTTGCAGCAGAGAGACTTCTCATGCGGTGCGGCAGCCCTTGCGACGGTGCTCAATAAGTTTTGGGGAGACAAAACGGATGAGACAACTCTGCTCGTTGCGATTGCCACCACCTTGTCCAAAGCTGAACTTGAGGAACGGATCAAAAATGGATTGACGCTCACGGATCTCAAACGCGTTTGCGATCGATTTGGGTACACCACCGTTCTGGGAACATTGACCGTAGATAAACTCGCCGAAAGTAAAGTTCCACTGATTGTTGGAATCACCGTTAACGACTACGACCATTTCGTTGTAGTCCGAGGAGCCGATTCGAGTTACGTGTATCTTGCCGACCCAGCCGTCGGCAGGATGCGAGTCCCGATCGAGGAGTTCGCACAGCAATGGCAAAAGAACGCTGTTCTGGTTGTTGTTAAGCCGAAGACCCAACCGCCAAAGAACCCCCCAATGGCATTGACCGACGAGGAAAAGTCGCTTGGCGTTTCCAATCAATACTACATTCGAAATAACCTCACAGGACGACCCTAGAGGAGGATTAAAATGCTAAAAGCAAACCGCGAGATCCTTGAAAAACGCCGACGAAGATTTGTTTCCAGGCTCATCGTCGGACTATCGATCTTTGGGCTGCCTGCGCCCCTTGGATACGGGCAAACTGGCCAGTACGGGCAAACTGGCCAGTACGGGCAAACTGGCCAGAATTCCTACCAGAACAATTACCCCAACTCCGCCTATCAAGCACCACTGGGGGCTCCAAGCGCTTTTGCGGTCCCTCAGTTGGCTCAAAATCCGTACGCTTACGCTTCCCAGCAACCACAAGCTTACGCACTCCCGGCTCCTCTTTCGTTGAGCAACCCTCAAGCCTCGCCCACGGAAAACAATTATTCCAACTCGATCTCAGGTGGCGCTAGCACTCAATACAGTGCCCCCGCAGATCCCAGACAGCAAGCCGCCACCCCAACGGGTGGCAATGCGTACCAAGAGCCCACGGGAGAAAATTTTGAAGCCGAGCAATCAAACTCCGAGCTGGTTATCGCCCAAAGTCTCGGACCAGCCGTCGACGAAGAAAACTGGATTCATGGATCCTGGAAAAGCTTCTGTCAATCCGGCTGCATCGTGGGGATCGAAGGAACCTTTTTAGGGATACAAAGAGACAGTTTAAGATCGGTGATTGCCACCGATCTACTTCAAGATCAAACGCTGGAGAAGCAGCCACAGGATGGGTTCGGAGCCGGCTATCGAACTTGGGTCGGAATGCAAAGTGGTTCCATAGGGTTTCGTGTCACCTACTGGGCTTTCGAAAGCTCCTTCTATGAACCCTCTCCGAATTTTGTTCCTTGGAACTCCTTTGCTTTTTACGATAGCAGCATGCTGCGAGCTCAGACTTTGGATGTCGAATTCCTACAGCGGTTTTGCTTCCACCAGTCTTGGCTCGAGACAAGCTTGGGCGCAAGGTACGCAAACCTCGATCGCTCCGGCTTACTCCAAGGCAACGGAAAGCTCGGCGGGGTCAACCTACTGGGATCTTCTGCTACCAATTGCGAACTAGACGGATGGGGTGGAGTGGCATCCATCGGTGGTTGGATTCCAATCTTCTGTAAAGACAATCTCGCGCCAGGATGCTATCACCCTTGGTCCTTTTTCTGGAAATGCCAAGGTGCAGCGCTGCAAGCAGAGTCGAAGGTCCAGGCGATCACATCGGTAAACGCCATGCCAGGAATTGACTCGGCCAATTCAGCCTACTCCCGAGACGAAGCGATCGCAAATTGGGACGGCATGATCGGTCTGGGCATGCTTCAGTTAGGCCTCGATTATCGATGCCCAGTTTCATGGATCGATTGCAATCCCGCATCGCTCCACCTGAGAAGCGGTTTTGAAGGGCAGTAT
>JAPLNM010000079.1 GCA_026692845.1 Planctomycetota bacterium | reverse complement strand
GCATTTGTCGTCATGCTCGATCGATACGACGGACACGAGATTTGGAGGTATAAGCCTGACACCGACTTGCGATCATTCTCGACTCCCTTGCTTACGAGTGAAGGAGGGACCCGGCAACTGATCCTCTCCGGAGCAAAGCAAACGATCGGTCTGAATCCTCAAAACGGAACGCTCCTATGGTTCGCAGAAGGACCCACCGAGAAGGTGGTTTGCTCCCCATCGGTTGGACATGGCCAAGTCTTTGCCTTTGGTGGATCTCCTGATACACGCGCGTTCTCGTTAAAGCTCGGCGGCCGAGGGGATATCACACAATCGCATGTCGTTTGGACTCGCGAACGGGGAATGCCTTATGTACCCACACCGCTGCTCTACGGTGATTATCTGCACATCGTCGATGACGCAGGAATCTACACCTGCATGGAACCGAAATCGGGTAAAGTCCTTAAAAACCTTCGAAAAGGCGGGAACACCTACAGCTCTCCGATCGGAATCGACAATAAGCTTTACTCGTTCGATGACACCGGAAAATGCACGGTCTTCGAGAACAATGCCGAATACTCCGTCCTTGCAGTCAATGAGCTAGACGAGCCTGTTCAAACAACCCCCGCCGTTTCAGACGGGTGCCTATTTGTTCGTGGTGAAAAGCACCTTTGGTGCATTGGCAAGCGACCATAGGTTCGAATCCACGACGACGATTCCTCGATTGGTACTTCCCTGCGGCTAATGAACCATTCGGGGGGGTTTGTTAATTAAATGATGCAAAAACCTAACGGGTCCTTCATCACAATAGAACCGGAAACTAACAGGTGTCGATCGACTTCACCCTACTATAGAGACGATTCGACGTTTTTAATTTTTCTAAGTTTTTCCCAGGGGTTATCCATGTCTTCACTTTGTCGTAAAAGGCGAGCCTTCACGCTTGTGGAACTTCTCGTCGTGATTGCAATCATCGGCGTTCTCGTTGGCCTGTTGCTTCCGGCGGTACAAGCCGCCCGGGAAGCGGCTCGACGCATGGATTGCTCCAACCGGGTTCGCCAACTAACGATGGCCTGCCATAACATCGAAAGCGCATCGAAGAGCTTTCCCCCTGGATATGTCACCTTCTCCGAACGCTACACCACTGCACCAAACAACACTTATTCGAATGGTAGTTCGGCATCCGGAGCTGCGAACTTCCCTGCATTCGTTGTGACCGGATCGCAAGGAGGAGGAATGGTACCTAGAGCAGAAGTTTTCGGTCCAGCGTGGGTGATGCATGTCTATGCCTTCATGGAACAAGCCACCTTGAGTCAACGCGTCGACCAAGGGATTTCTTCAAACGACGTCGATGAGGCTTGCCCTTGGGATAATCTCGATGGAACGCCTCTGCGTCGCCCAGAAATAGACACCCAGACCTTCATTCGCTCTGCGATGTCGTGTCCGAGTTCGCCCCAATCCGAAATCCATTACAACGACCTGAGCTTGGAAAACTTGCATAAGGCAAATTACGTAGCCTGTTTTGGTGGCCAATTCATGCGCGATGCAACCGCCCGAGGACAGACTAACAAGAGAGGAGCGTTCGGTGCCGTTGAGAGCGTCGACAAGTACCCATACGGTGGGCGATTCGCAGTGGGTAAGGGGCGGCGGTTCCGAGACATTACCGACGGCTCCTCGAATGCAGTCATGATGAGCGAAGTGGTGCCGAACATCAAAGTGGATGGACGCACGAGCAGTACGGCACCGGTTGGTATGAACCGGGATGTTCGGGGTGCCCTCCTGACCCCGATGATGGGTGGAAACTCGTTCACCGGATTCTTTCCCCCGAACTCGCCGGGAACTGACGTAATGAACGGTTGTCCAGTCGCCACCGATCCTGGTGCCTATCCCTCAACCGATCCAGCTTTTTGCACACAAGACAGAAACATTGATCCGATAACCGGTGGTCAGTGGCAAGTTGCAGCTCGAAGCTTACACGGCGGCGGTGTCAATGCAACGTACGCAGATGGATCGATGCGATTCATTTCCAACAACATCGACCGTACCACGTGGCAAGCCCTGTGCACAGTCTCGGGCGGTGAAGTCGTTCAAACGGAGGAGTAACTCCCCTGCCGAGCCTAACGTATGTTCCCTTTCGCCTCTGATTCTGCCTACTACCACCTTCGTGGAGTGCAACAAGCATGATTAAAAGAGTACGGTTTCCAGCACTCGTCGGGTTGCTCTTGCTTGCGGGTTGTGCGGCGAAAGACCTAAGCGATATGGGAGGCGACGAAGGAAAAGCCATTGCAGAGGTTGTCGAACTTCTCAATGATTACAAAGCTCGGGATGAAAAGATCCCGATGCTATTCGCGAAATCGGATGGCTTGCCCTCGGCTCAAGAACTAAACAAATACTCGTTCTATGTCGTTGGCAAGCCTGCCGTTGCGAGCGACACGGCAACGAGCAAGATTCTCGTCGAGCGAGCCGATGGGACACCCATCGGCGAGCGAGAGTGGAGTTTCAAGAAAGTCGATGGCAGTTGGAAAATTGTTAGTGCAATTGTTCAATGACCGATACTGATTCGAAAGGCTGGATTCGGTCGGGACCATTCGATTTGCTGTTTATAGCCAATGTCGCATGGCCTCTGCTGTTGATCCCTGGCTTTTCGAGCTCCAGCGAGACAGCAATTGACTTTTGGCAAGTCTATTTCCTCACACTACCGCATCGGTGGCTGACACTTGTCCTGGTCGCGATCGATCCCGATCGACGCGTCAACATCGGCTTTCCCCTGATAGCGATGGCGATTCTTTTCGCGGCCGTCGTCACAGGAGTCTACATCGGTTCCGATGCATTTTTGTGCCTAGGTGTGATCGATTACATCTGGAATGGTTGGCACTTTGCGAGCCAGCATTCAGGGGTTTTGCGGATCTATTCGAAAAAATCCGGTGGGGGGATTCCATTTCTCGAACGCTGGGGAATGAGAACCATGATCACCTACGTAATCCTTCGTACCGCCAATAGCATGACCTACGCATCCTGGCTCCCGCGCCTTCCGATCCATCTGCTTCTTTGGACAGATCTGTTCATGATGCTCATCCCTGTGGCGTTGCTCGTGACCAACCTTACCGATTGGCATTTTCAACGAACTCCGAAGATCATTTACTTGTTTAGCGTTTTGCTCCTTTATTCAGGATACTTGCTTTCGTTCCGTTGGATGAATCCCGGTTGGATCCTCTGTTTTGCCACCGCAGCATCCCTATTCCATGCGGTCGAGTATTTAGCGATTGTGAGTCACTACGCCATGCGGAGAGGGGTCTTAGGGTCTCCGGGCACGATGCGATGGATGAGCTCGCGCTGGCCGCTGATACTCGTTTCGTTCATGCTCTTGTTAGGATCATTTGCACTTTGGATAAATCAACGGTCCTTGGAACTGAACTTAGCATGGCAGGGGCTCAATCTTTGGGCGGCATTCACCCACTATGCTTGGGACGGTTTGATATGGAAACTGCGTCGGGCTGAAACCGCACAGGCCCTCGGTGCACCATGATTTCAAAGCCATCCGTCGATCTCAATCGCAGGAAAACTAGCCCGATTCAGAGCGGCTCGAGAACCAGTCAAAGCCTCAAATTGCATCGAACCACCGATTGGGTTCTTTGGGGGGCTATGGTAGGAATCAGTGTTTTTTTATTGACTCAACTCCCCAACCCTACTCCTGCATTTGCAAATGCTCGCTTGCTCATAGTCCACCTTTTGGCTGTGGTTCCCCTGGCGACATGCATCGCGTCTTTTTTGAATATTCAACCTAGAATCGCGCGATGGATTTCGCTGGTTTCCGTACTGTTGATCGCGACGCTAGAGATTTCTCTATCTTTGTTATCCAATCAACTGATCCCCATGGAATTAGGATTGTCCGCGCGATGGATCATCCGAACTAGCATCGCTTGTCTAATCATTCTCCCATGGGCCATTAGCGCCCCGCTTGCCAGTCGCTCGATTGGATTGCAACGCTGGCTACTCGCTTTGATCCTCGCTTGTGTGCCGACGTTCATTTACTCATGGCATCACCTGAATCATCTAACCCGAAATTTCTCGCAGATCGACATTTCAAGGTCCCCAAAAAAGGGGATGCTGTTGCTTGAGCAAATCCTTGAAATTGACGATTCGATCAAGGTCTCAGGAAAGCCACCGAAGCAGATGTTGCTCGAGCTGATGAAAACCACACAGAGACTTGAGCAAGAGTGTGATACACCGATAAGCCAATCATCGGATTCTGCCAGACTCGACCGAGCTGCCAAGCTCATGGCACTCGATCGCCACCGCGAGGCCAGCGAATGGATCGGACAAGCCGACGGGCGCGAGCCGGCCACAAAACTTCTAAAAATCCTCTGTGCACGGGATTGCGAAGATTGGATCGCTGTGGAGAACCTTTGCTCGAATGCTTTAAGAGACACGACCGGCTTTTCCAAGCTTGAGCGAATGAGGCTCCACACTTGGCTTGCCGAAGCGTTGGCTCGACAGAGACGCTTCCAGGAATGCATTGAGAGCTACCGCATTGCGATAGCCGACTACCCCGAGGATGCAACACCATTTCGCATCGACATGGCGCTGCAACTTGCGGAATCTGGAAACGTATCCGAGGCGATCGAAACGTTAGAGAGCATCCAACAAACCAGTGAGCTCCAATCCGATCCGGCATTCTTGAGATCCATCCATTTCATGCTCTTCCGAATACAAAGCAACTCCTGCTCGCTCAGAAAACTAGGCTTGAATCCTGGCGCTCCCTGATCTGTTTGGCGTTCTTGGCCCTTGGGCCAAAGAATATTGATCGACGTCTGCGAGGATTCGGGTCAAATCCGGAAAGGATGCGGTTATGAGGGCAGGCTTGAGGAATGAGGCTTGAGGCTTGAGGGGAGCAGCCAAGCGGTTTGGAAGGTTAGCACATTCGCATGTTTTTCGTAGGGTGGGTGAAGCGGCTTTGCCACGCAAAGCACCATCGAGCATGATCGGAGCGTAGCTTATTCATCTCGCCGTAGTATGGGCCTCTGGGCCCGTACGACGGCGAGTACGGCCGAGGGTGTTACTACCAACGAAAAAACCGGTGGATGGTTACCGTTTTTCAAGCGGTTGGATTATTCACCATCAGCGAACATTAGCGTCCATCAGCGGTTTAAATCCGGGACCGCTGATGGATGCTGATGGAACAGCCAAAACAGCCTTACTCGCAGTCGGCCCCTCATCCCCCCCGCCCCTTACTCCCCCGTCAAAGCCCGGGGGCGAAGGGGAGCCAAGCGGTTTGGAAGGTTAACCCATTCGCATGTTTTTCGTAGGGTGGGTGAAGCGGGCTTTGCCGCGCAAAGCACCATCGAGCATGATCGGAGCGTAGTTTGTTCATATCGCCGTAGTATGGGCCTCTGGGCCCGTACTACGGCGAGTACGGCCGAGGGTGTTACAACCAACGAAAAAAACGGGGGATTGTTACCGGTTTTCAAGCGGTTGGATTGTTCACGATCAGCGAACATTAGCGTCCATCAGCGGTTTAAATCCGGGACCGCTGATGGATGCTGATGGAACAGCCAAAACAGCCTTACGCGCGGTCGGAGAAGGGGAGCCAAGCGGTTATGGGAATTTTTGTTTGGCGAATATTTATTTTTGTTGGTATAGACGTGGGGGACGGATCAGTCGGATCAGACGGATCAGACGCTACTTTTGCACAGTGTACTTCTCGATGAATTCCACTACGGGTGTGGGATCATCGAGTCCATGCGGATGGTGGCCCACCCCTGGCTTGTGGATCACCTCAAAGACTCCACCGAACTCCTTGTAGAGCTTCTCGGCCACCGCCGTGTTCTCTGCGACTGGGACGACATCGTCGCTGTCCCCGACAACCGAGAGGATCGCGATCTTGTTCTTGGCTAAAAGCCCAAGCGTTTTCAAAGGTGTGTGTGGATAGTCCGCAGCCTGCTGGTCGGTGTCAAACCCGTACCATCGTCTGAGCTCTTGCCAGTCGCCAGGGCTCCCCTTTCCTTTCCCTTTGCCACCGGGCCAACTTTGGTAGTCAAGCACGGCCGCGTCGTCATAGATCACGCTGACGCGATCTGGATAAGTCGCCGCGTAGCGATGCGCATAGAGCCCTCCACGGCTGATCCCAATCAATACGGCTTGGGGATGCAACCCGCGCTCAACGAGCATCTTGTGAAATGCACCGAGCTTGTCGATGGCTTTGGGAGCACCGAAACTATTCCCGACCGAGAGAAACACATGGTAGTAGCCTCGGCTGACGAGCATCGGCGCCGCACATCGATCGGTGAACGCATCCGGGAACATCATGCACCAAGAGAATCGACCATCGGCTCGTGGGTTTTTCGGTTCGACCACCCAAGCTTCTTGGCCATCGAACGAGAATTGATGGCGTTTGAAACCGTGCCATGTATCGATCGTTTCTGCGTCGAAGGCCAAGTCGATCTTCGGCGACGCAAGCTCGATGCACACGACCTCGCTGTCATCGCGTAAGTAGCCGCAACCATTCGCGATCGATAGAGTCTGTCGGTTTTTGCCGACCAGCGTCGCGCGACTGAGTTCTTGGAACCCACTCGCATCGGCCTTAGCGATCACCAATTCCCCCTCAATGGTCGTCAACCAGAACTTGCCATCGGCATAAACGAGATTCCCTTTGCCAAACCGCAACTTTTGCCAAACAGGTTTCCCCGTCTTGGCTTCGATGCACGAGAAATGACTCACAGGACCGGCCGCCCCGACGTTGTCAAAGCCGTAGAGATGATCGCCGAGAACGATCGACGTTTGCCATTCGTTGCGCATCACACTTTTGGAATCCAGCGACTTCCATCGCTCGGAAACGGCATACGTTCCGTTCTGTAACTTCACATCGAGAAGGACCGAGCCGTGGTTCTCTCCCGAGGAGATGAAAACACCGCCATCGATCGATACCGGACTCGCTGTGTTGCAACCATAATCGGTTTCAAACGGGTAGTTCCAAAGAACTTTTCCGCTGTCGGGATCGATACCCAGGACGGCCGTGCCAATGAAACTGACGACTTGCTTGGTGCCCGCGATGTCCATGAGCACAGGCGATGAGTAACCCGCGTGTCCAGAGCCGCTTTTCCAAAGCAACTTGCCATCCGCGATTCCAATCGCGACGACCGCAGCGTCGTCGGCACCGGTGTGCACGATCAGGCGATCATCGATCACCAGCGGCGAGCAGGATATGCCGTACTCGGACGGCTTGGCCGATAGCTCTTGCATCACGTCCTTAGTCCACAGAAGCCGACCCGATGCAAGATCGACTGCGATGAGAATACCTTCACCGGAGTAAGCGTATACACGCTCTGCGGCGATCGTCGGTGTGGCACGCGGCCCGTCTCCCATGGGGTTCTTGTAAGCCGGCCCCATTTGGGTTTTCCACTTCACTTTGCCATCGGCGGTATCCAGCGCCACGAGCCATTGTTTGCCTTCCTCGTTCCAAGTCGTCACTGCATAGTCGCCTTGAACGACCACCGCCGACATGCCGACCCCGCCAGCAGCTCGCCAGCGGATCACAGGGCCAGTGGCGGGGAACGAATCGACGAGGGACGTCTCGGCGGAGATGCCGTTTCGGTTCTTGCCGAGAAACTCGGGCCAATCATCGGCTTGCGTTTGATTGCAACAACCCGCAAAACTCATCAGCGCGATTGCAAGCTTGAAAACAAAAGAATAGCGCATGGGATACTTTCAGATATTTTGTGAGCCGCTTGATGTTAGAAGCGTGTGGCTGCGAACAGCATGGATTGGAAGATTATACAGTAGATCATGCCGTAGCACGGTCTAAGGCACCTAAAAACAGGTGCTCGTAGTCAGCGGCCATTCGATCGACCGAATAGTAGGCGATCGCCCTGGCCTTGGCAGCCTGAGCGTAACTCGCTCGCTTGTCTGGCGCCGATAGCAGCTCCGCTATCGCGCGGGCCATCGCATCGGGCGAACTGGGTGGAATGATGATTCCCGACTGGCCATGAACCACCATTTCGGATGCACCTCCGACGTCGGTTGCGATCACAGTTAGTCCAACCGACATTGCCTCTAAGATCGCATTGGGACAGCCTCTGGTGGCTCACGATCGATGGCATCGAGCAAGTGGTCCACTGCTTTTTGTACGCCGATCGAATACTCTTGTTGAGGCAAAGGCCTTGGCACTGAGAATACAGGTATCCCCTGATTTCTCAGCGATTGAGTCCCAGGGGTCGGATCGTTCGGATTCTCATCGAGGACGGCAACCCGTACCCGTCGGCCTCGTTCGTGCAATTTTCCGAGCAGACGCCTTGCGCTTGACTGCGCTCCGCCTACCGAGAAGTTGTTGGTGACCAGCCACAAACCTTTCGGACTCGGACGGGATACTTTCCCAAGCAATCCGCGCAGCATGCGATTTCATCGATCTGCTCGTCAGTATCCCCGGCATAGGTACGACCCTGAGTACCGGCTCGGCAAGCAAGCTCCCATTGCGATATATATCGTGCTCGTGCTCAGTGCAACGGTGCTCGTGCTCGTAATCGAAGCGAGGCAATCATGACGCAATACCTTTTCGCCTGAGATCGACTTGTCTTTGATCGATCTCGAAACAAGACTCCTACGGATTGTCGCGAAGTTGACTCGAATGGCGATGAAATTCGATGGTGTCTCGGAGTCATCGAGCGAGTACAATTCTTCAGTCGATTACGAGCACGAGCACCGTCCGCCGCGGCGGACTGAGCACGAGCACGACGGTCGAGCGATACTCACTTGTGCTTGATCTTCGAATCCGTGGTATCCGAATACCTGATATACTGGCGCGGGGTGATCATCTTTTGGATTTGGTATCGTATCGAGGACTCTGCTGATGAAGTTGACGGTCAGGTGGCAAGGTGTGTTGGCTGGATTCATCACGTTCTGCACGGTTGCAGTTCCCAATGTCAGGTTGATCGCCGACGACTGGCCGCAGTGGCGAGGACCTGGTCGCGACGGGGTTTGGACGGAAACCGACATCGTCAAGGAGCTTCCCCAAGGACAATTGGCTTACGCATGGTCTGCCGATATCGGACCGGGTTACTCCGGACCAACGGTGGCCGATGGCAGAGTTTATGTGATGGACCGGCAGCCCAAGGACCGGGATGCGACCGAACGGATCCACTGCTTGGATTCCAACACGGGCAAACCGCTCTGGGTGGTCGAATACCCCGCCGATTATCGCATCAGCTACACCGCAGGTCCCCGAGCCAGTGTCACCATCGACCAAGGCAAAGCTTACTGCGTTGGCGCCATGGGGCATTTCCACTGCTTGGATGCCAAGACCGGGTCGGTGGTTTGGAAACGGGATCTGCAAAAGGACTACGACATCCAGATGCCCATCTGGGGAATCGCCGCATCCCCTTTGATCTACGAGAACTTAGTCATCCAGCAAGTATGCGGGGCGGGCGATGCTTGTATGGTTGCCTTTGACAAAGAGACCGGAAAAGAAGTTTGGCGAGCCCTCAAGGACCGGGGAGCTTATTCCTCTCCGATTCTGATCCGTCAAGCGAACCAAGAGGTATTGGTATGTTGGACAGGAGATAGTTTAACGGGCCTCGATCCAAAGACTGGAAAGGTTTTTTGGGGGCATCCTTTCCCGCCGTCGCGAATGCCCATCGGCGTTGGAGATCCTGTGTTATCCGGAGAGCGGTTGTTTGTCTCGTCGTTTTACGATGGGTCGCTGATGGTCCGTGTCCCGAAGGACAAAGTCACGTCGGAAGTGATTTGGCGTGCGGTAGGGCATGACGAGCAGCACACCAAATCCCTGCATGCGATGATCGGCACGAGCATCGTCCAAGACAACTTGGTCTTTGGCACCGATAGTTACGGTGAGTTCCGTTGTTTGGACGCAGCCACAGGGGAGCGGATATGGGAAGACGCGTTGGCAGTGCCTCGAGCGCGCTGGGCGACGATCCACATGGTCCGTCAGGCTGACCGTGTTTGGATGTTCAATGAGCGCGGTGAGTTGTTGATCGCCAAGCTTTCGCCAGAGGGGTTGCAGATCCTATCACGAAGCCAATTGATCGAGCCGACGCGCGATCAATTAGGTCAGCGAGGAGGAGTCTGTTGGTCCCATCCGGCTTATGCTCAAAAGAGCATCTTTGCCAGAAACGATCGCCAACTGGTGCGAGTGTCACTCGAGGCCAAATCTGGCGAAGAAACAAAGAGCGAATAACGGTTCTTCGGGACTTTCCGAAACACTGGGACTACCCAGAACCGCTTCCGAATCCGAAGGATCTCAAGAGCCAAGTCCGCTTTCGCTACCCACCGAAGGGCTTCCAGCTTTGGAACTAACAGGAGTCGGGTTCCGTATCGATCAGTATATCCCAAGCTTCACAACTTCGGATACTACGTCAGAATTTGTCGGAGGATTCAGCGCGCTGACCACTCCAGAAAATGCGGATCTAAATCTTCCGGGCCTTTCCTGGGTTCATACTGTCTCGCGTATTTAGAACAGCCCAACGCAATGGAGCATTACCGAGACGATCGTTTTGTCGTTCAATGCATCGGTGTCTTCAACGCTGTCTCAAACGATGCCGAGCGATAACTCTGGGGATCCGGATGACCAAGGGCTCGTCGCCCCTTATTTTACCTCTGGCAGCGGTACCGTTTCGCTCTCGGCGAGCCGTTCTGCACATTTGATTTTAGTATTGCACGCATACCGAGGTTTCACCACCGATGCGCGTGCAGGGGTTTCGTGGTCGGTACGATCCTCTTGGCTAGACTCCAGAAATATGCAAGTCGAAGCCTCGGCTTCCACTGGCACGACTCCGAATCCTCAATACACAGCCCCGACTTGGCTAACCGACGGCGGAACTAGGGGCCTAACCGACGATCCAGAAGGTCCTGTCCCAGTCCCTCGCAATTGCGGCAAATTGGTGCCAGGCACATGACCAACGCAGCTCGGTTTCTGCTCAATCATGCTATGAACATGGCCATTTTGCGGCCAGTCCGCAGACGTTAAGACAGTTGTCCTTACAAATCGAATCTGTTTATGGCTAGGTCTCCAATCTCCTATCCTGTCTCGTTGGGCTCCGGCGCTGCAGTACATTCTGGAAAAACGCGTTCGGGAACGCGGCGCTATTAGGCGAGTTGATGTTGCGGCGCGAGTTTCTGTGAAGCGCACCTCGCGCAATCGATGAACCTAGACTCACTTCAGTGCAATTGGGCGGTCCTTTGTGGGCTTTCTATGGTTTTGTGAGTTGGTTCTCACTCGATTTTCTGACTTTCGACGGACTATCAGACATCCATCGAGTTTGTCGCTCGCTTAGTAATCCTCTTCTCTTGGTACAAGACAGGTTCGCTTTCTCTTGCTTTGCATCGATCACACGATAGATCACAATTATGCGCAATCGTGTCGACATGCCAATAGAAGCCGCGATTCGACCGACTATACAGGATACGGTAAATCGAACACATCATCTTAAAGCTAACGAGGCTTTCTGGCTAAATGAGCGTCCATGAAGATTCCGGCTTTTGCAAATTCCGCACGTTCCGTAAGTCGATCGATACTATTCAATTGAAGAAAATGCGCGGTAGCTCTCCCGATTGCAGTTAACCCGACAACTTGAAGACCATCCATTCGGAAATGCTCTCGCCAAGCATGGATACGGGGATGAAAAAGAGCCGTCAACTGCCCCGTTGAAGGGTCTAGCGTACCGATATCGCTACCCTTTCGAAGATTGCAGAGGGTGCAACAAAGAGCCAGATTGCTCTCGTGAGTTTCACCCCCATGTTTTTCCGCGATAATGTGATCGATTTGATGGGAGCTTGCTGAGAGATCCTGGGGAAACAAACAGTACTCGCAGCGTCCCAAAGCGCGATCAAAGACTAATTTCCTGAGCAATGATGATGGGCGATCGCTCACTGTACTTTGCTCTGCAGCACCCTAGCTTTGAGCAATCTCACCACATGTTCAAATTGTTCAAAAGTTTCCAACTCGGAGATTTCTTCCGGAGAGATGGCCCCGTTACGATTTTTCTCCAACAGTTGATCAAGTCGGCTTTGGGCTTCTGAGTCCAAACAAAATTTGAGGATCTCTTGCCGATTCCCACCTTGGACCAACAAATCAACGAGAGTGTCGTAGACTGTCCCTTGTTCGATGGTTCCCACTGCACGCTCCTTGAAACTGGAAAAAACTAGTGATTGGACTTTGAAATATAGCAGGTTCCTCAGTTGCTAGGCAAGTTCGAGACTCCCGTTGTGGTCAGCTTCCATCCCTACCTCGCGCGTTGATTACCGGCCTGTCGAAAACGGACGAGTTCGGAAATTCCCCACGACAGTTAACAACCGCGCGACTCAAAACGGACCATGGGAGTCGAGGCCACTTTGAGGGCACTTGGGCTGGCCAACTCGAAAACCTCATTTTCCTCGCGTTTTTAGTGGTTTCAAAGCGAGAGTCTCGCGCGTGAGTATCCAGTCGTGCTCGTGCTCAGTCCGCCGCGGCGGACGGTGCTCGTGCTCGTAATCGACTGAAGAATTGTAGTCGCTCGATGACTCCGAGACACCATTGAATTTCATCGCCATTCGAGTCAACTTCTCGAGTCAACTTC
>JAPLNM010000078.1 GCA_026692845.1 Planctomycetota bacterium | reverse complement strand
TATCCTTACCGGTACTTGGTTCTCTCCCGGTGACTATATCAGAAAGGATCACCTGTTCCCATCCCGAACACAGTAGTTAAGCTTTCTGAGCCGATGATAGTGCATACCAGTGCGAAAGTAGGTATCGCCGGATTTTTAAAACCCCCCTAGGGCCTCCCCAGGGGGGTTTTTTTGTTTTCCCTTCCCAATTCTGTCTTCCTGCTGTTCTGTGTTCTGTGTGTTCCGTGTGTTCCGTGGTTCCAATCGCTGTCCGCCCCCTCTTCGGTGATCGCTGGCTCTACCGATCTTGTTTTCTAGGCCCGATACTCGCCGTAGCATAACAATTGAAGAATCGATCGTGGTCGCAAATGCCAGCTTGCCCAAGTAAGCGGCGAATCGCCATGGATATCCTTGGCGTCCAGAAGAGCGCCCGCGTCGAGTAGCATCTGAATGGATTGTTCGCTACCGAAGGCCGCAGCCCGATGAAGCGGTGTTTCTCCGCGAGTTCGGACATCTCGCATAAAAGATTCGGTTGCCACAGAAGCGATTGTCGCGCAGTTGGGATTCGCTCCATGATTCTTCGTGTCATCCGGTTCGAGTACTTTTCTTTGTTCGCCTGCTTATTTCCATGTAAAGATAGGCGTCGAGACTTACCACTTTGCAGGTCCAAAGGTAGTTCTCCCGTCTTGCCGAGCTTTATTGTAGCATCTCTCGCAAAGGTTCGGAACAAAAGCGACCGATCCGCCTGCCAGCAGCGACCGTTTAAAACCCGGGGACAGTCCCCAAGTTTATTAGCGATCTCGGCTTTTCCCTTTGCGTCCTTTGCGCCTTTGCGAGAGACTCAGGATCCCCGGCTCCAACCAGCACCGCAAAGAAGAGTTTCTCGCCAAGGCGCCAAGCTCGCAAAGGGATCAATTTATTTCAGGGGACAGACCTCGCGCCTAGGGGATGCGTCTTGCATGCAAACGTTGCGTCGCTTGGCTAGATGGGTTACAACCAATGTTTCTTCTATCAAAACCCGGAAAACCGAATCAACCTGCGGAAGTTCAAAGCGATGAAACCAACCACCAACCGGCTCATCGAGCGCCGAAAATTCTTGTCGTTGGCAGCCAGCGCCTCGACGCTTGCAGCCAGTTGTGCGAAATCAAGTAGTGGCTTTGCTGGATCCGTTCATCCAAGTTGGGCTAGCGAGCGGATTCGTGTCGGAGCCATCGGAGTCGGGGGACGCGGGGCGCTGCTGCTCGAACAGCTTCCTGAGTCGGCCCAGATCGTCGCGGCAGCCGATTGCAACGAGCCAAGAGCTTTGGCGTTTCGCGAAAAAGTCAAAGGCGACTGGCCTGTGTACTCCGATTACCGCAGGATTCTCGAGCGAAACGACATCGATGCGGTGATTGTGGCTACGGGCGAGTTCCAACGCGTCAAGCCGTGCATCGAAGCTTGTTTGGCGGGCAAGGATGTTTATGCCGAAAAACCTCTGTCGTTGTATATCCAGGAAGGTCGCGCGCTGGTGACTGCGGCTCGAAAGACCAAGCGGGTCGTTCAGGTAGGGACCCAGCAACGCTCCATGGAGATCAATCGCGTCGCTTGCGAACTGATTCGAAACGGGGGACTTGGAAAGATCCTCGAAGTCCGCGCGATCGCTTACGAGGGACCTCAGACCTCACCCTCTGCGATGCCCGACGCAGAGACAATCCCCCCGGGGCTCGACTGGAACCTGTGGCTAAATCAAGCTTCCGATCGTCCCTTCAACTCGAAATGGATGGGCTGGATGCAATGGCGAGATTTCGCAGGGGGGCAGATGACCAATTGGGGAGCCCACGGCGTGGATCAAATCCAATGGGCGCTTGGCATGGACGCGACCGGCCCGGTGGAGCTCGAACCGCTCAGCAGTGGACTCAACGGCCAGGTTCGAATGAAGTACGCCAACGGGGTAGTGGTCAATTTTGTGATCGAACCGGGCAAAGGTCCGATGGGAGGCGCGGTTTTCGTTTGCGAGAAAGGCAAGTTGGAGATCAACCGCAACAAGTTCACCTCCAATCCCCCGGAGATCGCCGTCGAGCTGCGCAAGCAACTTGATATTGTCGAAGAAGAGCGCAAGTGGAGCGATGATCTTGCGCTATGGCAAGCCCGATGGCACATGCAGAACTGGCTAGACTGCATCAAATCGCGAGAGCTTCCCGTTGCCGATGTGGAGATCGGGCATCGCTCGATCTCGGTATGCCATTTAGCCAACATTACCCGGGAGCTTGATCGCCCCCTGCGTTGGGACCCATCGAACGAATCGTTTCTGAACGATCCCCAAGCCAACGGACTGCTTACCCGCCAGCGCCGCAAGGGATTCGAACTTCCGGCGTAAATCATTTTGCGTTCCCGCGTGTCGGACACACAGGCAATGCGATGCTTGCACACATACAAGTACCCAACCATTTTCTGCGTACTTGGCCGACGGACAGGTCCACTCTATGATACCCCAAACTTGGAGTGGTGAGCCAAGTCGGCCAGACTCAAGTCCGTGCCTGAACCGACCGAACCGATCGGCCCGAAAAAGGTACTTTTCGCCGATGCGCCGATGTCCGATTGGTACTTGACCACAGGTGCAAAGGGATACACGGACTACCCGGCTGAATCAATGACTTGAGCCACCCAAACTCGCGCTGCGGTGCGGCGGAGTCTTCCACAAAACCTTCGAGAAGATGAAGATAGGCAGTACTGGTACAGCCGACAGGCTTTAGGTGGTCAATGCGGTGTTGAACCGAACCGTTTTTTCACAATCTGCCTGGCTCTTCGACTTGGCGAACTTAGCGCCTCTGCGGTGAGCTTGGAACGCTTTCCGACGGGTGCGCCGACAGAAAAATTCCTGAAGAGCCTTTTTTTGGACTCACTGGGCAGCTTGCGCTGCTCCGCGTTGATCGCCCTTATGGCTCATCGACCCTAGCATGGGACTCCGGCCCGTGCGTCAATTACCTAGCCAGCCTCGCACGGGCTCAGAGGCCCATGCTACGGCTAGAAGGACGCACTGGCACGTGTGCTACGGTTATGTACTCGCGAATAAAGCGAACCAGAAGACTTCAAGCTCGGGGAGGTTCGTCGGTATTCGTCATAGCTTTTGGAGCGTGGATGTTATTGAATCAATGCCATTGCAAGCTCCTTCACCGACGAAATGATCTTCAGCAAATCGTTATCAAATAACTCGGGGACAGTCCCCGAGTTATTTCAGCGACGGCGGGCAATTAGGATCGCACCACCGGTTCCGACTCCAATGCACCACATCACCAAGGCGCCTAACACCGCCATCGGGATCGAAGCACCGTTGTACCACATCCCGATCCCGAAGGCCGAGACGAAAATAAAGCTAAAAATCAATCGAATTGCCAGGTGTTTCGTATTCATGATTCTTTCTCCAACAAGCACGGGTAGCGTTTATCGAGAGTCACTTGAGAGTACCCGGAAACGGGCACCTTTATCCGAATCCAGAGTTCGCTAGTCTGAGCTAGAAGCTATCAAGAGGATAGACTTTTGGTCGGTTTCGATCAGGAAGGCCAAGTCCCAGAAAACAGGATAGAACGGATGGCCATCCTTGCTCTCGGTACTTTCGAGATAATCGAGGCTTGGGTAAGAGCCATGGTCACCACGATAATTCAGTGCGGCACTTAGTTCATCGACGACCTGCTGTGCTGTCGATATAGCCGAACCTCCCACGAATGCGTGATCGCCAAAATTCATTTGAACCAAATCCTCTAGGGATTTACCCGCCGTTTTACCGCATGAAAAGAGCTTGAAGGTCGCGCAGTAATTCAGGCTGTTTCGAAATAGTTTGCCGGAAATATCCTCAAACGCCTTATTGAATTCTGCTTCCACAGCAACCTCTTATGAAACTAGTGTTTGGACGAATCAACCTAATGGTGTTGATGTCTGCCGATGCAAGCTGGTTGTCAAAGTCCCAAGTCAGGAGCAGAGCTGTCGTGGCTCCGGCAGGACGTAGTGTCGTTGGCAGCGATGTGATGTTCCCCTTCACATCTGTCGTCACGCTCGATCCACCGGCGGTAAGGAGCTCGTGCGTTGGACCATGGGTTCGGTTCTGTGCGATACCGTTGGTCGTCACGCTTGTCCAGTCTCCGACACTCGTGAGATTCCATGACTGATTCTTGTTGGCACCCCAGGTGCACGCCATGTCGCAAAAGGTCGCAGAAGGTCGCCATGTGGACTGGATTCCTAAGGAAACTATGTCATACGCTTCCGCAATTGTGCTTGCAGTTCGGTCACTAACGTCTCAAGTTCGGTCCTCGATCTGGGGTGCAGCGCATCGTCGGTCGACTGAGGGAAACTCAACAAATTTTGCAACATACGTATCTTGCCGAAAAGTTCACCTTCCTCGCGGCCTTTGATCTCGCCTTCTTCAAAGGCTGTTTGGATTCGAGTGTTCTCGTCGAGTTCCCATTTCAGCCGTGCATCGTATTGTCGGCGTTGGTCTGGCGTCTGTGAAATCATCTCTAGTACTCCTTTAGCTCGTTTAAAAACGGGATCTGGCAATCGATCTAGCAACTCCTCGACGGTCGATCCTTCCGCTCGTCGAAAGAAATACATCCATTGATCACGCATTCCGATTACCTCCTTCTGTTGAACTCCCTCTCCACACAAACACCAGTGATTGTACACGATGCCCGCCGAACCTGACTCGTTTTTCGAACGGATAGATTGTTGCTTTGATCCTTTGCGAGCTTGGCGCCTTGGCGAGAAACCCTCTTTTGATGTTCCCTGGTTGCTGCCCAGGTTCCTGAGTCTCTCGCAAAGGCGCAAAGCACGACCTACTGCCTAGTCTGTTTTTCTCCGCGTCTCCGCATCTCCGTGGTTAGCCTCGGCTGTTTTCGGATGGATCTCCGCCTGAGTAAGACCACGCAGGCTCCAAAAAAATCGCGTGCAAGGCGACTCTGACACTCACCACATCGCGTCCCTCTGACGCTTGAAGCACTCCATTGCTACGCGCTGTCAACCGACCCTCCTTCGGCTAGGCCCATGGTCCCTCACCGCTCTGGCGGACTGTCGTTGACTGATGGAGCGTTAGTCTTTAGGTGAACCGCTAGGATACGAGGACACTTCGGACTTCTCGCTGTAATGGATCTCCTAGGTGCGACGAGCGAACCTAGGTCCGCTAACTCGTAGGATCGATTTCTGACCGCATTTCAACTCGCTCATCCGAGTTGAATGCCAGGAGTTTTTCCGTCGCAATACCAATTTGCGAAATACCTCGAATGAAGTTACCTTCAATCAAAAAATGGTCGCTCCAAATGTCTCTTCTTGGATGAAAAAGCAAAACGATTTCTCGAGTATTCGGATCTATCGTTGTCAGGTTGGGCCCCTTGTGGCGATTGCAATCTGGACACGCTAGCGCTAGGTTGTCGGGAGAATCGTCCTGGATGTGTTGCCTAGCCTGAACGTGTTCGATGTGAAATCTAAGGAACGGAGCCGCATCTTGGTGCAAGTGGCAGTATTCACAGCAATTGCCCGCCCGATTCCTCACCAGTTTTTGGGTCGCAACATCCATCGACGTTCTATGGTTGGATAAAACGTCTAGCGCGGGATTGGAGTATGGTCACAAAATGGAACGCTGCCAAGTAGCGGTCGTACTCGGATTGTTCCGTCTCAGAGAGTGTACCCGTATTGGCCTTATCCGCTAATACATCTACCAATACATCTACCCGTTTCTGCAATTCCTCGTCGGCCCGAATCGCGACGATCTTTCGCGCAGCCTCTTGGGTTAAACATTCGGCAAAGGGTTCGATGATTTGGTCGAGGAGTGTTGCATTCATACTCAGATTATAGGGACTTATCGGAGTGAAGGAAAGCAATCAAGCATTTTTTCGCGAACCAATGATCTCGGGTCAGTTCCCTGTTCTCACGTGCATCGCCATGATCCAAGGGATCTTTAGACTGGCCCGCAGAGCAAAATCATCTGAGAGAAAACATTGGGAAAATCGCGAAAGAGAAAAATCGCGAGCACTTCGATTCTGACGCCCAACGCATCGCGTCTCTCTGACGCCTGAAGCACTCCCTGGATGTTCCCGAGGAGCTCCTCTTCCTCCAGTCTCACGCCTCAAGCCTCCCGCCTGTCTTCACCGCTCTGGCGAACTGTCGTTGACTGATGGAGGGTTAGTCTTTATGTGAACACCGATATTTTGGCGTCATCGAGCAAGTGATCTGCAATGTTCTCAGTAGGTCTTGGAACGACTCACTGGTGTATTGGCAACCTCGGTCGCTGTGATGAAGCAGCGTTCCTGCCGAAGAGTCTTATAAGGAACATAAACGGCCTGGGGCGCAGTTGACATTGGACTTCCTCCGGCTT
>JAPLNM010000077.1 GCA_026692845.1 Planctomycetota bacterium | reverse complement strand
GCCAGAGCGTTGGATCAAGAAACGCTATGGGCTGTTGCTTCTGTTTTCGCTCATGTTTTGGCCATTTCTAGGCTTGATTCCCCAACTCGAATCGCTTGTTGTCAATGGATTGCTTCTCGATAGCTACTGGCAACTCGCCTATTTGACCATTACCAACGTTGTCGCATTCTTTTTCGCCGTTTCGATCCTGAGAGTCCTTGGGGCTCGGAATCCCGGGGGAAAAACGACAGAACGTCTCTTTGGAGACGGTGAGGCACCATGGGGTTGGAATCGAATACTTCTCGTTGCCTTGATGGCGATGATCGCTCCACTCTTCCTCGCGTTTCGTTTCGGCAGTGAATTTCCATACAATATCCAAACACACTGCTTTAAAACAGTGTTCACCGTTGTAGTCAGCTCAGCGATCGGAGTCTCTGTGCTATGGAGCGTCGGCAGTATCAAATGTTGGTTGTTCGGAAGCCACAAAGAGTCCAGCAACTACTTCCCCTTTGAGTCTCGATCGAGCGTCGGCCTTCCGTTATTGCAGGCTCCATTCCGGACGCTCGAGCATAATCTCAAGTGGTTCGGTCTCACGAATACGGACGTTCAATTCCTTCTTTATCTCCTGATATTGGCAGCGTTCCATCGTCAGATAGCGATCCATTTAGAGAATGAGTCCTATTGGTTCAGCTCGGCACCATCGATGCTAGTACTCTTGCTCTGGCTTTTATTCATGGTCCTATCCGGCTTGGCCAACTGGCTTGACCGATGGCGCATTCCAACTCTACCTGTGTTTGTTCTGTCTCTATCCATTGTTATGTCCATACGTGGATCGACGCGTCTCTTAAACACCTTCCCCGACAATTCTGAAAACAGTTTTATTAGTGATATACTGAAAATCCGTGATCGTGAGAACGATCTTTTGGACAAAGATGGAGATATAACAAGGCGTCGACAGTTGATCGCTAGGGAGACTGCGGCACTTGATGATTGCGCTTGGCAAGCCATCACAAAAAGAATGGAGCATCTGGATAAATTCGAAAACAAAAAAGGAAAAACACTGGTGGTTGTTACCTGTCCTGGCGGTGGGATTCACGCTGCCGCATGGGCATCTTGCGTGCTGGATCAACTCTCAGCGGAGTACCCGGAATTCAAGGATTCCATTTGCGTTATCAGTGGGGTTTCTGGGGGAAGCGTTGGAGCTTTGCTGTTTGTTGGGTCACGATTCGAACGCGAACTTGCAAACGAGCGCGTTTACGGTGCGGCCGGGCCATCGACCGAAGAGGTTCATCGGGACCTTAAAGCGAAAAGCCCAGCTCTGGAGCTGGCCGCGCGGTCTGCTCTTGAGCCTATTGCCTTCGGCGCTGCGGTAGATGATCTTTATGGTTTGGTAGGTTTTGATGGCGTTGGACGTGGCCAAAGACTCGAGGACAGCTTGCACTCTCGGCTTTCGCCGGGAATTCAAAACATGACGCTTGGGCAATGGGGAGATCGCTCCGTCGAAGGTGCAATACCCATTGTGATCTTCAATTCGACCGATGCAGTCACTGGTAGGCGCATCCTATTCGATACTATCCCGACTCCACAAAGAGAATCGAGCGTCGGACTCAAAGCAAGGCCTATAAACTACCGTGAATTGCTGAAAGTTCGAAATCAGAAAGTGGACCTGCGACCAGCGACCGCTGCTCGCACTTCGGCGACCTTCCCGTATATCTCGCCATTCACCCGACCCAGTTGTTCGAATGAAATTGGGGATCATGTGGCAATCTGTGACGGTGGGTATGTCGATAACGAAGGAATCGTCACCGCAGTCAATTGGATCGAATTCCTGTTGAGGAGATTGGCCTCCGCGCAAACTAAAAAACCAACCTTTAATCGTATCTTGCTATTGCGAATCGAACCTGCGCCAGTCGAAGACAGAAATGAACCTGGGGAGTCAGGAGGAGTCTGGGGTACGATCCGTTGGCTAGTAGGCCCGGGTGAGGCGATGGCAAATGTGCGTTCAGCATCGCAACTTGAACGAGGCAATCTCGAGACAGATTTAGCCTCGCGTGACCCGAAGCTCAAGCCGCAGGAGGACCCCGTCCGTAACGGAAAGAAACAGGATCCCATTGCAAACAATTCCGTGGGTGCGCCAAGTCAGCAGCCGATTCCTATGAAAATACCGGCGTTTTACAAGCGGAAACTACCCAAATCAGCAATCCGTAAGAACTGGGAACAGATGCTTGATAAGTTCGAATCATCCGAACAAAGTCTTTCGGTTCCGACGAAAATCCTGCCGAAGGCTGTGATGGACGAAGGACCACAGGGATCTAGGGATAAATCGCCGGTAATTGTTGAAACGATTAGTTTTGTCGAGGCGAATCAATCGATCCCGCTCAATTGGAAGCTCAGCAACAGGCAGAAGTTGGGATATTTACTTGCATGGGACATCTGTGCCAGTGAAGGAACGCCCCTGAGGCAGACACTCGATCGATATTTTCATCGGAAAGATAGAAGCAACGAGTAGAAATTGCGAAAATTCATGCATAGGAAATACGTACTGCTGAAACTCTGGATAAAATGGGGCAAGCTACCCGTTCGATTTCCTAGGTAACCTACCGACTGGATTGTTCATCTGGAAATCGAATTTCAAGATCAAAATCAATCCAATCGAAGCGACAGCATGAGGCATTATGGCAAGTCAAAAAACACGAAAACGGATGAGAGGCATTTTTGCGATCGAAGGAGAGTGGTTTACAGACCTTCGAGACGGAGTCAGTTTCAAGCCCCTTCTTGATATCATCAAAGTATTGCACAATTCACCCTACGTGCATCGTGATGCCGCGACGAGGCAAGAACTGTTTTACTATCTCCAAAAATGGACGCAAAAACGCTACTCCTCTTACCCGATCTTGTATCTGGGTTTCCACGGAAAAGCCGAGAAAATTCAAGTTGGGGATGGACGGGGGAAAGACTGTCACGTCACTTTGGACGATCTCATGGAGCAGCTCCAAGGGTTGTGTTCAGGGAGAATAATTTACATTGGAAGTTGCAATACCATGCAGATTGATGAGCGGAGACTGCAGCGGTTCTTGCAACAAACCGGAGCGCTCGCAATTTGCGGTTACAAAATTCAAATCGATATGCTCCGTTCGGCTGCATTCGAGTTATTGCTTTTCAATGCGCTGCTCGATCAAACCCTCAACTTGAATGGAGTCAAAGCGATGAAAAACAGGATCCTTCGCGAGGAACGTGCTCTGGCTAGAGAACTGGGATTTCGAATGGTCGTACGGAAGAAACCTAAGTAATCTGAAGGCAAAATCCCAATTACAATCAGGTCAGGCTAATTTCCGATTTCCCATCTTCCATTTACCGAGCTTTTATTACAAAATCCTGCGGACAGTCCCTGAGTGTTTTTTCCACTTCGGGTCTCTCTTTGCGCCTTGGCTCCGTTGCACCTTTGCGTTCAAAATGCTCGGAGCCGGGGACTTACGCACACCGGCAGAAAAGTGCCGCCCTTTGGGCTGAAGACAAACAGCCAGGAGCAGGCTTGAGGCGTGAGGCGTGAGGCTTGAGGAGTGAGGCTTGAGGCTTGAGGCTTGAGGAGTGAGGCTTGAGGCTTGAGGTTTGAGTAGAAAACAGCCGAGCAGCCTTACGCGCGGTCGCCCCTCACCCCCCCCGCCCCCTCCCCCCCAGCCAAAGCCCTGGGGCAAAGGGGGGCCAAGCGGTTAGATCAGATGCTGGATTGGTGATTTGCGAGGGAAAAATACGAACCGAATAGGACACGACCAACTTCCACCACTTCAAAAATCAACACTCATCAATCGACAATCATCAATCCGATTACACAAAAACCTGGGGACAGTCCCTGAGTTTTTTTCACTAGCTTGACTGCACCATCGATGAAATCTTGATCAAAGGTCCGACGGGGTTTCTTTTGATTGGTTGACATTGGACATCCTCCGGCTTGAGTTTAGGGTTCGCCACCGGTGTCCGCCAGTCCTGAGCTATCGCAGATCGACTGATCGAACCGTTGGCAATGGTAAGCTTCAATGGGGCCGCGACTTGTTAGTCGCGGAAAGCGAACCTACGACATTATCAGCCAGATCGCAGCGGCAGGCTTCAATGGGGCCGCGACTTGTTAGTCGCGGAAAGAGAAAGTGCGGTATCATGGAACGTCGTAACTTGAGTGCTTCAATGGGGCCGCGACTTGTTAGTCGCGGAAAGGTCGCTCCGTTGAGCATGTCCCTGGCGACTCGTATTGCTTCAATGGGGCCGCGACTTGTTAGTCGCGGAAAGGTACCGAACTCCAAATGTACTCGCCAAACGTCGCCGCTTCAATGGGGCCGCGACTTGTTAGTCGCGGAAAGCCGACCACGGCCACTAGGTTAGCGTTTCGCGGATCTGCTTCAATGGGGCCGCGACTTGTTAGTCGCGGAAAG
>JAPLNM010000076.1 GCA_026692845.1 Planctomycetota bacterium | reverse complement strand
TAAGACTCCATATTTCTTTAGAAAGATTCTGAGCACCACCGGAACGTAATCCTCAGTTGAGCGAATGGGCCGAGAGCAGAGAAAGACCGCTGCCCGATCACTTTCAACCAAGCGTCGGCGTCCCTGAATCAGCGCTCTAGCGGCTGGGAGATTTTCCCGAAGAGTGAGTTCAAGGTCATCAAGCATATCTCGCAAAGCTACCAGCCAGTCTATCTTTTTACCCTCGCGCACCCCGAACTCGTAAAAAGCTTTGGCAAGAGATTTTCTCCCCCATTGCCAAATTAGCATGATCGAAACCAAAACCGTTGCAACGAGAACCGGGAAGTATCCACCATGGAGCAGCTTGAGCAAATTGCTTCCGAAGAAAAGTAAGTCAATTGCCAAAATCGGTGTGCAAACGAAATAGACAAGGGGTAGTTTCCACTGCCAGCGGTAATAGGCGACGTAACCAAAAATGATGGTAGTTATTCCCATGGTACCGGTTACTGCCACGCCATAGGCCGCAGCTAGGTTCGCAGACGTTTGGAAGAGAAGAGTCACAAGGACACAGCCAAGAAACAGAGCCCAATTCACTGCAGGAATATAGACTTGCCCTGCACCATGAGCATCGGTGTGAAAGACCTGAAAACGTGGAGCAACTCCCAGTGCCGTAGCTTCTTTAACGATCGAGAACATTCCGGTAATCAATGCCTGCGAAGCAATGATCGCAGCCACAGCGGAAATAGAAACATCGCCGTACTGAATGATTTGGTCCAACCACACAATACCGCTCTTGGGCGTCAGAGCATAAAACGTGTTGCATCTTTCCGGTATTCCATTCCCAAGCATGTATGCGACTTGACCAGCATAGCAGATCAACAGACAGGGCAGTACGACGATAAACCACGAATACATGACAGGAATTCGTCCAGAGTTTCTCGGTAAAAGGCTTTCTCCTTCCTTGGTAGATGAGTCGCCGGACAAAGAGAAGTGACCAATATCAGCATATTTTGCTTCTCCTCCTGTGATCGCTAGCACCACAACCCCCATAATCACCATGAACCCGAGGCCCGGAAAACTACGCAAGAAATCAATCGCATAAAGCGGATTGAAAGCTAAGAAGACTTCCGGATGCGCAGCGATCCAGGGCGCTCCCTTGATCGCGATCCAAGGAAACCACACACAGATCATGAACCAACCGAACCATCCACCCACACTGCTGGTGCCACGCCACTGGACTTTGAACAGCATCACCAGACAAACCAGAGTTACGGGCACAGAGTACGATTGGCCCAAAGGTTCAAATGCTCCGAGCATGCTAATCGGTGGTGTAATGATTCCATCAGCCGCAAGTAGTGCAGCAGCACAAACCACCAGGAATCCGACCAAGCCCCCAGCGAAAATGCGTCCACTGTATCCCTTGAGCAGACTCCATAGCGCAAACGTACCACCTTCGCCTCGGTGGTCGGCTCGCATGATCATCAAGTCATATTTGGCTGTCAGAAAGATCAAAGCCCAAAAAACCAAACTCAACTCGCCTAGCAAATCATTTTTGGATAGCAGATTTCCTCCGCTGGCGACCAACGAAGCGGCAGCCTCATGTCCCAGATGGTGATTCCGAAGCAAAACAGCTTCGCGGGTGATCTCCATGATCGTGTATAGAACGGAGGTCCCAATATCCCCGTAGACAGTTCCCGTCGCTTGACGGATCCGCGGCCACATTGGCATCGCAGACGATTTTAATTGTGTAGACATTTTCCCAACGCGTCGAATCCGCTTGGGGAAACCCCAAAGCAGTCGAGCGCCCATGACGATCCCATGGCACCGAAGACTAATCGTCTCCTTCCTTGACGGAAAGAACGCCTTTCCGTCAGCCGACGAGGTTAGCTGTCGGGCTAGGATTGGAAAAATCCCGCTATCGCAAGCAGCGTAAATCGCTGTTTACCTAGCTACGCCCCAAGCGGAAAAGTCAAAAAACTTTTGGTCTCTCCGCAGTCTATTGGGTCCCCCGTTCGCATCTCACGTTCCGTAGAAATGAGTGCGATTTGGCAGTGCCGTTAACCAAAAAAATAGCTGAAAAATGCAAAAACTCAATGAGTAATTGCGCGAATTGAGTACGCAATAGTCCGTAAGAAACTGAAAATGCGACCACTCTTTGGAGCTAGGTACGGCCCTATCTTCCATACCTTCGCTTCTTAGGGTGACTTCGAAGTCCCAGCCGAACTTCTTTTTTTGCAGGATTTTCCCCTCAAGCTTTGCGGAGCATTTGCAGGCGCAGACGTCAAAGGAGATCACCGACAGCATCGGCATCAAGCTGGTGTGGATCCCGAAAGGGACGTTCATGATGGGCTGCAGCGACTGGTACGATCCGAGCCTGTTTCGAAACTGGGCAAGCAGCGCGTCGAGTCTGAGGTATCGGCGGTTCGACTTGCTAGTCGTACCAGCAGTGTGAGGGTCACCAGTGGTTCGGAGTCGCGGGCAGGTGAGATCAGGCACAGGCACCAGCAGCGCCAGCGTCCTGAGAATTTCGGCCAGAAGCCGCACCGCTGATCCGTCCGATCTGTCCGATCTGACCGATCTGACTCGGCTCAGCATGTGCCTGGGGCTCAGCATGTGCCTGGCACCGGGTTAGCACCGGGTTACGCCGCTCTTCGGTGCATATCGCAATGTCGAGTCGGTTGTAGACCGGGCCGATTCGAATCCGGATGCGTCAGCGACGGAGGGACCAGTACAAGCTGATGATGGAGCCCCGAGACGACTTGCGACAGAGGCGATCGGATTCGAATCCCTCGATTCCAATCTACCTGCACTCTGCGCCTATCGATATGCGCAAGGGCATTGCCATTCGTGCCTGGCACCGATTTGACACCCTGGCTTGCTAGCATCTGTGACGGTCGCGACGGGTGCCTGGCTCGAATTAGAGGACCCAATCGCAAGAGGCGATTGGGAATGCCGGCCAAACTAGGAATGCCGGGAACTAAGACAGACTCAGACGGAACTGAGATATCAAGCGGATCTTGACCCAGGGTGTCACTGAAACGAAGTAAGCTCTGGGAAAAATAGGAATTGGCCTTCTATCACCCAGTCGTCATGCTCTGAGCTTGTTCGTGAACATGCAACGACGATAGGCGCTGGCCCTTAAGCGTTCCGTCAGCCAAAAATAAAAAGGACTCCCTATTTCAGGGTGCCATTCGGACCTGGTACCATTAAAGTGCTCGACTCTCGCGTATTTTCCCCTCGCTTGATCGATTGGCAAGCTTTCGTCGTTATCCACTCCATCCGGCGCGGTACTGACGGATCGCGAAGCACCGATCAGGCCACTCACGCCGACGAAGGGTACCACATTCGTTGCCTAAAACACGATACTGGACCTGCTTCCTGGAACCTTTGGATGTCCTGATCAAGCTTGGCGAGATCAAACTAGGCAGAGGCTTTTTTACCTGGCTAGCCTGCGGTACTTTCGCCGCTTGATTCGGGCTTGCTCACGCGGATCTGGGCTCTGCGGAACCGCCCCTTTTCGACATCGAGTTCGACCGATTTCTTGCTGTAAAATAGCTTCGAGTGCCTAGTGTACTTGGTCCACTTGCGACCCCTGCTCTGGGCCTCTTTACGCATCGACTCGGGATTCCCTACTCGGCAACTCTTGCGGAAGATCCTCTTGTAG
>JAPLNM010000075.1 GCA_026692845.1 Planctomycetota bacterium | reverse complement strand
TGTCTTTCAGGTGCCGTCGAACGATGGCGGCCTTCTGCTCAGCAGTGAATTTTCTACGTGTTTTGGTCATCGGAATCCTCAAGGAAACAAGTTATGTTAGCCTAATCAGAGGGAATTCCACTTTCAAGAGAGGCAAAACAGTCTGACTGATGTCATAAAGCAAATTATTGGCGAGTATTTGGATAGGAGCCATCGGCAGAAATGGAAGAAAAGCGCTGGCCCCTAAGACGCTGAACATATTCCCAAAGTTACTGCTAGCACCCATACGAACGTACTTCAAGATATTGGCAAAGACTTTCCTACCCTCTACCACTCCTGCCTCAAGAACCAGCAGAGACTTTTCCAAAAGGATGATATCGGCCGACTCTTTCGCGATGTCAACGGCAGTGTCCACACTGATGCCGACATCGGCGGTGCGGAGTGCTGGCGCATCATTGATGCCGTCGCCCATGAATCCCACCGTGTGCTTGCGAGACTGCAAGGCCCGGATAATCCGTTGCTTGTGCGAAGGCGAGACGCGTGCAAACAACGTGGTTTCCAGGCAGGCATCGGCAAGTTCGTCGTCATTCATTGCCTCCACCTCGGCCCCAAGGAGCACCCGATCGATTGCAAGGCCCACCTCCTTGCAAATCTTCTTCGCCACCAAATCATTGTCGCCCGTGATCACCTTAACCGTTACTCCGCGATCCTCCAGAGCCTTGATCGCCAACTTGGCGGTCTCCTTAGGCGGGTCGAGGAAAGCCACATAGCCGTTGAGAACCAGCTCTGCTTCATCTGCCTTCGAGTACGGAGTCGAGCCGACAGGGGCTTGCTGGCGTGGCGGGATATCCTTGGTTGCAATCGCTAGCACGCGAAAGCCGTCGGCTGAGAGACGCTCATACTCCAATTTCAGTTGGTCGATATGAGCGTGATCCATCGGATAGCGCTGTCCGTCGAGCTCAAAGCTTGTGCAACACGGAAAAATGGCTTCCGGAGCGCCTTTGCTGATGATCCGGTCGTTCCCCTGCGGCGTGCGCACCACCACCGACATCATCCTTCGTTGAAAATCGAACGGAATCTCATCGACCTTGGCATATTCGGGAATCTTGGCGTGCGTATGCGTCTGGGCGTGTGCCAATACGGCTCGGTCGAGCAAGTTCTTCAGGCCCGTCTGAAAGTGGCTGTTCATGTACGCTAGGGCCAACACGCCATCGTCTTGTTTCAAAAGCACATCGCAATGACGCTCCAGAATCACTTGGTCCATCGTCAATGTCCCGGTCTTGTCGGTACACAGAACATCCATCGCGCCGAGGTTCTGAATCGCATTGATCCGCTTGACAATCACTTTCTTGCCGCTCATGGCGATCGCTCCTTTCGAGAGGCAAACCGTCACGATCATGGGCAGCATTTCGGGAGTCAGACCAACGGCTACCGCGATTGCGAAGAAGAAAGCTCCGCTCCAGTTGCCTTTGGTCAATCCATTGATAAGAAAAACCAGCGGAACCATGACTAAAACGAATCGGACCAGCAGCCATGTGAATTGGCTGATGCCACGATCGAAGCTCGTCGGTGGCTCCTGCTCGGAAAGAGAGGCGGATACACCACCGAGATAGGTATCTTTTCCTGTAGCAACGACGATTCCCTTCGCAGAACCGCTTTCGACACTCGTACCAAGGAACGCGATGCTCGTCAGCTCGATCGGAAACGTGGCGGAAGGATTCTTTTCGATAGCGAACTTTTCGAGGGGAAAACTCTCGCCTGTTAGCGAACTCTGAGTCACGAAGAGGTCCTTGGCGGCAAGTAATCGCACATCCGCTGGAATCATGTCGCCGGCCGCAAGCACTACGACGTCGCCTGGAACCAATTGCGATACACGTGTTTCCTGAGGTTGCCCATCGCGTAAAACGGTTGCGGTAACCGAGATCATCGCCTTTAGTTTTGCAGCCGCGCTATCCGCCTTGGCTTCCTGAAAGAGCTTCAGTCCCACCCCGATAACGATCATGATGATCATCATCGACGCGGCACGATAATCCCCGGTCGCCACCGACACGCTGGACAAAACTGCCAACAAAATGACGATTGGATTCAGCACCGAGTGCAACAGAAGCGTGGCGATTCCTGGCCGCTGGTCTTTTGCTAGGACGTTTGGCCCATGCTTTTCCAAGAGAACCTCGGACTGTTCCACCGACAAGCCTTCGGGGCTAGAGGCAAATTGCTCATAGAGAGCTGCGACATCCATTGCTGCAGCCTGGACCAAGGTAGTGGAGACCGGAGCCTGCAGTCGAAGGTGCGGCGAAGCGCCGAAGATGTTCTTCGGAATGATCGCAGCATGGGATTTCGTCATAGCTTGTCCTTGATCCACAGGTCGATTCGCCGGGAATCGGACCAGTAACTGCGGCACTGCATGAGGTGGGAACGAATCCGCTTGCGCAACGCTACAAAGTATCTACGGACAAGCCAATAGTCTCATGCACTGGCTCAAGAGTCAAGATTTATCGCTGTATTTCCAAAATCTAAAGGCGGATAAGCGTCAGCATTTTGTTTGCCTCGACGCGCTGGATAAAGACCGCTTACCGCTTTTTCAAAACGCGATTCATTCGATCTGGATCGCCACTTCACCGCCCGCGCGGCTACCTAAACCTCGCCACACTTCAATCGCAATGGAATCTGCAACTTGGCGTACAGATCCGTCCATCAAAAGTACGCTTACTCCACCCGTGTGATAACTGCGACTGGTAATAACTGCATAGGTCGGCAAAGTCGCTGACCGACCTTCTCGCATCGAATTGAAATCAATGTCGTATAATTTCCCACCATCGAGATGAGGGACTTTGGTATTCGGTGTGAAGGTGGTCGTAAATCCAGTTTGATGCACTCTAGCATCAACCCACTCGGTATGTCCTGATTCGATTTTAAATTCACCACCAAAAGCCGATACATCTTCGGGGGCTGATGGGACCGGAGCAACTCCGCTGGGATTTCCGCTGTCTCGCAAGTAGGGTGTAAACGCTTTTACTTCAGCCATTCCCAAAGTGTTGCTCAATCCATCGGTTATCTCATGGATTCTTGTATTTCGGTTGAAAAGAAAGACTCCGCTGCCGCGATCGCTCGGTGGTTGTGCAATTTGCCATAGGCCCGCATTGGCTCCGTAGTTGAGAGGATAGTGTGTAAACGTAGGAGAATCCGGTCGTTCTCGATCGTTCAACTCACTCGGGCAAAGTAAATGCGGCATTCGAATTCGAGCCACTGCAGGCTGAAGGCTAATCGGTTTTGTAAAGTCGACGGTTCGATGCACGCTGCTTTGCTCCAAGAAGGGCAAAAGTCGCACTTGTACACTCCAGTAAACGGAAGTTCCTGCGGATCGGTAGTCGCCCAGGGGTGGAATGTATTTGAGAGCACTTTCATGATTGTGCAGCGCCAAGCCTATCTGTTTTAGATTGTTCTGACACTGCATACGCCGTGCGGCTTCACGGGCTGATTGAACTGCAGGCAGCAACAAACCCACCAGAATTCCAATGATCGCAATGACCACCAAAAGTTCAACCAAAAGTGAACCCGCGATTTTTCATGTCAAGTCTTCCAGTTAGAAAAATGCCCGAAATACCCAGGACGCGGATGTTGGGCTGTCGATAAGGTCTGAAATTTTAAGCCAATTCTCTTGGAACTGTCGGTAAAACGCGTTAATTCCGAGTTAAATTAGAAACTAGGCTTGTCGGCAGTCTGCGAGGGATACTCGCAGGATGTCCCAGAGGCGTTCTTTCAATTCGGGATTCATGATCGGCGCAAGCGCTTCGAGGCGGCCTAGCAATCCCACACCGGCACAATCATTACCGATTGCTAATCTCTGATTAAGATTGCAGAAGCCTGGCAGTTTCCCCCCCCGTTCACCTCACAAATCGAGGTATACTGCTCGGATGGAATCTGTGTCTGGCGATGCTAGGCCAGCGGATACCGCTTGCCCTTGCCGCCGATCCGGCATGACCTCCAAAGGCCACAACTACAACCTGACAAAATTGCTGCCATGAACTCGATCTTTTGGGACGCCATCGGACAACTTTCGACCAACGCGCTTCTACTATTCATGTTGGCGCTGGCAACTGCGTTCGCGTTTGAATTCATCAACGGCTTTCACGATACCGCCAACGCAGTTACGACGGTCATTTATACGCAAACGTTGAAACCGACCCCTGCGGTCCTGTACTCTGGTTTTATGAATTTTTTAGGAGTGCTTTTGGGAGGGACTACTGTCGCCTTCAGCATTGTGAATTTGCTACCGGTTGATTTGCTGATCAATGGGACAGGGGCCAAATCCATCGTGATGGTGATGTCTCTGCTTCTGGCCGGAGTTATTTGGAATTTGGGGACATGGTGGATGGGTTTGCCGGTCTCGAGCTCCCATACGTTGATCGGTTCGATCCTCGGTGTAGGACTTGCCAACAGCTTGATGACGTCGGGAACACTCGAAGGAGTCAACTGGGCCAAAGCACTCGACGTTGGAAAGGCACTGCTCATATCACCCATTATAGGATTTCTCTTCGCTGCGACCCTTCTTTTGCTGATGCGGGTATTCTTTCGAAATCCCAACCTCTACCATCCTCCCGGGGAAGGTGATAACCCTCCTTCATGGATTCGAGGCGTTCTGCTAGCAACCTGCGGTGGCGTGAGTTTCGCGCATGGATCGAACGATGGCCAGAAAGGAATGGGTTTGATCCTATTAGCCCTTATCGGTTTTCTACCTGCTTACTACTCCATGGATTTGACCCATCCGAATCTAGCGAACGAAGTACACGACTCGGCCATCGCGATCGATTCGACCCTGAAGTCTACCGGCAAATCAACGCCCGCAATCGAAAAGGAGTTGCAGAACATCACAACATTGCTCGACGGCAAAAGCTCCCTCTATGAAGTCCCAGCCGATCGACGTTGGGAAGTCCGGCAATCGATTTATCGGTTTCGGAAGGAGTTGGCTGAAATCCAACTAACAGGAGAATCTCGAAAGGCAGTCGATGCGGCCAGCGGCCCGCTGAAGAAGTCGATCGAATATGTTCCCTTTTGGGTGATCGTTGGTGTTGCACTGGCACTTGGTATCGGCACCACGATCGGGTATAAGCGAATTGTCGTCACGATCGCCGAAAAGATTGGCAAGACGCACTTGACGTACGCACAGGGTGCAGCCGCTGAAACGGTTGCCGCGATCACGATAGGCCTGGCAGACTTCTTCCACATGCCAGTGAGTACAACGCACGTCCTTTCCTCTGGGATCGCCGGAACGATGTGGGCCAACAAATCTGGGATCCAAGGTAGCACGATCCAAAAGATTCTGCTTGCATGGCTGCTCACGCTCCCTGCTGCCGTCCTATTGGGAGGCCTCCTTTTCTACTTGGGAAGCACTTTTCTGGTGAGTGCTCCCGCACTACAACCGTCGTAGCGTCGGTGGATAAATTCGGCTAGACTATGCGCTTTTGCCCGGCAAAAACGCAGTGGTCACCTATGGAAAGAAAGATCGAAAGACCGCGACGACGACTCTCGTTCGAAAGCCTTGAGTCCCGCCGTGTCCTGGCGAGTTTTGTTGTCGTAAACACAAACGATTCTGGGACCGGCTCGATGCGCGAAGCGATCCTCAGGTCGAATCAAAATCCCGGTCTCGACTCGATCGTGTTTGCGATCGCAGATGCGATCAAGAGCATCAAGGTCACCGCGCCACTCCCAAACATCGTCGATCCAGTCCTCCTCGATGCGACGACTCAGCCAGGGTACGCCGGGACACCCCTTGTCGAATTGCAAGGTTCCCTTCTGGCAAGCCGGGAAAACGGGCTATCGATCCAAGCGGGTAACTGCATCGTCAAAGGTCTTGCAATCCATTCCTTTCCTGGCGATGGCATTCTCATCACCGGGCCCGGTAGCAACATCATCGAGAGCAACTATATTGGAACCGACTTGGCCGGTACGCTCTCCAAAGCCAATGGTGGCTCGGGGGTTCAAGTTCTTGAGTCTCCAAGCAACCGAATCGGTGGACCACAGCGCGGTAACTTGCTCTCGGGTAACAAGCTCGAAGGACTCCGAATCTGGGGCGCGAAGTCCCTCTTGAATTCCGTCGAAGGGAATCGCATCGGTACGGATGCCAACGGAACTGCGCCCCTGGCCAATGGACTCTCTGGTGTACTGATCGCATCGGGGGCAAGCGGCAATGATGTCGGCTTAGGATTCGTCGACGACACGGTTTCGAAACGCAATATCATCTCGGGGAATCTTGAGAGCGGAATTCGCATCTCGAATGCAAAAGACAATTCGGTCAAGGGAAACTACATCGGCTTGGATAGCTCCGGTGCGACCCCTCTGGGTAACCGATCGGATGGAATTCTGGTCGAAGGGAACTCTATTGGCAACGTCATCGGCGCCAACGCGGCGGACAACATCAATGATGCTCTCGAAAAGAACTGGATCGCTGGGAACAATGACAATGGGATCCGACTTTTCAACGCGTCTTTCAATCAGATTGCAGGCAACTCGATAGGTTTGAATATCCATGGAAACGCGACACCCAACGCATCCAACGGAATACTCATCGACGGAAAATCCAACAACAACGTCGTCGGTTTGCAATACGGTCTTCCCGAGACCATGAGAAATGTGATTTCAGGCAACGCGCGCAGCGGGATCGAGATCTTTGATAGTACAGGAAATCGGATTTCAGGAAACTACGTTGGCACCTCTCCCGACGGACTGACGGCAATTCCCAATTTGGACGGAATCGTCGTAGCACGAGGGAGCGACAACAACGTCATCGGACTGGATATCCACGGAGTGGGAGGATTAAGCTCCGGGAATGTCATCTCTGGAAACACTCGCAACGGGATCTGGCTTGTTGAATCGTCGCGAACCAAGGTGTCTCAAAATCTGATCGGTCTTGCTTCGAGTGGACTTGTCGCTCTACCAAACCAACACTCCGGTGTTTGGATTAGCTATAGCGCCCACGACAATGTCATTGGAACGGACTTGCAAGACTCCTCGGGGCGTCTAGAAGGCAATGTGATCTCAGGGAACCTGCTCCAAGGTGTCTCGATCGGTGGAACTGGGTCAGACAACAACCGAATTGCCGGCAATTGGATCGGAACGGATACGACCGGTGCCGCCGCGATTCCCAATCAAACAAACGGAATCCTGATCTACGACGGAGCCAAGAAAAACAAGATCGGCGGACCCGTTCCCGACCAGCAAAACATCATTTCCGGGAATCAAGGCTGGGGAGTTTCTATCGAATTCAACTCCGGCGAAACGGCTGTTGTAGGTAATCGAATTGGGCTGGTCGAAGGAAGTCTTTCTGTTTTGGGGAACACGAGCGGCGGCGTTCGAATTTCCCAATCAAGCAACAATCAGATCGGAGACGGCAGCTTCAACGGTTCCAATTGGATCAGCAACAATGGTCCGGTCGGGATTCAAGTCATCCATGAATCCTCCTCCGGCAACGCAATATCCAACAACTACATTACGAATCACTCTTTGGTCGGTATCGACCTTGGAGGTGACGGACCAACGCCCAATGATGCTCAGGACTCCGATACCGGTCCGAATCAGTTGCAAAACTACCCGATCGTCGAATTCGTCGCAGTGTCGTCCAATCGAACTCAAATTGCAGGCAAATTAGAAAGCACTCCCAACTCCACTTTTCAAATCGAATTGTTTGGCCAGCAAGCCGGTGTGCTCGGCAATTCCTTTGCCGCCAGCATCAATGGAACGACCGATAGCAACGGCATTGCGTATTGGCTGTACGATCAACCATCCGGGATTGCGCCGAGCACCGTGGTTTATGCGACCACCAGAAACGCCAGCGCAAGCCAATCCGAAATCTCCCCAGGGCAAACGGCCGAACCGCTTTTTACGATGCAGGCCCCGGCGACCCCCTTGCGAGAAGGGGGCCCCACTTTGAACATAACATTGCAGCGTCCATCGACAGATACTAGCCAACAATTTACGGTGAAACTGACAAGTTCCGATTCGAGTCAACTGACCATGCCCTCGCAACTGACGATTCCCTCGGGCCAGCTCAGTGTTCAGTTTTCTGTGACAGCCATCGATGACGCGATCTTAGAACGTCCAACTCTAGTCAGGATCCTTGCGGAGTCCACATCGCCCGGTCTAGGTTTCGGCGCGATTCAACTAACTGTTTTGGACAATGACTCCCAATGGCACAACTACGCGATGCCACTGGACGTGGACCATGATAACAATATCTCGCCACTCGATGTCATCACCATCATCAACTACCTGAATTCGAATCAGAACTCCAATCTCGCCTCCGCTGCTGCCCCGAACCCTCGCAGCTATATCGATGTTGACGAAGATCTATTTGCA
>JAPLNM010000074.1 GCA_026692845.1 Planctomycetota bacterium | reverse complement strand
CAATCCAGCAATCGCCTCGCTGGCGGCGAGTTTGTTCGGTTTGCTCGTGGCGATCGCGACGATCCTGGGGCTCTGGAATCGCCAGCAGCGCCAGACCCTCGATGAGCTCAAGCTGGCCTATATCGCATCTGCGAATAGTCTCGTAGACCGAACCAAAGCTCTCGAGCAAGCCAATACCGAAAGCCAGCGGGCTCGACAGAACATGGATCTAGCACTGGAAGCCTTCAGTACCATCACCGAAAATATCGCTTCGCGAGGCCGTTCTTTGGAGATACCGGGACTCGACGAAGCGGGACTCGAAACCGATGGGTTCGCCGACGCGGTGCTCACCCAAGCCGATGTCGAACTACTGAAATCGCTTCAAAACTTTTTCGATCGGTTCGCACAAGAGAATGCTACCGACCTGAGATTCGATGCGGCCATTTCCCGACGACGCGTCGGCGAAATCGAAAACAAAATCGGTCGATACGATCAAGCCGCCGAGTCGTTGCGCCGTGCGATCGCGGAATTCGAAGCGGTACGAAACAAGGACCAGGGTGGGCAGGATAAGCAACGCGTTCTGAATGAAGAGGTTCAAGCTCGTAAGGAGCTGATCGGCTTGCACTCACGGCGAGATCAATTCCATCGGGCGATCGAGGAGATGGAAAATCTCCGAGAGGTTCTCAAGAAGAACCCGGAATTTGCAACGTCCGAGGAAGGCCGCTTTGGCCTAGCCTCGGCCCTGGAGAGCTTGTGCAGCGGGTCGGCTCGCCTTGCCCTAGATCGAAGTCTCAACGATCGGCGCCGTAGATCATTCTCGCCGTTTTACAGCCGGCCTGGTCCATGGGTTCCTGAGATCCCTATCCCAATGGCCCAAAGGCTCGAGAGGGATCTTGCCTACAACGCGCAAGCCGTCAAGCTTCTCGATGGTCTCAGTCAGCAGTATCCTACGCAGACCAAGTACCGCCTGGAACTGGCTCGCAACCACCGCGATCGGATGCGGATGCACCGTTTGCTAGGACTTCAATCGGAATTCGAGAAATCGCTCGGGAAAGCCTCAGAGATCTTCCAAGATCTCCTTTCCAAGAACCCGACCTCAGCAGTGCTAAAGTATGAACTAGCGAATCTTTACGCCTCAAGCCTTATCCATCCATCGGTCGATGGAAATCGACTCGAGGAAGCGATAAGGCTTGTTCAGGAATCGCTCCAAGAGCACCCTGGCGTCCCGGAATACCAGACGCTCTATGCATCGCTTTTGGCAAGGTCCGCTTGGACTATCCCAGCGGGAATCGATCCTGCGGCCGAGCGCCAATTCGAACGAGTGGAAAACGGAATCAACAAACTTCAGCAATCGATCGCGATCCATCAAGGGCTCGTCGATCGATTCCCCGAAATCCAGGTCTATGCGATCCATCTGCTACAAACCAAAATGCAGATCGTCGATTACTACAATCAATTCCGACGCCCAGAGAGAGCCAAACAAACCCTCGCCGAAGCGATCGCACTTGCGGAAAAACTGATCGAGTCTGGAACAGCTCGCCAACCGGCACTCCGAGCGATCCTGGATCGATTGAAGGAACGAAAAAACACGATAGAAACAAAACCAGAACAGGAAAAACCCTAAGATGCTCGGTCTATCGAACCTGAGAAATCGACCGATCCGACCGCTCGGATCTCTTGCACTGCGATCTCTTGCACTGCGATCTCTGCTTTTTGCAACCGTCTGCTTGGCAAGCCTATGCTTGGCAAGCAATGCCCAAGCCGAAAGCCTCCCCCCGAACATCGTATTCATTCTCGCGGACGATTTAGGGTGGGGTGAGTTGGGTTGCTACGGCCAGACGAAATTGCAGACCCCAAACCTCGATCGACTCGCCGCCGCAGGGATGCGCTTCACCCAACATTACAGCGGAGCGCCTGTTTGTGCGCCGTCGCGATGCGTTCTGATGACCGGCAAACACCTCGGGCACGCAGAGATTCGAGGCAACAAACAAGCTAAGTTGAGTTTTCCCGAGTTCACCCAAGGGCAGCATCCACTGAGCGACGATGCGATCACATTGGCTCAAATACTCCGCAGTTGCGGGTATGCCACCGGCGCGTTTGGTAAGTGGGGGCTCGGACCCGTCGGAAGCACCGGGGACCCAAACCGCAAAGGCTTTGACCGGTTCTTTGGGTACAACTGCCAAGCCGTCGCGCACAGCTACTATCCTGAGTTTCTCTGGGATAACGCCACGCCGATCCGCTTCAATGACAAGCCGACTTCGGGGAATCGCAAGCCAAACGATGGACCGCTCAACGCCGCCGATTGGGTGGGCCAAAACTATGCCCCCTATAAGATGATCGAGCAGGCCGAAGCCTTCATCGAGACCAACGCAAAGCGTCCCTTCTTTTTATATCTTCCTTGCATCGAACCCCACGTCGCAATGCACCCGCCAGTCGAAACCCTCGATCGATTTCCCAAGGACTGGGATACCCAGGAGTACCGAGGCGCAAACGGGTACCTGCCGCATCCTCGACCCCGTGCGGCTTACGCTGCCATGATCTACGATCTGGATCGGCATGTCGGCAGAATCCTCGACGCCTTGGACAAGCATGGACTGACCGATCAAACCCTGGTGGTCTTTGCCAGCGACAATGGGACGACCCACGCCGGAAACAACGATCCGAACTTCCACGTCGGAGGTGCGGATCCGAAATTCTTTTCCAGCACCGCCGACCTTCGAGGCTACAAAGGGAGCGTCTATGAGGGCGGGATCCGAATCCCGATGATCGCTCGATTCCCAGGCGTCATCCCGGCAGGAATAGTCGACTCGACGCCAAGCTACTTCGCCGACTGGTTCCCGACGCTCTGCGATGTCGCGAAGATATCAAGAAAAAACGCTCCGAACTTACCGGATTTCGATGGCGTCAGTCTCTGGCCAGTTCTGCGTGCCGCCGGTGGGCTCGAAACGCGACCACCGATGGTCTGGGTTTTTCCAGAGTACTCAGGGCAAGTCGCTGTCCGCTTCGGCGATTACAAGTTGCTCCGGCGAGGGCTTGCCACCAAGAAACCCTCGGACTGGGAGCTTTACGATTTGTCGAACGATCCAGGCGAATCGATGAACTTGGCAAACGTGCATCCTGAACTTGTCGACCAAGGACAGAAGATTTTGCGAGAGCAAACCGACACGAACCCAATGTTTCCCGTGGACTTCTGAGAAAACGCATCGACGATAAGAAAGACAAGCGATGCTCGATGACCTGCCAGATGACTTGGTCGAACGATGGAAGCGGGGGCATAAAGTCCGTGCGCTGGATTATCTTGAACGCCAACCAGATCTTCGCAAGAATCTAGCGGTTTACACACGCCTGGTCGCCGAGGAACTGCGTCAGATGCATCAATCGGGGATGGCCCTGGACACCGAACAACTCCTCAAAGACTATCCCGAATGCCGCGAAACCATTCTGAGCTTTGATCCTGTGTTCGAAACCTTGGTCGCCCGTCCGGCCGATGCATTCGAAACACAACTCGAACATACCAAAGCCCTCGACGCATCGGTCACTACAAGCCGCTCGGGCTTGCCCGAAATCCCAGGTTTCGAAATCCTCTCGGAACTCGGACGAGGCGGCATGGGAGTCGTCTACCGCGCAAGACAGATATCGGCCAATCGGCTCGTGGCGCTCAAGGTCGTCCGGAGCGATGTGCTCGAAAACGTCGACTCCACGACGCGCGCCAATGCCGTCGAACGCTTCCGAACCGAAGTCAAAGCAGCCGCATCGCTCCAGCACGACAACATCATCGCCGTCTATGAGGTCGGCGAAGTACCTGCCAAAAACCATTTGCATCCGCCACTGCGCTATTACGCAATGCGGTTTATTCAAGGCATGAGTCTGATCGACTTGATCCGCAATGGGCCTTTGGAAAACCGACGGGCCGCAACCTACATGGTGCAGATCGCCCGAGCGCTCCAAACGGCCCACGACCAAGGCATCTTGCACCGGGATATGAAACCTCACAACGTGATGGTCGAGCAAGCGACCGATCGGCCTTGGGTCGCCGATTTCGGATTGGCTAAATTCATCCATAGCGACAACTCCATCACCTATGCTGGGCAAATCATGGGCACCCCCTCGTACATGTCGCCCGAGCAAGCCCAAGACGCATCGTTGGTTACCCCAGCAGCCGACCAGTACTCGCTCGGAGCGACCCTCTATCACTTGCTTACTGGACATCCTCCGTTTGCTGCCCCGAGCGTCCAGGAGACCCTTCGGCAAATCCTGGAAAAACCACCGGTGCGATTGCGCGAGAGCAACCCAGCAGTCGATCGCGATTTGGAAACGATCTGCATGAAGGCGATCGAAAAAGAGCCTTCCAAGCGGTATGCAAGTTGCCAGGAGTTCGGTGCCGATCTGCAGCGTTACCTCGATGGCATCCCGATCGTCGCTCGACCGATTCGAAACGCCGAAAGGATCTGGAGGTGGTGCAGCCGCAACCGTGTTCTCGCAGGCATGATCGCCGCAGTGACGCTCCTGTCCCTGAGCACACTCGGTGCGATTCTAGTCGGATATCGAAACACAGCCGCTGCGCTGGCCGTCTCGGAATCCCGCTTGAACCAAGCACTGGCCGTCGTCGACGATCTGTTTACACGTGTGAGCGAAGACGAACTTCTCGACGAGCCCGGCATGCAAGGCCTTCGCAAAGAACTGCTAGAAAAAGCCCTTGAACACTACGAAAATTTTCTGAGCCAAAGAAATCAAAGCTCCGGTGCTAGCGACACGAGGATCCTCGACGAGGTCGCCAAGTCAAACTTCCGCTACGGCATGATTCAAAAACTTCTCGGTAAACTCGATTCCGCTCAGGATGCACTCTACGAAGCGCGCAGCATCCAGGACAAACTCGTCAAACAATCCCCCCAGCGCATCGATCGGCTCGAAGCGCTCACCGATACCCTCAATGCCATCGGGACACTCGCAAGCCAACGAGAGGATTTCCCAGCCGCACTCGATGCTTTTGAGCGGTCCCACGGACATCGTGTCGAGCTAGCTGCACAAATGCCCGCCGTACTCAAGTACCAACGGTTGGCCGCCAACACGCTGATGAATATCGGACTTACCAAGATCAGTCTGGGGCGTTCCGAACAAGGACTTACAGACCTGCATCGCGCACAGGACCAAAGGCTCACGTTGCTCGAGGCGTTCCCTGAGTCCGAGAATCTCAACAAAGATTTGGCCCGGGGCTGGTACAGCATAGGAAAAGATTCGCTGGAAAGGAATCAAACAGAAAAAGCCAATGGCTATTTTCGACAATCGGTCGACGCTTTCCAGAAGGCCATCACGATGAACCCAAGATCGTTGAGCAATCGATTCGACTGCAGCCTTGCGCTCCAATGGGTCGGGGAAAGCTACGCGTTGATCGAACAAAGGCAAGCAGCAGCGAAGGCATTCGAGGAATCCGAGGCGTTGGCCCGAAAGCTTGCCGATTCGAACCCCGATGTGGTGCAATACCAATTGCATTTTGCCGCGGTTAGCATGAGCATGGGGGCCAACGAAGCGAGCCTCGGGCAATGGGACCGGTCCGAACGGAGTTGGAATCAGTCTTTAGGAGTCATCCGAAAATACCAACGCCTCGCTCCGAAGGATGAACTTTTGTTAAACCACCTGGTTTCGTCCCTGTGCGCGCTGGGGGATCTTGCCGATCGTCGAGGCGATATCCAAACGGCTACCGAATTGCGAGCAGAGTCAATCTCCGGACTCGAGGAACTTGCCAAACTCCATCCGGAAGACTCCTGGTTTGCCGAGATGTTTCAAAAGAATCGCGCTTGGCTCGACGCGAACAAGCGTTGATCGAGACGATCGAGATGATCGCATGATCGCATCTCCCAAGTGGAAGGAATCGAGGGAATGGATCAAGGCACGCTCCGATGGCGTCCGATCTAGTAACAGTTATCGATAAAGATAATAGCTAGATAACGCGGTCTTGCCTGTTGAAAGCCGATGTTTGGAACTCTTGAATGCTAGCATGATCACGGGTTTTCAAAACGTTAGGGATCTGAAGGATCTCAGAGAAAAGGTGGCTTGTATGTCTCGTGATAACAAAATGTTGAATACTTCCGGGAGGTTCAAGAGTACGATCGACCGGATCGCCCCTGGACGCCGCGCGATGGCATGGTGGGTCGGTAGCTGTTGTGCGATGGGTGGGTTGGCCTATGGCCAAGCCCCCTTGTCTTTGCGGCCTTCGGGGCAAGACGAGTTGCCCCAGACGAGCAGGCTCAATGCTGGGTTGGGCAATCCAAGCAATCGTGGGCCGATGAGTTCAACGGCCGCGATGCGTTCGCCCGCGACGCGTGGCACAGGCACAGGCGCTTCGCGAGGCACCTTCACACGAGTCGGGCGTGCACCGAACATGTTTGGCGATACGCTACCGCCGCTAGTAACTTTTGGGATCCAACGAAACCAGGGGGCGACGGACCTCCCGAGGGATGCTTATAGTGCACCGCTCGGGGGGGGTGGCAGTTACAACGTTTCGGAGAACAACACGGCGATACCGACGGATCGCGTGTACTTTGTCTACAATGCGTTTTACAATGCGATTTCGACATCGCAAGTTTTTGGATCACCGCAGACTCGATCGATCGACTTGCATCGCTACGTGGCGGGCTTTGAGAAAACGTTTCTCGATGGAAACGTATCTTTGGATGTTCGGATGCCGTTGCTCAGCGGGTTTGAGTTGAGCAATCCCGTTTTGACTTCGGACTTGGGTAACGTGGGCAACTTGACGATGTTTGCCAAAGGTTTGGTTTATGCAGATGAGGACGTGGCGGTCGCGACGGGATTGGGCATTGGGTTGCCCACGGGGAGCGATCTCAATACGCGGACGCTCGCTCCGTTTGTTTCCGAGTCTCTGGTCGTCCGCAATCAGGCAGTCCGTTTGATGCCGTTTGTGGCCGCAACGATGAATCTCAACGACCAATGGTTCTTGCAGTCGTTTGGGCAGATGAATTTTGCAGCATCGGGCAATGAGGTGGCCAATCAAAATGGGGTTGTTGGGGTGTTTAACGAGCAGCATTTGCTGCAGACCGACCTGGGACTCGGGCGTTGGATATGGCGCGACGCAACGCGGCCGGTCTTGACGGGCTTAGCGGGCGTTCTGGAGCTCCATTACACGACGACGGTCCAGGAGACCGACACAGTGCAACTGAGCGGAGGGAATTTGCTCAATGGAAGCTTATCGAACTCGGCCAATCGTCAGGATCTATTGAATTTGACGTCTGGTCTGCAGGCGCAACTTGGAGCAGCCACGTCCTTGCGAGTCGGCGCGGTCGTACCGCTCAGAGACCAGCCCGATCGAGTCTTTGACTCGGAGGTACAAGTCTCCTTGAATCGAAAATTCTAGTCGTGTGACCCGGGTAAGCCATATGAACCCCATATTCAAGAGGCTCTTTCGACCCGATTTTGAGCGGACTTTTTTCCGACGAGCACGATCGCGGCTTGCTAGCGGCTTGGCTGCTCTTTGCGAGCTTTGCGCCTCGGCTAGAAATCCTTCCGCGATGTTGGATGGCCGTAAAAAAATCTGCACTAAGGCTGTATCTTAAGACGCCTACTAGGACGGAAACAGTGCCTTGCACACCAAGCAAGCGGGGGCGATTTTATTTCGCACTATTTTTCCACTTCCATGATTTGACCAGCTCATTCATAGCCTCTTCGGTTTCACCGGTCTTTTTCGCGCCAGCAATCAAAAGTATTGCGCGACCATCTTTGATAATCGCAATACAATCGATCGGCTGAACCTTATTTGGATTCGGTTGGCATTGGATGCGATAGCCTGTTTCACCATCGATATCGATCGTTTTTTCAAGGACCTTTCCGTTGGATTTTTTAGCATAGCCTTCTGCAAGGGCTTTTGAAGTTGGATCGACCGGTTTGCCAGCGTCGATCGAAATCATCTTGGAAATTTTCGGGGAGGTTTCACCTGCTTGAGTGAGGATCGCGTAGGTCGATTTGTTACTGCGGTTTGGAGTCCAAGACTTTGGAGTCGTGAAGGTCGCAAATCCTATGTCGCACACAAACCGCGTCGGGTCACCCGGAGCAGGTTTGACATCGAGGCGGCCATTGTTTTGTGCATTTGCAAAACAGACGGCGAAGGCAACCAAATAAGTAGCAAAGCAGAGTCGGAGCATTGCAGATAATTCCTAAAACGGGGGGAGCGCCGCTGGTTCTTTAGGGATTCTAATCGATTCGGTATCCTCATGCAACGTTTTGTGTTGCCTCGGCTAGCCAGATCCGCTCCAGCGTCCCTAAAACCAGCGCATTCCTTCATGTCCAGAAATTTTATTTGCGAGCTATTAAAAAGACACCATTCATGGGTTCTTTGAATGGGTGAGATCTAGATTTCCACTTCACAGGCGTCGATTGGTTCGATCCACTGGGCGTTTTGTAGTCGGTGTTCTTTTTTTCCCAGTTCGTCGCAATTCCGTCGCGATACTTTAGGCAAGAAAGCAATCCCGAATGAACTTGACTGGACCCCGAAACACGCAGTGGAATCACTGCATGCTTGATCGAGTATTCGATGCGATCCGAGTTTCTTAATGTAATTTTCATCGAATTGCTCGGAAGCGAAGTTGTTAGCTCGACCTAGTCTTTGCTATTCACTCCCACATGGCAGAGGATGGAGAATCCTCTTATGCGAAAAAGCTTTTCTAGCAAATTTCAAGGAGGGGATTATGTGGCGTTCTAGGGTTTGTCGTACTCGTCAAAACGAGCTTCGCAAAAGCTTGCGTCTGAGGCTCAAACCAGGCCTCGAGAAACTCGAGGATCGATCGCTTTTAGCAACTATCACCGGCGGGAACCTTTTGGTCGAAAGGATCGGAGATGGCACGACGGCGCTATCAAACGCTGCCTTCCAAGTCGCTGCCGTCGAATATGCACGGACCGGTGGAGCCGCCGTACAAAACATTGTGTTGCCATCTTCCGGGGTGAATCAAGTCACCGATTCAGGAAGTGCGACAAGCAACGGTTATCTCAATGTCTACAACGGTCTGGTCGGTATCCCGGGTTACAACAGTGCAGCCGGTACGGGAAGTGTTGCGGCTTCTAACACCAAAGTGGGTACGGTCATCGGTTCCGATGGCAATGTAGCTTCAAGGACCTTATTTCCTACCTCGGGAAGCCCGTTCACGGGGAATAATTTCCGCAGCATGATCCCCACGGGATCCAATACGTTCTATGCCACGGGTACAGGTAGTGGTACGTCCGGAGGAGTGTGGTACGCAAATGGTAGTGCTTTCACACAGATTAGCACTACGGTAACCAATGCGCGCAATGTTGAGATTTACAATGGACAGTTGTATTTCTCAACCGGTTCGGGGACTCCGGGCATCTATAGCGTAGGCTCTGGCTTGCCCACCGCCACCGGCCAGACCTCGACGGCACAGATCAGCACCGGCACGGGCTCGAACCCCTACGGTTTCGTGTTGTTCGATACCGATGGCAACGGGGCGATCGATCGAGCTTACATCGCCGATGAACGAACGAGTGCTGGTGGAGGTCTGCAAAAATGGACCCTCAATACGAATGGCACATGGACCAATTCGTGGTCTCTGTTGGTCAACAGCAACAATCAACTCAGTGCCACCGCAAGCTCGGGCTTTGCTGGCATACGTGGATTATCCGGTAGTTTCTCCAACGGAATTGCCACCCTGTATGCGACCACCAGCGAAGCCTCAAACAATCGCATGATTTCGATCGTCGACTCCGGGGCGACGACTCCCACGAGCGCGACAGCGATTGCTTCGGCCGGTGCGAACTATGTCTTTCGCGGACTGGATTTGGTACCCGACAACACCCCACCGTTGGTAACCTCGATCGACGATGGGGATATCGATAACGAAGTCACCGTAGGAAATACGCTTACCTATACCCTCACTTTCAGCGAAGCGATCGATGTCAGCACCGTAGGCTCCGCCGATTTCGACAATTCAGGAACTGCCAATATTACGGTAGGATCGATCGCCGCCATAAGCCCGACGGTTTTTACAGTTCAAATCACCCCGACGACGACCGGAACACTGATCCTGCGAATACCCACAGGGGCTGTGATCAAGGATATCGCTGGAAATAGCCTCGCGGTTCCCGTGCTTGACGATACCACAGTCAACGTTATCTCAGGCGGAGATACCACCCCACCGAGTGTTGTCTCGATCGTCGATGACGATGCGGACAATCTCGTCGCACTGAACCAAATGGTCACCTACACCATCAACTTCAGCGAAGACATCGATGCTGCAACGGTCACCGCAAGCGACTTTGACAACGCTAGCAGCTCTTCGATCACGATCGGAACGATCACCGAAACATCCCCGGGAGTTTTCAACGTCCAAGTCACCCCGACCAGTGGCAGTGCGCTTCGACTGCGAATCATCGGGACGATCAAAGATGCCGCCGGAAACGACCTGATTGTTCCATTCCTAGACGATGAGACACTGACGGTCGATGCAATTGCCCCAACGGTGACCAACATCACCCATACCAGCCCGGCTAGCATTTCGGCTGAAACCCCCGTGACCTACACCGTCACCTTCAGCGAAGACATCGACGCATCGAGCGTCTCGGCCAGCGACTTTAGCAACGCAGGCACCGCATCGATCGTCGTTGGAGCAATCACTGAACCGAGTCCAGGGGTGTTCACAGTGATTGTCACCCCAACGTCCGCTGGTACCTTGCGACTACGGATTCCAACCGGAGCGATCATCAAAGATATCGCAGGGAACAATGCAGCGGTTCCCGTCGACGATGACCAAACCATTACCGTCACTCCGATCACTCCGCTTGGACCAGGGGACATTGTCGTGCTTGGATACAACACGGCAGGTATCCCGGACGACTCGTTGGTCATCATGACATTCGTCGAGCTCGTTGGCGGAACGCAATTCATCGTCAGTGACAACGAAATTGCCGCCGATGGTGGCACATCGTTTGCCGATCTGAACGAGGCCGAAGCGGTCTTCAAGGTCAAGACCGGGCAGACGATCCCCGCAGGTACGATCATCACCCTACCATGGGGTGGCGCGGACGTATCGACATCAACCTACGACTGGGACCTTCCAGGGGGTAGCATCGGCCTAGGAAACAACTTCGATGAGATTTACATCTACAAAGCCCTTTCCACCGCCGACATCACCCCGTCGACATTCATCTACGGCGTGGCGATCGGAAGCTCAACGAGCGCTCGTCCCAGTGGACTCTCACTCGGGACGTCGTTCATTCGACCGACAGGAGCCGCTGCCAGGTACAAGCCGGTTGGGGCTGTCTATAGCGGGCTTCCTAGCACGCTTCGGCCTGCGATTGGAAATACTTCTTCGAACTGGGAATCGATTGCACCAGGCTCTCCTGGATGGAATTTCAGCATCGGGCCGACGTTTACTTCTGCAGTCGTCAACGGCGGGGTTGCGTTTCCAAACAATAACCAACGTTCCATCGTTACCTCGCTAGTGGTGAACTTTGGCTCGCCGGTGATTCTCCAAGCCAATCCCTTCTCGCTAGAGAACATCGGGCTAGTGACCGCAGGTTCTAGCTTCATTCCACAGAACCAGTTGGTCATCAGCCCATCCTCGGGCGCTTCTTCCTCGTTTACGATCACCTTCGATGCGGGCGCCGTGGCCAATGGAACGGTGCTAAACGGCGTTGTCAAACGCTCAGGTGGACCGGCAGCTACCACCAACGGCAACTCGCTTGCAGATGGCAACTATGTCCTTAGGATCGATCCATCCAAGGTCAAGGGTGAAGGATTCGCCTTGCTCGGCGATGCTGCCTTTGGCGACCTTGCCACCGATGGTTTCTTCCGTATGTACGGCGATAGCGATGGAGATGGAGACGTCGATGGAACCGATGCGGTCGCTCTGAGAAATGCTCAGCTTTCCTACAACGCCGCCCTGGATTGGGACGGCAATGGATCGGTTACCACAGGCGCGGATATCAACAACTTCAATAACAATCGAAACCGCAGACGGCGTTCGATTTAACGGTTTGGTTTCAATACAAACGACAACTCTTTAACACTATCTAGGAACGGATTCCATGAAAACAATATTGCAAACGCTCGTCGCCCTTTGCAGCTTTAGCCTTTGGATCGGTCAGGGCCAAGCTGCGGTTGTCTCCACACTTACCTTGGTCGAAAGAACGCCCTTTGTCGTCGGTTCCCCATCGATCATCGATGTGGTCTTGCAAGAAACTCGCAATGCGGGAGAGACCTCCTTGATCGGGACATCGGAGATGGTTTTTTCCAATACGAGGCTCACATGGGCTGGATCGAGCTCCTTCGTCGTCTCGAACCTTCTTGACCACGGGATACAAAACGGTCGTTTCTTCGACAACGGCGGGGGACCGTCGTTGATCAACCTCGATGCAACGGCCAAATTCGGCACCGTCGAGCAAGCGGATCTGGTTGTCTCGGCAAGCGAAGACCCTCTGGGGACCATCGTCAGTGCAACCCAAGCGACCTTGCGACTGGCAAGTTTCACGCTCGGTGGCGGAGCCGTAGGCGAATCGATCACGTTTACTATGTCGGATTTCGATCCATCACTCGATGACCTAGTCTTGGCCGACGGGACGAACCTGGATTCCCAAGTCCTCTACGGATCCCTCACGGTCACCGGCAGTTCCTCTGGAGGCGGTGGTGGGGGTGGTGTCGTGCCCGAGCCGACCTCGATCGCACTTTTTGGTTCGCTGCTCGGAGGACTGATGGTGCGCTATAGAAAACGAACCATCAAGCAATAGCCGCTTTAACCCGACCGAAATCTAAATCCTTTTCGCGATCTACGGCAACACCGTAGATCGCTTCTTTTTCCTGATTGGTGCTCGGCTCGCCGAGGGATGAACGTCTTGATCGTCGGGCGTAAATGCCTCTGCGTAGTCTTTGCCTACCAAGCTCCCTATGCACGAATCTCGGAATTGCTCCAACGCCTTTTTCATCGTCGTCACACGTTCGGGAAACTCTTTGGCGAGATTGGTCGATTCGCCAGGATCGTTGACCAGATCGAACAACAACGGCGCGGAGTTTTCCTCCATGTCGGTAAGCAACTTGTAACGGTTATCGACAAGTGCCATCTTAGGGGACCCTCGGGATGCATTGGTATCAGTGCCCCCGAGAGTCTCAAAAGGGATCGGCACCGGCCGCTGGGTCATCTTGCCCCTGATCAGTGGCAGCAGACTGACGCCGTCTGGAGGCTGGGGTTGACCCTCGGGCATCAGCCCCAGGACGTCCAAGGTGGTCGGGTAGTAATCGAGCGTACTGCAAGGAACAGAGCTGACCGTGCCGGGCTTGATACTCGCCGGCCATTCGAGCAATCCGGGTACATGGATGCCTCCCTCCCAAAGACTGCGCTTTCGGCCACGAAAAGCTCCGGCAGAGCCTCGATGGGTTCCTTGATCTCCGCGGTCGCCTTCGGGTCCGTTGTCGCTTGTAAACCAAAGCATGGTGTTTTCAGCGACACCCAGATCGCGAAGCTCTCGGCGCAAGCGTCCGATTTGCTCGTCCAGCGCGGTGATGGCTCCGAAAAAGTGTTGCTCGCCTACCTCTCGGTCGGCATACAACCGCCGAAACTCAGGACCAGCAACGACGGGTTCATGCGGTGCATGGAACCAGATCACGGCCAGGAACGGCTTTTTATCGGAGACGGACTTGCGGATGAAAGGAATGGCGCGATCCATCAGAACTCGCGAATCGCAGCCTTCCAAATTCTCAGTGGCTAGCTTGCCGTTGTGGTAGTAAGGGTTCACCGAATCCGTAGGGACCGGATCCCATGTCGGCACCGAATATTCGGTGGCAAACCACTCTTCGAATCCGCTCATCCCAGGGGTCATGCAATTGCGTTGCGCGTTGCGACTTTTTCCTTTGCCCGATTGCGTAGGGCTCAGCGTGCCAAGATGCCACTTGCCAAAGTGACCGGTGCTGTAACCTTGCGTCTGCAAGACTTCTGCCAGCGTCATCTCGGGTTTCCGCAAGTGTCCTTGGTTTGCAGACCAAACGGCGTATCGATAAGGGTGCCGGCCCGTCAGGCAGCTACCTCGCGTCGGAGAACAAACCGGTCCGCCCGCATAGAATCGGTCGAATCGCAGCCCGTTGCTGGCCATTTCATCAAGGTTGGGGGTCTGGATGATCCGGTTGCCATTGAAGCCAGGATCGCCCCAGCCCATGTCGTCTGCCATGCACAAAATCACGTTGGGTCGGTCGGTCATATTGGATTCGCTATCGTGATCAATTGCATGATCAAACGCGTGATCGAATGCGTAAAGCCCGGAAGCGCACAAGAACCAAAGGACGGGGGCGATTGCGCAAATAGGACTCCCTCGCTGATTGGTCATTTCCGTTTCCCTTTCATCTTGTTTCGCTCGGCTCGGTCCATACGCTTGGGCTCGGGAAAGCCATGTTTGACGATCCGCTCGCCTGCTTGGCGCAGAGCTTCGACATCGGCTGGGTGGATGGATCCGTCGGGCAACGGCCCGGTGTTGAGCGTCAGGTTCGCATTTTGCGCAAAGGCATCGGCCAGCAGTCCGAGCACTTCGTCGGCATCGATATGCTCACAGCCTTCCATGTAGATCCAAGCTGGCGGTGCGGTTTGCATATTGGTGCAGATATCGCCGCGCTTGCCCGAGTTGAGCGCCCAGGCTTTTTCTGCAATCGCTTCTTTCTTTGTATGCATCAGACCCTCGGGGGCCACGAAATCTTCGGTGCCAGTCCCCTGCTTGAAAGAGATCAGGCATTGCGGTTGCAAAGATCGGATCAATGCATAGAGCTCCTGGATACGAGAGTAAGCTTGGGGTTCTTCGTAGTACGAGCCGACCCCATCGAGCCAGATTCCGGCGATGGGCCCGTATTGGGTGAGCAACTCGCGCAAAACGGTGCAATTGCGATCGAAGGTTGCTTGGGGTTCGGTCCGTGCGACCTCCGGCGGACAATAAAGAAACAGCCCAAGTCCTTTCTTCTCGCATTGCAGAGCCAATTCCGCGACGAGATCTCGCTTGGCTGGTGAGTTCAAGCTGTTGAACTCGGAAACTGTGGTCCGAAACATATACAGATCGCCCAGATGGCGCGTCGTGAAATTGACGTAACGCATCTGTGCTGCAAGCGCCAGGTCGGTGATGAAGTCCGCATCGAATTTCTCCGCCGTGAATCGATCCTTGAGCTTTGCATATTCCTCTGGGGTACCCTGTTTAAGGGCTTTCCATTGGTCGCTGGATTTGTCTTTCGACTCGATGGCTCTCTTTGCCGTCATGCCTCTGAGGCTGGCAAGCGCGTAGTGGACGAACAAGCCCCATTTGGAGTCTCGATGCCACGCGATGGCAGCACGGCGAGGGTCCTTGTCATAGAGCCCTTCGTATCCTCGCAAGTACGATGGGACCGGATTGGTTTCCTGGGCGGCTAGATCAGAGACACTGAGGATCGCCCCAGAGGCACTGGCCCATCCAAGTTTCGTTAGGAACTGCTTTCGATTCAGTTGCGACATCCTCTAGTCCTCATAAAGTTGCATGCATTGCACTACGTAGGCAAGTTGAGCATAAAGCTGCAGATTAGGGCATAAAACGCAACTTGTCCAGGTTTTTGGAATCGGCCTGCCCTCGAATCGATCCGAGAGTGGATCAAGCTTGCGCATGTGTCCAACGCAGGTGTAAGGATTGCTCTCCGATTCTCGTTACGATCCATTGCGAGGGATTGCAAAAACGTAAGCTTGCGAGCGACCGCCGTGATTGTCTCTGCCTAGTGCTTGGGACCTCGCGCTGGAGTTCTGTTTGCCGACAGGCTCGCATCGAGCGAAACAAGCGTGGCCATCATGAGAACCGGCCCATCTAAAAGTTTCCACCATCATTCAATGGCGGAAGCTTCGATTCACAGCAGGACGGTCCTCCGACAAAATAAAAAAGAGGTCCACAAGGCTCGCGTCGGGGAAAGTCTCAAAGCGGCACCTGGGGCCCTCTGGACGTAAAGCCTATCGAGAAAGACATCATCGTGATGTCTTGCGTGGGGACGTTTGATTTTATTTCTTTTAGTTGGAAGTAGGATAGGAAAATGCTAAGAAAACATCTTAGGCTCTTTGGGGTTGGCGCTTTGGTATGCGGTTGGATGATGTCTTTCGTAGGCAGTAAAAGTGACGCGGCAGTGATGACGCCTCCATTTGCTACCGACACGTTTCCATCATGTTTTAGTGAGTATCTGTATCTCACGCCAGCGTACACCGGGCTGCCGAAGGAGGTACGCGTCGAAACCTATGGTTGCGACTTCCCCAACACTTTGTCGACCGTGCGCCGGGAGATCAACGCGTTCAGTGGATTCTTCGGCACCGACACGGTTAACACCGAGTTTATATCGATGCACTTAGCCGGCAGCGTCGTATCCCCCGGGGCTTTCTTTGGAACTCCGGTACAGTTCAAAGTGGGGCAAGGCACTGGCTTTCGTCCAGGGCTGGGCCGTTCGCCGGGCCAAGTAGCGGAAAACGCCGGACCACTGAACGGTCAGTTGGATGTCTTTCCTGCCAATAGCGTCTTTGATTTGTTCCTCGACGTTTGGGTTGATGTTGACACCGACGGGTTGGTTGATAACGGAGAGGTTCTTCGGAATTTTGACCAATCTCTACGTATGGCAAACCCTACGCTCAGCGGATTCCCTCCCGGACAGATCGCTTTGGATATTTATACGTCGGTCGGATGGGTGGCTGAAAACGATCTTCTTTTAGGAGAGTTTGGAGCGACTGTAAATACAAGTCGTATCAACTTTTATATCGTCAATCCTGACGGAACCACTTCCAACTTCATAGCGGCCCAACTCGATCCTACGCCACTGAATCAGCATATTGTAACTCCCGAACCATCCAGCATGGTTTTGTTTGGCGGTTTGATGGTTATGCCTATATTGCGAAAATTTCGTAAAGGCAAACGCACGCTATCGGTCTGATTACTCCCCGGGTGTCGGGGGGATCTTCATGCTTTCATAGGCAGGTTCACATGTCCACGAATGCTTTATGGAAACGCATCAAGTCGCGCGCCTTGAGCGTTTCAACCGATGAAGTGCGACTTGAGCGACGACGGATTGAGCCCAAAAATCCTGCTGCCAAGAAGCAGTTGGAGAACGTAGGGCTGGCATTCCTCGACGGCTACCACTGCGCTTTGAAGGACTGCGATGCTAGGGAACTTGTCGATACGCTCGAACAGGGCCCCCCTAGGCTTCGTGGGTTTTCCTACGAAGGTGCAGCGATGGCCGTTTGGTTGCTCGATGCGACATCGATCTTCTCCAAGCACCGCTGGGAGCGTTTTTATTCACTGGCCTCGATATCCCAGCCTTACATCGTCCATGTCGGTGTGGGCTGGGGCATCGCGCGCCTCCCATGGGCCAAACGCAACCCGGAGGCCTATCTGCGACGCTTCGATCCGATGCTCCGCTGGCTGGTGCTCGACGGTCTGGGATTTCACGAAGGCTACTTTCACACATCGACCTGGATTCGCGATCCATCTCGCCGATCACAGTATTCACCCTATGCAAATCGAGTCTTCGACCAAGGCCTAGGGCGCAGCCTGTGGTTCGTCGACGGCACCGACATCGATCGCATCGCAGCGACCATCGAGTCTTTTGATCCAGATCGACGTGAAGATCTCTGGAGCGGTGTCGGTTTGGCATGCGCCTACGCGGGTCAATACAGCGCACAAGAATTGCTTTCCCTCATGGACCACGCCCAGATGCATCTGCCAAGTTTCCGCCAGGGCATCTCGTTTGGAGCCGAAGCTCGCGTTCTGGCACAACTCGACGATGAGAACACCGAGAGAGCCTGTCAAACCGTCTGCTGCATGAGCGCAGAACAAGCCGCTCTGTGGACGCGAAAGGCTCGGACCGCAGTGCAGCATTCCCCGGAATCGAGCACTCGTCCTCGTTACGAACTGTGGCGTTTGCGATTGCAAGAATGCCTAACCCCATCCCAAACCGAAAAGGTGCATTCATGAACTCCAGCCCGCAAGCGCCATCCAACTCGCGCAAAACCGGTGGTCCCTCGTTGAGCCTCATAGGCTCCCCGAGCACCGTGATCTGGGTGGCAATTCTACTGGTGATCGGTCTGTTCCTGCTGACTCGAGAACCGAGCGTCAAGCCAGCTACCATCGAAGCGATGGCCAATCGATTCCAATTCGATATTGAGCCGATTGAAACCGAGATCTATGCACCGCGTCCTGTCCTCTCAACCCGCGAAGTCCATCCGAGTCTCGAGCGCATCCGTTCCTGGATCTCCGGGACTGGAGCAGCAGCCACGCTTGCAGACCTCGATCGCGACGGACTGTACAACGATTTGCTCCTGGTTGACCCTAGACTCAATACACTGTTGATCCAGCCGGTAGCAAACACCGGCGAGCGCTTCGCACCGTTTACCCTAGACCCAACTGGCGTGGCGTTCAACCCAAGCACCATGGCCCCCACAGGCTCTTTGGTCAGCGACTTCAACGAGGATGGTCTTGAGGATATTTTGGTCTACTACTGGGGACGAACTCCGGTTGTATTCATTCAGCAACCAGCCACCGAACCAGATTCTGCATCCCAACACGTCTCCTTCCGATTCCAGTCCCAGGAACTCGTCAATCCCGATGCCGATGGCCCTAAGCGGTGGTTTACCCACGCTGCGACGCAAGCCGACATCGATGGCGACGGACACCTTGATCTGCTCCTAGGGAACTTTTTTCAAGACGGCGCCGATATTCTCAACCCCGAAGGAACGGGAGTGGTCACCGTGATGCAAGCAGGCAAGTCCAACGCTCGTAATGGCGGTGGGGCCAAGCTATTTCTTTGGACACCGCCGCAAGACAGAACCCAAGACGCCAACCCCTATCGGGATCATTCGGATGCACTAGAAAAGCACTGCGGCAAAGGTTGGGTTTTGGCCATGGGAGCCGTTGACCTTGACCCCGACAACACACGATACCCAGGGCTTCCTGAGATCTATATCGCCCATGATTTCGGACCCGACCGATTGCTCCACAATCGCTCGTCACCGGGGCACCCCGAATTCGCCTTGTGCGAAGGCAAGAGGGATCTGACCACACCCAAGTCGTTTGTGCTCGGCCGGGACTCCTTCAAAGGCATGGGGTTGGATTTTGGAGACATCAACGGCGATGGATTGTTCGATATCTATGTCAGCAATATCGCCGATGACTTTGCACTCCACGAGGGGCATTTCGTCTTTGTCAGCACCGGCCAGACGCAGGAGTTTGAGCAAGGCATTGCCCCCTACCGCCAACAGAGTAGCGCATTGGGATTGGTCCGAGGAGGCTGGGGTTGGGATTGCCGATTCGCCGATTTCGACAACGACGGACCCATGGAAGCGATTCAGGCCACAGGCTTTGTCAAAGGCACCATCAACCGATGGCCCGAGTTGCATGCACTCGGGACGACCAATGATAGGCTCATCAGCAATCCGTCGATGTGGCCCAAGTTCCAGCCACCCAACGCGGATCTCAGCGGTCACAATCCCAATCCATTCTACGTGCGATCCAGTACAGACGGTCGTTTTGTGGACATCAACAAGTCTCTCGGTATGGCGGAACCATGGAACACACGAGGACTAGCCATCGCGGATGTCGACGGGGATGGTTGGCTAGACTTCGTGGCGGCCAATCAGTGGGAACCCTCAATCTACTTTCACAATCAAAGCCGGTCAAAGTCGGGCCAGAACTCGTTTATTGCTCTGCATTTAATCATGCCACCCGAGGAAAGCGAACTGTCCGATGTGCGATTGCACCAAGGGCATCCGACAAAAGAAATCCTCGGACGTCCGGCCATTGGAGCCATCGCGTCGATCAGCTTGCCTGGCGGTCAGAAACGCGTTGCGTTCGTAGACGGAGGTACTGGCCACTCTGGAAAACGTTCTCCGACCATCCATTTCGGATTAGGGCCTCAGGCCCCTGAACGCATCCTAGTCACATTGCAATGGCGAGATCGCTCGGGTCGCATGCAAACGGAAACACTCGATATCCCCACGGGACAATGGTCCACGCTAGAACTCGGAAAGAAAGGTTAAGCCATGTTGAAATCTCAACAGATCGCTACGGTTCTGTACTATCCACAGGCCAACTCCAACCTGCGATTATTCGCACTTTGGTACTTTTTAGTGCTGATGACTATTTGGAACATCGCTGGACACACGTTCCTGGGGTTTGAACAGGCATGGATCGCGCCTATGGTTGCCGTCACAGCCGCAATGTTCACGCAATTGTTGCTCGAGTGGATCGATGCAAAAGCCACTGGTCGACAGGCACGATTCTTGGGGAGCTTTGCCAACCTTGCAAACTTTCTACCCCCTGCCATGATCAGCGGCTTTGCCTGTGGCATGTTGCTCTATCCCAACGACCGACTCATGCCCTTTGTTTTTGCAGGGGTGATCTCGATCGCTTCGAAGGTGCTATTCAGAATCCGACTCCAAGACGGTCGCTTGACCCACTTCTTGAACCCGTCGAACTTCGGGATTCTCGCCACGCTTTTATTGTTTCCATCGGTCGGACAAGCCCCTCCCTATCACTTCACCGAGAACATCACAGGACTGTGGCATTGGATCTTACCCATCGGCATTATGTTCTCGGGCATCGTTGTCCACGGGTTTGCAACAGGCCGTTTGCCGCTATGCATCGCATGGCTATCTGCGTTTGTGATACAAGGCGTGGCTCGCTCGTGGATCAACGGGGATCTGGAGCACTGGTACGTTCCCCTAACCCCGATGTCCAGTGCGGGCTTCATTCTGTTTACGCTGTACATGATTCCAGATCCAGCGACCACGCCGATCAAATTTAGTCGGCAGATTCTCTTCGGGGCGTCGGTCGCCTTGATGTATGCATTTTTTCAAATGAATCACATCGTTTACGGATTGTTCCTAGCACTTGTTTCGGTCTGCATCATCCGTGGTGGGCTGATCACTTTATTATTTCGCCCGACGGGTGTATCCGTTCCCAATAAGGAACCGGTCCGTACTGCAGAGCCTCGACGAACCTTCGTTACGAATAAGACACCGTCTGCAAAACATTTTCCGGATGCACAACGTCCGGATCCCAAAGTCCTAGCCCCCGAAAATACCGAACCTGTCACAGTGAGTTAATCATGTCGATATCAATATCTTCTTCGTTGGCTGATGTTGCGGTAACTCATACAACTTTACCAAGGATCACGTTTCAAGACACAAATATCGTCGGGAATGTCTACTTCTTGACCTTCTTTCGCTGGCAATCAGAATGCCGTGATGCATGGCTGCGATCGGCCATGCCTGACTTCTGGGAAACGTGGCGCTGCGGAGATGCACGCTTGCATGTGAGCGCTTGGTCCAATCGCTTTGAAGACGCGTTCGGGGCGACCATCGGTGACCGAATATCGGTCACATCGCATGTACTCAACCAAGACCAAGGCAGTGTGCTACTTTCGATGGAAGTTCTAAGGCACGATGGCCCGTCGAGTTCCCGATTGGCTTCAGGCAGTATGAAGTTCCATATCGAGTCGGATACCTTCGATGCCGAGCATGAGCAGGGCGCAAGCCGGATCGATACGCAAGACGGACCGAGCTACGTGATGCGTCTACGAACACCGGTCGATCATGATTTGCAGGCCATCGATCTGCTGAGTTGGCAAGGCAAATGCCGTGAACTTTTTTTGGAGGATCAAACCGATTCGATTATGCGTCAGGTAACGCAGCGGGAGTTGATTTTGCAAACCACGACCGCATCACTGGATTGGACAGGGCCACTCCCTGAGCGGGACCAAGCCGTACGGGTCGAAATGCGATTGGAGTCGCTCAAGTGCGGGCAGATGGGTGTGAGTTTCAATTATGCCATCGATGAACCCGGAGTACTGCTAGGGGTGCCCTTCGCCACAGGACATCAATCGATGAGCAGCAAGCACATGGCAGGGTCAAACCTGCTGCCTTGTCCACTACCAAGCGACTTGTTGCAGGCGCTGCGCGAGTACACCCATTTACCACGACTCATCAGCAAGATCGAGGACATTCTTCGCTTCGCCGAACCAACACCCTTGCCTTAATCCCAACAATCAAAAACAAAAACAAAAAAATAAAAAATCATCACTTGGCAATTATCGATCCATCCCTCGCGATTCCCGCGTGTCAGCGGGAGCCTATAAGTAACCAAAAACTCGGGGTCTGTCTCCGGTTCCTGCGACACACCAGCGCGCAACACGTGACACTCGATTGACTTGTAGCAAAACACAATTCCAACGGTCGAAGGGGTTGCCACGCTCCTACACTCAAGTGAGCTCAAAAAAGCCTGCCCGCGGTCTAAAACAGCCTTCCTGGCGTTGCGAGTCAAGTAAAAGGAGCTCTGGAGATGATTATGTTAGATATTGTTGATACAGCAGTCGGTGCAGGTTCGTTCAAGACGCTTGCTGCAGCTCTTGGAGCAGCAGGACTGGTGGAAACACTCAAAGGCTCTGGCCCGTTTACAGTTTTCGCACCGACAGATGATGCGTTTGCGAAGTTGCCTGCAGGGACTGTAGAAAGCCTACTGCTGCCTGAGAACAAGAGCAAGTTGGTTGGGATCCTGACGCATCATGTGGTCGCTGGCAAGGTGACTGCAGCCGACGTCATGAAGCTGACGACTGCCACAACCGTGGCTGCCAAGCCGATCACGATTGCAGTCAAAGATGGCAAAGTTATGATTGACAAAGCGACCGTGACCACAGCTGATATTCATTGCACCAACGGTGTAATCCATATCGTCGATTCAGTGATATTGCCAAGTTAACTGGTTGGCGACGCCAGAAGACTGTACATCGATTCCGAGTACCATTTAATTTTTTACATCAACCCAAATTTTGGGTTGATGTTGAAACACCAAGACGTTCCTAGGTAGACAAGTAAATGAATATTTCTAAACTAAAACCACTCTCAACGCTATGTTTTTTTCTAGGATTTGCTTCCATTATTGCTTCAATCGCCATTTGGTTCTTAACTGGCGGTGATGGGGCCGAGGCAAAAGCGCACGCCGAAAGATTCGGCATCTTTGTTGGTCTTTGGGCGCCGACCTTCTTTGCGCTTTCGAGCAGGCTTGACCAAGCCTCTAGCCTTAGCAAAGCATAGGGCATTGCAGGGTGACTCTTATCAAGAGAGTCTGAGACGCTAGCCAATCAAGGACCGAGCCATTGACGAGCGTTTCAGGATCCAATCCAGAAACACTGAGCGCTGCAGGTCGCTTATTGCTTCGCAGGCTTGAAGCCTAAGGTAGTTTTGCGTATTGGTTGGTAGCCTCACGATCCCTTCTGATCAGGGCATCGAAAGCGATTCACCTCAGCTTCACGAAGAGCCACGTGCTTGGTCTTACGACCTGCAGTGCGAGCACGCCAAAGTCGAAACGACGATGGTTTCATTTCAGCTCGCATGAGCTTGATCACGTCGCCCGGTGTCAGCCCAAATTGGGATTCAATCGCATCGAATGCAGTTCGATCTTCCCAGGCCATTTGGATGATTCGGTCGACATCTGCGGTTGTCAGTGGCATGGTCTTGCACTCTAAGGATTTGATCATCGGCGATGACCCAGATTTGATCTGATTTGCTTGGATGGGTGACTTACCCACCCGTGAATTAGCCCATCGCGGGCAAAACCAACTGCCGATGGGCCAGCCAAAAGTAAGGTAATTTCTTAACAATATCCGTTTTGGAGACCTGTGGATACGCAGGGTGGAGTGTTATGGTTCAGCGGAAAGTGTGTTTTAACGTCCCTGTTTAGCGAGGTCAACGAACTGAAAAACTGAGTCTTCGTCAAGCTCTTGTGGGCCGGCTCCCAACCCAGCGGAATTAGAACGCCTTGCGTCTAACGGCAAATAGCAGGTGCAAGGTGGCGGTTGCTCGATTTGGATTCGCTAACACTGCTTGCGGATTTGGTCCCCAATACTCGGGGACTGTCCCCCGAAAAACTCGGGGACTGTCCCCAGTTACTTGATAGGGGAAATGAAAAACTCGGGGACTGTCCCCAGTTACTTGATAGGGGAAATGACAGCAATGTTTTGAACAATCGGCAGTGGAATCGAGCGTGATTCCAACCAAAAGAGGGGGCAGATACCAATTCTGGGGACTTTTTCCCCGCCTTAACGCGCACCGCTTGCGCTGGGACCCTATGGGCCTTCAAAAGAAATTCATCAATGCTCCCTGAAGTCCCCTTATCGCCCCGAACTGGACTACCATGTAGGCCGTCTCAGGACGATTCCCATCGGCACATCAGGTTAGTATCCGCTTATCTCTCGCTTATCTTCTGCTCGAAGCTTCGCTTGTTAAGCCATCAGCGACGTGTGTGCTTGCCCGGGTAAACTTGCTCCGGAGAGATTGCCGGGCTGGACTTGAGGGGATACCCTACTAGCCTTGGGTGCCCTTTGGGTCTGGTGCTCAACAGGATTCCGATGATCTGTTCGCCGAACTTACCTGCTGCACATTCGAATCAGGCTTGCACCCTGCCCGATATCGATACATCTCTCCAAACTCTCTGGCTTGACGAACCACTAGTTCTGGCCCCAAGTTATGCTTCTTAATACACTCCGGAACCTCCTCGGGCAACTTGGCATCCGCTTTAAAAATCTTGTTCCTGATACACCACTCCAATGCTTCCAAGTACTCTTCGACGGTGTACTCCAAAAAACCTTTGTCGCTACACCGATAGCCATCGTTGTGCAACTGAGGATTACTCGATTCGGTCTCTAGCTTGACCAGACTTAAAAACTCTCCTTTGGAGATATTGGAAATAGACATTGGTGGCATTTTTTTGCGTTCTTTATTCTCGTTGTTCCCCTGAGCTTGCGCTCCGGAATCCTTTGCTTGTGAGTCGACCTGCACCGTTGGATTTTCTCTCTGGGGCTGATTTGCTGCCGGGGCTTGCTCGTCCTCTTTGGCTTTTTGTTTCGACCGGATCATGTCGAGCCGAATCTTGGCCGACGTGTAGTCGTATCCTTCGATGTTCTCGGCAATCGCGGCTTGGACGGCATTGAGGTCGACATACAAACAGCAACCAAGCAGATACGAAACGTCTTCGATCACCGTCGCATGAAACCGGCCTTTCCAAAGCGGCCCCTTGGAATCTCCATCTTCCTTATTCGCTCGTTGTGCGACT
>JAPLNM010000073.1 GCA_026692845.1 Planctomycetota bacterium | reverse complement strand
TGCGACATACTTCGAACTACCGTGATGCGATCGGCAACCTTGGCGGTTTGCTCCATGTGGGAGCTGAAGTAGACCCCGGGAAGAGCCGTTCGAATCGGATCTAGGATTCCGCGATACTCCGCAGGAGCATCCGGCTTCGGATCGAAGCTATCCATGTGTGCAAAGCCGCCCTGGAGGTAGATATGAATCACCGATTTGGCTTTCGGTGATTGCCCCCCAGACGCCTTGGCCATGGCTTCGAGCGAGAGCATTTGCCCCAACGTCAGGCCCACTCCCCCCAGCCATCCAACGTAAAGAAAATCCCTTCGTGAACGACCCGAAAATGCTGGATTACATGTCTGAATGAGTTGATTCATTGGGGTTGGCTTCCTTCCGCTGATGGTGTGGGTGAATTCGAATTAAGGGGTTTTCTTTTCGGGTGTAGCTTGCGGCCGATCCAATTCAATAATCAGTTTTGGTCGTTGTTTGAAATCGTCGAACTCTGATGTATAGAAGTCCCAACCGTTACCACCTGTATTGAGAAAAACCCAACCGTGATTCGCGTGTCCGTTGACCCACCACTGAACCGTGTCGGTGACGTCGAACACGACGGTCGATGTATTCGCGGCGATCTTTCCGAAGGTAAAACTGTCCTTGTGACGTGATGCTTCGACATCATCCGCAGAAACGCCGTCAACAACGGAATTCCATGTTGCCGTCTTGGTAAACGGCACGAACATTCGATGCAGATTGACGGTCGAGCCTTGGTCAAACGCACTCACCAAAAGCCTTGCCGACCGAATGCGGCTGTTGCGAGGGATTTGGTTTCCTTTCGATCCAATAATCGAGTCGAACCGAAGAAGGACTTGGCTTTCGCCTCCATCGTTGTTCGCGTCCGACGATGCGTTCGGATTGCTATCGAGGATCGTGGTTGGAGCCAAAGCCCATATCTCAGTATCCACGGTCCCTTGATATCCACCCACTCCCTGTTGGAATTCAAGAATCTCGACCTTCGGTTGTTTGCCCTCGGACCGCTGCTTGGAGTCTTCGGAGTCTGCCGCATATGCGGAAACCACCATGCAGATCCAGACACACGAACGCACCCAGCAAAAAAGGAAATCTCGGAACATACTTTGTCACTTCCAGGTAATGCAGATCAATGGAACTCGTAGCACGCTTTCGTCCGCGAGCGATTCCTATTTTGCCGGGACGGGGATTACTGGCGTCTCATTGATTGACTTTGACGGAGGCGTTAAAGTGCGTCGACGCTCTTTGGAGCTGACCGTGCCTTCGGTTATCTGATTCGGTTCGCCAATGGTTTTCTCGAGGACAAACGAATCGTAAACGTCGCCCGTCGCTGTTCGGGCTTCATAGATGAGCTTCATTCCCTCTACGCGAATGATTTGGTACAACTGAGTATCTTCGGCCACGCGGACCATGAATGGCTTGGGGTCAACGTTGTACATTTTGGGCCCACTTACCGAAACGACGTACACGGTCCCATGGAATTCATCCCGGTGAGTAACGCCCGTCGGGACGTTGCCAACCGTGGAAGGCAGAACTGTAGGAGTATCCAATCCGGTCCTTCCATAGGTATGGTCGTGCCCTTGAAGTACAAGATCCACTCGATACTTATCGAGGATAGGCTTCCATGCAGCGCGTACTACCGGGTTGTCGCGGTCTTTCGCTGTGGAGAAAATTGGATGATGAAAGGAGCAGATAATCCAAGGTTTCGTATTTTTGGAAAGAACCTCATCAAGCCACTTCGCCTGCTCCTCAATCTTGTGATTGCTATTGAGAACGACGAAACGCGTGTTTTGGTACTCGATCGTGTAGCAGGTTTCGCCCAAACCCTCAGGGCCATGCTCCGGCAGAGTGAATTGAGGTGCCCAGTGATGCGTCACGACTGCTTTACCATCCGCGTTTTTATGCATCTCGTGATTACCCACTACCGGCATGCTTGGAATCGTTGCGTTTAGCCACCCGCCTGCGCCGAACCACTCGCCCCATTCGGCATCCGATTGGGCCGAATTGATCAAATCCCCTGCGTGAAGCATGAACTTTGCTTTAGGCGCGTCGCTGTAGGCTTCACGGATCACACGCGACCATAGGGTCCGGATATCGTTCTGTGCATCCCCGAAGTAAATGAACGAGAACGGCTCCTCGATTACATTGGCCGTGACAAAATGAAACCATTCGCTCCAATTGACACCGTCGCCTACGCGATAAGCGTACTTGGTCCCAGGCGTCAGATTCTTGAAGGTGACGCTGTGAAAGTGAGCCGTGTTCAAGTCCGTTTTCAGAGCCACTGACGTCGCTGCGACCTCGGTCGCGATTTTCACGAACTCTGGACCCGCCGTCGCAACGGCGATCTGTGCTTTTGCATGCTGGGTCTCTATGCTCGTTCGCCAACTGACGCTTTGGGTTGTGGTCGGGTCGCCTGACCACGTCAGAATGATTCGGTCTGGGATCGGGGTTGGAGCATAAACCTCCGTGTTTTCGACCTTGCGCACCTTGGCATGCGTATGGCCCTCTTGACCGTCATGGGCATGGGCATGGGCATGGGCATGGGCAAATTCCGCCAATGCGAGGACGCTTGCCGCAAGGACGGCAACCAACGGACCTGTTTCAACTCTCAACATGAAGACATCCCCGCCCGAAGTACGAGTAACGGAAAAATATAAGCTCGGATACGCTAGCTCGATGTTCCTCAGAATATCTTGTAACCAGGAAATAGCACGCTCTGAAAGGTTAACGTTTGGCAAGAGGATTGTTAACTCTTGGTTCAGGCCGCAAAAAACACCCAAGCTTCTTCAGGATTTCACGAGAGTTCACCAGCAAAAATCGCCAGATAGGTTTCAATGCGGGTCCGGGAATTGACTACTGTGTACCACTGACGTTTTTTCGATGAGGGGATGGCATTGTGATTGCATCGCGAGGTTCGAGTAACAGAGGATTGATTCCGTCGGTAGGGAGGCTTTTCCCAGCAATTTTTATGGTTTTGGTATTGCTGGCGGGTGACTGCTGCCAAGCCCAGGATGCTGCTCCACAGAATGCTGCGGCCCAGGCGACGAACCGGTTCGCCGGACCAACCGATTCGGGGTTTTTGCTGCCCAATGGCTGGCATCTAACTCCCGCCGGCAAGCAAGTCGATACCAGCGACCTGCTGCTGAACATCTTCCCGATGAAAGACTCACGCCGGGCCGTGATCGCCACCAGCGGGTTCAATGAGCATCAGCTGGGAATTGTCGATTTGGACTCGGGCGAGTTCCTGAGCAAACAGGTCGTTCATCAAAGCTGGTTTGGGTTAGCCGTAGCCCCCGACGAGTCGCACTTGTGGTGGTCCGGCGGTGGCCTCGGACGAGTTCATCAGTTTCAAATCGACCAGGACCAATTGATCCAAACCAGCGAGAAAGAGCCGAACCCTTTCGAACTCAGTCGCAAGGAATTGGCTGAAATTCGGACCAAGCTCTCCAAAGAAAAATCCTTCAAGAGCGGCCTAACCTGGGACTCCAAGCGCAAGCGCCTCTATGCCCTCAACATCAACCAGGGGAAGTTGCTTGCGATCGACGATGAGGGGCAAACCGTATCTGAACTGGATTTGGGGGGACGTCCTTACGATGTTCAAATTTCGCCTCGCAACGGATTGCTCTATGTCAGCGACTGGTCGGAGAGAAGAATCTTGGTCATCGATCCTGATCAGATGACCCTCGCGGCTCGAATCCTTGTCGGCGAGCATCCAAACCAATTGGCGTTTCACCCCACCGATGATCGCCTCTTTGTCTCATGCGCTTCGTCCAACGGCGTTTGGGTGATCGATACCAAACGAGGTGTCGTGACCGAGACGATCATGACAAGCCTCTTTCCATTATCTCCAGAGGGGAGCACCCCGGACGCCCTGACCGTGTCTCCCGATGGCAACACCCTGTTGGTGGCCAACGCAGATAACAACTGCATCGCCGTTGTCGATGTCACAGCTCCTAGTCGCAGCCAAGTCAAGGGTTTCGTCCCGACTGGTTGGTACCCGACTTCGGTGGCGATGACCCCAGATGGCAAACGGATCCTCGTGGGGATAGGCAAAGGGAATCAAACGAAGGCGAATCCTTTTTATCCAGAGAAATCGCCCGAAAAAGCCGAGACGGAACAAGACAAGTTCGTTCGCAAACTCCTACCCTACCCCTACATCGGCACAACCATCCGCGGAGCTCTTTCTATTGTTGACTTCCCCAACGACGCGAAACTTCAAGAGTACACGGCTCAGGTGTATCGCAACTGCCCCTATTCAGACAAACTGCTTTCGTCTGTACCCTCGCCGGTTCCAACGATCATTCCAACACGCGTTGGAGATCCATGCCCGATCAAGTATGTCATCTATGTGATCAAAGAAAATCGAACCTACGACCAAGTCTTTGGGGATATGGCAAGTCAATCGCCACCGAAAGGCAACGGGGATCCTAGTCTGTGCATGTTCCCTCGCAAGGTGACCCCGAATCATCATAAGATCGCAGAAGAGTTCGTACTTTTGGACAACGCTTACTGCAATGGCCAAGTCAGTCGGGACGGACACCCATGGAGCACCATGGCCTACAACACCGACTACATCGCCAGAGATTGGCACTTGACCTATTCTCAGCGTATAGGCGTCGATGACGATGACGAGGATGACCTAACCAACGCTCCCTCAGGGTATATATGGGATGCCTGCAAACGGGCTGGGGTCAGCTATCGATCCTACAAAGAGTACGGCAAACGCACGTCGGACACTCAGGGAAATATGCTCATGGAAGGAAAAGTTCCAGGACTTGTCGGGCACGTTTGTCCGAACTTCGGAGTGGGTACCGGTGGGAAAGGACGCGAACGCGACATGGATATGGTCGAGGTCATGCTTGCTGAGTATCAGGAGTTCATCAAACAAGGAAACATGCCACAATTCATCATCATGAGTCTTGGAGAAGACCACACCGATGGAACCACTCCCGGGGCTTTCACGCCCGAGGCGTGCGTTGCAAGCAATGACATCGCTCTTGGAAAACTCGTCGATGCGGTAAGCCATAGTCCTCTGTGGGGACAAACCGCCATCTTTGTCATTGAAGACGATGCTCAAAACGGTCCCGACCACGTCGATGCCCATCGCACGGTTTGCTTGGTCGCAAGCCCCTACACCAAACGTGGTGTGGTCGATAGCACCCAGTACAGCACGGTGAGCCTGATCCGAACGATGGAGCTAATCCTAGGCCTAGAGCCACTCTCGCAGTACGATGCCGCGGCCCAACCGATGTTCAACGCGTTTACCACGACTCCAGACTTGACTCCTTACCAAAAAGTCGATTCTCAAATCGATCTTCAGGCCATCAACCAAACGACCGCATACGGAGCGGATCGATCGCTTCAAATGGACTTTTCCGAATACGATCGAATCGATGATTTCGAACTCAATGAGATCCTTTGGAAGGCCGTCATGGGACAGGATGCACCCATCCCGCCGGCGGTTCGCCGGGCGATCGCAATCCGTTTTCCGACAGATTCCAAGTAGCGAGTCCAAATCGCAAGGTCTTTCAATAGATTTCCACGAAAAATGGGATGATTGATCAGACGGATCCGTCCTATCCGTCTGATCCGTCCTATCTGCTATTGCTGTTTCAGCGCTCTTTGAACTGCCGATTTTGCCATACTTGGAATCCGTTTTCTTTCTGGTAATGGTCGATAGGATGCTATGATATCCCGAGCGTTCGCTTGCGTGTACGAAGCGCTTCGGATTGCGACGGGGTGTTTTGAGCCGGACCCTACCACCAAAGACAACACTCGGGGCAAACGTAAGCGATTTGCATGGGACAACTCCCTGACGGAGCGATTAACAGCGGGATTTTTCCAGCAATTAACGAGCGATTTCTCTGTTTTGCAACCGACGCACTGATTTCTAGATAGGATCTGGGTCGTTTGATCGATTTCGTGTAAACGGACGCATTCCCGAGATCAACGCACACAAAAACCAATTCTTATTGGGTCCAAGGACCTTAATGGAATGATTCAATAAATAGCGAGGTATCAACCGTGAAACGATTCGAGCATCTACTTTTCTTTGTTTGTATGATAGTCGTTGGTTCAGATTCATTATCTGCGCAGACCGCGAAACCTAATATTCTTGTCATCATGGGTGACGATATAGGCATTTACAATCTTAGCACATACCATCAGGGGATGATGGGGTACAGTACGCCAAACATTGACAGGATTGCCAATGAAGGCGGAAAGTTCATGAACTACTATGCTCAGCAAAGTTGCACCGCTGGTCGCTCGGCGTTTATCACTGGTCAGCTTCCGTTTAGAACGGGGCTGAGCAAGGTAGGACTGCCAGGTGCCGACCTTGGTCTGCGCAAGGAAGATCCAACGATCGCTCAGTTGCTCAAGCCGCTGGGTTACACAACCGGACAGTTCGGTAAGAATCACCTTGGGGACAAGGATGAGTTCCTTCAATCCAATCACGGCTTCGATGAGTTTTTCGGAAACCTCTACCACCTCAATGCCGAGGAAGAGCCTGAAAACGAAGACTATCCGAAGAGTCCCGATTTCAAAAAGAAGTTCGGTCCCCGAGGCGTGATTCATAGTTACGCCGATGGCAGGATCGAGGATACCGGCCCGCTGACCAAAAAACGTATGGAAACGATCGACGAGGAGGTGCTTTCCGCCACGCAGGATTTCCTTTCACGCGCGAAGCAATCCGAAAAGCCATTCTTCTGCTGGTTCAACACGACTCGGATGCACAATTTCACTCATGTAAAAGAAGAGAATCTCGGTAAAACAGGGCTTGGTTTTTATGCCGACGGAATGGTCGAGCACGATGCTCTGGTTGGCAAACTGCTCAAGACCGTCGATGATCTTAACCTGGACAAAAATACCATTGTCATCTACACCACGGACAACGGTCCGATGGTTTGCCTATACCCCGACGCTGGTACGACACCCTTCCGCGGCGAAAAGAATACCAATTGGGAAGGGGGTTGGCGTGTTCCTGCAATGATACGTTGGCCAGGTGTGATCAAACCAGGCACAACGTTCACCGATATTTTCGCAGGCGAAGATTGGCTTCCCACCATTTTAGCAGCCGCAGGAGATTCGAATATCAAGGAAGAACTCCTCAATGGCCATAAGGCTGGCGACAAGAACTTCAAGGTCCATCTCGATGGATATAACCAGGTTGATTACCTGTCTGGCAAGAGTCCGAAGGGGAAACGCGATGAGTTTTTCTATTTCAGTGATGATGGGGATCTTCTTGCCTTACGTTATCAACGGTTGAAAATCCACTTCATGATCCAGGAAGCCACAGGCATCGATGTCTGGCGCCGACCTTTCACCACACTGCGTGCGCCGATTTTTTTTGATCTGGAAGTGGACCCGTTTGAGCGAGGCCAAGAGGGCATGGGTTACAACGATTGGTGGTACCGCCGATCCTACATGGCCGTGCCGATACAAAACATCGTTGGCAAGACGCTGATGACCTTCAAGGATTTCCCGCCTCGACAGAAGCCTGCGAGTTTCACGATAGATCAAGCGATGGAAGCGCTTACGCGCAGCACTTCACCGGGCAGCAAATGAGCGCATAACGCTTTCATCGAGACACGACAAACTCCTCTCTAATATCGGTGTACTTATGAAATCCATAGCAACGTTTGGTGTCTGCGCTGTCCTTTTGACTATGCTTGTTTCAAGGACACAGGCGCAAGAGATTCTGCCTTTTCCTCCGGCACCTTCGGGATCCACTCCTGGACTGACGTTACAGGATTCTGTTTACAAGAAACGCGTTGAGCCAAAGCATCTTGCAGAAGGTGCGCCGAATATTCTCGTTATCTTGATGGATGATGTGGGACCAGGTACGCCCTCGACGTATTGAGGTGAAATCAACACGCCGACGCTTGATCGCGTATCGAAGTTGGGAATCTCCTTCAATCGGTTTCATTCCACTGCCATGTGCTCGCCTACGCGAGCGGCGCTTCTTACTGGGCGCAATCACACGCGGGTAGGCAATGGTCAGATTGCGGCGATCGCAAACGATTTTGATGGATTCAGCGGGACCATTCCAAAGTCGTCAGCAACCGTTGCCGAGGTTCTGAAGAACTACGGATACAATACCGGAGCGTGGGGCAAGTGGCACAACACACCCGAAGAGCAGATCACTTCCAAGGGACCGTTCGATTATTGGCCGACGGGTTATGGCTTTGAGTATTTCTATGGCTTTCTTGCTGGTGAGGCCTCGCAATACGAGCCAACTTTGACTCGCAATACCAATGCCGTCACTGACCATCTCCCCAAAGGGTACCACTTTACCGATGACATTGCCTCGGATGCAATTCAGTGGTTGCGTGAGCAAAAAGCTTATGCGCCAGACAAGCCTTTTCTAATGTATTGGGCACCAGGCGCTTCGCACGGTCCGCATCAAGTGATGAAGGAATGGGCCGACAAGTACAAGGGCAAGTTCGACGATGGCTGGGATAAGTATCGCGAGCGTGTTTTCGTTCGAGCCAAGGCCAAGGGTTGGATTCCACAAAACGCCCAACTTACGCCCCGGCCATCTTCCATGGCATCGTGGGATTCGATTCCAGATGAGGAAAAGCCGTTTCAGCGTCGTCTGATGGAAGTCTTTGCAGGCTTCACTGAACATGCGGACTACAATGCGGGTCGGGTTATTGATGAAATTCAAAAGCAAGGCAAACTCGACAACACTCTGATTTTCTATATCTGGGGCGATAATGGTTCATCCGCAGAGGGTCTCTATGGGACCATCAGCGAACAGCTCGCTCAGAACGGTATCCCTACCAAGATCTCCCAGCACTTGAAGGCATTGGATGAATTTGGCGGCCTTGATGCTCTGGGCGGCCCAAAAACCGACAATATGTATCATGCTGCTTGGGCCTGGGCAGGAAGCACACCCTACAAATCGACGAAGCTTGTCGGTGCACACTTCGGTGGCACTCGACAGCCGATGGCTATCGCTTGGCCGAAACGAATTCCAGCCGATCCGACAGCAAGGCCCCAGTTTCATCACGTCATCGATATCGTTCCAACCATTTACGAACTGACCAAGATCACACCACCGAAAGTGGTCAATGGATTCGAGCAAGATTCGATTGATGGCGTTAGTATGGCTTACGCCTTTGGCGATGCAAAGGTACCGGGAACTCGCAAGACTCAATTCTTTGACATCATGGCCAGTCGAGGGATTTACCACGACGGTTGGTTCGCCAGTGCGCCAGGCCCGCGCGAGCCCTGGGTCGGAGGGATTCCAAAAGGTATTAAGGAATGGTCGCCATTAACGGACAAGTGGGAGCTCTATAACATCGATGAAGATTGGAGCCAAGCAAGCGATCTCGCAGCTTCTAATCCCAAGAAGCTTGAGGAGATGAAGTTGCTTTTCTTGCTCGAATCCACCAAGAACAAAAACTTGCCAATCGGCGGCGGCTTGTGGTCCACAGCGATGTTTCATCCAGAGGACGCCCCAGCGTCCTTACTTACCGAATGGACTTTCGATAGCCCAATAACGCGTATGCCAGAGTCGGCAGCCCCCAAACTTGGCAAGGTCGATAGCTTGGTCACGATGGAAGTCGAAATGCCGTCGGATGGCAACGGAGTCCTCTACGCGCTGGCAGGCTTTTCTGGAGGCCTCACCTGCTATGTAAAAGACGGCTTCCTTTGTTACGAGTTTAACCTGTTCGAGGTCCAGCGAACGAAGCTGAAGTCCAAAGAAAAGATTCCCGTCGGCAAGGTGAAAATAGAGATCGAATCGAAACTGGTAGCCAAGATCGGTGGACCGATGGATGTCTCACTCAAGGTAAACGGCAAGGAAGTAGCGCAAGGCCAAGTACCAGCCGCGATGTCGCTTCACTTCACTTCCAATGCGACGTTTGACATAGGGACAGATTTGGATTCGCCAGTCTCTCTCGATTACTTTGACCAAGCACCATTCGCCTTCAACGGGACGATCGGTGCAACAACGATCAAGTATTTGAAGAGGTAAGATTTCAGTGACATTGGCTTCCAGTCTGTGAATAGGGAATCATCACAGGCTAGAAGCCTATGCCACACACTTTCGGAATGACAACCATGAAAACTACAGCAGCACTCATAGCCTTTCTTTGCAGTTTCTCCATCGTGCCCTTCGCTATCGCACAAGACGATGGCTCTGTATTGCCTTTCCCAATGTCTCCTTCAGCTAGTACGGCCGGGCAGACGTTGCAGCAGTCGGTTCACAAACGACGCGTTGAGCCAAATCGTTTGGCCAAGGACGCGCCGAATGTCCTCATCGTTCTCATCGATGATGCGGGTTTTGGCGTACCAGATACGTTTGGTGGGTTTGCTCACACCCCCACACTTACGCGACTGAAAAACGAAGGTATTAGTTACAATCGTTTTCATACGACCTCAATCTGCTCACCCACACGTGCTTCACTTCTAACGGGCCGTAATCATCAACGTGTCGGCAACGGTACGATCGCTGAACGCGCCGTGGACTGGGATGGATATACGGGTGTCACGCCAAAGACTTCGGCAACGGTTGCTGAGGTCCTGAAGAACTATGGTTATAAAACTTCTGCATTCGGAAAATGGCATAACACGCCTGCGGATCAGACAACGGCGATGGGTCCGTTTACCTATTGGCCAACAAGCTACGGATTTGAGCATTTCTATGGTTTTTTGGCTGGCGAAACATCGCAGTGGGAGCCTCGGCTGGTCGAGAATACAACCGCGATCGAACCGCCCCACGATGAATCGTATCACTTGACCGAAGACATGGCGGACAAAGGAATCACCTGGCTGAAAAAGCATCGAGCATTCGCACCTGACAAACCGTTCTTCATGTACTGGGCTCCGGGTGGCGTGCATGGACCCCACCATGTGACTCAAGATTGGGCCGACAAGTACAAGGGTAAGTTTGACCAAGGCTGGGACAAGCTTCGCGAAGAAATATTCGCTCGACAGAAGAAGCTGGGGTGGATTCCAGCGAATACTGAACTCACAGCGAGGGACAAGACAATGCCTGCTTGGGCTGATATCCCCGAATCAGAGCGCGCCTTTCAAACTCGCTTGATGGAGATCTATGCAGGATTCGTCGAACACACCGATGCACAAGTCGGGAAGCTGATTGAACACCTAGATCAAACCCGGCAGCGAGACAATACGATCATCTTCTATATCTGGGGTGACAACGGGTCATCGGCCGAAGGGCAGAATGGTTCTATCAGCGAACTGCTTGCACAGAATCAAATCCCCAACACAATCTCACAGCAGATCAAGGCACTCGATGAACTTGGTGGACTCAACGCTCTCGGTGGTTCTTTGACCGACAACATCTATCACGCCGGTTGGGCTTGGGCGGGGAGTACACCGTTCAAAGCGACCAAGCTAGTCGCCTCGCATTTTGGCGGCACGCGGAACCCCCTTGTGATTTCATGGCCGAAGAAGATCAAGCCCGATAACACGCCTCGATCACAGTTTTATCACGTTAACGATATTGCTCCAACACTGTACGAAGTTCTCGGTATCAAGGCTCCAAAGAGAGTCAATGGTTTCGAGCAAGATCCGATCGATGGCGTAAGCATGTTGCCGTCTTTCAATGATTCCAAAGCGCCGGACAACAAACAAGTTCAGTACTTTGACAACAATGGTAGCGACGGAATCTACAAGGACGGCTGGTACGCTTGCACATTC
>JAPLNM010000072.1 GCA_026692845.1 Planctomycetota bacterium | reverse complement strand
GGTTTAAGGCAATTGCGGCTGGGGACTATACGAATTACGCACTCGCGGCCGATGGCTCGATCGTAGCCTGGGGATTCGATGCCTACAACGCCGTCACCAACACGCCGACCGGCACAGGTTTCAAACAGATCGCTGCCAATGTCCATGGCGGAATCGCGCTGCGAGCAGACGGATCGATCGCGACCTGGGGTGAAGATACATATGCCACGATCAGCAATACGCCAACAGGAACGGGCTTCATCTCTATCGGCGCCGGTCGACGCACCGATTTCGCGATCAGGGCGAATGGATCCATCGCTGCCTGGGGTTGGAACTTTAAAGGCGAAGTGTCGAATGCCCCGACAGGTACAGGCTTTAAGCAAGTGACGGGGAGTGACAGCAACGGTTTCGCTCTCAATTCCGCCGGTGAAATCAGCGTATGGGGCGATTCTTTCGGTGGCGTGATTGGAGACCGACCCTTAACGTCTGGCTTCTCACAGGTGGTCGGAAGCGCGTTTACGGGCTATGCACTTTCCGGCTCGAACGACCCGAATGTCGTGCCTGAACCGTCGTCGTCGTTGATCTGCCTCCTCTTTTCGAGTGCCTTCTGGCGATTGTCGGGCTGGAAATACTCGAAGCGAGTTTCTCGCATGGCATGATTTCTTTTGGAAAAAACATTCATCAAATCACAACAACAAACCTCCGGGGACAGTTACAAAGTTCTCAGCGGAACGGCGCAAGCCGTCCGACTGGTGTTCTGGCATAGCGTAAATAGCGTAAACGCTGATTGGGTTTAGCTTTGTAAATGAAGGCCAAATGCAATGCGATTTTCCTTAAACGCCATTGCGATGTTTTGGCTACTCGGGGGAGTCTGATTTTTTTCGGACGGTTCGACGATCCAACTGCAGCAGCTGAGCCGCCTTTTCAAAGCTACGCGTTTTGCGATAAGCGATTTTGCAGTACGCCGAAACGAGCTCCTCTGCTGTGAGCTCAAGCCCCAAAATTTTTCTGGCCAGGGAAACGATCTGCGGATCGATTCCCTGGCTTACCTCCGCTCCGTTGGTACCATTGGCCTCCAACGGTTTTTTGAATCGATAGGTTCCATGAATCATCAGATTCCTAACGCACTGCTCAAGCTCACGGAAATTACCGGGCCAATTGTAGTTGGCGGGCACGTTGGTTTCGAGCCAGCAAGCAATCTCCTCGGTCAACTCCTCCTGCACATCAGGCACCATACGCTGAACGATGAACCCAATAAGATCCACAAAGACGGTTGGATTGTCTTGAACCTGCGCATGCAAGCTTGGTGTCTCAATCACATCGGCACAGAGTCGATAGTAGAGGTCTTCGCGAAAATGGCCCTTGTGGATCTCTGCTTGCAAGTCCCTGTTGGTCGCAGCGATGATCTTGCCCTCAAATTTGCGAGTCTTGCTCTCTCCTGTTCTTTGAAACTCCCGATTCTGCAAAACCCTCAGCAATTTGACCTGTGTGGTCAGGTCCAGTTCACCGATTTCATCCAATAGGATCGAACCATCTTTTCCACAAATTTCCAACCAACCAGCCCGACCCGCAACCGCACCGGTGAAGGCACCTTTGGCATGTCCAAAAAGCTCCGATTCGACCAAGCTTGACGAGAATGCAGCGATGTTGCGTGTCGCCTCTCGAGTTGCCCGGTCAACCTGCCATCCAATCGCCAAACCAACCATCGACTCCGGCGTTAGACCGAAGCGTGGTGAACAATCGCCCATCGGATCTGAACTTGCCGACGACCAATGCCCCGGTTCCAGAGGTATCCGATCCGGGAACACGAGGTACCAAAGGGGGAGGAGGTGGTGGGGCGATCGACCCACTCAGCTGCGCGATCGCCTTAGGGATGGCTGGCGCTTCGGCTTGGGCTGCTCGTCGACGTCGCACTAGCAACAACGACGGGCCTGCTTCTAAAGAATGATCGGCCCTGCCGATCAAGGCGTTGAATACCACGTTAGCCGATCCGTTTTATCGAGGATCGGCTAACCGTTTCGTTCTTGAATCTTCTCTGTCCGCAGGGTGCAACATGATCCATCGGCTCACATCTATTCATGAGTATGTTACCAAGGCGCCTGTGGCCTTAGGCTTGAGCATCCTTGCTCTTGCCCCGTTTGCTTTTCCTGGCTTGGTCCAACTCATGGAGTTCAAGTTCGCCGGTTTGGCGATGCAAAATGCCCTGCGTGTGATCGGCTGCAATTGGTTGCATTGGTCCTGGAGCCATCTGTTCTGGGATGTGATGATGTTTTATGTATTGGCGAGCCTTTGCGAAAAGCATCATCGTGGAGCTTTCATTTGCGTGATGCTACTTTCTGCATCGATCATTCCACTTTCCGCCCTCCTTTGCTGTCCCGATCTTGGCTCCTATCGAGGCCTTAGCGGAATCGATACGGCGTTGTTCGCTATGCTAGGTAGCTTATCGCTGCAGGATTGCCTCGCTAAGCGAGACATTCAGGGCGTGATCGTCTACAGTCTCTTGCTCTTGGCGATGGTCCTGAAAATCAGTTATGAAATGATATGGCAACACACTCTTTTTGCGAACGATAGCAACTTCACACCACTGGCTATTGCGCATTTGGTGGGTGCTATGATGGGTATCGGTGTCGCTCAGCAAAGATTGATTTTCAAAAAAGCCTAAAGTCCAAAACCCAGAGGGAGCCATAGGCTCCACAGAATGGATGGCAAAGAGTTTTGGCTCAGCGCAAGTATTTTCACGTTGGTTGGACGATTCACCTTGTGAGCCGCTAGGCGCCAGCCGCGGGCGATTGCCATAAGCCCCGCACCGAATCGATTGTGCTGCACGGCCGGGATTCTTTACCTGCTGGCGCCCAAACGCAGCGTCGTAGGGGGCTGATTTAAATCGCCCAACCGCTTGCGCTGGTTGGCTCACCGATAGGTCATTCAACCTGTGAGCCGTTAGGCGCAAGCCCCGAGTTTTTTTAAACGTGAATAACCCACCATAACTTGGATCGCCTGCAATGTGCAATCAACACCGATCCGTAACCGGATCGTTCGCCCCAAAGGGGCATAATGAGATAGCCCAGGGTAGAGCGCAG
>JAPLNM010000071.1 GCA_026692845.1 Planctomycetota bacterium | reverse complement strand
GGTGATCGCTTCGCGAGCGGCCGTCCAAGCATCGAGAACTTGGTTGTAGCGTTCTTGAGCGGTCATAACCCCCTTGAGGTAGTTCTTTTGGAACGTCATGACCTTTTTGTCCGCATCGGTGATGTGCCGAGCTTTGGTATCGGGGGTGACGAGGTCATCGGCACCGAAGGACAGGCCGCTGTGGGTCGATTCGCGGAATCCGAGTTGGTTCATATCATCGAGCAACTGGATCGTGGCGCGTCGGCCCAGCAACTGGTAGCAGTCGCTGATGACCATTGCCAAGTCGCTTGATCGGAGCGATTGGTTGTAGAAGTCCATGCCTTCGGGGAGAATCGAATTGAAGAGGATTCGCCCGTAGGTGGTCTCGACGATGCGACCGCCCGGAACAGTCGGTTCGCCGCTTTTGAGTTTTTGACCCTTGGGCAAACGGACTTTGATTTTCGCATGCAATGCGATTTTACTAACATTGTAGGCGTAATCGGCTTCGGTTGGGTTTGAAAAGATCATGCCTTCGCCCTTTTGATCGGCAAGCATGATCGTGATGTAGTTGCAACCCATGACCGTGTCCTGCGAGGGGCTCATGATCGGCTTGCCGTTGCTCGGAGCGAAGATGTTGTGGGTGCTCATCATCAGCGTGTGAGCTTCGACTTGGGCTTCGATCGACAGGGGCAAGTGAACGGCCATTTGGTCACCGTCGAAGTCGGCATTGAAACCTTTGCAGACCAGGGGGTGCAAGTGGATCGCATTGCCTTCGACGAGTGTCGGCTCGAAGGCTTGGATACCCATGCGGTGGAGCGTGGGCGCTCGGTTCAGAAGCACTGGGTGGTTGCGGATGACTTGTTCGAGGATATCCCAAACTTCGTCGTCTTTTCGTTCGAGCATTTTCTTGGCCGATTTGATGGTATCGGCATGCCCGAGGTCTTTAAGTTTCCGGATGATGAACGGTTGGTAGAGTTCCAGGGCGATCTTCTTGGGCAGGCCGCACTGGTGGAGTCGGAGTCTTGGTCCGACGACGATGACCGAACGAGCCGAGTAATCGACCCGTTTTCCGAGTAGATTTTCCCGGAAGCGTCCTTGCTTACCTTTGATCATATCGGTCAGCGACTTCAACGGACGGTTACTGCTACCGAGCACGGGTCGTTTGCAACGCCCGTTGTCGAAGAGTGCATCGACGGATTGCTGAAGCATCCGTTTTTCGTTGCGGATGATGACTTCTGGCGCGTTCAGATCGACCAGCTTGCGCAAACGGTTGTTGCGATTGATGATCCGTCGGTACAGATCGTTCAAGTCCGACGTTGCGAAATTTCCGCTATCTAGAAGTACCAGTGGGCGCAGATCCGGTGGGATCACGGGAATCACGTCGAGGATCATCCATTCGGGACGATTTTCGCTATCGCGGATCGATTCGACGAGTTTGAGTCGATTGATCAGTTCTTTTTTGCGTTGCTTGCTGCTTGTATCGTGGAGTTCGCCTCGAAGAACTTCCGAGAGTTTGATCAAGTCGAGATTTTGCAGGAGCTTTCGGACTGCTTCGGCACCCATATCGGCTTCGAAAGCATCGCCGTGCTGAGCTCGGGCTTGTCGGTACTCTTCTTCGGTCAGCAGTTGTTGTGCTTCCAGATCGGTGGTACCTGGATTGATGACCACATAGTCTTGGAAGTAGATCACTTTTTCCAAGCTGGTGGTTTTCATTTCGAGCAGGTTACCAAGGCGGCTTGGCATGGCTTTGAAGAACCAGATGTGGGCCACCGGGGCGGCTAGCTCGATGTGACCCATGCGTTTGCGTCGGACGCGTGAGTGCGTGACCTTGACCCCGCAGCGATCGCAGATCATCCCTTTGTACTTCATCCCTCGGTACTTGCCGCAGGCGCATTCCCAGTCCTTCTCAGGGCCAAAAATACGTTCGCAGAACAACCCGTCTTTTTCGGGACGGTAGGTTCGGTAGTTGATCGTTTCAGGCTTTTTGACTTCGCCAAATGACCAGGACCGGATGTCTTGCGGACGGGCCAGGGAGATCTTGACCGAGGTGTAATCGTTGACGCGATCGTAGGTGGCTTCGGCAACAGTACCCATGTAAGGAGTGCTCCAGGGAACGGATATCTAAAAGTGATCGGATGTTGGTTTGGAGTAGGACGTGCAAAACAGTCGGCTTACAACCGGCGTTTTTCAAGTCGCATGTTCAGGGCAAGGCCTCGGATTTCGTTGGTCAACACGTCGAAACTTGCAGGAGTCCCGGACTCGAGCGTATTTTCGCCTTTGACCATCGATTCGTAGATCTTGGTTCTTCCTTCGACGTCGTCGCTTTTGACCGTCAGGAGTTCTTGGAGGATGTAGGCAGCACCGTAAGCTTCCAGAGCCCAGACTTCCATTTCCCCGAAGCGTTGACCGCCGAAGCGAGCCTTACCGCCCAGAGGCTGTTGCGTGATCAGCGAATAAGGTCCGGTGCTTCGTGCGTGGACTTTGTCGTCGACCAAGTGGTGGAGTTTGAGCATATAGATGTATCCGACGGTGGTCTCTTGCTCCATTTCTTCGCCGGTTCGACCGTCGAAGAGTCGGATTTTTCCGTGCCTTGGTAAACCTGCGGATTCGAGCGCATCGTTGATGATTTCTTCGGATGCACCGTCGAAAACCGGTGTGATTGCTTGGAAGCCCAGCACAGCACCGGCCCAACCCAAGTGGGTTTCAAGAATTTGACCTACGTTCATCCGGCTTGGAACCCCGAGCGGATTGAGCATGATCTGGATCGGTGTGCCATCTGGCAAGAAAGGCATGTCCTCGACCGGTAGGATCTTGGAGATAACCCCCTTGTTGCCGTGACGACCGGCCATCTTATCGCCGATGCTGATGACGCGCTTGGTGGCGATGTAAACTTTGACCATCTGCAGTACGCCGCTGCGAAGTTCATCACCGCGTTTCATGCTATTGGTTCGGCGATCGCGAAGATCCAGGGCTTCTTCGACCGAAGACCAAAGGTTTTTGTGAACTTTCTTGACCTCTGCATGCAGGCCTGTGTCGAGACGATTGAGCAAGCGAGACAGGTTGAACGTCTGCGCTTTTTCGGAGATGTATTTTGGATCTTGGCCACCCGTAAGTGGTGTACCATCCTCGTCGGTCAACTTGCCTCCGATGGCTTTTTCAAGCTCTTCAGCAAAGGAAACAAACGCCGTTGCGATATCCTTGTTGCCTTCGGTCTCGACGAGTTTGAGTTCGCGTTCGAAGTTCTTTCGTTCTTCTTCGGTAAGGCTCATACGGCGCGAGAATTTCTGGGTATCGATGACGATACCTTCAACGCCCGAGCTGACTTCGAGGGAGTCATTTTTGACGTCTTCCCCGGCTCGGCCGAAGATCGCGTGCAGGAGTTTCTCTTCGGGAGTAAGCTCGGTCTTGCTCTTTGGAGAGACTTTTCCGACAAGGATATCGCCCGGTCGAACGTACGTACCGACTTGGACAATACCCGATTCATCGAGATTTCGAAGGGCTTTTTCGCTGACATTGGGAATATCGCGGGTGAACTCTTCGCGACCGAGTTTCGTTTCGCGGATCTCGACGTCGAATTCCTCGATGTGGATCGAGGTGTACACATCCTGCTTGACGAGCTCTTCGCTGATGATGATGGCATCTTCGTAGTTGTAGCCATCGAAGGACATAAAGCCGACCAAGACATTCCTGCCGAGGGCCAGTTCGCCCAGATAGGTCGAGGCGCCGTCGGCGATGATCTGGCCTTTTTCGACCTTATCGCCGATTTGGATAATCGGCTTTTGGTTCAGGCAAGTCCGCTCGTTGAGGCCTTGGTACTTCTTCATGTGATAGATATCGGTGCCGACTTCAATGCGGGTTGCATCGACGAACGTTACCTTGCCGGCTCGACGCGCTCGCACAACCATCGACGAGTTTTTCGCAACTTCTTTTTCCAAGCCAGTACCGACGATCGGTGGCTCGACGATCAGAAGCGGAACGGCTTGACGCTGCATGTTGGAACCCATCAACGCGCGATTCGCATCGTCGTGCTCCAAGAACGGAATCAAACCAGCCGAGACACCGACCATTTGGCATGGGGAAATATCCATGTATTGGACGGCCTCGGGGGCCACGATCTCAAAATCACTGCGGTGCCGGGCGATCAGGCCAGGGCCTGAAACCAGTACAGAATCCTTGACCGCCAAGTCGGCCGGGGCGATGTACGCATCGGATTCTTCGTCGGCGCGAAGCCAAACAACATCATCGGTCACGCGGCCTTCGGAAATCTTGCGGTAAGGCGAGATCAAGAAACCGTATTCATCGACCGCAGCGTAGATCGATAACGAACTGATCAATCCGATGTTGGTACCTTCAGGGGTTTCAATCGGGCAGATTCGACCGTAGTGCGAGATATGCACGTCGCGGACTTCGAAGCCTGCTCGTTTTCGGTTCAAACCACCTGGCCCGAGTGCGGACAATCGTCGCTCGTGCGTCAGTTGCGAAAGAGGATTGGTTTGGTCGACAACCTGGGAAAGTTCTCCGCGACCAAAGAAGTAGTCGATTGCCGCCGAGATACTCTTTTGGTTAACCAGCGTCCGCGGAGTCATGTCTTGAACATCCTTGACGCTCATGCGCTCCTGGACGGTGCGTCGGAGCTTGAGGAAGCCTTTACGCAGTTCCTCGCAAGCCAACTCATCGATGGTTCGAAGACGACGATTCCCCAAATGGTCGATGTCGTCGAATCGGGCCGTGCTGTCTTGGTCGAAAAGATCGATCAGGTATTTGATCGAAGCGATCAAATCCTCTGGCCGGAGAGCCATTTCGTCTTCGGGAACCGCTAGCCCGAGTTTGCGGTTGACGCGGAAGCGACCCACGCGACCGAGTCGGTAGCGGTTGATATCGAAGAACTTTTCGTGGAAGAGTTGCTTGGCCTTTTCCAGAGCCGGTGGGTTACCCGGCCGAAGACGCTGATAGATCCTCAGCAAGGCTTCTTCGTGGCTAGCGGTGTTATCCTCGGCCATCGAGTTGAGCAAGTAGGGGGCCTTGGGCGTATCCATCACCTCTACGGACTTTACGCCGCAGGTGCATATGACATCCCCAATCGCCTTGGTGATCTTGTGACCAGCCTCGACGATGATTTCCCCGGCGCGCTCGTGATCCGATGGAAAAACGACGTCATCGCAAGCGATTTTGTTTTCGATCTTTACAAGCGAACGCCCATCGCTGATTTTTTCGGATTGCACATCATAGAAAACCGACAACATATCTGTGTCGGTGCTGAACTTCGGCGACATGGCTCGAAGAAGCGTGATGACCGAGAACTTACCCGATTGGTCGATACGGACCTGCAAGGAGTCCTTTTTGGTCACATTGATTTCGATCCAACTTCCGCGCTCGGGAATCACCCGGCAGGACGGAAGCTTGCGATCCGAGGTCCCTTCGGACTCCTCTACGAAATCGACCCCTGGGGACCGGTGAAGCTGGCTTACGACGACACGCTCGGCACCGTTGATGATGAACTCACCACCCCCAAGCATGATCGGAATATCGCCCAAAAACACTTCTTCTTCAAGCGGTTGCTGCCGGTTCAGCCGCAACCAAACCTTGAGCGGCTTGCCGTAGGTAAGCCTCAACTGGCGGCATTCTTCTGGGGTGTAACGGGGCTTCCCGAGCTCGAAACGCAAGTATTCGAGCGACGCCGTCGCGTCATAGCTGGTGATCGGGAAAACTTCTCGCAAAACCCCTTCGAGACCTTGATTTTTCCTCTTATCAGGAGCCAAATCCTCCTGCAGGAAAGCCTCGTAGGAGGCTGTTTGGAGCACTGTCAGATTCGGGATCGGAAACTGACTGCGACCCGATCCGAAAACCCTTATCTGTGAGGTCTGCAGTCGTCGCTTCGATAATGTCGCCATAACTGGGAAATTCTATCGGTTAAGGGATACAAGCACTCGAAATGGGAAAGGAAGGCTCAATGCACTAGACACAAGCGGTCGAGGGCAAATCAGGAGCGACGACCAAAAAGGAGCCTTAGTTCCTGATCGTCGGACGGAGCTATTCAAGCTTTAGGCCTGAAAACGCTAAGGGAAAACGCAACGGGGTTGATTCGGCTAGCTGCCCGTAGAATCAATGGCTTCATTGAGAATCCTCCGTATTCGTAGAGAAAGACCGCTCCTGGCTCGCACCACACATCCATTCGTGCGAACTTCCAAGGCAATAAGAAACCATTTCGCTGAGTCCATCCGGTCGACGACCTGCGGAATCCCGGGCTCGATGAGGAACATGATCACGGAAAACCAAAGCAATCCCCTCGCCGCCCTTGAAATTGTTTCAAAATACAAGCCGCCGCACCGCCCGAGTGCGTGCCAGAATTCATCGGTTGTTCGGTGAAATCCAGTTCCAGCTAAGTCCCCTAGTTTAGCAACCCGCCGGGTTCCCAAAAGGCCACTTAGTTTAAAATCAAGACTTTTTCGGAAATTAATCGCAAAATGGCACTGTAATAGCTAGGAGCGCCAGACGGATCGGACGGATCGGACGGATCGGACGGATCGGTTTTTATCCTGTGCGATTTGATTTTCCAAGCAAAGCCCGTGTTGGAGTCAATTTGCCTTTAGGCTATGATTTCAAATTGTTGATTTTAGCCCGCCAACCCTTGAAACTACCTCTGACCCCTTCGTCCGTATTTCTATGACACCCATCGTCGTACCTGCTGTTGGTGAAAGCATTTCCGAAGTCCAGATCAGCCAATGGCTTAAAAAGGAGGGGGAATGGGTCGCAGCCGGCACCGACTTGGTCGATCTAGAGACCGAGAAGGCATCCGTGCAGGTTTCGGCTCCAGTCGATGGGATTCTCTTGAGGATTCTCAAGCCTAACGATCAGTTCGCAGCCGTTGGCGAGGCGATTGCGGAGTTTCAACCGGCGGCCAAGACGGTTGCAAGTGCGGCCCCCGCTCCGGCGCCTGCGGCAGGACCATCCTCAACTTCACAATCCGCAGCGGTCGCGTCGGCAGGATCTCCTGGTGATGCGCGAGTGATGCCCGCGGCGCGGCGAATGGCTGGGGATCTTGGAATAACCCCCGAGTCGATTTCCGGCACAGGGCCTGGTGGTCGGGTGTTGAAGGAGGACGTCGCCAATGCTTCGGCCGAAAGAAGTGTACCAGTGAGCGCGCCAGTGATCGCACCGGTCGTCGTATCGCCGACTCAGGCACCGGTCGTCGTTGCTGCGGCTACATCGATCTCTGTGCAGCAAGGTTCGCTGAATCGAAGCGAGGAGGTCAAGCCCATGAGCATGATCCGCCGCACGATTGCAACACGCCTAGTCCGAGCCCAGCACGAAGCTGCCTTATTGACGACCTTCAACGAAGTCGACATGCAGCCGGTAATGCAGCTTCGCAACAAATACAAAGACGCTTTCCTTGAAAAGCATGGAACGAAGCTTGGGTTTATGTCGTTCTTTGCCAAGGCGGCCTGTGAGGCCCTCAAGCGTTACCCGGCGGTGAATGCAGAGGTCCGAGGAAACAACATCGTCTACAAGAAGTACTACGATATTGGCATCGCCATCGGAGGTGGCAAAGGGCTTGTCGTACCGGTCTTGCGAAATGTCGAACGGATGAGTTTCGCAGACATTGAACGTACAATTGGGGAATTTGCCGACTTGGCCAAGAACAATCGTCTCATGCCTGAGGATCTCGAGGGGGGGACGTTCACCATCAGCAACGGTGGAATTTACGGGTCGCTCTTGTCGTGATTCGCCCGATGATGTACTTGGCCTTGACCTATGATCATCGCATCATCGACGGACGCGAAGCGGTCTCGTTCCTCAAGACGATCAAAGAAGTGATCGAGGATCCAGCTCGACTTTTCCTGGAACTCTAAGAGAACGTTTTTTCCATGATGCAACTCGGTTTCGTAAGCGCGATTGTTCCGGAGCTGAGTCTCGCGGAAGTCATCGAGCTAGCCGCATCGATCGGATATCAAACCGTCGAGCTGATGTGTTGGCCTCCGAGCAAAGCGGATCGTCGCTATGCGGGTGTGACCCACGTGAATGTTCAGGAGTTGGGCGATCGGGATGTCGCACAAATCCATCAGCTATTGGCCAAGCATAAGATTGGGATCAGCGGCTTGGGCTACTACCCGAACTGCTTATCCTCGGACCTTCAGGAGGCCGAACG
>JAPLNM010000070.1 GCA_026692845.1 Planctomycetota bacterium | reverse complement strand
ATCAGGCTTACGCCCGGATGCTCGGGGTCGACGAGTACTTGCACAAGCCGTTTTCGATGGAGGAGTTGAAAGGACATGTCCAGCGCTTGTTGGACAAACCTTTTCCCGACGGCGAGGCTCCTTCGGAGTCGAGCTAGCCGATCATGGCATATTCCGAGTGCGAGGAGATCGCTGCTCCTCCAGACGCTTGGCTCCCCTTCGCCCCCGGGCTTTGACGGGGGAGTAAGGGGCGGGGGGGTTGAGCGACCGCGCGTAGGGCTGTTTGGCTGTCACATCGTCAACGGGAGAGATTCAAGCCAACCACCACCCGGCTCGATCAACGCTTGGAACAAATTACGGCAGGTCAGCCTCGAAGCCGATTTTCTGGCCAGAAACCAGTCGATCGCATTCGATGGTAACGACAGGCAAAGCACCCCCTTTAGCGACACGAAATTGTCTCCGCTGACCTGGCTCGAGTCCCTTTAAAGTGGTTCCGGATCGAACTCCGTCTACGGCCGGATAAGCATGGTAGTAAATGGGCGCAATCCCTGTATTCTCGATTTCCAATTCACTGGCCGTTGAGGATGTAAGGAATCGATTGACCTTAAACCGATAGCCGCAGGCCATGCCCGCATTGCGAATAACCTCTGGACTTTGAAATCTAGGTTGATCATCGCCAATGATGAATGAGACATGGAACTTTGCAGCCTGGTCAGCAAACGGAATTCCGTAAGGGCCATTGGGCGACAACGCTTCCTTTTGGTCTTTTCGCGCGAAGAAGCTAAACTCTCCGCCAGTCGGCGAGTGTTTCCATCGTTCCATTCCGAGGGTTCGCCAGTTGGGCTCGTTCTCTTTACTATGTCGTTTGTGATTGAACGAGTCGTCGAATAGTCCGAACTGCAACTCTGAGAGCATCGTGTCCTTCGCAAAAGGCGTATGATCTCCGGCGGCGTCGACTGAAATCATCCAGGGCGTTTCCTGGAAATTGGAAGCAAGATGCTTTAAAAATTTGGGTTGGAATTCTTTATCTGGAAAAGTCTGACCGAGCTTCATTGGGCCATCGTAGATATGATATTCGGCCCACAGCCCAAACCCGGCTTGCACGAACGCCAGTCGGGAATCGGCATCATACTTCTCAGCAAATCGAGTGTAGAACTGCAGCACGAAGGCTTTCCATTCCTGGTTCGACCAGTCAGGAAATCCGGTTGGTTTTTTCTCACTTAACGCAGTGGTTTCATGATAATTTGGGAGTCTTTTGATGTAATCGGGAACACCGGTTGGTTCGCCGACATAGGTATCGTGCCATCTTAGGATCGCTTGGTGTTTTCGACCGGCGACCTCTGTGAGCAAACGCTCAACAGGCTCCCAGTCGTATACTCCGCTCTCCTGAACGATTTGACTGTATTTTAGGTACGCATACTCCAATTGGATCGGAGCCGTCGATGCCGCCTCGTTGGTCGTCCACAGAGCGATTCCTGTCATTGGCTGAACACTTGATAGGTTCGATTGCAGCCGCTGGGGCTTCAAGTCATCCGCCAAGTCCGCCGAGAACAAGTAGACAACCACAAGCACCGCAGAGTGAAGAAATTGGCTTGAGCGCATTGTTTAGACCTACTCGACGAGCGTTTCGACTCCACCGGTGGCGGGATGAATCATCGATTGGTCAGTGTACAGGATCGCCGCAGGGGTGCAATCATTGGCGCCTAACGGCTGGCGCTCGTTGGCTCACCGGTGATCCAACCCGTGAGCCGCCTAGGCGCAAGCCGCGGGCTGTTGCTATCAGCCCCGCACCGATCCGATCGTGCTGCACCGATGGAAATCACTAGCCTGCTAGGACCCATACGCAGCTTCCTGGCGGGCTGAGTTAAATCGCCCAACGGCTGGCGCTCGTTGGCTCACCGCTCACCGGTGATCCAACCCGTGAGCCGCCTAGGCGCAAGCCGCGGGCTATGGCCATAAACCCCGCACCAAATCGATCGTGCTGCACCGATGGAAATCACTAGCCTGCTAGGGCCCATACGCAGCGTCCTGGCGGGCTGAGTTAAATCGCCCAACGGCTGGCGCTCGTTGGCTTACACGCAAGCCGCGGGCGATGGCCATAAGACCCAGATGATCCGACAACGCCCATAGCGTGTTGCGGCTCGATAAGCCAGGATTCTGTTCGTCGGCCAGAAGATCGTCCACTTTGTCCGACCACACGTAGCGATGCTGGATCAGAGGGTTTCCGCCGAAGTATTCCAAAAGCGGGTTGGTCCCCTCGTCGTAGACCCAATAAGTCACCGGAGTGAAAGTAGCCGCCAACGCATCATAGCGGCGTACCAAGCGATTGAACGCGTCGTACTCGTAATTGATCTCCGATATTCGCGTGTTGGTTTGGGTTCGCTCGGTTACCTGAGTCAGCCGATTGCGATGGTCCCAGATGTAGGATGTCAAACCGTCGAGCGTGGACTCGACGCTTGCCAGTCGCGACAAGAGGTCGTACGTATAGGCGTACGTGTTGAGATTGGTCGCCCCCTGCTTGTGGGCCATGCCGCTCAAGCGATTGGCTGTGTCGTACGTAAAGTCGGTGGTTGCCACAGGGTTCGCAGTACCGGTGCTTTGAAAACGCGCAATTTGGGTCCGTTGACCCAGAGCATTGTAGGCCATGGTCACCCGTTTTGGGAGCACCTGGTTGCCACCGACTTGGTTGGTCTGAATAACCTCGGTCAAACGATTGAGTTTATCGTACCTGTAGATATTTCGGAAATCGGGCGTTCCTGAGCCACTGGCCCGCAGTTCGGTGCGATTGCCGACAATGTCGAACGATTGGCCCATCGAGAATCCAACGCCGTTGACGGTACTGGAAACGGTCGTGGCGCGTCCTAGGTTATCCCTGACAAAGCTCACATCCGAGGATGGGTCATTGACCGACAGCAGCTCGCCGGCGGCATTGTAGGTGGTGGTGATACTGCGAACGCTCTGATTGCTGATGTTGGCCGCATCGCCAAAGAACGTTTGCATATTGATACCGGTTTGGGTCCCGCCAAAGGTAATGTTGTAGACGCGATCCGTGGTCAAGCCGCCCAATGAGCTACTGGCGACGACCACGTTATCGATACCAAGAAAATTGTTCAGAACGTTTTGCAGGTCGAATGAGGTAATTGTCGGCGAAAGAGGGGCGGTGACTTCGCCGTTGTAAGCAACTCGCCAAGTGCCGCCCGAGGCACCCCGTAGGACCAACTGCTGTTCCTCCGAAACGGTTGCCCCGTTGACTAGCGTGGAGGAGAAGGTGCTGGGTCTTGGGTTGATGGGTGTCTGGACCAGAGAGGTAATACTGATGGTCGTTTGTTGAAGATTCTGACCTCCCTTACCATTTCGAAAGTTGAGAGTGATCGTCCGTCCAAAGGTGCTAGGCGCAGCCGACGCGGTGACTTCGACGAGCACATTTCCGGCTCCGATGGACGGCAGAGCTTCAAGAGCCGTCTGAATCGTCGCGGCATCCGCGTTCCAAGCGGTTGATGCCACCAAAGCGATCGGTGCGGAATTTCCAGACATTACTTCGTTCGTCGGTCACGGTGGCTTCGGCGCCAATGGGCCTTTGCAGCGTGGTCCCTGTTGGTCCGATCGGTAGCCCGATCGTATCGATCGGGGTAAGCTGCCAGGTTCTGGTGTCAGGGTAGGTGACCGATCGCAGGCGACCATCGTTTGCGTTGAACGAGAAGTTGGTCGTTTGCCCTAAGGGATTGGTGCGACTAGACAATTGGCTACCGGTCGTGACAAACGAGACGGTGGGAGCCGTTTGAGGGCCCGTGCCGTCGGGGTCAGGGAGCGTGTAGCTGTCAAGATTCGCGCCGATACACAACAGAGTTGTAGTCCGACCTGAGAAATGGTTGAGGCTGGTCACCTTGCCTGCGTTATAGGTCAGGTTAGTCTCGCGGCCATAGGGATCGGTGATGCTGATCAGTTCGTCGGCGATGCCGTCGCTGTCTCGATCCGCGTAGGCAAGCGAGGTTGTGTTTCCATTAGGGTCGGCGACACTGGTCAATAAACCGAAGGTGGAAAAGGTGAAGGTGGTGCCGGTTTTGGAGGTCAGGGTAAAGCTGCCGTTGGTATTTTTGACTAGCGCGTGGTAGTCGACGTCCCCAACTGCTCGTTGGTGGTTCGTACCTGATTTCGCGAACCAGAGGGTGTCGCCGTTTCCTCGGACCAGCAAGGCCCCCGCAGTGCCGTCATGGATACGATCCAGTCCATCCAACCACCAGCCCGCTCCGTATTCGCTCGAGCCTCGATTGACGATCGCTTGTCGGCCCGAAAAACTTTGGTTGAACGTGGCGCCCGAAATGGTCATGGTCACGGTCAGCGTGTAGTCGTAGACACCGGTCGGCAGTCCTGAACCATCGGCTTGCAGCGCAAACCGCATAGCTTGTTCCATGGTAAGTCCTGTGGTGGAGTACGAGTAGCTCGTTCCGGCAACCCCGTTGAACGTCAAGCGCGCAGAGATCGCCGACGGGACAGCAACCCCCGGTGCAAGCTGCGTATCGACCGCGATGATGGGGTTGGTCAACGCGTTGGAGCGATAGATCAAGGCCTGATCGGGAGTGATGGTTTCCATCAGTTGCAGGGCACCAGACGCGGCCAGCGAACCGTCGGTTCCCATGGAAGACCCCTGCGGAATATTGGATCGCAACTGGCCGTCGGCGGTAGGTTGCGTCCTGGAGAACAAGTCCATCGAACTGCCCAGAGGGGAGAAGTAATTGCTTTCGAGATTCTGCCGCCCGAGTAGCCGTGTGCCGACGGCGATAGCGATCGAGGCAGTGTTTCCGAAGTTGACGCCATCGCTGCTTCGGTACGTAAAGGTATCGACGCCGCTGAATCCAGAGTTGGGTTGGTAGGTGAAGGTCCCGTTTGAGTTGAATGCGACCAAGGAGCCGTTGGTTGGATGGGTGACTACGCTGTGGGTCAACGCGGTCGAATCAACATCGAGATCATTGACGGCGGGGGCAGCGGGGAAGCTTGAAATGGTCACTAACAGATTGGTATTTGTTGGCGTGTAGTACGCCAGATCGTCGCGTGCGATCGGGTTGGCGGCCAAGAGGGCTCTTAGTTCGAGCGATTCATAGAACAGGGCCCGAAACCGGCGTCGCGATCCTTTGCGAGTTCTGGCTAATCCTTGAATGGCAATGCGATGCGATGTGTGTGTGTGTGTGTGTGTGTGTGTGTGTGTGTGTGTGTGCAAAAAGCGAGCCAAGCCATCCGCAGAAGCGGGACAAAGAAGAGCGTGTCATGATACCCTCAAAAAAACTTGATTCAGGAAACGAGATTCGGGGGATACTATCCATCGATCGAGTTTGGGCGAACAAGGGAACGTCCTGCTCCTCGGCGGGCTCGGATCAGAACAATCTCGATTAGAACACTCCGAGACCGTGAGTCAAGAAAAATTTAGAAAAAAGGTTTTGATCTTTTGAAGAGTTAAAGGTTCGTGTTTGGAGTATCTCATACTTCGGTGCTAGACGCGAACAAGCTGCTCGATGCATCGATCGAGGTCAGCATAGACCGTCGTCGACGCGCGACAGACAACGTGTTCAATGAAAGGCTGTCGTTGAGTGAACGTTCCAATGCTCTCGGCTTGAAGCCTGTTTGCGGTTTCGTTGTCGGTGATGTTGAAAATGAGAAGCGATGGCACGATACCGTCTCAATGTCTTAGTAGGATGCGTATGGGAAAGTGAGAAGCTCGCGGTTTGAAAAACAGTGCAGTTGGAAGTGTTTTAGCCCAGCGTAAGTAGCGTGAACGTTTGTTAGGTTCAGCTTAGCAATTGAACGAACAGATAACTGGCGGGCTTCTTCAAGCTTTCTATCTCTTTGGTCGTGAATCGCTTTCTGCTTGCCTGCGAGCATTTCACTGGGAGTGGTCTTGGCGATAAATTCAGGGCCTTCAGTCGCCGATAGACATTGAGTGGGTGATCGAAATGGAACTTGATGATCGCTTGCTTTTCGTGGTCCATCAGCCAGTGATCGCGTGGGATTTTGGCGTTATGTTCGTAGGCTTTGCCATAGCATCGCGTCCACTTGTTGAAGGTAGGGCAGTGGATTTCGGCCCACCCCAGGATGGCCTTCTTTTTCCGTGGTTTCTGTGTATTCCGTGGTTAAACACTCCTGCTTGGTCACCCCGTCGTACGTGCTGAGCACAACCTAGGGACTGTCCGGAGTTACTAGCGATCTTGTTTTGAAAGATCGCAAGTCGCCGACTTATACTCAAGACCGAGGCGACTTTGTGGGATATGCGGTTGAAGTAGCGATCGCTCGTGATGATGAAAGTTCCGGAGTCGTCCTTGCCGATCATTTGCGCAACGTCGACTGGAAGGCTCGAAAGATTCAGCTTATTCATCGCGTGTCCGATTCTGTGTTATCCGACGTGATTGCCAGAATTGAAGCGTTACTCATCAGCCCTGATGTTTAGTCTTCCAACCCCTTAGAGCCGTAGCTTGTTTCGAATCGCGTTTCTTTGGCTAAGGCTCTTATAGACAGGCTGCTCAATTCGATCGCAAGAGAATTCGAGTCGACCCCACGGATTATGCATCGGAGATCCTACGGGAGACTTGTCATCCAAGATCTTATGGACTTTGAATAACCGTGCGTAGGGAAGATCCGTCTGGTGCCCTTCGTCGAAACTTTGGTCCGAAGTGGCGGTTTTCAACATCATGTCGATGATCACCGAACCCTCTTGGCCTACGCTCTTGGTTGGCATGATCAAATCAGGTTTCCCGAAGACCTGCATTCCCACGGTATAGGTATCCTGCTTGTTGCGCACGATGTTGACAAAACCGAACGTCAAAGCATCGGGATCGCAGAAGCCAGCCATTTTGCACCAGTGGGATGCTCCAAAGGAAAGTGCTGAGTTGTCGACAAAAACGCCTGAACCTCCGGCCTTGAGGATAGGGATGGCACTGCGCATCATGGCCGAGGCGCTTTGCATGGATCCTCCTGGACTGACCAAACAGACTTGTAGGTGGTAGTTTCGAACTCCTTCGGATTCTTGGCTAGAGGGATCCAATCGGTTGCTGGCTTTGAAGACATCCACGAATTGCAGGTCCCTGGGCCTGACGTAGAGTTCGACTTGGGATCCATCGGCCAAAACCAGCGAATTGCCTGAGAGTTTGCAGTCGCTTGGGATGGCTTGAGCCAGCAGCTCTTCGTTGGCCCAAGTACCTGGAATCCGCAGTGCGATTTCGATCGGGTGACTAGTCATCTGTGCTACTCCTTATGGAAAATGATCGTTTCGCGGTGTGAATCTGCGATTTTATCTTCCAGGGGTACCCAGCATGCTTTTTTGGTTCAAAATTTTTTCATCGGCCAGCCGATTCCAACGTTTCTAACCCCAGGGACTGTCCCGAGTTACCAGCCAAGAATCCAACCACAGAACACACCGAACACACGGAATGACAGCCTTCTTTTTCCGTGTTTTCCGTGTATTCCGTGGTTAACAAAACCCTGGAACTGGGCTTCCCTGCGAGCGAAGCGCTTCCGTGGACGCTTTACAGCCAACGTGCAGGAGGTTATTTTATGGCGGCCATAAACGATATGCTCGGAGGATAGCCGAATGGTTAGGAACCTGATTCGAAATCAGGCGCCGGGTAACCGGTTGAGGGTTCGAATCCCTTGTCCTCCGCT
>JAPLNM010000069.1 GCA_026692845.1 Planctomycetota bacterium | reverse complement strand
GCACGATGGAAACCAAGACCGTGTTTGCCGATGGTTTGAACATACCGATTGGACTATTGCCTTACCAAGACGGCGTGATCGCCTTTTCGATCCCCAATCTCTACCATTTGAGGGATACCGATGGAGATGGGGTCTGCGACGAGCGCAAGGTGATCCTAGGACCATTCGACACGACGCGCGATACGCACGGGATGGTCAATGCGCTGCGCGATGGGCAGGACGGCTGGATTTACGCTTGCCATGGTTTCAACAACGTCTCAAAAATCTCGGGGACCGATGGGCATGCGATCGAGATGACCAGCGGGAATGTCTTTCGATTCAGGCCCGATGGAAGCCGAGTTGAGTTGTACACCCAGGGACAAGTCAATCCGTTTGGAATGACCAGGGATAAGTATGGGTTTTGGTTTTCGGCCGATTGCCATAGCAAACCGATCACGCAATTGCTCCGAGGTGGGTGCTATCCGAGTTTCGGTCGCCCGCATGATGGACTCGGGTTTGTCCCCTCGACGATGGAACACTTGCATGGGAGCACGGCCATTTCCGGGATCGCCTACGTCGGCGCCGATTCGTTTCCTTCAAGTTTCCGGGGGAATTTGCTCAGCGGCAACGTCATGACCTGCAGGATCAATCGCAACGGGCTTGAGTATTTCGGAGCGACGGCCAAGGCCGTCGAGATGCCCGACCTCTTAACCAGCGAGGATCCTTGGTTTCGACCTGTCGACCTGCAGTTTGGGCCAGATGGGTGTTTGTATATAGCGGATTTTTATAACAAAGTCATCGGGCACTACGAAGTCCCGTTGGATCATCCGGATCGGGATCGGACCAGCGGGCGCATCTGGAGGATTCGGTGCATCGCCCAGGATCCATCCAATGGCCCCAAGCCCCCAGCCGCCCGAGTCCAAGACGCACTCGGGGAGATTCGACACTCCGAGCGAACTTATCAAGAGTCCATTGCGATTCTCGCCAAACCGGTCGCTCAGGCGTCCGATGCAGATTCGGCGATCGAGCGACTCAGGGCCGTCGAGCGACTCGGTCAAATCGGAAGCATTGCCGATGCGGTGAGTCTTTTGGATCGGGTTCGAAGTGTCGATCAACGCGATGCGATCCTCAAGCAATCGCACTGGATCGCCTTGCGAGACATCTTAGGGCGCGCAGCCAAGCAGTCCGACGCATTCCCCGAGGAAGGGTTGATCGGTACGGAACTTGGCACCGACCGCTACCAACAGCGCATCGAGGACTTGCTCAAGGTCCTTCAAGCGGTCAAAGATCCCAGTGCGGCTCGATGGTCCTTGGAACTGATCGAAATCGCATCAAAGAAGTCAGGGCAAGGGCCCAAGGCGGCCTGGCTCAAGGACGCACTGCTTGGTGTCGCAACGGCCGTCGACGAAAGCCAAATTTCTAGGGTTTTGCGATTGATCGATACGATGCTTGAGGAATCATCGACCAAGGCCGAGCAAATCCTTTTGATCGCCGAGTCGCAAAAGCAGCGCAACGGTAAGCTATCCCCCATTCTTGTCGAGTTGGGGAAGCAGTCTCTATCGCAAGCAGCAGGAGCCTGGTTAACCCAAGCGGCAGCCGAGGATGTTCGACTAACCGGATGGACCGCCCTTTCGGCCAAAGGGCGGGATGTGCGTCCCTGGCCACTTGAGCAGCGGTCACTCCAGGCCGAGAGCCACCCCAAGCCCCGAGAGTTACCCGAGGGAAAAATACCGTTTTGGAGCAGCCTGGGGCTCACCGAACGCTACCAGGGGACTTGGACCAGCGGGGTTTTCCTCGCCAAGGAGAGTTTGTCGTTTTGGGTCGTCGGTCATGATGGGATCGCCAATGAGCCCGAGCGGAAAGAGAACTATGTCCGCGTTTTGGTCGCCAGTTCGCAGACGGGCGATTGGACCGAGATCTATCGCATTTATGCCCCTCGAAACGATGTGGCCCGGTTTGCCCAAGTCGATTTATCGCAGCACAAGGATCAGTCGGTACGTATCGAAATTGTCGATGGATGCGGACAAGACAGTTACGCATGGATTGGGATCGCCGAGGTTTCCGAGCCAGGGTTGACCCGATCTGTCTTGCGGGACCGATTCGACTCGATGGTCCGTTTGGCCAAGTGTTTTGGCTCGTCGATCGTCGCTTTGGAACCTTCGAGCAAAGCCGAATTCCTCTCCCAATGGAGCCAGCTCATAAAATCCGATCGACTCGATTGCTTTTGTAAAGCGAACTTGCAACAATGGATGCAAGGCCAAGAGCAACCGGTCCTTTCGGAGTTGGTTTCTTTGGTTGTCGAACGAGGTTTGGAGGATTTGCTGAACAAGCCTGATTTGCTAACCAAGCCTGATTTGCTAACCAAGCCGGATTTGCTGAACAAGCCGGATTTGCTGAACAAGCTACCGGCGAGCAAAGAGGTCAAGCCCTGGAGTTTCGATTGGGACTGGAGTACCGGTTCGGATGAAACGCTTGGGCGATTGTCGGAAGCTTTTGGAAAGAGGGCCGATGCGGCGACCCAGGAGGAACTGGTCTTGCGATGGTCGCGCCACAGGGGTTCGATTGCGTTGATCGAAAGTTTGATACGACGTGGTGCGTTGTCGAAAGAAACGCTTCGCGTTTTGCCCGCCTCCTGGTGGGATGCTTTGTCGGAATCCAATGCCAAGCGGTTTTCGGATTTGAAGCCGCAGGGGGAGACCGATACGGCCCGAGCGGTGTTGGTCCAGAGCAAGGCCGAGGCGGTCAAGCGGGTCGCGAGCGATCCGATGGTTGGAAAAAGGGTCTTTCAGGAACGATGCGTTACGTGCCATCAACTTGGAGGAGTCGGTAAGGTCATCGGACCGCAGCTCGATGGAGCGGTGGTGCGGACCGTAGAGAGGTTGTGCGAAGACATCCTGTGGCCCAACCGCAATGTGGACGAAGCGTTCCGAATCACCAACGTTTTGATGGAGGATGGAGAAACCCTATCAGGTTTGATACTGGATCGGACCGACAGTTCTCTGGAGGTTGTCGACCAGGCTGGCAAAGCCCGGCGCGTGGCGCGCGTTGACATCGAGCAAGAGAAAATCAGCAAGTTATCCCTGATGCCAGGGAACTTTGAGGAACTCATCAGCGACGCGGAACTCGCCTCTCTGATCGGCTATTTGAAGTCGCAGCAACCCGAAAAGAAACCTTAGTCTCCAGAACCTATGTTCCGGTTCATTCACGCCGCCGATATTCATCTCGACAGTCCACTTCTAGGACTGCGAGGATACGATTCTGCTCCGACCGAGCGATTGCGAACCGCTCCTCGTCGAGCCTTGGAGAATTTGGTCAATCTTGCGATCCGGACCAAGGTCGACTTTTTGCTCATCGCAGGCGACGTATTCGATGGGAACTGGAAAGACTACGGGACGGGGCAATTTTTCGTCAAGCAGATGGCCAAGCTTCGCGATTGCCGCATTCCGGTTTATTTGATCGCAGGCAATCACGACGCGGAGAACAAGATGACCCGCTCGTTGCCTTATCCTGACAATGTCTATGTGTTCGAGTCGGCTAAAGCCACCACGCAGCGGATCGAAGCGATTCAGGTGGCCATCCATGGCCAGAGTTTTGCGACACAGGCCGTGACCGAAGATCTTTCGATGAGTTACCCTGCACAGGTTCCCGGGTGGTTCAACATCGGGCTTTTGCATACCAGTTGCACAGGTCGCGAAGGGCACGAAAACTATGCTCCGTGCACCCTCGAAGGGCTCGGCACGCGAGGGTACGATTATTGGGCATTGGGGCATATCCACAAGCGCGAAGTCCTCAGCCAAAAGCCTTGGGTAGTCTTCCCTGGGAACATCCAAGGCCGACATGCCAAGGAGACTGGACCAAAGGGTTGTTATCTCGTTAGCGTCTCGGACCAGCGAGGCATCGAAGCTGCCTTTGAGCCCCTGGATGTCCTCCGCTGGGAAACTCTGGCACTGGATGTCGAGCCGATCGGCGACTTGGGCGAGCTACCAACGCTATTCAAAGCCTCCTTGCAAGAGGCCATCGATCGGGGCCAGGATCGGTTGCTTGCCATCCGTGTCGAACTCCAGGGCCAAAGCCCGCTCCATCGTAAATTTCGAGTCGAGCGAGAGCACATTCTCCAAGGCTGCCAATCGGTCGCAACGGGATTATCGATCGATGGGGTGTGGATCGAGAAGATCGTCTGCAACACACGCATGCCCAGTCAGATCGATCCACAGGACAGCGCCTCGGAAGACGCGATCCGAGCGATCTTGGGAGTGTTTCAGGACGCAAAAACCAATCCCGATTTTTACAAGCAGCTCCAGTTCGACATGGGGGCCATTCGGAGCAAGATCCCCTCGGAGTTGCGAACGGCCGAACTCGACGAATACCTCGACGGCTCGATCGGCTTGCTCGAGCAGGCCAAAGAGCGCTTGCTCGATTTGCTCGGCAGTGATTTTTCAGGAGTGGAACCTACGGCAAGTGATTTGGGGGAAACGCGATGAGGCTGCAGCGTTTGGACCTGACGGCGTTTGGTCATTTCACCAACTACAGCATCGACCTGAGCGCTGGTCGCTACGGGCTCCACATGATCTATGGGCCAAACGAAGCAGGCAAGAGCACCTCGCTGCGGGGCCTGACGGCATTTCTTTTCGGATTCCCTTCCAGAACCGACGACAATTTCAAGCATGCCAACAAGGACCTGCGAGTCGGAGCGATCTTGGAAAATCAAGATGGCAAGGTGTTGAGTTGTGTTCGCCGCAAAGCCAGGACCTCGACGCTCTTGCATGCCGAAAGCTCGGAGGAGGTCTCAGGCTCGCAGTGGGCCGAGTTTTTCCCGAAGATCCAGGAGGATCATTTCCTGCGAATGTTCGGCCTGACCCATGAGTCACTCAGGCAGGGTGGAGCCGAGTTGGTTCGTGGCGGAGGCGATTCAGGCCAAGCCCTCTTTTCGAGCGCCTCGGGGATTGCCAATTTGCAACAAAAGCGTCAGTCGCTCGAAGATCGCATCGAAGAACTTTACGGGAAGGCCGGTAGAAAAGGGCGATTATTCGACAAACTCAAGCAGTACAAAACTCTGCGTGATGACGAGAAAAAAGTAGCGATGTCGATGGATCAGTGGCAGAGGCTCGAAACGCAGCTCAAGGAGTCCAAGGACAAGCTCGCCGACTCCAGAAATCACAGCGATACGGTCCAACGACAGCTTCTTGAAGCCCAGCGGATTCAACGATCGATCCCAACGGTCGCCAAGTATATCGAACGCCTCCGAGCCATCGCGATGCTGGGTGCTTCATCGAAACTGCCACGCGATTTCGAAGAGCGTGTCCTCAAGGTACTTGGCACGAAAGCCGAGAAGCAAGTCGCCTGCGAGGAGATCGCCAACCAGTTGCGCAGTATCGAATCGCAGCTAGCCAAGATCCCAGCGAGCGTCTGGAACGACGACCAGGATGCCAATGTCCGAAGCTTGCTCTCCGGACTAGGGATCTACCTGCAAGCCGTCGAAGAGATTCCCAAGTTGCAGATCCAGAGCGAACAGTTAGCCCGTCGGGCTGAGCAGAAATGGGACGAGATAGGTAAACTCGAAACGCTTCGCGACAAACTTGAAAAGCAGAAGATCCCGCTTTCTCAAAAGAAGTGGATCGGGGTGTTGGCCAAGCAGTACGAAGCCCTGGAAAAGCAAGTTGCCGATCGGAAACTTCGGCTCGCGAAACTCAAGAAACGGCTCGATGAGGAACAGAACTCCGAGCCGCGTCCGCTCAGCGACGAATCGTTGAAAATACTCGAGCAAAGGATCCAGCAACTCAGGCCCTTGGCAGGTCGATCCGGTCCATTGGTCGAGCTGCTTGAGGAAAGGCATCGAGGTCAGGATCGCTTGGAAAAAGGGATCCTCAAGTGGAAAATTCCCTTGCTAACTGCCGAAGAGTTGGTCCGATTTCCAGTCGCAAATCTCGCATCGATCGATCGATGGGAGAAGGAACTCGACAAGCGGCACGAGGCCTTGGAGAAAGCGCGATTGGAGCTGGTCTCACAGGACCGCAAGAGATCGGCCAAGCAGCGGGAATGGGACCGCGAAGCCAAGAAAGTGCGCGTTCCGACAAGACAAGAATGGGAAGTCAGCAAGCAGGCTCGCGAGCAAGCCTTTGCGATCCTCGTCGAGCACCGCTCTGGATCGTCGGAGCGTTGGATCGAATTGTCAGAGGCTTATGCAGCCAGCAAGCAGACAGCCGATGGCATGGCGGCGGAATTGCTTGAGCAAGCCGAGTTGGTCGCACAGCGCGAGCAATTGCAGGAAGCGATCGTCGAGGCCGAAGCGCAGGCGGCCGAATTGGCCGATGCATGCCAAGCACGGGAGACCGAGTTGACGCTTACCCAGCAGGCATGGCAGGCCTTTGTTTCCGAGCATCGCATCGCAGTGGCAAGTCCGACAGAGGCTTTGGAATGGATCCAGGGAGTCACCACTTTGCAGCGAGAGGCTCAGGATTTGCTCGATAAAAAAAGTCGTATCGAGCAGATGCAAGCAACGACCCAGCAGGCGCTCGTGGCTTTGAATGAGTCCCTAGCCGCATGCGGATTTCAGGTGGAGCAAAGCGATGGTTTCGACGAGGCGTTGATCCGAGCCGAGTTGGTTTTGAACAAGGTCAACGAGGCCAGAGGAAAAGCAGAAGCCCTCGAGCGGCAGCGTCAGTTGAATGTTCAAGAGTACCAAGATCAGACCAGCGAGGTCGAGGGGTTCGAGGATCAGTTCAAGGAGCTAAAAAATCAATGGTTTGAAGCTTTAGCGAGCATTGCGTTGCCCGATGATGCCACTCCGGTCGAAGTGCAAACGATACTCGAACAAGTCACCGAGTTGCAGCAAACGACCGACGAAATCGAAGCGACCCGAGTTCGAATCAGGGAGAGTCAGCAACGGATCGAACACTATGAATCAACCGTCAAGCCGGTGCTCGATTGGTTGGTCTCTGTGAGTCCCGAATTGGCAGATTCGATATCAGCACAAGCCTCGACGGAATCCAAAGTCCGATGGCTTGAACGACACAGCAAGCGTGCAGGTCAGGACAAAAACAACCGAGAGTCACTCGAGACGTTGAAAGAAACGACTCGAGAGCAGTTGGATCAAGCAAGCAGTGCAATCCGTCTATTGGATCGCGAACTCGAGGAAATGCAGCAGGTAGCGAGTGCCAATAGCCAGGAGCAACTTCGGGAGTTGGCACGAAACTCCCGCGAGTACCACTTGCTAGACGTGGACCGAAAGGACCTGCAAGAAAGGCTTTTTGCCGAATGCAACAGTCGCGATATCGACGCGTTTGTTCAACGCGTCGAACAAGCCGATGCGGATCAGATCACCATCAGTATCAAGAATCTGAGCGAAGAGATTCTCAAGATCGATCAAGCCCGCGAGGAAGCGATCCGAGCGACGAGCGCATTGCAGCGCGACTACGACCAGTTGGATACCGGAGGGAAAGCGGCGATGCTTGCTACGCAAGCAAGTGGAGTGGGATTAGAGATCGAGGAAGCCGTCCAGGAGTTGGCAACATTGCGCCTCGCTTCGGCCGCCTTGACCGCTGGCATTGAGCGTTACCGATCCGCCAACGAGGACCCGATACTCAAGCTAGCCAGCGAGTCGTTTCGCCAGATGACGCTCGGTAGATTTCGTGGAATCGAGATAGCGTTGGACGATTCGGGCAAGCATCTGTTGGTGGGACGCAGATCGGAGGATGGACCCGGATCGGAGGTGCTCGTCGAGCAGATGAGTGATGGGACACGCGACCAACTGTTCCTAGCGCTCAGGCTTGCGAGTCTTGAGCAATGGAGCAAGGTCCATGAGCCGGTACCTTTGGTGGTGGATGATATTTTGGTCCATTTCGACGACAGAAGGTCGATCGAGACGCTCAAGCAACTGGTGCGAATATCGTCTCAATCCCAGGTAATATTCTTTACCCATCATCAGCACCTGTTGGATTTAGCCAGAGAGACATTGCCGATCGATCAGGTTTTCTTTCACGAGCTGGCAGTCGAAGGCCCTGGCTGAGCAGCATCCACCCTTGGTGTGACTTTCATACCCACTGTTTTCAGCCAAATCCTGAATCCACATGGCGAAGTATCGCATCGAGCGGAACGTCTTTGACCGTTTCGACGTGCCCTAAGCGACACGGGAGGACCAATCGGAGTTGGCCGTGGGATGTTTTTTTATCGAGCATCATCGCTTGAACCATCGATTCAGGAGCGATCGGCGCATGCGATTTCGATAATTGTGTAGGGAGTCCAAACGCTTCAAGCAACTGAGTTTGCCGCTGGAATTCTTGTGGCGTCCATCGTTGAAGCTCGGCGGCCAAGCGTCCTGCCATGGTCATTCCGATCGAGATGGCCTCGCCGTGCAGATATGTACCGTATTTTGCTAACGCTTCGATCGCATGGCCAAAGGTGTGTCCGTAGTTGAGAATCGCGCGCAGACCGGTCGTCTCGTGCTCGTCGGCTGAAACCACTTGGGCTTTGAGCTCACAACACCGACCGACCAGGTATTCCAAAGCTTGGACATCGCGATCGAGAATCGCTTTGGCGTTGGCCTCTAGCCAATCGAAGAAATCCGGGTCCATGATCACACCGTATTTGACGACTTCGGCCAAGCCGCTTTTGAATTCCCGTTCGGGTAGCGAGTCAAGCGATCGCAGGTCGATCCAAACCATGGTCGGTTGCCAGAACGCACCGATGACGTTCTTGGCCTGGGGTAAGTTGATTCCGGTTTTTCCTCCGACGCTGCTATCGACCATCGATAGCAAGGTGGTTGGGACTTGGAGCAATCGAACTCCACGGTTCCACGATGCGGCCAGAAATCCTGCTAGATCGCCGACGACACCTCCACCGACGGCGACGATCACCGCTAGGCGGTCGGCGCGCAGCAAGGCCATTTGTTGCCAAAGCCGTTCGAGCTGTTGAACGGACTTGCTTGTCTCACCGCTAGGGATTTCGATCATCGCGGTGTTGGAAACCTCAGCGGCGAGGGATTCGCGAACCCTCTGGGCGATCGCTACGACCCGTTGATCGGCGATGAGAATGTACCTGGAGGCCTCGGGATAATTTTTTCTGACAGCTAGGCACAGTTCGGCCGTATCGGGGACTCCGATGTGGATCGGATAAGCCCTTTGGTCCAAGGGAACGAGGATGGATCGCATAGAAAGGTAGGTTTCTAGATTCGTGGTTCAGATTCATTGACCGCAAGCACGACGTTGGAATGGCAAAGGTAGTCGTGAAGGGCTTTGCGTCGTCCGAGCAAGAACAGGGCGACGGAGTTTAGACCGAGCACGCCGATCAAGGAATATTCGATCCCCTTGGAGACCGAGACCGACTGCAAGGAGATGTACAGAGCAAGGGGGAAGAGCCAAGCAAACGCGTTCCTGAGAACCTCGCGAGGCACGAGCTGCTCGCGGCGTGGGGGCAAGCCGTGCTCTTCGACGATTCGGAGTTGGAAAAGGTACCGGCCCAACGATGGCCAACCGCGATAGATCAGCAACAGGTACAACGCTGGCACGATCAGAGAAGCAAATGCGATGATCGGGATCAGGAGTTGGCTGCTCTCGGCTCGGAAGGCTTGGAGACCAAAGATCGAGATCGCAAACGGGGCCATTGCGCCTAGCAAGCAAGCTTGGTCTACCGAATAAGCCATCAAGCGAGGGGCAAAACCAGCCGCTGTGGTGCTCACCGGAGCGATGGCTCGGAGCGCATCGAGCAATTCGTCGTAGGTTGCATAACGCTCTTGGGGATTTCTTGCCAGCAAACGTTGCAGGACATTTTTGAATTCTCTCGGAAGGGTGTTAGGCCATGGGTTGGGAAAATTGATTTCAGCGGCCAAGAGCGATTCGAGTTTTGCCTGAAGCGATTCGCCTTGGATTTGCACAGGGAGTCGTCCGAAGACCATTTCAAACAGCGTCACACCCAATGCATACATATCGGTTTGGATACTGTAATCGCCACCGCGGAGCAGCTCGGGTGCCACATACGATGGAGTACCGGCGATCGAGCCACCTTCTTTGGTCGAGTCGTTGGTTTGCATCCGGGCGAGTCCGAAGTCGGATATCTTCACACGACCCTCGCCGGCCAGGATCAAGTTCGCAGGTTTGATATCGGCATGGATCAGGTCGAAGATCGTCGCATGCTTCAGCGCCGAGGCTACCTGGATCCCATAGCCGATGGCTTCGGGATAAGAGATCGCGCCTTGAAGTCGTATGCGTTCTGCGAGGGTTGGGCCAGGCAGTAGTTCCATCGCCAAGAACGGCTCCTCGTTTTGGCGACCGACATAATAGATGGTCACCACATGCGGGTGATTGAGTCGGGCTTGTGCGACGGCTTCACGCAGCATGGGATCGACCTGCTCGGAACTGCTGTCGCCTTTGCGCCGCATGACTTTGACTGCAACGTAGCGTTGCAACGAGGTGTCCAACGCGCGATAAACAGCACCCATCCCACCTTGCCCAAGCTGCTTCTCGAGTTTGAAGTGACCGAAGACATGATCGGTCATCGCGTCGATGGGGTCTAGTTCGACCTCACAATCGCGTGCGGAACTCTGGAGACTCGATAAGCTTACGGTCGCTTCGTAGGCATCCTGCAGCGCCTCGCCCAATACGCGACGGTAACAAAAAGGGCATTGACCTCCACGCTGAGGTTCGACGACATACTCGTAACCGCAGACGCAGTGGTAGACATGGTCCTTGACGACCGGTAAATGAACTTCAGAATCTGTGTCCGAGGGGTTCTGTTGCATAGATTGGGTTCTGCGTGGACGTCTATTGTACACGCAAGCGTTTTTTTCCGAAGATCCTCCGCAGGGCGGATCGATCAGATAAACTACTCGTTTGAGCCAGTTTTTGCCCCATTTTTTCACCGAGTGCTGTCATAGCAAGCTCCCAAGAGGCTTTTTCGATGAGTTGGATTCCGTTGCCTGAAGATCATCCCACCCCCTCGTTGGTTGTGGATGCTCAAACCGTCGAGCAAAATCTCATGCGTATGCAGCAATACTGCCACGAGCACCGACTGAGCCTAAGACCCCACACGAAAACCCACAAGTCGATACGCATGGCCCAGCGTCAAATCGCCCTGGGAGCCAAAGGTTTAACGGTCGCCAAAGTCGGTGAAGCCCAGCAAATGTTTCAAGCCAGCAGGGACCTTTTCTTGGCCTATCCTGCGATCGGAACGAGTCGCTTGCAACGTTTGGAAACTTTGGTCAGAGCTTGTGCAGACCAGTCCGACGGCACAAAAACAGAGGGAAGAATTGCCGTGGGGATCGATTCGCTCCAAGCGGCCGAGCGGATCGCACAGACGGCTCGCAAAATCGGGCTTCCCATCGGCATTATGGTCGATCTGGACGTCGGGTTTCACCGCACCGGGGTTGAATCCAGCGCCCAAGCCGTCGAATTGTGCGCTTGGGTTTCCAAGCAGACCGAGTTGGAATTTCGTGGCGTGATGTGCTTTCCAGGGCATATCCTTCCGGCGGCCTCTACCGAGGCCTGGAGCCAATACCAAGATGCGATTGCCAGCGTGGTCGATCGCTTGAATTTGCTCGGAATTGACGTTCCGGTTATCTCCGGTGGTTCAACTCCGACGGCCAAAGAGTCGCATCGAAATCCAATTCTGAACGAAATCCGACCAGGAACGTATATCTACAATGACTGGAACGAAGTCTCTTTAGGAGTCGCCAGCATCGACGATTGCGCCGCGCGTGTTGTGGCGACGGTTGTAAGCGTGCCGAGCAAAAATAAGTTCATTGTCGATGCGGGGAGCAAAACCCTCTCGAGCGATCGCAATTGCGTCGAGCCCGAATCCGGCTTTGGAAAAGTAGTCGATTTCCCGGAAGCCAAGGTTTCGCGTTTGAGTGAGGAGCATGGAGAAGTGGTATTCCCAGAAACGCATGCAGGCCCTCGGCCGCAAGTCGGGGAACGAGTCTGGATCATCCCCAACCACATCTGCGTGTGCGTCAATCTACAAAACTCCTTTTTCCTTTACCGACAAGATAGCCCAGAGCCAGGCGGCCTTGAAGAACTCGCTGTCGACGCAAGAGGAATGCTGGTCTGAAATGAAAGTCTCCATCCTTGTGCCGGCTTACAACGAACAATCGACCATCGGCTTGGTATTGCGAAAACTCCTGGATGTCCCCTTGGTCAACCAATTCAACGTCGACAAAGAGATCATCGTCGTCGATGATGGATCGACCGACGAAACGTGCCAACGCATCGAAGCCTTCCTCGAAAACAACCCAGCCGACCAAGACAAGATTCATCTGATTCGCCAGCCTAGGAACTTAGGTAAAACCGCTGCGATCGCAACGGCCATCAAGAAGGCCACCGGGGATGTAATGATCATCCAGGATGCCGACTTGGAATACGACCCGCGTGAAATCCCAGGCGTTTTGTATCCGATCTTCGAGAATTGGGCCGATGTGGTCTACGGAAGTCGTTTCCTGGTCAAGAAAGCTTCCCGAGTCCTCTATTTTTATCACTACGTCGCCAACAAGTTTCTGACGTTGTTGAGCAATGTGCTGACCAACCGAAACATGTCCGATATCGAGACCTGCTACAAGGCCTTTCGGCGAGAGGTCATCGTGCCACTGGAACTCACGAGCCAAGGCTTTGGGATGGAGGTCGAAATCACCGCGATGGTCTGCAAGACCCGCGCCCGAACCTACGAAGTCCCGATTTCCTATTACGGCAGAACCTATGAGGAAGGAAAGAAAATCGGAGTGCGTGACGGAATAGCCGCGATCTGGTATATCCTATATTACAACCTGTTCCATCCGTGGACCCAAGCCGGTCAAACCTACATTCAGACCGTCGACGATTCGCTCAAAGCGTCGCATGCCCAGAAGCAGCCTGGCGAATTGAGTTCGATCGACCCACGGAAATCCTAACCGCCTCGGCAACCGGCCACCATGAAGTTTGAAATCTTCCAAGAAGACTGGGTCAACAAACCCTGCAACGCTCTAGTCGTCGCTTTGGATGACGATTGGGCCCATCGATCCGAGTTCCAATCGCTCGACGAAGCGACCTCGGGTTGGTTTCAACGCGTCATGCAAAGCGGGGAGGTATTGACCAAACCGAACAAGGTATCGATGCTGCTTGCGCCCGCCGGAATCCCTGCGGATGTTCTGGCCATCGTCGGTACGGGCAGTGCAGGCCAGTCGGCTTGCAATACCTACTTTCGCGCCGCGGGCTCGGCGATGAGGGCTCTTGCATCCAAACAACGCTCTACCGTTCGCTTTGTCGGATTGGGCTCTTCCCCGCTCGAAATCCGCGCAGCGATCGCAGGTGCAATGGTCGGTTCCCAAGGCCAAGACCTCTACAAGAGCGAGAAAAGTACCTTCGCCCCACAAACCGTCGAGTGGGTCGGGAGCAACGACGCCCAAATCCGCGCCGGGGAAATCATCGGTGAATCGGTCAATCTGGCCCGACTGATGGTCAACCAACCCCCGAATTGGATGTACCCGGAATCCTTCACCGATCAAGCCATCCGCATCGCAAACGACGCAGGCTTCTCTATCGAAATCTGGGACAAACAACGCCTCATCGAGCAACGTTGCGAAGCCCTCCTTGCCGTTGCCCGAGGATCGGTTCGCGATCCGCGACTCCTAATCCTACGCTACCGAGGCGCACCGCCAGACTCCGAACCCCTGGCCCTCGTCGGCAAAGGGGTCACGTTCGACTCAGGCGGATATTCGCTCAAGCCCACCGACGGAATGCTGACCATGAAGTGCGATATGGCTGGCGCAGCGACGGTCCTTGCGATTTTTAACGCCATCGCCAAACTCAAAGTCCGTAGGAATGTAGTCGGTGTGCTCGGACTGGTCGAAAACCTTGTCTCGGGCGATGCCTTTAAACTCGGCGATGTCCTGACGGCCCGCAGCGGTAAAACCATCGAAATCCATAATACCGATGCCGAAGGTCGATTGGTTCTTGCCGATTGCTTAAGCGTCGCCCTCGAGGAAAACCCCTCCCAAATCATCGACTTCGCAACCCTCACCGGCGCATGCGTCGTGGCCCTTGGGACCGATGTCGCTGGACTCATGAGCAACCAAACCCAATTGCAAGTCGACGTGCAATCGTTCACCGAAAAATGCGGGGAGTACACCTGGCCCTTGCCCATGCACTCGTTCTACAGCGAGCAGATCGCTGGAAAAGTTGCAGACATCAAAAACGTCGGCGAAGGACGCTGGGGGGGAGCCATCACCGCCGCAAAATTCCTTGAGGAATTCGTCCAAGCCAAACCTTGGGTTCACCTCGATATCGCAGGCCCAGCCTTCTTGGACTCGGCCAAACCGTGGTGCGACGCCGGTGGGACCGGCTTCCTTGTCCGCTCGTTCGCCGAATGGCTCTTGGCATGATCTTCGATTCTGCCGAACAAGACCCCCAGGACCAACTTCAAGACCAGGATCGAGATTCGCCGATTTGGAGACAGTACCACGAACTGGCCGAATTGGCAGGCTCCCTAGCGCACGAAATCAAAAACCCGCTGTCGGTCATCCACATGAACGCCGACCTGCTGAGCGAAGAACTCGACGAGAGCCAGTGGCCAGGAAAACGCCGCGCAAGCTCCAAAGTCGATATGATCAAACAACAGTGCCACCGTATGGAGAACCTCCTGAGGGATTTCCTCAAATTCGCTCGCATGCAGGATATGGAACTGACCCTCGGCTCTCTTAACGAACAAATCACCTCGGTCCTGAATCTATTCCAACCCCAAGCCGATAAACAAGGGGTCCGACTCGAACGTTTCCTCGACTCAGATCTACCCAATATCCGACTCAACGGATCCTCGCTCCAAGCGGCTCTGATCAATCTTGTGAAAAATTCGCTCGAAGCGATGCCCGATGGCGGGGAACTTTTGGTCCGAACCTACGTGATCCCAAGCGGCGTAGCCATCGACATGATCGACTCAGGCTGCGGCATGGACGAGACGACCGCCATGCGAATGTTCGAACCTTTCTACTCGACGAAAACCGAAGGTTCCGGACTAGGCTTGCCCACCACGCGCAAGATCCTCGAAGCCCACGGCGGTCGGATCAGCGTCCAGAGCGAAGTCGGCCGTGGCACGAAATTCGTCCTGGAATTCCCAACTCCGATGCGGATCGCTTAATCCTCTTGCACGATTTAGTTTTCTATTGCTTCTGAATGCCTGCGCATCAACCACAAAATCGGACTGGCAAGGTTCGATTCGTCGACCAATCGCTCGATGTTATATCGGCTTGCCCGTCTGGCGATCCATCCCTCGACGGCTTGGCTCTCCTGCAAACCCGTCGGGTGACCGACATAAGAAAGGATCGAAATCAAACCGGCTGGGGCTAAGATAGCCTCTAGGGCATCCAAAGCTCTCAGAGTTGTCGAGGCTTGCGTCACGACGGACTTGTCGGAAAAAGGGAGATACCCAAGATTGAACATCGCGCAGGATATGTTGCCTCGATGCTCCAAAGATACATGGTTTGCAAGATCCGCATGATCGGCATGGATGCAACGAACCACACTCGCGTATCCAGCCTCGGCCACTCGCAAGGCCGTTTTTGCAACTGCCTCGGCTTGCAAATCCAACGCGTAGACGGTCCCTTGGGACCCAACGCATTGAGCCAAAAAAAGTGAGTCGAAGCCATTTCCCGCCGTCATGTCGATGGCGATCGATGCATCAGGTATCGACGCTCGACATCGCTTCTGAGCTTCCATCGTAAAGTGCATCGTCGGTCTTTAACCTTCCAAGCCTCGTGGATACGAACCAAGCACATCGAGCCGAAGCGATCGCTGAACCAGAGCACCGATCGCGTCCTCCATAGGAGCCTGATCCCGGTGCCCCTCGATCTCCACGAAAAAGTAGTACTCGTTCGGAGATCCTGGTACCGGTAACGATTCGATCCAAGTCAGGTTGATTCCGTTGTCCTTGAAAATCAACATCGCCTCGGCTAGTGCCCCTGGTTGATGCGGAACTTGAAACAGCAGTGCCGTCTTGTCCCTGCCTGTGATCGCCGGCTGATCCTTGCCAATAATCGCAAATCGGGTCGCATTGCTCGGATCGTCTTCGATCGATGCGCAAACGATCGGCAAACCGTACTCCAAGGATGCCTCGAGCGAGGCGATCGCCGCTGAACCCGGCTCCTCCTTGGCGATCCTTGCCGCATGCGTGGTGCTGGCGACCTCGATCCGCTGGGCATCTGGCAAGTGCTCCGAGAGCCAGCGACGGCACTGGGAAAGCGCCTGCGGCTTGCTGTAAACCTTGTTTATCGCCAATCGATCCGATTCAGAAAGCAAATTGTGGTGGATCGGCAAAAGCACTTCGCCGCAAATCTGAAGCGGACGCTTGATGAAATTAAACATCGTGTCGACGATCCGACCGTCGGTACTGTTCTCGATCGGAACCACGCCGTATCGCGACTGCCCCCGATGGACCTCTTCAAAAACCGCAGAAATCGTTCCGACTGGATAAAGCGATTGGGTATCGCCAAAGTACTTGCGGGCCGCCGAATGACTGTACGAATGCTCCGGACCTAGGTAGGCCACCCCCTGGGGTTCCATCGTCCTGCTCAGTGCCTCAAGCCAGTCAGGATCCAGTTGAGCTCGAAGCTCGATACGTTCTTCGATCAGGCGAGATATCTCGACCTGGATCTGCCGAAGTCGCTGACATATCGCGTCGGCCGATGGCTGTGAGGTTGGCATTTTCGATTCAATTCCCTGTCAAATTGACGGTGAAGTCCCTGGTCATGGGCAAACCCTGTCGCTGCAAACACCCAAGATTTTACCGTAAACCCTTAAATTGAAAAGGTTTAAGGGGCCCTGATGCGCTTCTTGCATGGGTTTGGCACAAGGATTGCTCTGACTTGAATTCACCCGCTGGTCCAGCCACCTAGACCCAGCGGTTTCCAAATACATTACCATTCTATTGAACACCGCGTTTAGGGAGAACTCCACCATGGCATCTGGCGAAAAGATCATCGGAATCGATTTGGGAACCACCAACTCGGTGGTCGCGGTCATGGAAGGCTCGGAGGTCAAGGTCATCCCGAATGCCGAAGGGAACCGGCTGACACCTAGCGTCGTGGCCTTCAACGACAAAAGCGAAACGATCGTCGGGGAGCCCGCTCGCCGCCAAGCCGTGACCAACCCCCGTCGCACCGTCTACTCGGTCAAGCGCTTTATGGGCCGCCGGCACTCGGAAGTCGAATCCGAAGAAAAGATTGTTCCCTACCAAGTCGTCGGTGGGGCCAACGAGTACGTCAAAGTACAAATCGGGGACCAGCAATTTACCCCTCAAGAGATTTCCGCCAAGGTCCTGCGCAAACTCAAAGAGGCTGCAGAAGCCTATCTTGGCCACCGTGTAAGCAAAGCGGTGATCACTGTGCCAGCCTACTTCAACGACGCCCAGCGACAAGCCACCAAAGACGCGGGCCAAATCGCTGGCCTGGAAGTCGCTCGGATTATCAATGAACCGACCGCTGCGGCACTGGCCTACGGACTAGACAAAAGCAAAGATCAAAAAATCGTAGTCTTCGACCTCGGGGGCGGTACCTTCGACGTCTCGGTTCTGGAAGTCGCCCACAACAACGATGGCGAGTCGGCTGGCAAGATTTTCGAAGTCATCAGCACCAACGGTGATACCCACCTCGGCGGCGACGACTTTGATCAAGCGATGCTCAACCACGTGGCCGCAACGTTCCAACGTGACAATAGCATCGATCTACGCAAAGATCCCATGTCGCTCCAACGTCTTCAGGAAGCTTGCGAAAAAGCCAAGAAGGAACTCAGCACTCTTCCACAAACAGACATCAACCTGCCGTTTATCACCGCAGATGCCTCCGGGCCTAAACACTTGCTCACTACCATCACCCGAAGCACGTTTGAAGGGCTGATCGATCCGATGATCGACCGATGCCGTCAACCGGTTCTGCAAGCGCTCAAAGACGCCAAACTGAATCCCTCCGAAATCGACGAAGTCGTCCTCGTCGGTGGTTCAACTCGCGTCCCGAAGGTCCGAGAACTGGTCAAAGGTATCTTCGGCAAGGAACCTCACCAAGGGGTCAATGCAGATGAAGTCGTCGCAGTCGGTGCTGCGATCCAAGGCAGCGTCCTGTCGGGTGAACGCAAAGACGTTCTGCTCTTGGACGTCACCCCGCTGACCCTCGGGATCGAAACCGAAGGTGGAATCCTCACGGCCCTGATCGAACGAAACACCACCATCCCCGTCGAGAAAAAACAAACCTTCTCGACGGCTGCCGACAACCAAACCGCCGTGACCGTCGCCGTGTTCCAAGGGGAACGCAAGATGGCCATCCACAACCGTGTGCTCGGCCAATTCAACTTGGAAGGGATCGATGCTGCCCCTCGCGGTGTACCCCAGATCGAGGTCAAATTCGATATCGACCAAAACGGAATCTTGAACGTCTCGGCTAAGGATCTTAAGTCCGGCAAACAAGCAAGCGTTAAAATCGAGCAATCCAGCGGCTTGAGCAAAGACGAAATCGAGCGGATGCGACGCGATGCAGAATCGTACGCCGACGAAGACCGCAAGCAAGTCGAACTGGCTGAAGCTCGAAACCGAGCCGAGAATACGATCCATGCTTTGGAAAAAGCGATCAAAGACCAAGGCGATAAACTCGCTGTCTCTGACCGTGAACCCCTCGAAGCAGCCATCAGCAAGCTGCGCGACGCCCTGAACCAAAACGAAGTCGAAGCGATCAAGCTCGCGACGGCCGAACTCGAACAAACCGCCAACGCCTTCCGTTCCGCGTTTGCTTCCTCCCCTCAACCCCAAACCGAGACCCCAGAGTCCAAGGGATCCAACGACGACGCGATCGATGCGGAGTTTGAGGTCAAGAACTAAGGGCGTCGCAAGGAACTTGGACATGATTTCCTGGACAAAGCTCCTTGCCCCCTTGCTGGTGTGCCTTTGCACCCAAAACCCCTACGGCATGGCCCAAGATTCCCTCAAGGCTTCTTGGGCCTCGAAGTCCGTTCGGATCGACGCGATCGACTTCTCAATCCCAGAGTCCTGCTCGATCGAAAAAGTTACCGACGAGGCGCTTTGCACTTGGCCTATCGTTGCTGCCTTCGCACCCGATGGCTCGCTGCTCGTCGCCGAATCGGTATGGAACCTCCAAGCCAAAGAAACCGTTCAACAGCAACTCGTTTCGCGTCCGCACCGACTCGTGCGACTGCGAGATTCGAACAACGACGGAAAATTCGATAGCAGACAAGTCATCGCTCAAAACCTGAGCTTCCCCGAAGGCATCCTGTGTATCGGCAACGACATACTTGTCACCGCCCCACCTCAAATCTGGAAACTCTCGGACCTCGACGGCGATGGCCTATACGAGAATCACCAAATCTGGTTCGATGGAACGACCCTGACAGGTTGCGCTAACGATCTTCATGGCCCATGGCTCGGTCCCGACGGTTGGATCTACTGGACCAAGTCCGCCTTCGCCGAACAGTCGCACGAAATCCTCTCTGGGAAAGCCTGGAGCAGCAAAGCCTCCCACCTGTATCGTCGCGACCCGCAAGGCGGTCCCATCGATCCGGTCATGACCGGGGGTATGGACAACCTTGTCGATGTGGCCTGGCTACCCAACGGCGATAGGTTCTTCTGCGCTACTTTTTTGCACCATCCTCGAAACGGTTTTCGCGATGGGATCGGCGCGGCAACCTACGGCTCGCTTTTCGGTAAGCCGCATGCGGTCCTGGACGCTCACCCTCGAACCGGCAACTTGATGGAGCCAACGGCCGAACTCGGACCCGCAGCGCCCGCCGGACTGATGGTCCTGAATTCCATCTCGCCAAGCTTCAAACTGCCACCGATCGAAGCGCCTGAGCCGTCGACAAAACTTCCCAGGATCGACGAACTAGGATTCCTACTTTGCGCCCAATTCAACCTGCATCAAATCAGCCTCCATCGCCTCGCGCAACGCAGCGATCGAGCTCACTTCCAAGCTCAGTCATTCCCCTTGGTCTCTTCGAATCGAATCGACTTCCATCCAGTCGATCTGCTCCAGGATGCCGATGGCTCCATCCTGATCGTTGACACCGGTGGCTGGTACGATCTGTGTTGCCCGAGTTCGGGTACCGACCAGCGGGTGGCCACTGGCGGTATCTACCGACTCCGAGGGCTAACAAGCCTCCCCGACAATTCCAAAGATCAAAACCGATCGAACGAGCAAAACCGACTTGAATATCTGACGAAGCGATCGGTCGAGTACACCCAATCCAGCGACGCGCAACGCTCCGTACTCGAACAAGAATATCATCGCCTTGTGATCGACTCGATGCGTGAGCAAGACCCATCGGTCGTTACCCTAGCATGCCATCTGGCTTCGCTTCACCGCTTGCAAGAAGCCCGCGGTCGAGCCACAGAGCTCTTGGTGTCCTCAAACGCTTCATTGCGCCGAAGCGCCGCAGAACTCTTGGGTCGAATCGGTATCCGATCCGAACTTCAGGAAATATTGAACCAAATCGACATCGCCACCGACGATAGGACCCTGTCGCACTCGTTGGTCTACGCCTTGATCGAAGGGGCCAGCGACGAAGACTTGTTGCAATCGCTCCAGACGGCAAACCAAGCAAATCCAATCGTACCCTCGGCGGCCGCTTTGGTTCGAATCCTCGAGCATCGAAACCGACTCTCCCAAGAACACGCAAACCTTGTCCTGCAAGTAGCACTAGCGCAAGACCAGGCCACATCCGAATTGGGACTCCAGGTCCTAGAAGCCCATCCGCAGTGGATCGATACGATACTACAGACGATCAACGAACGTTCGAACCCATCGACCGTCCCACCGAGCGACGCGATCCTTGCGCTCCTGGCACGTTGGTCAAGCAACCCTCAAGTCGCTCAATGGGTTGCCGAACATCTACTGAATTCACCTTCGAAAACCGCCGCAATCCTATCGAAACTCGCAAGCCGAACCGTCCCCGAGTCCTGGATCCAACCGATCGCCAAGCGGCTCCAAGAGAGCTCTCCTGAGGACCTTCCCACATGGCAAACCGCCCTGCTCGGTCGCACTTGGAAAGGGGATCTCTCAGCGATCCAACAAGGACTCACCGATATCTTGCAAAGAGTCCGATCGAACCCAGACTCGAAGGCAAATGAAACGCAATCGCTCCACTGGATCGCGCTGTGCCCCAAAGGAGCCCGGCTTCCGGAAGACCTTGAGCTTCGGGTCCTGCAAATCGCTCTTGCAGACCCACTGGCCCCTGCAGACCAATCCATCGAGGAATCCGAACTGCGAGAACTCCGGCATGAAGAACTCCGGCATGAAGAACTCCGGCATGTCGCTTGGCGAATCCTAGCGAATATCCAACTGCAATCCGATCCATCGCGGCGATGGATCCTGGCTCATCTTGCAAATGCGGGTCCTCTGGAACTCCCCGTGGCCATCGAGTCGTACCTGCAAGCAAGCACGGTCGACCAAGACGCTGCGCTGCTCGAAGCATTGCACGATCTTTCGGCAGCCAAAACCCTTTCGCCCGAATCGACTTTAGCCAAACTCAAGAACCGCTCCCCCGAAATCCAAAAAACTTGGAAAGAGGCTCTCGATATCTGGACCCGTCCAGACCCAGAGGTTCGCTCCAAAGTCGACCAGTGGCTGAGCCAATTGCAGCCCGGCGATCCCAAACAAGGCTACCACGTTTTTCGATCCTCCAGAGCCACATGCAGCGCTTGCCATCAAGTCGGCTATGTAGGAGGTAACCTCGGGCCTGTCCTTAGCAAAATCGGCCAATCCCGCTCCCGACGCGATCTGCTCGAAGCGATCCTCTTTCCGAGCACCAGGCTCGAGCAAGCCTACCGCAGCACCAAGGTGCAACTCAACGACGGACAGATCGTCCAAGGTCTGGTCGTCTCGGAATCACCCAAAGAACTCGTCCTGCAAGTCGCCGCCGATCGACGCCTTTCGATCGAGACTGCCGACATCGTTCAACGCGAGCCGAGCAACGTTTCGATCATGCCGGCCGGATTGGAAAATCAAATGACCATCGAGGAACTCTCGGATCTGATCGCGTTTCTGGAAAATGCGAAGTAGCATCCAGTCGCTATCCAACGAGTGTTTTTTATTCTAATCTCTGATTATCGCCGTCATGTCGCAATGGCTCGCTGGCTGACTGAATCCCCAGTCGCTTCATCTTTTTATAAAGTGTCGTACGGTTGATTCCTAACCGCTCGGCAGTCGCATTGCGATTCCAACCATAGGCGCGAAGCGCTCCTAATAAAATCGCTCGCTCAGGGCCACCCAACGCTTCGTCGAGATCCTTGTAATGGTCCGACCAAGCAGGCACACACTCCTGAAAGCTCTCCATCCGGATTTCCTGCGCAGCATGGACCTTGGGCAATCCCGTCATTGGCTTGGTAAGCAGTCGCGCCAAATCCTCGGTTTGGATGAACCGACCTAAGCACACCAAAACGGCGCGCTGGATGGTGTTTTCAAGTTCCCGAACGTTGCCCGGCCATGCGTATTGCGACATGGCGCAATAAGCACCCGGACTAAAGCCCTCGACCCGACGATCAAACTCCTGACAAGCTTGAGCCAAAAATCCATCGGCAAGTTCTCCTACCTCCTCGAGCCTTTCGCGAAGTGGCGGTAGTGCGATCGGAACGACATGAATCCGATAGAAGAGGTCCTGGCGAAATCGACCTGCGCGAACCGCTTGCTCGAGATTCTCGTTCGTCGCAAAGATCATGCGAGCATCGGTCCGAACCGTTTGATTGCTCCCGAGTGCCTCAAAGGCTCGCTCCTGGAGCACCCGCAAAAGCCGCACTTGCATAGCCGGCGATGCGGTACCGATTTCATCGAGAAACAACGTCCCACCTTCCGCATATTGGAATTTACCAAGCTTCGAGTGGATCGCACCGGTGAACGCTCCTACAGTGTGACCAAAAAGCTCGCTCTCGAGCAACGCTTCTGGGATCGCTCCGCAGGCGACCTCGACAAACGGCCCTGCTCGCCGACCGGACAACGCATGGATGATGCGAGCCAACTTGCTCTTTCCTGTCCCAGGCTCACCGGTGATCAAGATACTGGCCTTGGAATCCCCGACGCGATCGAGAAGTTCGAAAACCTCTCGCATTTTCCCACCCGAGCCAAACCAGCCACGCGATCGACCGCAGGACTCTGCTAAGCCGTCAATCAACTGGCCGTCAGCCAACTGGCGAGAGTCCAACTGGCGGCTCACCCGCCGATCGCACTGGGCAATCCGATGTTGGCGCAGCAAGGTGTCGAACGTCGAAATCAAGAACTGGTCATCCAGGGGTTTGTGCAAAACCTGCACGGCACCGGCCTCGATGGCTTGTACCTGCAATTGAGCCGTCGCATATCCGGACATTGCCAAACGGCAGCAATCAGGCTGTAACTGTTGAGCTGCCTGGAGTATTTCCAAACCGCAACCTTCGTCCAGTCGTAAATCGGTCAGGAGCAGATCGAAATTCGATTCAGCCAGATGTTTCTGAGCTGCACGGAGATTTCGAGCCGTCTGGATCTTGAAGCCTTGGCATTCGAGCAATCCACGCGTCGCTTCGAGGAGTCGATGATCGTCGTCGACGAGCAACAGCGATGGGCCAGCCACAGGGCGTTTGGATTTTGTGCTTGTTCGGGTTCGAATCTCTGCGGTCATTGCTCAACCCTTTGAAGAAACAGACAGATTCCGGTCTTGCCTTTCGGGATCCTCCGAAACTTGTAAGCCAACCCTAGGTTGAAAAAAGACAACGTGGCGGACTCTCGGGTGTTGCCTGAACGCAACATCCCGAATTCCCCCAAATTTCCACCCTTAAAATCCCCCCAACCGCCCCAATCCGCAGAGTCTTCTAGGCGTGAAGCTTGCCAGCGGATTATCTTGGGATAAAGATCAAAGAACTGAAAAATGAAAAACTACCAACGGGTGAAATGTGTTGCCTAATTTTTGGCCAACGGCCAGCGGACTGAAAATTCCTGGTGCAGCTTGGATCGCGGGTTCCCTCGCGGTGGGCTTGGCACTGTTGCTCCCTTGCCTTTTGCTTCTAGGCGGTTTTGCCATCGATTTGATAAGCTGGGAGCACCAGCGCATCGAGCAGATCTCGATGCAACAGGCTCCGAACCAAAATGGCGATTCCGGGACGCAATCGGCCTCTGAATACACTTCGATCGGACCTTTCCGTTGGAAGCTATCCGAAACACCTTGGGTCGGGACCATGCAAGCGCCCCAGATGGCTCTTGGAGCGATTGTATTGCTCGGTGCGGGTCTGATCTTGATGAGTCTGCTGCATTGGCTTCATCGCCGCGCAGGGGTCCAAGCCGCCTTGGATACCGAACAGCAGTTGCATGAACGCCTGTTTCATCATTCCGGGGCCATTGCCCTGGATCGGGGCTTATCGGCTCAAAGTGAACTGTTGCGATCCTTCCACGAACAGACGTTTCCCGCAATGCGTACGGCCATCGTGCAATGGCAACAGGTTTACCCCAAGCATTTCCTCCAACTCTTACTGCTTTTGATCCTTGCGGGTCTGATCCATCCTTGGTTGACGATCGCGGCTTTGCTAGCCGCTTGGATCGTTCGCAACATTTACCGATGGCAACAAGTTAGCAGTACCAAGGGTCGATGGGTTCAGCAGCAGCGATGGGTCCAAGCTCACCAAGAACTAAGCAAGATTTCCCAAACAGCACCTTTGATGGCGACGATCCATGATTCGCAAGAGACCCTGGACAACTACCGTTCGAACTTAGCTGCATACCGCTCCGCCGGCAGCATGGTCTTGGGCTGCGACAAGGCCAAGTCCCCCTGGGTAGCCCTCTCGATCTGTGTGCTCGGGACAGGACTGATCCTCCTGTTGGCCCTGGGAATGCTCGACCCGGGTAAACATCTTTCGCTCGGAGCTGGTTTTGTTTGGACGGCCAGTATCTGCGCGGCGATCTATACTGGGTATCGCATCGCAGAGGCCTGGAAATCCGTTGCCAAGGCCAACCCTAAACTTGCGGAAATCTTCAGCTTCCTTGCGATCGAATCGAAGCCGAATTCATCAACCACCAGAGAGCTTTCTAGCAAGCTCACCCGGGGCGTAGCGGCCGAGCATGTGACCCTTCAATCAGGCAACAATCAAAAACTCTTGGATGATGTCTCTGCGTTCTTCAAAACTGGCCAACTCACCGCGATCATTTCGCCCGATCCTTTGTTGGCCAAAGCGCTCGTTGAGATGGCCCTCGGGTTCGGACAACCCGTCAGCGGACGGCTGATGTTCGATGATGTCGACTCGAAGGATCTTACCAGCGCGACGATTCGAGAGCATTCGCTTTGGATCGCATCGAATGGACCGCTGGTCACAGGCACCATCGAAGATAACTTATGGCTCGGTCTCCAACGAGATGCGACAATCGACATGCGTGAGATCACCCGGCTAGCTCGCGTTAGCGACGCGATTTTTGAACTGCCCGACGGACTCCAAACGCTCGTTAGCTCCAATGAACAACGTCTATCGCCAGATTTTATGTTTCGCCTGGGAATCGCTCGTGCATTCCTGAAAAAACCGAGCATCGTCGTGGCCGAAGAGCCCGCGCCGGGCCAACCGGGGATCGAAGCCGAAACGACCCGAGCGTTGCTCGAAGCCCGCAACCACTCCTGCGTCGTTCTGGTCCTACCGGCCCGGCTATCGACACTCAGAGCCGCCGACCAAGTCGTCGTGCTGCACAATCGCAAGGTCGCCGATGTCGGTACTCATAACGAACTGCTCGAGCGCAGTGAGTTGTATCGCCATTGGAACTACATGCACTTTGCTCCGGCGATTCGCTAAGCCTCAATCGATCGTCACACGCACCACATCGTTCTTTTTGATGACAACGGGCCGTAGTTGTGTACCGAACTCAATGTGGCAATCCAACCAAACTCCGATCGTCGCATCCTTGGGTATCGCGATTTTTGCGACGATCGTATCGCCTTTCCGCTCGATCGACTGAGCTTCATAAGGTCCGATTTGAAGCCAACTCGGGGCTCCCTCTCGGATCGGCCGCCTTGCGGCAGACGGATCAAAATCGATTTGCACTTCATGCGTCTCGCCTCGCACCAAGTTTCCTGGACGCACTGCGGTGATGATCTTGGCGTACTTGTCCCCAGGCTCGGTGTTGTCCTCCAGAGTCCCGGTCGCAGAGCGACCACCAGCGCGACGAAACTCCCGATTGTTGCTCGGTTCGACTACGCCTGCATAGCCCCCAAGAATGTAAGGAAAACGGTTTGGCGTCACGTGGTAATGGTAGCCTCGTTCTGGATCGCTATGGCCGTTGCAAGCATCTAGCGCCTGCGGGCCCTTGAGATCCATCGCCATCGATCCGTCGGACTCATAAGGCCCGTATAGCGGGAATCCATCGAACGCCATGCCGATGATCGGTGAGTGAGATTTGCCTTCGTCGGCAAACGGCGATTTCACACAGGTCGGATACTTGTGATAGTGATACACGCCGGTCTGCTGAGGGTGACCGCAACACGAATCGAGCCAAACCTCGTCATAACCGGCGACCGCATTGCGACCCTCCATTTCAAAGGGGTTAAAAAACACCACTCCGTTGAGCGACATTCCAACTGGCCCCCTGGGCAATCGAGTGATCGTATCGCTCTTGCGTGGGACCAAGGGCAATCGAAACGTGAAATCCTGGACGCGGATGTCGTTGGGATTATCGCTGTTCGGGAAGATCGCCGTCGGGTGGTTCGGATACCCCTGGCTCTTGATGATCAAATGCTCCTGGTCGTGAGAAATCTCCATATTTGGGATTCCGTCTTTATTGGAGTCTTTGCAATGGTAAGAAAATAGATCCAGCCACTGCCCCGAATCGCGATAGTAATAGATCTTTGGCTGCGATTTCGAAACGTACCAATAGCCCCCGATCCCTTCGACCTGGTCCTCGCTGATCGCCACCGACTGCGCGCTGAACGAAATCTCCTGAGCACCGGCAGTGCCAACCCAAAGGACCGACACCAACGACGTGAGCATCGCAAGCTTGACTGCGCGCTTTGAGAATTGCAGAATCATCCAAGTCCCCCAAAATACATTCCAAAAAACCACTCGAACTAGAAAGGCACTCCTCTGAGAACCCCTGATCGCTCGATAGGTTACGATATAGCCACTTCAAAGCCGAGCTTTTTCTCTGAGGAAATCCACGTGTTCCGATCGATCGCTAAGAAAAATCTGCTGAAATGGCTACTTGGGGTCGCAACCCTCGGTGCGGCGGGAATCGAAAATCCTGCGCAGAGCCAAGACGCTCCAACGCCCAGGGCGCCCGATGCGGTCGATCGCCTGACTCGCAAGAATCTCCAAGCGATTCGAGAGACGGTGGAGAAATACGCCGCAGAGCGTAAGGCACTCGAAAGGCCCGGACCGTTGCGTCAAGTTCGCGCGAATTTGCATGTCCATTCGGAGTTGTCTCACGATTCGCGAGGAAAGATCGACGACATCGTGGCTGCTGCCAAACGGGCGGGGACCGAAGTCCTCCTTTTCACAGAGCATCCGTCTAAAGAGAAGGATTTTTTTACCGACGGCCATCGCGGGTTTCGCGACGGAGTGCTGATGATCCCAGGAGCCGAGATGAAAGGGATGTTGGTCTATCCGACGCTGAGCCTAATGCCTTTTGAATCGGCTGATGCTCAGGAAACCACGCAACTGGTCCGCAACCGTCGCGGTCATGTCTTTCTGTCCCATCTTGAGGAGCGGATGGACTGGCAGATTCAAGGGCTAACAGGCGTTGAGATCTACAACACCCACGCGGACTTTAAAAAGCAAAAGCGGATGATCGACTCGATGAAAAATCCGCTGTGGTTGATCAAGACGACCGAGTTGATAGACAAGTACCCGCAGGAAGCATTCTCGGCCCTGCAGACCTACCCCGACGATTACCTCAAACGATGGGACGAGTTGTGCTTGATCGCACCCCATACGGGCGTTGCTGCAAACGACGCGCATCAGAACATTGGCGTTCGAGTCGTGCTGGGCCAGGACGACAAAGTGATCGTTAGCGATGCGCTTGGCGAGGAGTTGCTCAAGCTAGATCGATTGCTAGTCGCACCCTTGCTGAAGATTCCTCAGGGGGCCAAGCCTGGGGACATGCTTATGCGATTGCAACTGGATCCTTATGAGAACAGTTTGCGGCATGCCGGAACCCATGTGCTTGTCACCGAGTTGACCCAGGAGGGAGTCTGGGAAGGGCTCGAAGAGGGGCGGACGTTGGTAGCCTTTGATTGGCTGGCCGACGCAAAAGGTTTTGATCTGGCCTTGATCGGAGGTCTCCACACCCAAGGAAATAATCGTCATGAGATTGGTTCACGGATCGAGTGGCAAAATCTCAAAGGCCCCCCGGGGAATACCGTGGAGCCAGGGCCGAGGCTTGTAGGGCAATCACCGCTGGTTGCAAATTGGAAGGTCTATCGAAGCACACTGGAGTCTAGGGGACAGTTGGTTCATCAAACGCACAGCGACCGGTTGGATTGGGAGATTCCTACGGCGGGGAATTATCGGATTGAGTTGTGGCTAGAGCTCCTGGGGCAACCCCACTGTTGGATCCTGACCAGTCCCTTTTACCTGCGATAGCCCAGGAAAAACAGACACGGACAGTCGACACCGTAACACGGTCCTCCGAGGCCGTGCGCGAACGTCATGAATCCATCGGTTTCATGCCAACGGATGATCTGCTCTTGGCCTCCGTCGGCTTTATGCCGGCGGGGCCAAGACTCTTCAGCTACCAAATCCGCCTCAAAAACCCCTTTCTGTTTCTTCCGCCCTCCGGGCGGAAGAAACAGAAAGGCGAGAAGCGCGCTGCCGCCTTAGTAGCCGCAAGTTCCGCCTCCGCCGGGGCAAGCCCGACGGGAGGCTCGTCGCATAAAAAGGCCGGTTCTCTTGGCGATCCATCGCCTTCATCTGCAAACGTGCCACAGGCCATTTTACGAGCGGACAGCACAACAAACATGCCTCACCAATACTCCGATGCAGTACATTCCTCAAGCCCCTTTTAAAGCGCCCACTGACAAGCACGCTCTGGTGACCGTAATTCATGATCGAGAATCGGTTATCCAAGTCCTCTCGCGAAGTCAATTTTATCCAACCATTCCGGATGGTCGATCAAGGGATTTCGATTTCCTTGAGCGGCAAAGATTGCCTGATTGCGGTGCCGTTCGTATTCGGTAACCAAAAAATCTTTGTGCCATGCGAACAACACGTTCAATCTGTCAGCGGTGTACTCCTTAGAAGTAGCGTTGATCTCGCCGGGATAACGCAAGAGGAAGTACAAGGTGGCTCTAGCAACAGTTCCTTTGCCAGCATTGGGTTCAAACTTGTTCGTCTCGCTCTTTCCGCAATCCGAACGGATCGCTTCGTTGAAGTCGGTAAAGTCGAAGTACGGCGTGTTGCTACGGAAACTATTGCAGCCGGATTCGCAAGCAAATAGATGATGTAGATCGCCTCTCATGGGTGCCTTTTTCCTAAACCACGATTGCGGCACAACGTGTTCGCAGTTGTACGGTAATTGCGCCTCAAGTGACTCCATGAACGCCGACTCAAGCATCGGACTGATTGCGGACTCCGATGCTCTGAATTGCGTGATTCGCTCACGGCGCAGCCGGCTGATTTCCTGGTCGCGTTCGATCAACTCTAGCGGTGAGAAAATCCGATTCGAATAAATGCTCATGATCTTTCCGTTGGGTTGCAAGTCGACCCACGGATAAAGGTAAGTCGATGGCCTGTAAGCCAACTTTCGCAAGTGAGAACTGGCCAAAAGGTTGTTAAGTACCTCAAACATTTTCATTGGACTCATCGCGCTATCAATGGTTTGATAGTACGCTTCTCGATCCGTTTGATCCTTGGTTTCGTCAAAGTAAGGACGACCTTGAGCTTCCGCAATCATTCGTTTGGCGGTTTCAAAATCTCCTTCCGTGGGTTCCTTGTCTAGGATCGCCATGGCCGATGACGATGCATCCAGAGTTGGATCAACTGTAGGGGGAATTCCAAGGATTGCAGGTTCACCGATGGTCACTGAAACGGTCAGTGGAATGTTCCATACTGCGGTTCCAAGGGCAGATGTTTGCGTCGGTCGATGGGGTTCGCTCGTTTGGACCGTAACCCGAGGTACACCGGTCCCTTTCCCTTCGTCAGCGACCGGTGATTGTGGGGAACGATCCAATCTGAGAGCTTGGTCGCGGATTGTCCCTTGTGCCGAATTCAGCTGCGGAAGATTCGAGAGGAAATCTCGAATGGCGGTCACACGAACGCCTTCGTTCGCGATCCAGTGAATTCTTTCGTCACCCATTTCTTCTTGCCAGATTTGTCCGTCTGGCGTGAGGATACGTCCTTGTTCGTCGGTTTCGGGAAAGCCCGAATGATGGAGTGCGACGACCTCCCATTGATCGTTGAATACCGGCGATCCAGACGAGCCTGGCGTTGTGTCGGTTTCGTAATACAGGAACCGGTCGCCAGTGTTTGGCAGTCGTAGTACTTGGTTTTCTCGCAACGCAATTTGCTTTAGGTTACCACTTGGGTGCTGAATAATCGTGACGCTCTCTCCGGCGAGAATTTCGTTGCGGTCCGCGGAAAGCGAGTTGAACCCAAAATCGGCCAAACCGTTCACCGAGGTATTTGGTTCAGCGGAAACGGCAACGATGGTTGTGTCGAGTTCGTCTTGCGGACTTGTTGCGAAAAAAAGGTCAGGTCTGAGCTTGAACGTAACCCGACGCAATTCGACTCCCGATAAACCAAGTTGATAGTTGAATTCAACGACACTAGCGCCTGCGATATCTTTCGAGCTCAAGACATGGTTGTTCGTCATGATTAAGCTCGGTGAGATCATGGACCCTGTTCCGTAACCGAGCAAGCTTCCACTTGCGGAGTTTACAACCACGCGCGCTACGGCCTTTGCAGCCGCCTGTCCGCCGTCGAGATAGCGAACCGGCAACAGTTCGTTGCGACCGATGAGTCGTTCCAGTCTGCGTTTTTTTGAGTCAAAACGTCCTTCGAGCGTCGTCCCACCGGTTGTCGCACTTTGAATCACTTCATCGGTGAAACCGATTCGGCGGAGCCGATTCGCGATCGTCGCAGAAGCATTGGAGTGCAGCAGTTCATTAGCCGACTTGCTTTCGAGTTTCGCCCGGAGCGTCTCGTGCCGCATCTTCGGAGCTAGCCCTTCGAGATTTTTAGTTGCCCCACGAAGAGCTGATAGGTTGCCGAACTCGTTTTTAATTCGCACTGCCGTTGCGCGCATCAAACTTTCGTTTGTGATAATCGATTTGCCGTTCATTCGATGAGTCCCCTGAGTCTGAGAATTAAGCTGGTAGAATGGATGGATGTGGTTGTCCGAACAGGTTTGGGATCATGAGATCTTCATGTGATTCGTGTTTTTCGTTTTTGATTTCCCTTGTCCAAGCCTAGAGCCATTTTCAGTTTATCTAGGCTTTCCTCGCTGTGGCACTGGGCTTACAAAAGGCACAGAGGTTCCGATACGTTTTTCATTTTCATTCATAGGAAATTCATGGAAACGTAATGAGGAAATATGAGTTGTGTTTTGGTTCACCGGCAAGTGGAATCTACGGTCTCATAGCTAACGAAGTTTGAAGGCATCCTGCACGGGGATTTCGCCGCGTCGTGCGGCGAAGGTTTATCGCATAGTTCCAAAGTCGGAATGGAAGGGAGCAGATCCT
>JAPLNM010000068.1 GCA_026692845.1 Planctomycetota bacterium | reverse complement strand
CCAAAGGTCAATCCTTCCGGACTGTAGGGATTTTGCGTATAATGACGGCTTGGTAAAGCCTGCCGACTTTCAGGGGGACTTGGGGATTTGGGATTTTACACCCACGTCCGGAGTCAGAATCCCAAGGGAAGGGCAGGGGGGTGCTGTGTTTTCGCCGGCAATTTCTTGCCGGTGGGTCTTTCCCATCGAGGGGATTATGGTCAAAGTTCGCGATTTTCTCGGGCCCTATCGCCTAGCACGGCTCATTCGCTTGGGTAGCACCTGCCAAGTTTGGGAAGCGATCCTTGAGCAGGATCAAAAACGCTACGCGCTGAAAGTCCTAAGGCCCGATCAGCGAGGCAACAAAGAGGAAATCGGTTTTCTAAAACACGAGTTCGAGGTGGCCAAGGAACTCAACCACAAGAACATCATCAAGCTGATCGAATTCCGCACCAATGCCGAGACTCCGTTTATCGTCATGGAGCTCTTCAGTGAATTGAATCTCAAAATGGCGCTTCGCCGCGGTCCAGATCCCATCGCTTATCAACTCGCCTCGATCGTCGACCAAGCCTGCGAGTCGCTTTATTACCTGCACTCCAAAGGCTACGTCCACTGCGACATCAAGCCCGACAATCTTTTGCTTAGCCGCAATTGGGAAGTCAAACTCATCGACTTCACGATCGCCAAAAAGATCAAGACCGGCTTTGGGAAGCTTTTTGGCGGAAAAAACAAAATCGAAGGCACCCGCTCCTACATGTCCCCCGAGCAAATCAAAGGAGGTAACCTCGATCCTCGAAGCGACATCTACTCGATGGGCTGCATGATCTATGAGCTCATCAGCGGCAAAGCACCTTACACCGCCAACACCCCAAACGAACTTCTCAACAAGCACGTTTCGGCTTCGATCCCATCGCTGCTTGTCAATAACGACAACGTCTCTTCGGAATTCAATAGTGTCGTCCGAAAACTGCTTGCTAAAAAACCCGAAGATCGTCCTCAGGACATGTGGGACGTTTTGAAGATGGTCCGAACGACACCGATTTTCAAAAAGCCACCGCGCATCCCAACGACCAATCCCTTCGATGACTTCCAAGGGGGCGGCCGAATCGAACCGGCAAGCTGAGCTTCAGTCCACGATCGCTATTCCGATCGCAATATAAATCGCAATATAAATCGCTTACAGACCGTCAAAGGAAATAATGACCACCGCACCTAAAGGATTTGAATTCGAACAGCCTATACTCGACATCGAAGCTCGATTGCGTGAACTCGATGCGATGACCCAGCCCAGCGAAGACGAGCAAGAGCAGGCCAAGCAATTGCGCCGTCGATGGACCGAGTCGACCCGCGAAATCTACGCCAAGCTCTCGCCATGGGAGGTTGTCCAGGTTTCGCGGCACAAGGATCGGCCTTACACCAAGGACTATCTGAATCTGGCCTTCGATGAATTCATCGAGCTCCATGGCGATAAGTTCTACGGGGACGATCGCGCCATGCTCACAGGGTTTGCCAAGCTTGGGCGACGCAAAGTCATGGTCATCGGACACCAAAAAGGCCGTACCTTCAAAGAGCGAGCCGCTTGCCACTTCGGCTGCGCGCATCCTGAAGGTTACCGTAAAGCGATGGCCAAGATGAAAATGGCCGAAAAATACAACCTCCCAATCATCGCCTTCATCGATACTCCTGGGGCTTATCCAGGCATCGGGGCCGAGGAACGTGGGCAAGCTCAGGTGATCGCCGAAAGCATGTTCATGATGAGTCAACTCAAGACCCCCATTGTGTGCGTGGTCATTGGCGAAGGAGGCTCAGGCGGCGCACTTGGCATCGGCGTCGGGGATCGAATCGCCATGCTGCAGTACGCTTATTATTCGGTGATCAGTCCCGAAGGCTGCGCAGGTATTTTATGGAAAAGCCATCAGCACGCGCCCAAGGCGGCCGATGTGCTGCGATTTACCTCCGAGCATCTGCCCAAACTCGGAGTCGTCGACGATGTGATCGAAGAGCCCTTGGGTGGCGCCCACCGAGACCATCACCAAATGGCTTCGCGACTCAAAAGCTATCTCTCCAAGACGATCGATCAGTTGAGCAAGCTCCCGGTCGATGAGTTGATTGAAAATCGCTATTCGAAGTTCCGCAAGATGGGTTCGTACCTCGAGCGTCTCGAGGACGGTTCGATGCAGCCGTTCGGCTACTCGTTTGTCACTTAGGGATATTCGATGAGTCACTCTTCGAGTCACCCAAGCGATCTCGATAGAATCCAACGCGCATACCAAGGCCCCAAAGCCATAGGATCCCAAGGTTCACAAGGCAGCTCTGGAGCACGCTGCGAAGGCAATAAAACCAAAACGGAGTCTTCTCGATGCCCGCAAACGATATGCCCGTATAGGGACGACCGATCGAGTACTCGACCCATCGAGCCAAGGTCTCTGCGGGTTGCGACGGTTCTAAAGGCTCGATCGCGTTGGGAAAGTACAGTTCGCTGCACCCGGCTTGAAGGCATGCGGCCACCAAGCACCAAGTTCCCAGCAAGCCCACGCAAAGAGGGACGTTTCTAGTGCGATCGCGGCCAAAGAGATTGAGAATCGAGGCGATTGCAAGCCAGTGAATCGGCAGGAGAAGGCCTCCGAGGAGTCCGGCCACCCAAGGTCTTGATCCCACCGGGAAGAGCTGGAACCAAGTTGGCGAGGAGTAAGTTCGAGTCAGGCCTGGCGACCAGGCAAGAACCCATCGTTGATAGGCCGCGATGAGCACTGCGCACAGAGTCATCAAAGCTAGGAGTTTTGCCAAGGACAAAGCGCCGGGCTCACGGTTGCCGGGCTCACGGTTTTGGAGATCATCGCCATGATTCGACCAAATGCCGATGCGAGTCGTCCATTGCAGGACTTTAGCAACAAGTCCCCCGGCGGCCAGGAACACCAGCCAATGGGCCGCTTGCATTGCGACCCAGAACGATTGGCTCGAGCAGTAACCAGAGACAGTCGGTCCTGCGATTGAATTTGCGCCAACGGCGATTTGGTAGCGAGCCAGGAAGCAAATTGTCAGTGCCATAGCGATCAGGCACGGGCCGAGCCAGAAAGGTTTGTAGGTCGATTCGGTTCTCCATCCGATCCAGATGGCTGCCAGAGAGCAAGGGGTAAAAAGGACTGCGTTGGAGAGTTCGGCGGCGATTGGGGATTCGAGCTGGATTGCGATCTGCCGCACGGCGGCCCCGGCCAGGATGCAGGTTCCGATTCCAAACAGGCTCCAGAGCCAGACGCTGCGCTGAGGATCGATTGTCCGCATGATTAAGGTTCTAGGGATCATAGCGAAAAAACGAAAAAAGCCGTTGGGCTTGCCGGTGAGGGTCGTAGCGTTTGGGTAAGATACCACAGAGTGTCAATGACGACGAATGCCGACGAATGCCCGGAGGACTGAACGAACCCCCGAAAACACCGATTTGCAAAAAAACCAGGGAAAAAACCACCTAGAACCGAACATAATAAACATTATCGGACGTTAGTACGATGGGGAAATCAGACGGATCGGACGGATCGGACAGATCGGACAGATCAGACGGACCTACCTCCGGCGGGCCCGGCAAACAGCGGCCATCAATATCCCGTATATTGGCGTGATTCTGACGATCGTAGGCGAAAGCTACCCCCCTACCCTTTTCCTCTCTGACACGGAACAAACGAAGATGAATCAACGCAATTCACTTACACGCAGATTGATCCTGAAATCATCCCTTGCTTGCTCGGCTACCAGCTGCCTGTCGACCCTTTTACCCAAGACTGCGGTTGCAGCCACAAGTGCCCCTCGAAGCCCCAACGAGCGGATCCAGTTCGGAATCGTCGGCATCGGACCGCGTTGCACCTACGACGTTAAAGCCATGCTGCCGTTTAACGACGTGCGGTGCGTGGCGATCGCCGATGTCCAAGCCTCCCGGCGGGATGCTGGAAAACAACTCGTCGATGGCTTTTACAATAACCAAGACTGCAAACTCTACTCGGACTTTCGAGAACTGCTCGACCGCAAAGACATCGACGCGGTCCTGATCGCCACCGGCGATCGCTGGCACGCGACCGCCTCAATCCTCGCCGCCCAAGCCGGCAAGGATGTCTACAGCGAGAAACCTTGTGGCATCACCATCGAAGCTTGCCAGAAACTAGCCGACACGATCCATCAAACCAAACGCGTCTTCCAAGCCGGCACGCAGCGACGCAGCGTCCCGAACTTTGTCCAAGCCGTCGAGTGGGTGCACCAAGGCAAACTCGGAAAGCTCCAAACGATGCACGCGTCAGTCTACATCCCAGTTCTTGAGAACAACTGGCTTGCTCCTCAGCCACAGCCCGATAAGTCCATTGTTGATTGGAACCTGTGGCTAGGGCCGGCAGCCTGGAGGCCCTACAACCAAGCTTACTGCGATGGCAAATGGCGTGGTCAGTGGGATTTCGACTCCGGTGCTCGCCTGTTGGACTGGGGTGCTCACACGGTTGATTTGTGCCAGTGGGCCAACCAAGCCGACGATGCGATGCCTCTGGAATACGAACCACAAGCCGACAAGATCGTTTGCACTTACGCCAACGGCGTGAAACTGATCATCGATTTTCTCTCCCAACCCTTCGGCGATCGTTCCCCTCAATACATCACTAGGCTAGGAACTTGTCCGGTCCGCTTTATTGGCTCAGAAGGTTCGGTCGAGACCGGTGACTCAGGTGAAATCGTCGCGACACCCGAGTCGCTTCAAAGAGAGGTAACTGAGGCTTCTAAAAAAGTCGCAGGACTGGATGTAACTGCCCACGCAAGGAACTTCTTTGACTGCATGCGAACTCGCCAGAAACCCGTTGCCAACCAAGACGTGATGCGCCGCTCGCATATCGCTTGCCATGCCGCCGCGATCGCATGGATCCTCAATCGCAAACTAACCATCGATCCAAAAACCGAGAGCTTTGTTGGCGACCCGCAAGCCAACCTGCTGAGAACTCGTCCTGATCGAGTTTGGCAATCACTTGCCTAACGGCTGGCCGCCAACCGGCGACAGAGATCCAACAAACTTAATCCTGCTCCCCTCCCCTGCCCCGGTGTTGATGCGCTTTGGCTCTAGTACATTCCGATATCTTCCCATAGCGGTGTTGCCACAGAGCCTGGGGCTTAGAGTGTCTGAAGCCCAGACGTTCTTTTCATCAAACCCCTTGGCAAGCGTCGCACCAATCCGATCACTAACATCACGACGATCGCTAGACAGATCATCGGAGCGATCAGGGTCAGGCTGGCTATCAACACGGCAGATACAAGCTCAGGATCCAGCTTTGGTCGAGAAGATGTTAGGCCGTGTGGCATTCTACGATTGTTTATCGAAGGACTCGAAGAATGTCCACATGAAGGAAAACATCCTTGGGGCTGAGATTTCGTTCGAATCGAAATCGGGTCACAAAGAGACGATTGATTATTTGCCAAAGTCGTAGGCCAGGAGGACATACTCGCCAGGATGGACAAAATCAAATCGCTTCTCGACAACGGATTGATTTCCCAAGACGAGTTTCAGGCCAAGCGGAGTCAGTTGCTCGATTCGATTTAGGCACTACGGTTTGGGCAAGAGGAATGTCCGCATGCGTGATCGACCGGTGATTTGCATCATTGCAAGGACCCAACGGCATTAAATTGAAAGCTTCCTCTGAAAACTTTTTTTTAAGCCCTTGACCCAAACCATGCCTAGGATTTTCCATGGCCTCTTATGCGATAAATCTGACGAATTTGTCAAAATCGGAAAAATGTGCGGAGATCCGCGAAGAATTTTCTTGACATGCAGATTGCTCTCCCCGAAAACCACGAGCACATCCATTGGTTCGCTTCAGTCCCGAAAGTAGCAATCATGCACGCTCGACTCTTGCGATCTTCCGCAAAACACCGTCTAAAGTCGTCCGCCGTTCGCAAAACTCGAAAAGCCATTTTTGAGAGTCTTGAACACAAGCACCTGATGGCCATCGACTCGATCATCGGTGTCGATCCATCCAGAACGCTCGATTTACCTCCCGATTATTCGCCGACCGAATCCGCTAATTTGCGGTCTAATGCGACCGATGCTCGAAACCGTGCGACGAGGCTTGCCGATTCGTTCATTCCCGGCAGTGGTGACCCGAATGCACCGTATTCCAGCCAACTGATGCAGGTTGGCGATGCAGCCAAGCAATCAGGCACTTTGGATGTAGGTCTGGCTAACCAAGCCGCCTGGGAGGATTGGTCCAATGCGATCGGTGCTAATGGTTCGGACTCCCCGGAGGGGACCTCTCTGCTAGCACTCACCGCTCCGATTCGCCAGCTAAGTTCCGCTTGGTCCTCACAACAAGACACCGACTCGGTCGATCTTTTTCGACAAAGCCCCGTATCGCACCGTTCCCAGTCGATAGACGATGCAGGTGGTTTTGATCCGTCAAAGGTTTGGGTGGGCGCGAGCCTCGCATCGGACCGACGAACTTTCGCTTTGTTTCAACCCATCTCGACCGGAACCCAAGACAGCCCTGTCGATGTGAGTGGTTTTGTGGGCAACGGTTCTCAGGGGCTTTCCCAAACAGTGGGACTACCGAGAACCGCTTCGGAATCCGAAGAATCTGAAGAGCCAAGTCCGCTTTCGCTACCCACCGAAGGGCTTCCAGCTTTGGAACTAACAGGAGTTGGGTTCCGTATCGATCAGTATGTCCCAAGCTTCACAACTTCAGATAACACATCGGAATTT
>JAPLNM010000067.1 GCA_026692845.1 Planctomycetota bacterium | reverse complement strand
TCAAGCGACGGTCGATGAATGTGCTGCTGGCGACGTCGTTGCTGCTCGCGAACGTCTAGTGTTTCTCGATGGATTGCCGATACTTTCGGTCGATTCCCAGACGCTGGTTCTTGCCGAGGCCTTGATGAAGCATGTCGGACTACCTGAGAAGGCAGGTGTTGACGCGATCCACATTGTTACAGCCGCACAAAACAAGATCGACTATTTGCTTACTTGGAATTGCAAGCATATCGCAAATCCGTCGTTTCGACATAGAATAGACCAAGTACTATCGGATTAAGACTTTGCTTCCCCAGTCATTTGTACGCCGCAGGAGTTGCTTAATGTTTGACGACCCAATTGTTGCTGAAACAAGATTGCAACGGGATTGTTACGCCGCCTCGTTTGGGTACGATCTGACAAAGATCGTGGCAGACCTACAGGCGAGGCAAGGCAAGGACGGCAGACGAGTCGTTGATCGACGGAAAAATGCCGAACAAAACGATGCACCCATGCCGCCGAACGTCGGTTTTACTGATGGTGCGTCTACTGCGGCGGCTGGGTGATCGTTGGGCGTTCTGGCTCGCAGAGCCACGCGCACTCATCATAAGATCTCGGCCCCCGGGTGGCCTTGAGCCACCGGAGCCCAAGGTTCGTCAGCTATCTGGCGGATCTCCACCAACCCCAATTTACGACCCTTGCCGCCTTGTGCGCAAGGGGGAAGCCTGGGGCATTTCGACCACAGGATCCCATCGTGCTCGTGCTCAGTCCGCCGTGGCGGACGGTGCTCGTGCTCGTAATCGAACGCTTCGCGTGCATGGCATCAACGCGACTTTGGTTACGGCCCACAAACCGCCGTTCCCCGAGTCGCGGATCATGCTCCCTATCTCTATCAGCCAATCCATTACCAAATTCCTGCCCGAGCAGCGCGTTGTCCAGGATGGAATGATACACTCGCATGCTCGATCGATCGAGCACGAGCACGAGCACGAGCACGAGCACGAGCACGAGCACGAGCACGAGCACGAGCACGAGCACGAAAAACAGCCAGAACAAAACAATGCACCGAAGTGGCCGGTCGGCCGCGCACAATTTTAGAAACCACTTTGGCGGCCACTCGGTGATGGTTGCCGCTCGCCGACAGAAGGAAACTCGCAAATGCCAACCATTGTTAACACCGAAGGAAACCGATTCATTAGCTTTGCAATCGGTGATGAGCACGCACTATGGTATCAAGAGTCGGATGATACGTTCTCTTGGGGCGATTGGAAAACGTTGGGCGGCAATTTGTTGCAAATCGTCATCATGCGATCCAAGATCGTTGGCGTCGAGGTCTTCGCGATCGATCGATCAAGTCATGAGCTGCTTCGTATCTGGCGAGGAAGCGGGAATTGGAGTGGATGGAACAGTATCGGAGGCGAGCCCCTCAAGCAAATCGCAGTTTCACAGAGTCGAGCAGTTGGTGTGGAAGTCTTCGGTCTTACGAAGTCAAATGGATCACTTGTTCGTATCTGGGAAAACACCGGAACGTGGTCTTTGTGGACTTATGATTTGGGTGGCGTCGCCCTCCGCCGAATCGCCACAGCCCGTCAACCTAACGGATGCATTCAGGTTTTTGCACTCGGGGGCGATGACAGATTATATCGAATCCAAGAGAATCTCGGACCTCCTATTCATTGGGGTACGTGGCAGCAGGTTGTGATCGGTAACCCATTCGATGATCGTGATACGGAGAGTGCTGTGTCACCATCCAAAAACTATGAGCCTAAGGCAGCGCCTCTCAGTATCGACTTCGTTCCGGTTGAGCAACCCGCTACTTCGGACGACAGTGAATTGGAGTCAGATTCCGAGCGCGCTAAACGCCTTTATAAACAATGCATGTGGGGATACATTCGCGGCGCAACCGCCGTGACAGGTGGTGCGGCTGCCATCGCAAGAGGGCAGGTTGCACTTGTGGCGGTTGCAATCGTAGGGGGTGTTGCCGCCATCAAGTCCGCAGAGGTCTCGTGCGAAGAGGCTAATGAAGTTGCGCAGTCGACGAGTAGTTCTACCGGCGGTCCTGCAGCAAATCAAGACGGCGGCATCCACGGAACCGACACATACGGCAATGGTCCTGTACGTGCGGGCGCTGATACCTGGTACTTGTAGAATCCGGATCTCGGCGAACCATCGCATGAACGGGAGCGGCGGTTGCCAGCCGATTTTGAAATCAACGTCAACACCCGCCGCCCCGTGATGCGGGTCGTTCGCATCTTTAACTGAATAAATCTTGTTCGCCACTTGCCGAGTTGCGCGGCAACGCTATTGTTGGCTATGTCATCGCAACGTCGCGTTGATGAAAGTGGTTCATTGTGGATCTATTCTGATGAAGAGAGCAGTTCTAGCTTTGTTGCTCATTGCAACAACATTTTGTCACATTCATGTTCGTGCTCAAGACTTTGAGCCAATTGGAATTGTCGATGCTGTTTTCGGTGCTGTGGAAGACAATGCCTTTGTATTTGGAAACTTTGATGGAACGATTACGAGTGGAGTGTATCCCGCCGCAATCGAGGATGAGTATGGATACCTTGCTTGTTTTGAAGTGGAGATCGATGGCGATACAAACACTATCGTTGGTTGCGTTCCTAGCGACATGATTCCGAACAACGGAACCCCAATGCAAGTGAGAGTGTATTCTGACGATTCCTACAGCTCATTTGTCTCATTATTGGTGTACGCGGCCGATCCGCCGGTGTACCCGGGTACGCCTCATCAACCCAAGATAGATCGAGAGCCCTGGGACCCTACAAAAATCCCCGTATTTCGCGGAGGCGACGACTTTACACCGTCGGATGGTGAGATTCCTGTAGACAAAGACGGCAATGTCAAAATCGGATCAACTGGCCCTTCGATCAATACGGATCCAGAGGATCCAAATGTCAAGAAGAAGGGACCTCACCAAATCATAGAGATCCCTGATGGATTGGAAATAGTTCAGCAAGGCATTAAGCCTGACAAGACACTTAAGACTCACGGTGTGATCCGTCCCACTCGTCCAATGAAGCCAGACGAGTTTAAGGCGCTTGTGAAGAAGATCGTTTCCAATCCTTTTGAGGCGAAGTAGAAAGCAAAGAAATGAAACCTAAGCTTCTCTTTCCTGTGGAGTTCGACTCGGTCTATACGGACAAAGGTTACTGGGCATATGCTGTCGTTCAACTACCGAACGGTAGCTGCTTCTCCGTCTATTTTGCCCAGATTTGTAGTTTTGACTTGCCCACAATGCATGAGCCGTGCTTTGCACCACCAGGGCTGATAGTTGTACCGGAAGTTACAATTGCAAATATGGAACGGGCTGTACAGGATCTTTACGACTCTGGAAAGTTTTTTCCTTACATGAAGCCGATTGAAATGTCCAAGATCGTTAATTGCTCAACGAGTGAGTGGCCCCCGCTGCCATAACTTTGCCGGCTCGATCAACCCGACCGAACAATGGATGGAGTTGCGAACCAAGAATTGCACCGAAGTCGCCGACCACGGTTTCTCAACCTTTGAGAATTTACTTACGGCGACTCGGTGAATCCGGGTTTTGTGCCTCGCAGAGTCACGCGCATTCATCGTACGACCTCGGCCCCCGGGTGGCCTTGAGCCACCGGAGCCCAAGGTTCGTCGGCTAGCTGGCGGATCTCCACCAACCCCACTTTACGACCCTTGCCGCCATGTGCGGAAGGGCAAGCTGCTTCCCGCTAGCTGATGAAGCGCTGCTTCCGTTTTAGCTCGCGAACCTAGGCCTCCGGTTGGGCAAGCCAACCGGGGGCCTGGGGCATTTCGACCACAGGATCCCATCGTGCTCGTGCTCAGTCCGCCGTGGCGGACGGTGCTCGTGCTCGTAATCGAACGCTTCGCGTGCATGGCATCAACGCGACTTTGGTT
>JAPLNM010000066.1 GCA_026692845.1 Planctomycetota bacterium | reverse complement strand
TTTCTAAACCCCCTTTATCTACCTATTGTTGGACCGAACTTTGTCCTCCTTGGAGGAGATACCAGTATCGGTTTGAAATATGCAATGCCCCCTGGACAAATGCATGACTCTGCTTCGCTTGGCGAAGACACCACTCTAGGTGTTTGGGTAGCCGGCGATCACAAGGAATTCGCAAGCATAATTCGGTTTGACTATAAACAAGGCGGTATGCCCACTCAGACGCTAAGCCGGTTGCAAAAACCTGGGAAGCCTTCGCTGGACAAATGCGATCCGATCAAGGACTCCGATCCCTTCGATATCACGAAGACTAAATGGAAAAAACACGAGAAGTCTGGTTACTGGCTTCCAACAGAAATCGAGAGCACCGAGATTCACCGCAAACATAAAAATTCCTGCGAGGTGAAGATCTACTGGTGGATCGATGACGAGGTGCCTGACGAGATCTTTGATTTCGAGGATTTCAAGAAGGCCGTCATCCGCCGCTCGAAAGCTCACGAAATGGTCGAAACACTCAAGGAGTCGCTTGATTGACGAATCGTGCAGAACATCACGAGCCCATCACATTTTTGCTAGCATCCGCCCCCAGGCACCGCCGAGTGCCTGCCCCCAGTTTGCATCAAGCAATGGCTAGCATTACTCAAGCGGCTCCCGAATTGGTGCCAGGCACATGACGAACGCATCGCACTTTTGCTAGCATCTGCCCCCCGAGTCACCGCCGAGTGCCTGTCCCCAGGTTGCATCAACCAATAACGCATTTTTGGGGACAGTCCCCGCGTCTTTGGCCAAGAATCGGATTGTCGATTATCATATAAATCTTGTGAATCCATATTCACTTAGACGACAGTCGCTGAAGCACTACCAGCCCACTGGCGGTTCCTTCCTAATGACCCATCATCCAGAAAACGATCCGGCGGACACTCCCGAAGTTCGAGAGCTCTTTGGGGTCATCGCCAGTTGCTATCCATCCGCATCTGGCTTTTCCGGCGTGGTCGTACGGTCGGTCAACACGAAGTACGCAACCGCGTCCGATTTCTTTTCTGGAGTCGGCGCGTCGAAGTCAGGCGGGCGATGGAATCGGAAAGGCTTGGAAGCGACGTACACTTCGCTCGATATCGAAACCGCGATCAAAGAGGCGTACCAAAACCTACTCCATTACGGATTCCCTATCTCGAACATCCGTCCACGCACAACTGCGGGCGCGAGGGTCAAACTAAAAAAGGTGCTCGACATTACAGTTCCAGCGATCTTGCGGAAAATTGGTTTCAAAACAAAAGATCTCGTCATCGAAGACTGGCGCGCGATTCAACTCGCCGACGAAGAATCCTGGACGCAATCGATCGGTCGCGCCTGCTTCTTTGCCGGCTTCGAGGGCCTCATCGTCCCATCGGCCCGTAACCCTAGAGGCAAAAACCTCGTCATGTTCCCCTCGAATTTCACGAAATCCAGCGTTTTGGAGATACTTGGCAAAGAAGACCTCAGGTAAGCCTCGTGCATTATTGCAGGAAAAAATGCTTGCCTCAGCCGATTCCGTCCCATATATTAAAGTGACGTCGCAACCAGTGCACCAAGCGAAAGTGAGTCGCACCCATGACAACCAAAACGCAATTCCGAAACCAAGCAAAATCGAAATCCTCGACGAGCGATAAGAAGCCAACGAAGCGCATCGGTACAAAATCGCCGCCAATTCAATCGACATCGATTCCTGGTCTCAAGGGGAAAGGTCTACTGCGGCTCGGCGACGAAGCAAGGCTCGAGCTTCGGGATCGGCTGAATATGGCTAGACCCATCTTTAGTCGAGTCGTGAACGTCTCCGAGCGAACGATTGCCAAAGTAGAGGCCGACTCACAGACCGCGACGAAACTACAGCGCCCCTACAACGAAGTCTACCGACTACTTGAGGCCCTCGACGATGTCATTGATGCCAACTCGCTAGGAAGCTGGTTCCAGAGTCCAAACGAAGCCTTCGAAGGCCTGAAGCCACTCGAAGTCATCGAGCGAGGCGAAATCGACCGCCTCTGGACCATGGTCTTCGAACTCCAAAGCGGTATGCCTGGCTAATTGGAGTCAGCAGTAACGCATAAAGAAACATTATCCACGTAGGGTCTATTGAACTCCGAATTGTTGGCGGTGGATATGAAAGTAGCTGATACTACCGCTGCCTGACCCCGACCCACTGTCACTGCCATTACTGCGACTGCCATTATCGCCACGCATAATACTAATTGAATTGCTCGAAACATTCGATTGACCAGTCTGTGAAAGATGCCCATGTTGTACCCTATGGGCCACAGACTGTAGTGGATGGGGGAGGGGGGGGTAGTCAACTATAGAACCTGAGAAGTTTTTTCAAGTCTTCGAGCCTCACGAAGCTGTTCCAACGACTCCGAGCAGTGAAAAGTCTAGGCCGTACAGTGCCATCTGTGCCTAGAACGTTGCGAATGCAGCGCGCTTGTTGGATCACTGGCTTCGAGAGTCGATTGCGCAGGCATGCACAAGGCAGTAAGCGAAAAATCAGGTTCGGAACCTGCTTGCGAGTGATCGAGCTTGCTATCGGCTATTCGGTTCGGGGGGTGTTGCAGGCTGTCGTGTGTTTTCTTGCCTTGAGCACCGACTTACCTAGCCCCATACACCAGGATCTCGGCAATCTTGGGCCGCGCTTGATGATCCTTTAAATCAGGATGCGGCAATGTCGTCAATCGAATGTACCTTGCCAGCCGCTTGGGGATCGTATGCTCGTATGCTTCGCGAAACTCTCGGTTCTCCGAGGCATCCGCAATCGGCTCCCAGGTCGTCTTGTCCAGCGAACTGTCGATTCGATAACGATAAGCGATCTTGGCTTCCAAATCCTCTTTGGCAGCTAACCACTGAACCATCGACACGGATTCATCCTGCTCCAGATCGACGATGATCCACTGGGGCGAAAGCCCATTGGGGAACCACTTCACATACCAATCGTCCGGCCCCCCGTAATTACCATCCACCGCTTTGGCCGACCGCATAAACGCTTCCAAGTTGCTCCCGGCCGGCTCCGGTGTCGAACACTCGGTGGGTTTGCCCAACGCTAAATTTCGCTCTTTGATATTATCCTGCCCGGTAATAACCTGCCCGGTAATAGCCTGATATGGGCGTTTCCCAAGCTGCCAATATCCGGTAAAGAATGCATCGGAACCAACTTGGTAATAAGGCCGAAAAAGTATCTTGCGACCCGCAGCATCCTCGGCCTCGAAATCAAGCGTCGAGCCTCCCGCAAATCCGGTGGTTTTGGGCTTGAACCAATCTTGCAACGCCTGGATGTCCCGGCGATCAAAAGGG
>JAPLNM010000065.1 GCA_026692845.1 Planctomycetota bacterium | reverse complement strand
TGTGACCCACGTGAATGTTCAGGAGTTGGGCGATCGGGATGTCGCACAAATCCATCAGCTATTGGCCAAGCATAAGATTGGGATCAGCGGCTTGGGCTACTACCCGAACTGCTTATCCTCGGACCTTCAGGAGGCCGAACGTTGCTGTGAGCATCTCAAGCAGGTGATTGCAGCGGCTCGTCGACTGGGGGTCCACCAGGTCAACACCTTCATCGGACGCGATCACACCAAGAGCGTCGAGGACAATTGGCCCAGGATGCTCAAGACGTGGGGGCCGTTGGTGGATTTTGCTGAGAAGCACTCGGTGCGCATCGGGATCGAGAATTGCCCGATGATTTTCACGGCCGACGAGTGGCCAGGCGGCAAGAACATCGCCAGTTCTCCCGCGATTTGGCGAAGGCTCTTTTCCGATCTAGGGAGCCCTCACTTGGGGCTCAACTACGACCCCTCACACTTGGTATTCCAGCACATGGATTACCTCAAGCCGATCCGAGAGTTCATCGATCGGATTTATCATGTGCATGCCAAGGATGTTCGGCTCGATTCCCATTTGGTCGACGAGCACGGGATTTTTGCGCATCCGAATTTGTACCATTTCCCCAAGCTTCCTGGATTAGGGGATGTGCAATGGGGTCAGTTCTTTTCGGTTTTGAGCGATGCGGGCTATCAAGGTCCTGTGTGCGTTGAGGTTGAGGACCGGGCCTACGAAGGCTCACTGCAGGACCGCAAATCAGCGTTGGTGCAAAGCCACAGATACTTATCTCAATTTATGCCGCTTGAGCCAGTAGCGAACGGACTTTGAGTCCGATCTCGCATAGCTCTTGAGCCCTCTGCGTCAAATTCCTTTCCTTTCCCGTTTGTCTTTCCGTCGAACCGAGAAAAACGATGGCCTCTGAGCACAGTCCTGAAACCAAAGCCCCAAAGCAAATCGCCAATGTGATGAACGAAACGCGGGTTTTTCCGCCGAGTAGCGAATTTTCGCAAACTGCCGAAATCGGGTCGATGCAAGCTTATCAAGCACTCTACGATGCATCGATCGGCGACATTGAAACGTTCTGGGAAGCCCAAGCCCGAGAACACTTGCACTGGTTCAAACCATTTGCACAAACGCTCGATTGGCAAGAGCCGCTTGCACAGTGGTTCCTCGGTGGCCAAACCAACGTTTCCTACAACTGCCTCGATGCGCACGTTCTGGCAGGCCGAGGCGATCGAGTGGCGTTCCATTGGGAAGGTGAACCGGGCGATACCCGCACGATCACTTATGCGGAACTGACCAAGGACGTGTGCCGCTTTGCTGCGGCCTTGAGCAAGCTTGGGATCGAAAAAGGAGACCGCGTGAGCATCTACATGCCCATGGTTCCGGAACTTCCCGTAGCGATGCTCGCTTGTGCGCGGATCGGTGCGATCCATTCGGTGATCTTTGGTGGTTTTAGTGCCGAGGCCATCGCCGATCGGAATAACGACGCGCAGGCCAAGTTGGTCATCACGGCCGATGGTGGATGGAGACGCGGCAAGCTGCTTGCGCTCAAGCAAACCGTCGATGAGGCCTTGGCCAAAAGTCCGAGTGTCGAGCACTGCATCGTGCTGCGTCGGGCAGGCAACGAGCCGACGATGCAGGCCCATCGCGATCTTTGGTGGCACGAGATCACGGCCGATTCCCCCGATGACTTTCCAGCCGTGGCGCTCGATAGTGAGGATCCGCTCTTTATTCTTTACACGTCGGGATCTACAGGGAAACCTAAAGGGATCAAGCACACCACGGCCGGATACAACCTGTATGTCAAGCGAACGTTTGAATGGGTCTTTGATCACAAGCCCGGTCAGGACATCTTTTGGTGCACGGCCGACTGCGGTTGGATCACCGGCCACAGTTACATCGTCTATGGACCGCTTTCGGCCGGAGCGACTCAGGTTCTCTATGAGGGGGCACCGAACTGGCCTGCCGAGGACCGTTTTTGGGAGCTGATCGAGAAATACAAAGTGACCATTTTGTACACAGCCCCGACGGCCATTCGCGCGTTCATCAAGTGGGGGGATCACCATGTCGACAAGCACGAC
>JAPLNM010000064.1 GCA_026692845.1 Planctomycetota bacterium | reverse complement strand
GGAATTTAGGAGATTCGATACCAAGGCTTTTCGTTCTAGGAAATCACGATCGAGCCTGTGGCCTCGATAGTACGGTTCGAAGGGTGATGACCCAACTCGGTTGGCTCGATTGCGGGCAATGCGACTACCGTTTGGAAACGCGGCTCGGCCAGGTCGTGGTCCTGGGCAACGAACGGCCTTGGTTCCACCGTGAGACGACCCCAGGATTCTCGTCTGCTGAGGCCCAAGCCGACGAGTTTCGACTTGGAATCTCTCATTCTCCCGACCAATTCGCTTGGGGAAAAAAACAGGATCTCTCGCTCTTGCTCTGTGGCCATACCCATGGTGGGCAGATCCGATTTCCGTGGATCGGGCCGATCATCGCGCCGAGCAAGTACGGGAGTCGGTTCGCATCGGGTATCTTTTATCAGTCCCCGACCCTCATGCATGTGAGCCGTGGGATCTCGGGGATCCACCCGATCCGACTAGGCTGCTTGCCGGAAGTCTCCGTTCTTGAATTGCGAAAAACCAGGTAGGTACTTTCCAACCAGGCCTTGTATTGTTAGGCTCTTTTCCACTCGAAAGTCTGGATAGGATTTATGAAAGAGTCGGATTCGCCGGAAGAAGCCCTGAGTATCGAAGAGAAATCCGAGTTGTGCCAACAGCGGATCGGTTATCGATTTACCAATCCTAAGCTTTTGGTTTCCGCCTTGACCCATGCGAGCGTCGCATCGAGTCGGTCTGATTCCAATGAACGCATGGAGTTTCTCGGGGATGCCATTCTTGGCATGGTCGTGTGCGAAGAGGTGTTTCGAACCTATCCTGAATACCTCGAAGGGGACCTGACGAAGATCAAGTCGGTGGTTGTCTCCAGGCGGGTTTGCGCGAAGGTCTCCAAATCGCTTGGTCTTGAGGAATGCCTAATCGTGGGTCGAGGGATGCTCAAAAATGGGATGCCCAGGTCCCTCCTGAGCGATGTTTTCGAAGCGATTGTCGCGGCGGTGTTTCTCGACGCAGGGCTCGACGAGTCGAGGAATTTTATCCTTCGGTTCCTCGAAGCCGAACTCCGCTTGGCAGCCGAAGGCCACAGCGTTGGGAATTACAAATCGCTTTTGCAGCAACTCGTCCAGGGAAGTTGCAAGGGATCACCGGTGTACCGTTTGGTCGGCGAAAGCGGACCGGATCACAGCAAGTATTTCGAGGTCGCCGCAGAGATCACCGGCAAACGCTACGCCTCGGCTTGGGGTCGTAGCAAGAAAGATGCCGAACAGCGGGCCGCGGCCAACGCTCTGGCGGAGCTACGAGGCGAAGAGCCTCCGTTCCCCAACAGCTACATCCATCAACTGATGAACAAGCCTCAGGATCACGATTGACTTCTCGGAGAGTTATCTCTTAAGGAGCTTAGGGTTTGGACCGGAGTTGGCTTGTTGGAAATATTCAACCTCCGAGACGGTCTTGAGCGTCGAGGCGAGTACTTCCCAATCCCCAACGCGATCGGAATCCTGCCCGGTGAGTTGGTCTTGGACGATCAGTCTTGCGATGACCGGTTTGGAACTGACCGGTTTGGAACTGACCGGTTTGGAACTGACCGGGCGGCTGCGATCCGATCGCAAATCGGTCAGTCGGATCTCGGTGGGCAATTCACCTTGGGCCCTCAGGTAGGCGTTGAGTTGCATTCTCAGCAGAGGCGGTTTGTAGGGTGGATTGACCGCATGCATCTTGACGGACCAATCGGCGAAATCGGCATACTGAATCGCCATTGCCTGGACCTTCGGAGGGGCGGTTTTGAAACGGTACATCGAGCGCTCGCAGCCGAGTTCGAAGAACCCGCCATCGATCCAACGAGGGGGAGTCGAACTGATCCACACTCCGTTTTCTTGGGCAGTCATCTGTGCTTGGAGGCTGCTTAAGCGTTCCGAAAGTTCGCTCATCCCAAGTCGGTACTTTCTCTGTGCGGGTAGATCCGCAAGAGTGATGGACCGATCCACATAGTCAACCAGGAGCAATCGGCGATGAGTGTCGTCCCATTCGATCGTTTTGGTGGCAAGAAACATCGTCTGAGTCGACTGGATCGGCGGTTTGGATTCGTCGGCGTAGATATCCGTATCGACTCGAAACTCGATCTGCCTGGCCTCTTGGTTTTGGCCAAAAGCGACCGAGGTTGCTTGATCCCAAAAGGGGAGTCGAAGTCCTAGAATCATCATAAAAACAAGGATCGATCGATGGTAAAGAGCCATAGTATTTATTAGAGCGCCGCTGCGGCAGCATCCAGGGCATAATCCTCGTTGGGATCCCATTTGTAAAATAGGCGTGAAGCACGGCGGGCGAGCAAGCTCAGGTAGTGGCCGCGGAATTGGGCCTCGGTGCACTCTTCTTGGTAGACACTCGATTTGCCAGCATCAGGCTCGTAGACCTTGACGGCGCATTGGCAGGAGCCTTGGTAGAGGGTTTTGTCCCTTTTGAGTTTCAGGTCTTTGATATCGACGAAGATGACGCAATCGGCACCGGTTTGCGAACCGATCTCGGCAAAGTTCTTCGCTTCCAAAGGCTGGTCGTTAAACGCGCGATCGACCTCTTCTTGGTCGACAAACACCACTTTCTTCTTCAGCTCTTTCTTGATCAGCGTTTTAAAATCGGTCGACATCACCAGCGCAGAGGCGTCCTTGGTCGATACTCCATCGACGGTCGTAACAAGTGCCACACGTTTTTTGACGATATCGTATTCGGGTTTGACGTTGGGATCATGGGTCAAGACCACAAGGGTGCGGATCAAATTGGTGCAACCGCTCGTCGAGACCAGAGCACCGCACAGCGCGAGGATCGCAAACGAAGTCAGTACCCAACGCCTAGGCTTTTGGAAAGCGGTCTTTTGAATCGCGGTTTTTAGGTTTTTTCCTTGCAAGAAATTCGAATCCATCGTTGATACACTCCCGAAAATCCGTTTTCGAACCGTAGGTTTCCGCGTCCAGAGGAACCGCCCGCTGGTTTGTTTTTAGCAAATAGTGCCCGGGTGATGCCATACGGTTTTTCGCATTCGACCGGCGATGGATCTTTGTGGCGGAATTGCTAGCAAGCCCAACAACGACCCGGTTCCATAGCTCCACGCGGTTCGCTGGAACCCTATCCCACGGCGAGGAACCACGGAACACACCCGAAACCACGGAAAGATGACATAACGGTGAGAAGATTTGTTTCCGTGTGTTCGGTGTGTTCCGTGGTTTAAAAAATGGGATGGCGGCTCAGCCCAAGTTCAAACGGGAAGCTGATCGAAAACAAGGATTCGCCTGCCGGAGGTTTGCTAAGGGGTATTTAGCAAGTTTTTCATATCGCGGACGGCTTGCTGGATACCCACGAGGATCGAGCGAGAAACGATGCTGTGTCCAATATTCAATTCATGCATCCCAGGGATGGCCGCCACGGGGCGCACGTTTTGATAGGTAAGACCGTGACCAGCATGGAGCTTGAGCCCCAACTCGATGACCAGTTCCGAGACGCGTTTGAGACGCTCGAGCTGCTCGATTTGCTCCTGCCCCCGAGTCTCTGCATACTGGCCCGTATGGAGCTCGACGGCTTGGACCCCGAGCTCCTTTGCCAAACGGACTTGTTCTAGGTCTGGATCAATAAAGAGGCTCACCTGGATTCCTTGGTCGTTTAGCGCAGCGATGGCGTTTCGCAATTCTGTGCTCGCCGAGCGCAGGTCCAGGCCCCCTTCGGTGGTGATTTCCTGCCTCTTTTCCGGGACCAAGGTCGCTTGATCGGGACGCACACCGCAGGCGATTTGAACAATCTCTGGAGAACAGCAAAGCTCGAAATTGAACCTCGAGCGGATGGTTTCGGCCAAGACACGAATATCGCGGTCTTGGATGTGCCGACGATCTTCGCGTAAATGGACCGTGATCGAGTCCGCACCGCCGAGTTCGGCCAAGACAGCAGCCGCGACCGGGTCGGGTTCAACCGTCCTTCGCGCTTGACGGACGGTTGCCACATGATCGATGTTTACGCCGAGTTCCACCATAGGGGCCAGGTTGCTTGAAAGAGTTCTAAAATCCGAGTCAAAGACGCTTGATTTTAGCCCAGTTTGGCCGAATAAGCCAGTTTGGCCCTGGAATAAGAAAGGGAAACGACTCGCCCCGCAAGTGCAAGCAACGTTCTGTTGCGAAGGCTTGCGGAGCGAGTCTTCTCCGAGGATGTCTAACCGCCGTGAAAGCTGGGCCAAACCTGATGGGAAGGTCTGTCGGTTCCTCCAGGGTTGCTGGAATTCGACGCCACTAAGATCACGGGACTTCCTTGTTCCAAACTATCAGGTACCGCTTGGCCTCCTGATGGGAGATCAGTTATGCACAAGCCGTGCCAAAAAACCAAAAAACCAAAAAGCGGATAATCCAGTCCGACTGGGCAGATTGGGGAGCTTGGCAAGGTGATTTCAAACGCTGTGGGTCGGTTGTTTTTGTAAAAACTTCCAAATCCGAAGGTCGTTTTTTACAAAGCTTGCAAACCCTCGCCATTTCAGGGGAAAATCCCTACCCAAAAAAATGGGGAGAATCATACTATCGACCCCGGAGCGGAACCGACCTTTCGTCCTCCAAATCCTTGGATCGCATTTTTCCTATGAGCCTGTCTTCGACTACGCCCCCAATTACTATGCGGATCTGTTGTATCGGTGCTGGTTATGTCGGAGGTCCGACCATGGCGATGATTGCCAAGCAGTGCCCGGATATCCAAGTGACCGTCGTGGACCTGAATCAGTCCCGAATCGACCAGTGGAACTCCGATGTCTTACCGATCTATGAGCCTGGACTCAAGGAAATCGTCGAGCAGGCAAGGGGCAGGAATTTGAGTTTCTCGACCGATGTCGAGGCCGCGATCCGCAGTTCGGACATGATCTTTATCTCGGTCAACACCCCCACCAAAACGCACGGAATGGGCGCGGGGCGCGCCGCGAACCTCGAATTCGTAGAGAAATGCGCCAGACGCATCGCCGAATGCTCAGAAGGTCATAAAATTGTTGTCGAAAAGTCGACCTTGCCTGTCAGGACCGCAGAGGCCGTCAAACGGATCCTCAAAAGCGCCTCGAGCGGGGCGAGCTTCGATGTTCTTAGCAACCCGGAGTTTTTAGCCGAAGGGACCGCGATTGCCGATCTGCTGGCTCCCGACCGCGTCTTGATCGGCGGTGAATCCGCCTCGGCGATCGAGCAATTGACCAAAGTCTACGAACGATGGATTCCTCGGCACAAGATCCTCACGACGAACCTTTGGAGCAGCGAGCTTTCCAAACTCACGGCCAACGCATTTTTGGCCCAGCGCGTCTCCTCGATCAACGCCATGTCGGCGCTGTGCGAAGCGACCGGTGCGGATGTCGACGAGGTCGCCAAGGCGATCGGAACCGATTCGCGAATCGGACCAAAATTTCTCAAAGCCTCCGTAGGCTTCGGTGGATCGTGCTTCCAAAAAGACATCCTGAATCTTGTCTATCTTTGCGAACATTTCGGCCTTGCGGATGTAGCAAAGTATTGGGAACAAGTCGTCTTGATGAACGATTACCAAAAGAAACGCTTCTCGACGAGGATCGTCAGGACATTGTTTCATACCGTATCGGATAAACAGATCGCGATTTGGGGATTCGCTTTCAAAAAAGACACCAATGACACACGCGAATCGGCCGCGATCTACGTTTGCCGAGATCTGCTCGAAGAGGGTGCTAGGCTCGTGATCTACGATCCGCGCGTTTCCGAAAAACAAATCCGCAACGACTTGCTTCACGTGTTCAAAGACCAATCCTTGGAAATCTCCGCAAGGCACCGTCAATTGATCGAGAAAAACGTGACGATCGTCTCGGATGCTTACCAAGCCGCCCACAATGCCCACGCGGTTGCTGTGATGACCGAATGGGACGAGTTCAAGCAACTCGACATGCAACGCGTTTTTCAAAACATGCAGCGTCCCGCATTCTTGTTCGATGGCAGAAATATCCTCTGCGCCGAAAGCCTCGCGAGCATCGGTTTCGAAGTGCACGGGATCGGTCGATCGAGCACATTACCAAGTTGATGCAACCAAACAATCGTTGAAAAAGGGACTCCCTCCAATGCCTCAATGGCAGTTGATCTCCCCAACCCGATCCGATGAATCGAACCTCAGGAATGCATCGGATCCGGTCTCCCAAGAGTTCCAACTCCAAGGCAGCAGAGTCCGCTTCGATTGGTCCTGCTGGAATACCGGCAAAGCTCTCGGTATGCAGTGCTTGACGATCGACACCGAAGCGATCAAGGCGGTGCTCTTGCCGATGCGAGGCATGGGGATCTGGAAGACCTGGGTCCAAGGGATCGAGTTCGGCTGGCAAAGCCCTGTGGCCGGTCCGGTTCATCCATCCTTGGTCCCTGTGGGAGACACCTCGGGTATCGGATGGCTCGAAGGTTTCGACGAACTGCTCGTGCGCTGCGGATTGCTCAGCAACGGAGCTCCGGATTTCGACAGCCACGGCAAAGTCATCCACCCGGTTCACGGTCGCATCGCCAACCTCCCAGCTAGCCAGTTGAGGATCGAAGTAGACCCGCAGCAAGGCACCTTGGATGTCATCGGCACGGTCATCGAATCGCGATTCCTGATCTATACGCTAGAGCTTCAGACTCGCATGCGGTTCCGTGCCGGTTCTTCGACGATCGAAATCCATGACACGGTCACCAATACACGATCGACCCCGGGTTCGATGCAATTGCTCTACCATATCAACCTTGGCCAAGGCCCCTTGGAATCCGGATCCAAAATCATCGCCCCGCTCAAACGCTTAGCCCCAAGAGACGCCAGGGCCGCCCAAGGCATCGACGGCTGGGATCGATGCGAGGGACCGCAAAGCGGGTACTCCGAGCAAGTCTACTATGCTGAGCCCTTGGGATCCGAAGACCAGTGGACTGAAGCCATGCTGTGCAACACCGATGAAAGTATCGGATATTCGGTCCTATTCGACCAATCCACTCTCCCTGTGGTCAACTTTTGGAAAAACACCGGCGCTCTCGAAGATGGATACGTCTTGGGAATCGAACCTGCAACCGGCTTCCCAAACACCAAAACCTTCGAACAGCAGCATCACCGCACGGTGCCATTGCAAGGTGGAGAATCCCAGAGTTTTCGATTGAAACTCCAACCTCATGGGACCAAGAGTCAAGTGGCCCTGGCCAAGCATCGCATCGAAAGCCTTCAAACTCAACCTTGCTGCATCGAAAAACATCCTGCTCCAGGCTGGTCGCCTGAAGCCTCCTCCTAAAGGGGCCGAACCCCGGCTCAATCCCCTCCGAGTACCGATCTCAATGAGCGCCCAAAACTCGCTCGACCAAAGTCCCAACACCTCAAGGCCGCTCGAGGGTCTGGGTTGGTCCATCGGGGTGTTCCTGATCGCTCTGGCCTTTCGCTTAACGATCCTAATCCTCACTCTGCCGAGTCTTCTAGCCGACCGCGATGCGTATCGAAGACTCGCTCAAACGCTCTATGCGACAGGCACGTTTGGAATCCTCGATCCCCAAGGGCACCCCGTGGCAACGGCTTACCGACCGCCACTGTATCCGTGGCTCTTGAGCTGGCTGCAAGGTTTCGAATCGGACCTAGTGCCTATTGCAATTTTGCACGCAATTCTCGGAGCCTGCAGTGTCACGCTGACCTTTCGCATCGCATTTCGGCTCGGTTTGAGCGGCCTGCAAAGCCTTGTGGCCAGTGCCCTGGTTCTCTTCGATCCGATCCTCTTGCGTCAATCGACGTTGGTGATGACCGAAACGCTCGCCACGTTTCTAGGACTATTCGCCTGGTGGTTGGCTTTGTTCTTGGATCGCAAGGATACGCTGGACCTCCCAGGGAGCGGTTTACTGGGTCGGGGGCAAAACTCGACGCGAGGTCCGGCGATCGGTGCTGCGATCGGTCTGGCAATCGGGGCGACGCTTGGGATCGCTTGCCTTTGCCGACCGACCGCGCTGGCTTGGGCCCTACTTTGGGGCGGCAGTGAACTTCGTCGAAATCCTCTTCGGGCCAGTTGTCTTCTGATCGGCTGCCTGCTGGTCCTATTGCCTTGGTGGAAACGGAATCAATCGGAGATGGGGCAAGGTCTTTGGGCCACGACGCATGGTGGCTATACGTTGCTGTTGGCCAACAATCCGATTCTCTATGAACATTGGGAAACCAGTTGGTCTCGTCAGTGGGACGACGATCGTTTTCATGCATGGTGGCATGCCAAGCGTCTCGAAGAGAACATCCGAGTTGAAACCGATGAGCTCGCCTCCGATGCGCTGGCCAACGCGTTGGGTTGGCAGTCCATCCGAGCCAATCCCGTTTTATTTTTCAAGGCATGTGCGATACGCCAGGGATGGATGTGGGCTTGGTGGCCGGCCGAGCATCAAACCCACTGGATCGTCCGAGTCGCGATCGGGATTTGGTATGCCATCACGACGACCGCAGGCTTCGTAGGGCTTATTCGGCTAC
>JAPLNM010000063.1 GCA_026692845.1 Planctomycetota bacterium | reverse complement strand
GTGCAAAACGAACTACGATTTGGTCAGCGAGGAGTGGCTCAAGAAGCTCATCGGCATGGGGGTCCATTATGCATGGTTCCATACGTATCGAGTTGTTGGACCCAAGCCCACGCCTGAATTGGCGTTGAGTCCCGAGCAGATTGTTCAGTTGCGGCGTTTCATCGTCCAGATGCGGACCAGGGTGCCGATCGGGATCGTCGAGCCTTATTGGGACGACCGGGGCGGAGCGCTTTGTCCGATGGCCACCGGGGTCAGTCACCACATCGGTCCTTCGGGGGCGATCGAGCCGTGTCCGATCATTCAATTTGCCAAAGAGAGCATTCATGACGGGCCGAGCATTTACCAGATCATGGCCAAGTCGGAGTTTTTGGATGATTTTCGCAAGACATCGGCCGCTGCGACCCGAGGTTGTGTGGTGCTCGAGCGGCCGGATTTGGTCAAGCTGCTTGTTGAAAAACATTCTGCGGTCGACACCACGCAGCGCCAGACAGCGATGTTAGAATTAGAGGCTCTTGAATCGCGGACCAGCCAGCACCAGCCCGGGCAGGAAATCCCGGAGGAGAGTTGGATATACCGGTTCGCCAAGAAGCACTGGTATTTTGGTTTCGGTGCCTACACTTGATCCGCTTGAGAAGAATTCACTTATGCAATTGCCCATAATGACCTTGCCCCGTGCGGTACCAGTCCAGCGCGAGCGCAAGCCCAAAGAGAACATTCCGCAAACGCGTCCTGAGCGCGAGTCAGTACGAACGAAGCTACGGCAGTACGTGATCGATGCGAAATTGGTCGCGCCTCTTTCGATTGCCGATCTGCGTAGGCATTCGGAGATCTGCGTCGAGCAGCAGGGATTGGCTGCGATCTTTACCGATTATGTCGGCGTGCTCTTGAACAGCGAGGTTTGGCGCGACCAGCTCGCGCGGGTACCTTATGAGCGCCGGCTTTTATTGCTTCCAAAGTGCATGCGGATCGAGGACAAGTGCCCTGCCCCGTTCGATGAGTTTGGGCTCCTGTGCAAGCAGTGTGGGTTGTGCACCATTCAAGAGTTGCAAGAGGAAGCCGAGCGGCTCGGCTATGCGGTCTTGGTCGCCGAGGGTTCCGCGTTGGTCATGGCGATTATCGAGACCGGCAAGATCGATGCGATCGTCGGGGTCAGTTGCTTGAGCGTCTTGGAAAAAGCGTTTCCTTATATGGAGTCTGCGGCGATCCCTGGCGTGGCGATTCCGTTGCTCCAGGACGATTGCAAGGACGTGACGGTCGACTTGGAGTGGATCTGGGAGACGATCCACTTGACCAGTGACGATGCGACATATCGACTCAACCTCGACAGCCTTCGCGGCGAGGTCAAGGCTTGGTTTAGCGACGAGTCGCTCGAAGAGATCATGGGTCCTGCACCGACCCAGACCGAGCAGATCGCCAGAGCTTGGTTGGCCAAAAACGGCAAGCGATGGAGACCGTTTTTGACCGCTTGTGTATGGAAATCGATGGTCGATGATCCGGATGTCACCGTCCCGATATCGCTCAAGAAGTTGGCTGTCGCCGCCGAGTGTTTCCACAAGGCCTCGTTGGTTCACGACGACATCGAAGACAATGACGATTTGCGATACGGCGAACCGACGCTCCATAGCGAACAAGGCGTCGCCGTGGCGTTGAACGTCGGCGATTTGCTTCTTGGAGATGGATACGCCTTGATCGCCGACTGTGGATTATCTGCCGAGCAGCGAATTGCGATCAGCAAGGTCGCTGCCTCTGGGCACCGGACCTTGTGTCTTGGTCAAGGCGCGGAGTTTCAGTGGGCCAAGGCCCCTTCCCCGCTGACATCGACCCAGGTTCTGGATATTTTCCGCAAGAAGACCTCGACGGCCTTCGAAGTGGCGCTGCAGTTCGGGGCCTTGGCCGCCGATTGCGATACGGCCGTCTGCGGCATCATCAGTCGCTTCAGCGATGCGCTCGGGGTTGCCTACCAGATACGAGATGACCTTGAGGACATGGTCAGCGGAGAGTCGCTCAGCGACTTGAAAGCCATGAGACCTTCGTTGCCTTTGGCGTTGTTGCACGAGCGCGTCCGAGGAAACCCCCAGCATCGAGAACTCGTCGATCGAGCTTGGCGCAAAGAATGTTCCTCAGAAGAGCTAGAGCAGGTCGAAAAATTATTTACGGAATATCAGATTGGCGATCGATGCCGGGTCCTTCAGGAATCCTACAAAGAGGAAGCGATCCGGTGTTTGACCGAACTGGAAAACCCCAGTGTCAAGGGTTTGCTGCGTCGAGTGATCAGCAAGATATTCACTGTGGAAGTGAAGGATTGGTGCAGTGAGTTTGAGACTAGAAATGCTGCAGGTCGCTCGCCTAGCCCCCAAGCTGCTCGGTGATGCGACCGAATTGGTCGCCAGTTTTCTCCGATCGCAACACCACCCAAGCGGTGGATTTTGCGACCGGGAGGGCAAGCCCGATTTGTACTATTCCACCTTTGGAATCGCCGGCTACATGGCCTTGCAGATGCCTTTGCCGGTCGAGGGGCTTGCGCGGTATTTGAATTCCCAGCATCCGCGAATCGAGGAACTGAACCTCGTCGATCTGTCCTGCTTGGCCCGTTGCTGGGCGTTTCTTCCTAAGAACTTATGGCCTGCGGACCTCCAGGAGCGGACGATCCAGCGGCTCGAATGCTTCCGCGCCCCCGACGGTGGGTTCTTTACCGATTCGGGCGAAACCCACGGTTCGATGTACGGTTGCTATGTCGCTTTGGGCTTGGAGCACGACATCGGCTACCCCATCGGTTCCCAGGAGGAAATGCTTGCGTGCATCCGCAGTCGTTTGACGCAGGATGGTGGGTACTCCAATAGCCCCGATTTACCTTTTGGGCTAACACCCACGACTGCAGCCGCGGCATCTTTGTTCCGCCATCTCGGGAGCGACGAGGGGAACCAAGTGCGAGATTGGTTGCTCTCTCAGATGCATAAAGACGGAGGGTTTTGCGTCGGAGAGGGGATCGTCATGCCAGACCTTTTGTCGACGGCTACGGCGTTGCATGCGCTGAGTACCACCTCGTTTGATCTAGGGCGCATCGCGGAGAAAAACCTCGATTATCTCGATACGCTATGGACCGCTCGCGGTGGTTTTGTCGGGAGCTGGGAGGACGAT
>JAPLNM010000062.1 GCA_026692845.1 Planctomycetota bacterium | reverse complement strand
CAACCAAGCCCCCCGGACAATGAACACGTCGAGCAGACCATCGTTGTTGTAATCGGTCTGCACGCAGTTGAGTCCACCGAGTTGATTGGAGACTCCAGCTTGTACGGTCACGTCCTCGAATGCCTCGAGATTTACGTTGCGGTAGACACCCATGATCTGCGTTGGGTCGAATGAGGAGATCACCACATCGAGTTTGCCATCGGCGTCGAAATCGTCCATGATCGCACCACCGGCTTGATTCAAGCGATTGAGTCCGACCTTTTCACCGATGTCACGAAACCGACCGATTCCGTTTTCTTGATGCACGTAACGATCCATGGGGATGCGATATTGCGAGGGAACTTTTTCCGGGTGCTCATCGAGGGTCATGTAAGCGACATTCAAAAGCCAGCGAACCTCGCCGTCTTCGGGAAATTTCTCCAAGTACTCCATGAAGTGCTGAATTGCGATCCGAGATCCTTCGGGGTTCTGGTGTACAGCGGCTTTGGAGATTGGCAAGATGCAAGAGCTTTCGCCACGGCATGCGATGCAGTTCTCGTTTTCGCCGCGCCGCATCGCCGTGACTCCTTGGTTGTAAATGATCGTGTAGAGAAAGTCCTTAGCGATCCGCGGGTTCGTTTCGACATACTTGCGAGCCAAGCACAGGTCTTCATAGGCCTTCAGAGGATCCCCTTGGTAATTCAAGAACGTCGAACGCGAGTAGCGGGACGAGGCGATTTCGTCTGGAGAAAGGGCCGGGTCACTGAGGATATGGTCCAAGGCGTCGATGCTCGATCGAACCGCCACCTTGAAGTGCTCGCCTATTTGCTCAAGAGACGAATCGCTGGGCCATGGCTTGACAGCATTCATGACCCATCCATACCCCGATCCATCGAGCACTTTGCGGGGCACAAAAGTCCCATTTTGGGTCGAGGCGACCGAAGGTGGGTCCTTGGACTGCGACTTCGGAGATGTCTTCCAATGGCCATCCATGACCGATTTCTCGGGGGGCTTGTCACAACTAGCCAAACCCATCAAGCAGAGCATCGCAGGGACGTACATCCGAGCCCAATGGTTCTTTGATCTTGGATTTACTTTCACGCGTTGATCTCACCTAAGAGCCTGATACCCTCGATCGCAGCATCCACATCCGCCTCGGTCGTGGTATGTCCGAAACTCATCCGCAAAGTCCCTTCGTGTGGATCGGTCCCTAAAAATGGATGGATCGCCCCGGCACAATGAAGCCCCGACCTGCATTCTATCCCCATGGCCGAGTCCAAGAGCATCGCCATCTCATGGCTTCCCAGAGATCGGCTAGAAAAACTGATCACCGGGACCCTGGACGCCTGTTCTAAATCGTCCGGTCCATCGGGGTATCCAACCAAGCGCAAGCTCGAATAGCCTGCGATCTGATGACGGATTCGCTTAAGCCATTCGCAAGCTGTCGCTTGAAAATCGGCCATCGACCTAGATGATGCACCGCGCAGTGCAGCGCCCAAGGATGCAATCGAGGGGCCGTTGATGTTTCCAGACTGGACCGATTCCAACCAATCGAAGGGCCCGGTCCAAGAGCCGCTCGAGCGACCCGTCCCACCGACCCACGGAGAGCGCAAGGAGGGGACTACCTCTGGGGCCGCGACAACAAAAGCGGTACCGAACATTCCGCCGAGCCCTTTGTGTGACGGAGCCACCACAAGATCGATCCCAAGCGATCGCGGATCGAAGTCGACATACCCGATGCTTTGGGCCGCGTCGAGCATCCACCATGCTTCGGAGTTAGCCACAATCCGACCGATGCGTTCGAGATCCTGAACGACTCCAGT
>JAPLNM010000061.1 GCA_026692845.1 Planctomycetota bacterium | reverse complement strand
GATTAGCGAAGTTACCAAACGATCGATTGGGACTCGAAGATGGGGCCTTCGACGCATGTGCGTCGGTAGTCCCAGGTCCCGTCACCTTGGTCGATTTTCGCTACGCAGGTAAAGCAGATCCCGATGCCGCAAGCCATGGGCGTTTCTAGCGAAACTTCGCAGGGAACTTGGTGCTCATGAGCGATATTCGAGACGGCTTGCATCATCGGTTCGGGGCCGCAGCAAGCGATACGAGCGGTTCCTTCGGAGCGGCTCAGGAGGTCCACGAGCACCTCGGTGACCCGTCCACGATGCCCGAGCGAGCCGTCCTCGGTGGCGATCGCCAATCGAACCCCTCTTGCCTCAAAGGCATCGAGAGCGACGAGGTAGTCTTGGGTTCGAGCCCCGTAGCAGAGGGTAACTTGTTTGGCAAAGTTCCCCTCTTGGCTGTAGGTGCCTTGTCCGAGTGCCGCCGATGCTAGGCTCAGCATGGGTGTGATCCCGACACCGCCTGCGACGAGGATCAAATGATCGACGGGGTTGTTGGAAAAAGCGTTCCCTAGGGGCCCCCAGATTTCGACCGACTGGCCGGCTTTGAATCGGGATAGGGCGTGGGTGAATTTGCCTTTGACGACGTAGGCGACCGAGACGGTTTGAGGGTTTCCTTGCGAATCAAAACCGCGATCGAACATCGCCAAAGCGCGGCCGATGAGCGGATCGTTCAAGCCAGCCAAGCGAACCATGAAGAATTGGCCTGGGAGGGTCCAACGAGCGAGGTTGGGAGCCTCCAGGGTCAGTTCCCAGGTATCCTTGGCGATCGATCGATGTTCGACGATGCTCGATTCGAGCCAATGAAAGTTTTTGGAGCAACGTCGATCGTCGGTCATGGTATTGCTTTGTCTTCGAGAAACCTCGGTCGGTACGCCTCGCTTGGGAGCGACGTCTGGATACCTCGTTATCGTTTGGACTTTGACAATTTCGGCGAGGTGGGTTTGCTACTATTGCCCAGGACATAGGCGATGATACCTAACCCGATGAACACCAATTGGCTCATGGAGAAGAGGCCAAGGTTTCGGAGCGACTCGCCGGTTTCGCCGCCGTAGGCATGCAATCCGATTCCGAGGATATTGGTGCCGAACATCGACCAAGCGGTGATGATGTTTCCACCGATTGCCAGGATTGCAAAGCCTAGGGACCCGACGAGTCGATCCCACTTGGCATGCAACAGAAGCGCGTTCCAAAGGACGATCATCAAGGCTCCGTTTTCCTTGGGGTCCCAGCCCCAGAAACGGCCCCAACTATCATCACCCCAGAGTCCACCTAGAACGGTTCCGACGAAGCTAAAGAAGATTCCAAAGCAGACGACCCCGTAGCAGATCCGATAGAGTATCTCGTTGATCGATCGCAGATCGCCTAATTGATTGCCTTTGTAGAAACTTCGGACAAGCGCCAGGATGACGATGCCGATTCCCAAGAGCCCGGCAAGGAACGTCGCGCTGTAGCCGAGCGAGACGCTGATGACGTGTGTCGAGAGCCAAAACTGGGTATCGAGGACGGCTTGCAAGACGGGCATTGAATCGCCGATGTCGAGTCCATAAGCGACTTGCAAGGAGAGATAGCCAGCGACCGAGGCGACCAGGAGTGAAATGGAGATGGGGAACAACTTTTCGGCGACCATGCAGGCCAGCACGATGGCCCAGCCGATGAAGACCGATGCGGAGTAGAGCGTAACGACCGGCGGTCTTTCGGAGATGTAGACGCGACTGATGATCGCAAGGGTGTGTAGTCCAAGTGTGAGCAAGCAGATCCAGAAAGCGGCTTGGCGGATTGGTTCGTTACGAACCGCAAGACCGAGCAAGCACAGCAGGCCGGCGACGATGTACATCGCATAGGACCAGCCGATGGGATTGAAGTGTTCGTACCAGGCTTCGAAGCGTGCCTTGGAGGACTTCGAGACCCTGCCGTAGTTGTCTTCGATCAGCGAGTCATAGTTTTTCACGGCGGCGTTGATTTCGCGGCTCTTGGAACTTCCTTCGCGCATGAGCTTAGCCAGATCGCGGAACCGAGATGTAGGGTTGTCTAGTTTTTTGGAGTCGAATTTCGAGATCACTTCGTAGAAGGCTGGGGCGTAGGCATCCCAACGCGGGGGAGGCATTTTCGGGTCGATGGTTTCTGGGATGTCTTTGGGGGGGATGATCGCCGGTGGGCCTTTGGCTCGCAGTGACTCGATGAGGGGTTTGAGTTGGTCGATTACTTGCGCGAGGCGTTCGGGCTGTTCGGCGGCTACCTTGAGGATTTCATCGATAGGCTCGTAGGCATTCCAAATGCCCAGAAGAATATTCATTTTCGATTGGAGCTTCATGAATTGGGCTTGGTCGAAATTCCAATCCTTTTGGTCGATCGCGAGTATTTTCTCGGTCTTTTCTTCTTTACCGGTCAGGGCCTTGAGGATCTTGTTGGCTGGGTAGCAATTGGATTTGTCACGAGTGATTTCGAGTTCATCGAGCAATGCTTGGGAGTCGATTCGGATCAATGGGGCATCCAAGATCCAAGGTTCGTGGACCATCAGACTCATGAGCCATTCGGCCGAGGAGAGTCGTGCGGGCTTGTCGGATTTCTGATTGCCCGATTCGCTTGCGTTCGACGGTGCCAATGCATAGGGTTTGTTCGAGAGCGCTTTGAGGATTTGAGCTCCGACGCTCGAGAGGGGTTTGATTCGGCCTTCGTGCTGGACGGGCAAAGTTCCGATGGCATACCAATCGATTTGGTCTTTGGAGACCGATGGTTTTTTGGAGGCATAGGCGAGCAATCCTCCGACGAGCACAAGAGGTAGGATCACCGAGGGCCAGAATGTCGGGAAACGATCGGGCATCGCAAAGGCTTGTCGATCGTACCTCGAAGCGAATCGAGTCAGGGTGATGCTAAAGTGGGCGAGCATACCGAGTCCGACCAGTACGCATGAAACGTAAGGGATGAGCCAACCGGCGTTGGTAACGACTTGCAAAACCGTTTGTTCGACCCGCAGGGGCGATTGGGCAGCCGATGTGTACTGCGATTGGTAGTAGGTTTCGCCTCGGAATCGCATGGGGCTATTCATCCAGATGCGACCTTCTTGGAGCGTTGCACCGGACGGATCCAGGATACGGACGTAGGAGGAATAGTCTTTAGGAATCGCCGTGCCGGTGTATTGTTCAAGGACGACGTCTTGGAGTTCAAAGGAGAAGGGTTTGAGATTTCGTCGGAATCGCAGAGCCAGTTCGAACTGACGTCCCTCGGACTCCAGTTGGGGAAGCAGGGGTTTGGGTCGAACTGTTGGATCGTTAAAAAATTGGGTTACGGCGAACTTACCCAGATCCTTCGAAGAAGCTTTTTCTCGGACGCTGACATAAGCCGACGCGAAGTTCATTTCGCTTTTGGCCCCACCGGATTTGCCGGCTTCGATCAATGCGACCTCGGGAGGAAGCCCTTGGGAACCTTGGGCCTCGGCGGCTGCCTGAGGGTTTTCGCGTCGTGTGGTCATGTCCGAGTTGGCCATCCACTTCTCGATTTTGATCTCGAAGGGGAGCGAGGGGTCGCTCAGCGATTTTTTGTTTCGGATCGCATTGAGGATCAGGGCGTCATCGAAAGCCACGACACGGTTTTTGTCGGGTGCTGTCGAGTCGATCACGGCAAGTTCCACGATGTCGGTTTGAATGGCAACCGAGGTTCGTTCCCCTTCGTAAAGGCTGATGCGCTCTTCGCGTTGGCGATCCCCGAAGACGAACTGACCGAGCATCAGCAGTCCGATCCCTAGGTGGATCAAGACGTTACCGCCACGGGCTCCAAACAGGAGGATCAGACCCGCGAGCATGACCAAGCTCACGAGAAGACTTTTGGCCAGTTGCCAAACGATCCGCAGACCTGGATCGGGGATCCGGTATTTATCGCCGGTAAGGGCGACCAAGAAAGCGACAGCCAGCAGTGCGACGAAGATTGTCAGGATGGTGGTTCGCAAGATGTTTTGCTTGGGGGGATACCCGATTCCCCACAATCCCATTGCGATGGCTGAGCACCAAAGTCCCGTCAAACAGCCGGTCCAGATTTGGTTGTAGGTAAAAGGGGGTTCTCCTTGGAGTCCATCACCTAGATGGGCACCGAAGACGATCAGAGCCACGAGGGCAAAGCCCGCGAGGGTCAGAAACATCCCTCCGACGAACCTAGCACCGCGTGCGGTCATTTGGAAGCGGGTCATTTTGGCAGCGACAAGGTTGACAAGAAGGATCAAACCGATCATCGCGCCGCCTGGCATGACAAAACCGCCAGGGAGACTGTTCTCTTGGGTATGGGGCCAAATCGTTTGGGGTTTGAACACATCGAGCGGGACGTAAGCGACCCAGCTATTGAAGTAATCTTTTTTGACATCGACGATCGTTTCTTCGTCTTGGGCCAGGGTCCCGATAAAGAGGATCACCACTCCGAGGAAGAACATCGAGCAAGTGATTTTCAGGGAGCCGGCGTATCGGAGCACGGTCCAGATCGCATTTTCGAATGGTCGCGAAGATTCGCTCGAGCGGGGGAAGAGACCATCTTGCAGGGGTGCAGTAGCCATAGGGATCTATTGATGTCTATTGGATTTCGATGGATTGAACAAATTGAATGAGGTTTGCTTTTTGATCCGACGCCAATTGGTTATCGCCGATGAGTTTGACGAACAGTTGGAGTTCGGGAGTAGCAGTCGGCAGGGAGACCACCAGCAGCGTCGGCGCAGTGGCTTGTTCGGAACTTCGGATTTCGTACAAGGTAGCTTGTTTTTGGCCGACGGCGAATTTTTCGGCGGCTTCGAGGGCCGCCTTGACCATGGGTTCGAGTTTCGTCGCGTCGGGTTCGCGGGTGAGTTGTTGGAACCACATCATGGTGTTGGCTTGTGGGTTGTCTGTCGCCATGCTGACGGTCACTTCGCCACGTCCTTGTTTGGAGTCGATGTTGAGCGTCGCGAGCCTGAATTGGGAGCCTTGGCCAACGCTCCAGTTTTCGGGGAGCTTGTAGTTGAGTTTGGGGCGGTTGGGGGTTTCTGGTGTCGTTGGATTGGCTGATGGTGTCGTTGGATTGGCTGATGGGGGCGTTGGGCTCATCGCTCCGGTACCGGTTCCAACGGCATCGAAGATGTACGATGGGATGGAGGCACCGGTGCGGGGGACTTCTACCAGGGAGCCTAGGAGGGTCTCGGCGGTGAGTTCTTGGAGTTTGAGTTGTCCTCGCCATCGATTGACGTTGCTCAGTAGGTAGCCTTGCCAGTCCTGGCTTGGGGGCATAGCTAGGGCGGTCACAGTGAACTTGATGCTTCCGCTGGCTTCTGGAGAGATTAGTTCCGCGATAGCGATGTCATTGCGGGGGTTGATGACCCAGCCATCGGGAAGCCGATTGGAGGGACGGCCTGTTTGTGGATCGATTGCAAAGTTTTCGATGATGGCTTGAACGTCGGCCTTAAGGGGTTCTAGGCGTTCGGGGCTTTCGGTGGCTTTGAGAAAGTAGCAGCCGTCGTCGGCCGGGATGATTGCACCGAGGATTCGACGCGGGCCAGCCGTGGTGTTTTTCGTCGCACTGTTTTTCGTCGAACTGGGAGTTGTCTTCAAGGAGTTGGCTTGATTGTCGGTTCCGGGAGTCGTCGCGGTAGGGTTGCCCGGAAGGGATCCCGAGAGGGGTCCTGAGACGAATGTCGACTCGGACTTGGAGGTTTCGTACACCCGGACTTGCGAGGGGGGGGCACAGGCGATCTGACTGCAGATCAACATAGCTGCAAGCAGGAATGTGTGGACTTTTGAGCCCGGAGCTTGATAGGGGAGTGGGAGTTCCAAGGAGCTAGGATCCGGTACACGTAGGAGTCAGGAATTGGCCGTTAGGGTCAACTGGAATGGTCAACTGGGAGAGAACGACGGAGGCGGGAGGGGTTCGGTGGTTGGATTTCGCGAGCGTTTCGCTGGAAGCAGACCCGCAAAATGGCCCGCTTTATTCACCCAGCAATACTTCGCATCACCCCGCTCAAGAGTGACCCTCCGAGAGTCAAAGTACTCCTAATATAGGCGAAGAAGGTCAAAACCGACAGTTCAACGGCGCTGGAAGCCTTGCAGGCGGGTTGTTTTTTTTCGCCGATGGGCCTTACTCGACACCCAAGGTAGCATCGGCGTCGGAGGGGCTACGGGAGTCGACCGACACAATGCGAGGACGGACGGCTTGGCTCAGTTGGTCCGGGGACCTTAGGAATCGGCTGACGATCCACCAGAGCAAGGCGATCGCCAGGAGCAGTGCGATCAGGGCGTAGAGAAAGAGTTTGGCGAGTTTTTGCCCCATCATTCCGATCGGAACGGTGATTGAATCGGCGGGGACTTGGACCAAAAGCATCAGTGAGGTCGATTGTTTGCGTTCGAATTCGTCGAGACCTTTTCGGGCGATTTCGACTTTTTCCATCGCTGCGATCCATTCTCCACGGTAGGCCTTTCCAGAGGGGTGTTTGGAGATCGGATCGATGTATCGGTAGGTGCCGGACTCCTTGAGTTTTTTGAGCATGGCATCATCGATTTGGAACTTTAGTTCTGCATCTTGATTTTGGTCTTCTTGCGACCCGGCCGAGAAATTACCGGACGAGAGATTACTGGCCGGGAGATTACTCGGATCGGGCGTATCGGGTGCTCGCACAGCGGACAAGGGGATATCGACACGCGAGGCGAAGAATGGGTGTTGGAGGATCGTCCCTTCGCGTTCCCCTTCGTGGCCATCGACCAGGACGGCGAATCCGGAGAATTTTCGGTTGGATTCGACGTTTGGCTCGTCTTGGTTATCGGTTTGGGAGGCTTCGTGTTTTTGTCGTTCGGAGGCAAGGAGTTCGAGATCACCGATATTGATTGTCAGGACCAGGAGACCTTCGGTGAGGCGTTCGGTGAGGCGTTCGGGCGTTTTTTCGTCGTTGGATTTGCGTTTGACCGACACTGGGGTCGAGACCGCGATTTTCCATCGGTTGGTTGTCGTGGACTTGAACGGGACGCTCAGGTGCGTTGAGGTGGTGCGTTGGATATTGCGTCTGGGGGTCGTCTGGCTGATGTCTCTGGTTTGTCCGGAGAAGTAGCTACGGTAGGCGAAGTTTTCGCCGATCGGCGCGTTTGAGGGTTCGTTGGCGAAGGCAGCGGCGATCATGGTTCCGTAGCGATCGGTCACAAAGAGGCTATCGAATTTGGTGGATTTGGCTGCACCGCCTCGAGAGCGGATCCATTCGAGCCGATGGTCCAGTACCGACTCGAGTTCGCTTCGGGCCGGCAGGTCGATCAGGGTAGCTCGACTATCGGCAGGAGGGGATTGTTCGGTGGCAAGAGATTGGAGCAGATCGGTACCTGCTGCATCGATCGATTCGATGAAGCGATCTTCGAGAGGGCTTCGGCGGGCTTCTTCTTCGACCAATCGGAACAGAGCAGCGATTTCCGATTCGAGGGTACCTGCGGCGGATTGAGCGGCAAAGAAATTGCTTTGCAGGGCACCTTCGCGGAGTTCGTTGGATAGGTCGGATTCGGCCACCGACACAGCGCGCCAAAACGAAAGGCCCATGATGGTAGCAAGGAGCAGTGGTCCGAGGATACCGAGGACCATCAGCGGGACTCTAAGGCGGCTGATGTTGCGTCGTTCCAGGGCCGCGAGGACTTGTTGGACGTTGTCGAAACGATCTTCGGGTTTCTTGGCGATGCATCGATCGATGATCGAGCATAGCCATCGATCGATGCCTGAGACTCGGTAGTGTCCGCGGGGGTAGGGACTTTTGAGGATGGTATCGCGGTAGCGTTTGAGACGTTCTGAAAGGCTGCTTGCGGTATCGAGCGTCGAGACGGTTTCGGGGGTGCGATACGGTGGGGTCCCGACGACCATGCAGTAGAGGATTGCCCCCAGAGCGTAGACATCCCAACGTGCGTCAGGGACCGCATTGAGGTCGGCTTGTTCGGGAGCCATGAAGAACAGCGTGCCGAGCGATGGGGTCTGTTCGTTCGACAGGCGGCTTTGGCCGAAGTCGGCGATTCGTGGCTGCATGTCTTGGTCCAACAGAACGTTGGCGGGTTTGAGGTCGCAGTGCAGGACCCCTTTGCCGTGGGAGTGGTTTAGCCCCATGGCGATTGCGGTAAAGAGTTCGACGGCGCGTTGTGTACCGACGGCTCCTCGATTTCGGATCAGATCATCGAGCGAACCGTTCTCGAGGTATTCCATCACATAGTAGGGTGGTTCGGAATCCCAGCCGACTTCGAGAACTTGGACGATCGCCCGGTTTCCCGACATCGAGACCAGGTTGCGGACTTCGCGTGTCAGCAGGGACCAGTTGACGCCCGCACGGTGGAGGTAGAACTTGATCGCGACGGTTCGCCCTGTGTTCAAGTTCGTGGCGATCCAAACTTGTCCGTAGGCACCTTGACCTAACAATCTCTCCATCCGGTAGCCGGGGACTTGGGAAGGCGGAACGGTTGACCGGAGGCTGAGTTCCTCGGCCCGCATCTGTTCGCCTAGCGATTGATTGAGTGTTTGGTTGATGGTCATCCGATGTCCGGAAATCCAAAGTAAGTTCCGCAGTCTATTAAAGCTTAAACCCCACCGGATGGCTTGACAAAGTCCAATCCGTCTCGATTCGGCGCAAAACCGTAAACCGAAGGTCCTTTTTTCGGTACACTGAGTTTACCGTTGGAGTATCGATCCTTCCTTTGGAACAGCACTTTACTTTAAAATCCCAGCCGGGCCACCTTAGCGACATGACTAAAACCTTGCATCGGACCTTTGTTTTCTTGGCGACCGCGATGTGTGCGAGCCTTCCTTTCGGGGAGCTTTTCAGCGGCCGTTGTTACGGTCAGGAAATCGCCGACCAATGGGGTCACTGGCGAGGCCCGAGCGGCAATGGGACTTCGACGACGGCCAAGCCGCCCAAGGAGTTTAGCCAGACGAAGGGTCTGAAGTGGCGGGTCCCGATCGCCGGCCAGGGATCGGGTTCGCCGGTGATCTGGGACCAGAAGGTATGGGTCAGCAGTGCGGTACCGACCGGTTCGGGCAACGAGTTCGAATTTCGTCTTTATTGCATGGATCGTCAGACGGGCAAGACGCTCTGGGAGCAGGTGGCCGTGCGTTCTAAGCCGCATGAGGGGACGCACGAGACGAACGGTTTTGCCTCGGCCAGCACTTGCACCGATGGAGCGATGGTTTATGCCTCCTTCGGATCGCGGGGCGTGTTTGCTTATACGCTCGATGGCAAGTTGGTTTGGTCGCGTGACTTTGGTGACATGCAGATTCGCAATGGTTTTGGAGAAGGAAGTTCGCCGACGATCGCCGGTGATTTGCTCATTGTGCCTTGGGATCACGAAGGCCCATCGATGCTTTTTGCTGTCGACAAGAAAACGGGGCAGACGGTTTGGGAGACCAAGCGGGACGAGCCTACCTGTTGGGCCACGCCGTTGATCGCCAGCGACAGCCAAGGGACCATGCAAGTGATCATGAATGGTCAGAGGGCCGCGCGGGGATATGACTTGAAGACCGGCAAGGAACTCTGGCGATGTGGAGGCCAGACGCAAAGGCCTTGTGCAACGGCCGTCGCCCAAGACGGGGTGGCTTATGTGGCCAGTGGCTTCCGCGGTTCTTACATCGGCGCGTTCGACTTGGCCGGTCGGGGCGATTTAGCATCGAGCAAGTCTTTGGTGTGGTCTCTATCGAAGGACACGCCAGACGTCGCCTCGCCGTTGCTGACCGGTGGTCGTTTGTTTTACTACAAAGAAAAGACGGGCTTGCTGACGTGTGTCGAAGCGAAAACAGGCAAGACCCTTTACTCGGCGAGTCGAGTGCCGGGCGTGAGTCGAACGTATGCTTCGGCCGTGGCAGCCAACGGTTGCGTCTATTTGACCGACCGAGGTGGATCGATCGTGGTGATTGAGGATTCCGGGACGCTCAAGGTCCTTTCGAGCAACGATGTCGGTGAGGGGGTCGATGCGACTCCAGCCCTAGTGGGTCGTGAGCTATTTGTTCGGGGCGAGAAGCACTTGTTCTGCTTTAGCGATGCGAACTAACGCGAATCGCTAGCGCGTTTGGAATTGGTTTGCAAAGAATCGGTAGATGCGTTGCGCAAGGGTTAACCTTGGCAGGTCGAATCGCGCGCTGCAGAGTCCTCCTGGAGCGACCCAAGCGTCGGCATCGCTCAGTTCGATCCGAACGCGGTAGAGTGGGGTTTCGGATTGCCACAAACCCCGCTCGTCTCGCTCCAGGACGAACATCGCGTCGCCAGCGAGTTGGTTTGGGAAAAATGCGATCGGGTCGTTCGAGTAATAAGCGATCTTGGCCTGGATCGATCGCTTGGGGTTTGCATCGACGACGATCATGACCTGGGTCTTCGAATCGATCGAAGGAATCGTATCGGCCGAGACGAGAATTTCTGCTTCTTTTTGGTCGGAGCTAGCAAACCAGCCTAGCAGTTCGCCGCGTTGCAAGCGCTTTCCTTCGTCGGCTTGCGTTAGTCTCGGTTGCCAGTTGCGTTTCGGGTATCCTTGTTCATAACCGGTCAGGCTCCAGCCGGATTTAGGGATGAAGTGCCCGGAGCTAGGCGAAACGATTTTGAGCTTATCGAGTCGTTGATCGATCCATCGCACTTTGCTCAGGGCTTGGGCCCCCAATTGTTCGAGCGTTGGGATTTCAGCAGCGAGGGTTTCGTCTACCGCCTGGGTTTGCCGGTAGAGTTCGAGTCGCGTGAGGATTTCGGCGTGGTCTTGTTTGTTGGTTAGCTGTTCGAACCGCACTGAGGGCTGATCGAGTTGGACGATCAGTTCGCCTGTTTGGTCGATCGACCCGGCGGGTTGCTTGCCCCAAAGGTTGATCCTCTCGAGCGTGCAGTCTTCAGGGGCATAGATCGGAATCGAGCCATGCAGTTCGATGTATCCTCGGTGCACCGCGCCGTTGGGCAGAGGGATCCAGCAGGCCGCAAGGATCAAGATAGGGATCAAGGCTAGGCAAGCGACCAGACGCCAAGGAGAGATCGGTTCGGGAGCGGCCAGTTGGGCGACGAGCCCATAGGTTTGGCTAGTTGCTGCACGTACGATCCCTAGGCTCGTCGCACTTGCGATAGCCAAGAAGTACAGACCCAGGCCCGAGGGGACTAGGAAATGCCAGAGGAAAAAGACGATCGAGCCCAGGACGACCCAGCGGTAGATCATCGATAGGATTGCAAATATCGAGAGCAAACCGATGGGCAGGTCGAACTCTTGAGGGTCGGCTCTGGGGCCTCCGAGGGCCGCGATGAGAGATTTCCAAAGGGCCGACGCGCTTTGGGCCCCTAGGTTCGGCGCGCCGATGAGGTCCGAGAGAATGAAGTAGCCGTCGTAGCGAAAAAAGGGATTGGCATTGAGCAAGAGTGTTCCGAGGGTACACATCAGCCACAATCCACCTCCGAGGACATGCGCAAGACCGCTTTGGGTATTGAGAAAGACCAGACCGCCTCCTAGGGCGATCCAACACTCCAGGTAGATTCCCGCAGCGGCGATCCCTGCGCGGTGCGAGCGTGACGGGAGTTTCCAGCTCTCGGTCGTATCGCAATAGAGGCATGGAGTGAAACATAAAAACAGCGCGCCGATTTCGGCGCAGCGAACTTTCAGGTGAACACAAGCAAGGTAATGTCCTAATTCGTGAAACGACTTGATCGCCACAAGCAGTGCGGCCAGAACCAACCAGCGATCTCCTTGGATCTTCCCGACATCGTAGAGAATTTCGTTCGGTCGGCTCAGCATTCTAGAGGCGACCGAGTAGCTGATGATCAACAATCCGACCAGAACTGCCGTAATCGCGTAGGGCGAAAAAATGAGTTTGGAGAACAAACGGGCCCAGGCATAATCGATCGATGGGCGAAACAGAGGGATTCGGATCGATAGGGGGTTTGCCAGGAGCGATTTGAAAAACGCGTTTCCGTTGCTCGGCGTTGGCAGTTGGTTTGTTTTGAATCCGGGGGGGGATTCGATCAATTGAGAGCGATGAAGTTTTTGGATAAAGGATTCGATCCAAGCCGAAGTCGGATGGGACTTCAGTGCTCGATTTCGGATTGTATCGAGGACTTGGCCTACCGAGCGTGAGCCGTCTAGCAGCAGGGCCGTTTGGTATTCGAGTTGGCTGAAGTAATAGAAGGCATTTGCGATCGGATCCAAGGCGACCCAGCGATTGGTATTTGGGTAAGCGATCCAATGGATATCGGGTCGGAGTCGGACTTTGAGCGACCCGAGCCAGGGGGATTTGTCGTGATTGGAAGTCTCAGGTTTCATGGGGCTGTGCGGATCGAGACTTTGGGCCTAAGGCCGGGTCGGAGTTTTCCGTCACGGTTGTCAATGTCCAAGTGGACACGGACTTGGGAGTTCACTGGGTTGACTTCTGGGCTGATGAAGACCAACTTGGCTGTCGTAAGGATTTTATTTCCAGAGAGTTGCACTTCGACTTGCGCTTCGGCACCTAACCATTTCGGGTCGGCCTGCTCGGCTTGCAAGAAGCCTTCGATTCTCAAGCGGTCGATTTCGACCAAGCGGATCACGACGGTACCTGGTTCGACCCATTCACCGATCCTTTTTTCCAAAGCCACGACCATTCCTGAGACGGGAGCTTGGATCTGGTGTTTATCGAGGATGTCTTGGAGTTGTTGGATTTCAATTTGGTTTTTGGTCACGTCCAGTTCGCCGATGGCTTTCTGATGGATCGCGCGATCGATTTCTAAGCTTGCGCGGTCTCGGACGAGTTTCAGTCGGTCGACTTCGACTTCGGGATAGACGTCCTGGACACGCTTGTTGGCTTCGACGGCGCGGACGAACTCATTTTCGGCCACGGCGAAACTTTTTCGAGCCAGATCGATATCGATGGTGCTTGCGAAGTTCTTTTCAGCGGCATCCAAGGCGACTTTGGCGCGTTGGACTTGGAGCTCCGTGGAAGTCGATTGGATTGCGGCCAGTGGGGATTGGATTTTGACGCGATCTCCTTCACGGACTGAGACGGCCTTGAGGACTCCTTGGACCTGGGCAGCCACGGAGGTGACTTCGACTGTTTTGAGGATTGCCGCATCGATCAGGATTGGGTTGTTGTTGGATTGCCCGCGAGAGGATTGGCAAGCGAAACAGCAGGTCATCAAAAACAGCAGAGCGATTGCCCGGTGTCGTGGGAAGCTAGGAGGGTTCATAGGGGGATTATTGCTTGAGAAGGACTGGTTCGGGAGATTGGTTTTTTCGCAGGAGGCCTAAAGGTGTCGAGTTCAACCAGAAGCGTTTTTGGAGGAATTCGACCATGGGCCGGCTCCAGATAAACCACAAGGGTTGTTTTCCGCATGGGATGCGGGCGTAGGCGATTGCACCGATAGCGGGTTGTTCGAGTTGGCTTTCCCCGAGAGATGCAGTAGCGCTTCGGCAGGGGCCTTGATTGGGTCTTTGGTCGACTTCGGGGCTCATCGAGATGAGTTTGGCTTTGAGTCCTCGTCGGGTGGAGTTCTCTAGTCCCCAATCGATATCGATCGGGCCGCCGAGAAGAGCTTCTTGAACATAACCACCGTCTCGGTCGGCGACCAGGAGTTTCAGTTGCCAAGGGCCATGGATATCCGCGACCCGGAACAAGGCGTCTCCGCGTTGCAAGGGCCGATCGCTCAGTTCGCGACTTAGGTCACCGCCGACGACGACACCTTGGATGGGGGATTGCAGCAGTAGTTCCTGGCGTTGTTTATCCAAAAAGTCCAATTTGTCTTGGGCATGTTTTTCTTGGATTTCGATCAGACGTACTTCGGCCGAGAGTCGGGTTTGATTTGCAAGATCGGAGGTGTTCGGAGAGAGTTGGTTGACCGCGACGCGCAGAGCATTTTTCTTTTCTCCTAGGGCGCGGATCTGACCTGTAACTTCTTCGATTTGCAATTCGAGGTTTGGGGCGCGAAGCCTCACGAGGGGTTGATTGCTCTGGACGCTTTGGCCTTCGCGCACCAGCAATTCCTGGATGAAGCTATCGGCTGTCGCATGGATCAACCGCTGCGAGGTCGGTTCGAGGTAGGCTTGGGTTTGGATGTAGAAGGGATATGGGATCATGGCCAAGCCCGCGACAATTGCAAGGAAAGCCAGAGCGACTAGAGGTTTGGGCAAGGCTCGCGATGCGGCTTGCGAGGCGGCTTTGCCGATGGCTTGGTCTTGGGCGCGCCGAGGTAGGCAGAGCCAACGGTTTTGATATTGCCAAGTTTGGTTGATCATCGGTAGGACGCTCGAGGCGCGTTGGACTCGGTCGATGATCGCTTGGGGATCGGACCATTCGACAAGCAGTCCATGGGTGAGCGAATCGGGGCTAGATGGCCAGGCTAGCAGCAGTCGGTAGCAAGGTGAGTCGGGTTGATTTTCCGATGCGTTCCATAGTTTTGGTGTGTTGTCTTGGAATATTCCAACGACGGAGCGTTCGAGTTCCTGGACGATCGCAGAGTTCGAGTCGATCGAGGCAGCACCGCTGCAGGCGATCATCGAAGCGGCTTGATTTTGTTTAAGGAACAGCGAGACACGGTCGGCTTGGAGCGTTTCGCGGAGACTTTCGACCAGGCCGCGATGGAGTTGCTGGTGGGATTGAGCGTTGGTTAGATCTTGGGAACGCAAGATCGCCTGTTTCCACAATCCGACGGCTCGGTTGTTTTCGACGTAGACTTCACGAAGTTCGGCGACATCGGCCAGAGCATCGATCAAGTTCTTTGCGCCGGCCAGATGGTCTTGGGAGGGTCGGTTGGCAAATCGGGCCAGGATTGCAAGAGGCTTTGTGGGGTTGTTTTTTGGGAAGCGAACGGCAATCCATGGATCTGGGGCGATTGATTTTGGATCGAGTTCCGCCGAGGCAGGATGTCGGTCAAAGGCAAGTTGCAAGCCGTCTTGGAGCGACTTTGGGTCCGGAGAGTTGCCGCTGGAGAAGAGGACTAGCGGCTTGGACTCCAGCTCGATAGCTAGCAAAACGCAATCGGCATTTAGAAGAGGCAGGAGGGATTGAGTCAGTCTGGGGTAGAACAGATTTTGGGGGTCGGCGTTTCGCGCGATGGCTTCGAGTTCCCCGAGGACCCAGTCGGTAGTATCGAGATTCGAGTCGGACATTAGGTGCTCAACTGCTCGAATGCGTTCGATCGTTTGGGGGGTGCTAAAGGGCGGTCCGGTTGGCTGCTGATCATGCTATCAAATTGCTGACTATCAAATCTCTGACGATCCAATTTTTTAACATGGGGAGGAATCCGTTTGTGGTTGGTTCTTTTCTTCGATTCTTTCGACGTTTGGAGCACAATGCGTGAAGGATGCCGACTTTTCCGGTCGAAACACTCGATGCTGGCTTGACGAATGTACTATTTAAACCGGCTATTATGGCACCCAAGACGCAGATGAACAATCGATGCAAGTCGGATCGGGGCAAGTCGGATCGGGTGGTTGACCGACCGTCTGGCCAGGGTCGTCGCATCGTTGTATTGAGTATCTGTGCAAGTTTGGCCTGCGTTTCGATGTCCCCTGGCTGTTCGACATCGAAGAAGTTTCACGCGGGTCAAGGAGCGGGTCAACAGACAGCTTCGGAATTTTTGTCTCAGTTGGTCCGATCGGATGTGTCCAAGACGGACTGCATGCCTGATTACCAAGAGGCACATGGCCCGATGGACACGGACATTTCGTCCTTGAGTCCCGAGCAGATGCAGGGACTGAGTTTGCAGGATTGCATCGCCTTTGGAATAGCGAATTCCAAGTTGATGCGGGACTTGGGTGTGACAGTTTTGCGAACGCCGCAGAGTATCACATCGACGGTCGATCCTGCGGTGGTTTACACCGACCCACGGATTGGTGAGGAGGCAGCCCTGAGCGCATTTGATGCGAATCTCTTTGCGTCGAGCATCTATGAGAACAATGATCGTGGTTACAACAACAATTTCTTCGGTGTCAATGGTTTGTTTCGCCAGGATCTGAGCACCACTCAGTATGGAGTCAGCAAGCGATCAGCCACAGGGGGCTTGTACACGCTTCGCGATGTGAAGATTTTCGACCGCAACAACCAGCAGTCGAACCGTTTCGGGCCTTATACTTGGGACACGTTCCTGGAGGCTCAGGTGCGTCAACCGCTGATGCTCGGGTCAGGTTCCGAGTTTAATCGCATCGCGGGTCCAGGTGCTTCGCCTGGACAACTCAATGGAGTGCTGTTGGCGCGAGTCCGCACGGACATCAGTTTAGTGGAGTTTGAAAGATCGGTCCGTGATTTCGTCGCGGAAATCGAGAATGCCTACTGGGATCTTTACTTTGCATATCGGGACCTAGACACAAAGACTGAGGCGAGGGATCAAGCGATCGACACGGTCGAGAAGATTGTCTCACGATCTGAGCAAGGGGCCGTGAGCAAGGAACAGGCACTCGAGCAGCTTTGGCGTTTTGAGTCCGACGTGGTCGATTCGCTCAACGGCCGTCCGTTGGACGGCACACGTTCGAACAACGGATCGACCGGTGGGACGTTTCGTAGCAACGGCGGTGTTCGGATCTCTGAGCGTCGGTTGCGACTGATCATCGGCATGCCGATCAATGACGGTCGGTTGGTTTATCCTTCGGACCAACCGAGTCTGGCTCAATTGGATTTCGATTGGGAGAATTCGATCTCTGACGCGTTGGTCAATCGGGAGGAATTGCGTCGTCAGCGTTGGGTGATCAAGCAACGGGAGTTGGAATTGATCGGCAATCGAAGCTTCCTCAAGCCGCAGCTCGATGCGATTGCTGCTTATAGGATGCGGGGTTTTGATAAGCAGTTCAATACACCTTTGGACAACGATTTCCAGGAGTGGTCGCTCGGTTTGGATTACCTGATGCCTGTAGGATATCGGCGTGGACATGCGGCTGTGCGCAATACGCAATTGTCTCTGGCCCGTGAAGCTCAGGTGCTTGTCGAGCAAGAAAGAGCCGTTCACTTCGGATTGAGCAATGCGATCAATGAAGCCAAGAGGGCCTACGAAAATCTGTTGATTCAAAGAAACAGGTACGATGCGGTCGAGAAGCAGATCGAAGCGTTGAAGGAGAGGTTAGAAAACGCGCGTGTCGAGCAAGTGTTCGTGCTGCTCGAAGCTCAGCGTCGGCGGCTAGACGCGTTGGTCAGGTACCATCAATCCGCCGTGGAGTACCAGTTAGCCGTCAGGAACGTCAACCTTGAACGAGGCACGCTGCTTTCGTACTGCAATGTGTACCTGAACGAATCCCCTTCGTCAGACTTCATCGCTAGTCAGGGAATTCAGCGCCAAGAGCGACAAGATGCCAGTGCGTCGGTTCACTACCGCGACCCTGTGATTTCTGTACCTGCGAGCGGTCCAACGACTTCGGCAATCGACACGGTTCGCTAGGTATCCGATGCGGATCGGAAACCTCGCTCTCTCAATGCGGAGATGATTTCAGGGCGGACCAAGGCGAAATTCAGGCGGCTTGGTCGAATCGGGAACACCAAGCCATGGACGATCGAGGGGATCCAGTTTGCGAGATGTTCTTCCGATCGTGTCCCGATAGCTGTCAATAATTCCATCGGGCTGTACCAGGGAAAAACTCCCTCGGAGATCTCCTCGGAGATACGATCTGCAGGGATACCATTTGCATGGTTTAGGATTGACGATTCCTCTCGCGTGCTTTTCAAGAGCATTTCTCGAAAACCGCGATTCAATTGACTCATGAGCCATTCGGGGCTTCGAGAAGAGTCCGTCACGACGAAGGAAACTCCGTCGACGCTTGCCAATCGCTCAAACCAGCGCATGTGGCATCCTTCCAACCACGCACGTTTAGGGATCGCAATCGGAGACATCGCACTTGCCGGATCGACGCTCGGAAAGATGGGATACCAAGGAAGATTCACCGGGTTGGAAACCCCAAGCTTGGAGAAACTGGCGATGGCCAAAAAATCGAGGTTCGTCAGGTAGAATTCGCTAAGAAAGGATTCGCCCGCCGCCGGGGGCTTGGACCAATTGTAAAGCCGTTGGAAAATCGGAGTCGATGCGACCTGCTTGGGAGCGACCGACGCATGGAAAAGCTCAAGGCAAAGTCCAGCGATGCGTTCCTCCAAGGAACCGTAGGCCGAAAAGCTCGTCGACACACCACGCGAATCAGCCTGCGACCCGGTTGCTAGAACCGAACCGTTCCATGAACCCTGAGGGGATTCCCCGGACGGCAGATTTGGGGAATTTGAGGAGAATGATGAACTTGGAAAATTTCGTCGAATGGAAATCGAAGAACCCGCATGGGTTCCCCAGTCTTCGTTGGATTGCTCCCAAGCGACTTCGAAAACACTTTTGCCGGCCGAAATCCTACTGTTTTGACTCAGTGCCCGTTCGGAAATCGCCTCGTCAAAAATCTTCGTTCCATTCCGGCTGTTCAAATCTCTGACAAAGATGTGCTCGATGCGGTTGCAGACCTCGAAATGTTTCGAAGACATGTAATCGTCCTCGCATGCTACATGCGATGCGGTCGTGCGCCCGACCACTCGCGACTCCCCGGGGGGAATAACCACCCTGTGCCCCTTTCTAGGGCCATCTGTGACCAACAGAATGAGATTTCTCGAGAACTGGTTCACAATGCGGATACCACGCGGTTGCAAGACGGACACGTTTCAGCCTTCAGTATGCTAGAAATTCGGGACTTCGTCCAGTTTTTCAGGAATTAACTCAAGAATAAGACGTCTTTTGAGCTCGGGTCGCCATTTTGTCGACTTTTGACCCCCAACTAACCCCCGAACGGACATTACCCGACGCATTTTCCGTATCTTTCGAAAAACCCCTAGAAAACTCAGAATGCCTCCAAGCCCGGCGACCGATACCAAAAAAGTTGAATGTTTCCAAGTGCACTCCTGGGTCGGAGATCGCGATGACGTCTGTAAACACTGACTTCCTGAAGCAATTATTCCCGGGTCGCCAATTATTCCCGGGTCGCCAAAAGCTCAGGGTGCTGGCGGTGCTTGCAACTGCAACGATCCTGATTCCTCGAGCACAAGCTCAGGATTCGAGCCAGTACCGTACTCCCATGGGCAATCCACTTCCCGAGAATCTTGTCGGACAGATCCCTCAACAGCCCAGATTCCAAAGGTTGCCGAGTTTCGGCGAATCCCAAGAATCTCTTGCGATCTACAATGCTGAGGGTTTTCTCAAATTCAGCCCTCTGCCATCTCTCGATGACTTAGCAGGCATCGAAAACAACTTCACAAAGAGCTCTTCGGAGCAAGACAAAAACGTAGGGAGCGATTTCGATCGCAAATCGGTCAAGACGGAAGGCTTGATGGCCCTTCAAAGGCCCCTTACCCCCTACGAAATTCTGAGAAAAACCGACCCTACGTACTCCAAGTCCGAAAAACGCGACTTTATCGAGGGGTCCTGGCGCAGCTCCATGAACCTAAACGGACTGCAAAATACCCCCGATCCGAGGTACTTGCGCGATTGGCCCGGCAACAATGCTTCCTGGGCATCCCCTGCATTCTGCTACAAACCCCTTTACTTCGAGCAGCCCAACCTCGAACGCTACGGGATCGGCTACTCATGCCCGACGAACGCCCTGGTCTCCGGCGGAAAATTCTTCGCCGATGCCACGATGCTTCCTATACACTTGATCAAAAAGCCACCCAACTCCTGCGAATGCACGCTCGGACACCGACGGCCAGGTGACTGCACACCGGTCCAGAAACCGATCCGGTAGGCAGGCCAAGGCCTAAGAGCTTACCCCCCTAGGCTTGCGGATACTACTTTTGCCGCTTCTTCTTGCCGTTTGCCGGTTCTTCGTCTCGGCGAGTTTCCACTCCACTGGGCTTATGGGCTGGGCTAATCGATTGGGCTTATCCTTCTGTTTGGGGATCGTACCTTCGCTAAGTGCCCTTGACCAACTGTCCACTCCGAGGGCCTGCCGACTCATCGTTTGCCGCTACAATCCTGGCAATCGATTTCTTCTACCGACAGCAACTTTTTTAGCCCTTCGGTATCTAAGGTTTATTCGTCCGTTGGTGAATAAGCCGTTCAAAATACCTACGGAGCGGTCTAAGCCGCCCCGAGATTGTAGGATAGATAGGTCGGCAGACAACGCCACCGTTTCACGATTGCTCATTTCAAAGTCCAACTGTCCTAGACCCTACGGTCCGGTGCATTCAATGCTAAAGACCTTATCCAAGTTCGCATCGAAGTCGATTTTGGCTTTCGTCAACCGGCAACTGCGTTCGATCCGTCGTAAAGCTTTTCAGTATGCATTGGCCTCCGGGTTCCAACGATTGGAACCTCGAAGGGTGCTTACGGTCCAAGGCATCTTCGATGCTGCCACCGGCAACCTGTCGGTAAATATCACGCCCGGCGGCAATACGTCCGCAACGCTGGCCGGTTTGGATGCGACGAATTACTTCTTAGATATCGATGGCAATTCCCAATTCGACCCCGGATCGGATCTCTTTGGAATCAAAGCCGATCTGAAGAACATCCTCGTAAACGGAACAGCCGATCCATTAGGCAACATCGGTTCGTTTACTTGGAGGGATCACCTGGGCTCCTCGTTCCAACTCGACCGGATCCTCGCATCCGATCTAGCGAGCATCTCCTTGGATCTAGTGGCCCAAGTATCTGTCGCCCAAGACTCTGCACTCAGAGCATCCCACTCGATCACCATCGAGAACACCGCATCGCCAAGCGATCCGGCAAAACCCTTTCTGCGCTTCGCAAACAATTTGACACTCGATGCGGCCAGTAACAATGGGACGATCCTAGTGGACCTCGACTACCAATTGACGGTCGATCAAGACGCATCCTTCCAAGCAACCCAAGGTAGTATTCGACTCAGCGACATCGACGCAAACACTTTCCATGCGGTCGCCCGAGGCGATATCCTCGATGCCGACTCCGGTGTGGATTCCACCGACATTCGAGCTAACCTTGTCTCCCTGACGTCTACTACGGGCTCTATCGGAAATGCTCTTTCGGATATCCTTAAAGCAGACATCGCGACGACCACGCAGCAATCCCTTGAAATCGCCTCTCGCTCCCACGGCATTTTCAGTTCGAGCTTTGTCGCAACCCAAGGCACCGTTTCGATACACACCGATGAGTTCCCCTTGTCGGTCGATACGAACAAACTTTGGCTAGTTTCTGATTCCGATATCAATGCGACCGACCTGAGCGGCCTGTCGAGCCGGGTCACGGATTTGGCCCTCGTCATCAATCCTGCGAGCATGACCCCAAGCAGCCTGATCGCATTGCCCGATTCTCTTTCCATCGCAGGCGATCTACGCATCGAATCCCATGCGGTTACTGCTAGCGATGCGAGCATCGATCTTGAGGCCAATCGCATTCTCTGGAAATCTATCCAAGAAGCGGAATTGACGATCACTGCAAATCAGGTCGACGCCGAATCGGTCAACGCACTAAAAATTCTTTCAACCGATACAATACGCATAGCGGACCTGGATAACAATCTAGTAGGTCTTCGTGCCAAGGGTCACCTCGCTTTCGAGACGGCACAAGGCTCTATCTTTGTCGATTCGCTCATCGTTGGGAATCAATCCACCAACGTCTTAATCAAGACCAACGCAAACGGTACGATCCAAGCCAATGCGATGATCCAGAGTGGATCGGGGAACATCACCCTTTCGAGTCGCGAAGCGCTGGTGCTCGAAGACCGCATCCGAACCGCAGCTCCAGGCTCGATCGTCTTGGAATCCCAAGGTTCGATCACCCTGGGGGCCACCTCGACG
>JAPLNM010000060.1 GCA_026692845.1 Planctomycetota bacterium | reverse complement strand
GTCGGTGAGCCAACCAGCGCAAGCGGTTGGGCGGATTTGAATCAGCCCCCTACGACGCTGCGTTTGGGCTCCAGCAGGTAAGCGAATTCCGGCGGTGCAGCACGATCGGATCGGTGCGGGGCTTATGGCCATAGCCCGCGGCTTGCGCCTAGGCGGCTCACAGGGTGAATCACCTGTCGGTGAGCCAACCAGCGCAAGCGGTTGGGCGTATTTAAATCAGCCCCCTACGACGCTGCGTTTGGGCCCCAGCTGGACTCGTGCGGGTGGACAATCCCGGGGGTGCAGCACGATCGGATCGGTGCGGGGTTTATGGCCATAGCCCGCGGCTTGCGCCTAGGCGGCTCACAGGGGGAATCACTGTCGGTGAGCCAACCAGCGCAAGCGGTTGGGCGATTCAGTTCAGTCTTGTCCATACAATACGTAATTTATTACATTTTCGAGTTCGTCCATCGTATCAATGAACTCACAGTCACCCCCCTTAGTCCATACTGGCCGTCCCCTCCACCTGGAGAAATCCGTTCTCAAATCACGTGTGCAATATGCTTTCAACTGATCCCTAATGATATTCCATAAAACCGATTGAGCGCTGATTACCACATGAACGTGGTTGGTCCTAGCGTTCACAGCCCATAGATTCCATTTTCGGATATTCGCGTGAAGTGCAACTGTGGATTTCACAACTTGTCGTTCATCAACCGACAGTGTAAGAACTGGATACCGAAGCTGATTTCGGCACCACTCCTCTAACTTGGGTCTGGGCGGCAGTGATATTTCCGATCGGTTTCTCCACCATTTCTCGGAGCCAGGTAAATGCGTTCCATATACGGTCCAAGTTATAAAGTACGCCAGTGGTCCATTCATAGTCCGCTCCTTTTTTTCGTTATAGCGAAAAATCAGAAAAGAACCTTGTTTTGGTTAAAAAAACGTATTTCGGATTTCGTGCCTTGATTTGATTCGACCATGAAATAGCAATCGCCCGCGGCTTGCGCTGGTTGGCTCACGGGGTGAATCACCCGTGAGCCAACCAGCGCAAGCGGTTGGGCGTATTTAAATCAGCCCCCTACGACTCTGCGTTTAGGCCCGAGCTGGACTCGTGCGGGTGGACAATTCCGGCGGTGCAGCACGATCGGATCGGTGCGGGGTTTATGGCCATAGCCCGCGGCTTGCGCCTAGGCGGCTCACAGGGGGAATCACCTGTCGGTGAGCCAACCAGCGCAAGCGGTTGGGCGGATTTGAATCAGCCCCCTACGACGCTGCGTTTGGGCCCCAGCAGGTAAGCGAATTCCGGCGGTGCAGCACAATCGGATCGGTGCGGGGCTTATAGCCATAGCCCGCGGCTTGCGCCTAGGCGGCTCACAGGGTGAATCACCTGTCGGTGAGCCAACCAGCGCAAGCGGTTGGGCATTTAAATCAGCCCCCTACGACGCTGCGTTTGGGCTCCAGCAGGTAAGCGAATTCCGGCGGTGCAGCACGATCGGATCGGTGCGGGGCTTATGGCAATAGCCCGCGGCTTGCGCCTAGGCGGCTCACAGAGTGAATCAGTTGTCGGTTAGCCAACCAGCGACAGCGGTTGGGCGATTTGAATCAGCCTCAAAAAAATATTCCTTCGGGGTTGGCTGATCGGATTTGATGGATCGGTTACCATAGGGAGCTTAGATGGGTTTTTAGCCACGCGATGCGAGATGGAGCCATGAATAAAAGAGTTCGATGGGGGATGGGTCTAGGGAAGGTTGGGTTGGTCTGTGCGATCGGAGTGCAGGCTTCATGGGTGATCGAAGCGGGCCCAATGGTTTGGGGACAGGACGCTTCAGGAACCCGATCGACCGACAAGACCAGTATCAAAACGATGAACCACGACAATCCATTTTTTGCGGCTAGTAAACTTCCATTTCAAGCACCTGATTTCGCATCGATCAAGCCAGAGCATTTCGCCAGTGCCTTTGATGCAGGGTTCGCCCAGCAGCTCGAGCAAGTACGCTCGATCGCCCGGCAGCAGGATCCACCCTCATTTGAAAATACGCTGGTTTCGATGGAGAAGTCCGGAGAGATTCTCACGCGCGTCTCAGCGGTCTTTTTCAATTTGGCAGGTGCTCACACCAACGAAGCGATCCAGGAAATCGAACGCGAGGTGGCCCCGAAGTTGGCTCGGCATTCCGACGACATTTATTTGGACAAGCCATTGTTTGCTCGAGTCGAGCGGCTCTGGAGCGAGCGTCAAGAGTTGAAGCTCAGCGAAGAGCAGCAGAGGTTGCTCAAGAAGACGTATGAGGATTTCGTGCGGGCCGGGGCCAAGCTATCCGAGCCCCAGCAGATCGAGGTCCGAGCGATCAACGAGCGGATTTCGACGCTCACGACTCAGTTTCAGAACCATTTGTTGGCGGTGACCAAGGAGCGAGCCGTATTGGTCGATGACATCGCCCAGCTTGCAGGGATGAGTGACGGAGAGATCGCTGCGGCCAAGCAGTCGGCCAGTGCGCGGGGGCAGGATGGAAAGTATTTGTTGGCGATCACCAACACGACAAGGCAGCCGGTTTTGACATCGTTGAAGAATCGCGAGCTTCGCCGACGGGTGTGGTTGGCCAGTGCCAATCGCGCGTTGGGAGAAAATGCGGGGATCGACAATCAGCCGATTGTTTTGGAGTTAGCCACGCTCAGGGCACGCAGGGCTAGGTTGCTCGGCTACAGCGATCATGCTTCGTTTACTTTGGAGAACCAGATGGCTGGCAACCCCAAGGCGGCCATGAAGATGTTGCAGGATTTGGTGCCAGGGGTCGTCGAGAAGGTCAAATCCGAAGCGGCACTGATCACCGCAGCGATGAAAGAGGATGGGTTGAGCGGCCCGCCGGAGGCTTGGGATTGGGAGTACTATGCCGAGAAGGTCCGGGCCAAGAAGTATCAGGTCGACGAGAGTGCGATCAAGCCTTATTTTGAGCTAGAGAGCGTACTGAAAAACGGTGTGTTTTATACGTACAACAAGCTCTACGGGATGGAGTTCAAGGAGCGAACGGATTTGCCCGTGTGGCATCCGACGGTTCGTGTATTTGATGTCGTCGGGAAAGATGGCAAGCCGATCGGATTGTTCTACGCCGACTATTTCCAGAGGGATTCGAAGCGCGGTGGGGCTTGGATGGACTCGTTGGTCTCGCAGTCGCGGTTGCTCCATCAGTTGCCTGTGGTGATCAACGTCATGAACATTCCGAGTCCGGCCCCGGGCGAACCGGCGCTGATGAGTCTGGATCACGTTCAGACGATGTTCCATGAGCTTGGCCACGGCGTTCATGGACTTTTTTCGGCCGTCGAGTATCCGAGTTTATCCGGCACGAGCGTCCCGCGAGATTACGTCGAGTTTCCCTCGACATTCCATGAGGACTGGGCGATCGAGCCGGACATTTTGGCCAATTATGCCAGGCACTATCAAACCGCAGAGGTCTTGCCCAAGGAACTCCTGGACAAGGCGATAGCGGCAAGCAAGTTCAACAAGGGTTTCGATTCGTTGGAGTATCTTTCGGCGGCGCTGCTGGATTTGGGATGGCATTCGCTAAGCCCTGAGGAAGTGCCTGGGGATGTCGTCGGATTTGAAAAGCAGCTTTTGGCTAAGTTTGGGGTCGATTTGGCTGCCGTCCCGCCCCGGTACCGCAGTGCGTACTTTGCACATGTTTGGTCGGGGGGCTACTCCGCCGGGTATTACGCTTACTTATGGAGCGAGGTTTTGGCTGCGGATGCTTATGCCTTTATGAAGCGTTCGGGTGGTTTGACATCGGCCAACGGGACCTTGTTTCGCGAGAAGGTGCTTTCGCGGGGAGGTTCGCGGGAGGTGATGCAGCAATACATTGATTTCCGGGGACAGGAACCAGGGGTCGAGGCGCTTTTGATCCGCCGCGGGCTCAAGGACTGAGCATTAAGTCTTGACAGAATCGAGTCTAAGAGGTAATTTCCTTGCCCCAGTGTCTTTTGAGGCTGAATGAAGGGAAACCCGATCATTTGGTTTTCGGAGGCAGCCGAGTTGGGCTAACGAGAGCTGCTCGGTGAGGTTTACACATCTATTTTGTCTGCAAATTCGTGGACCTGAATCATGGCAGTACCTAAGAGACGACATTCGAATTCCCGGTCTGGTAAGCGACGTGCGCACCATGCCAAAAAGCCCAAGCAACTGCAGGTCTGCAGCAAGTGCAGCACAGTAGTTCCTACCCACTGTGTTTGCCCCAAGTGTGGGTACTATATGGGCCGCGTTGTGGTCGATATGGGCCAGACTCAAGAGTAGTCTGAATCTTCTCGGTTCGTCGCAGTTTGTTTCGAATCGTCTAAGGAGGGACCGTGGCAAAAGTCGCGTTGCTTTTTCCTGGGCAAGGAGCCCAAGCGGTCGGAATGGCTGCGGGTTTGCTTGCGCGAAGCGAGCGAGCTCGCGATTTGTTCACCACGGCATCTGAAATACTCGGCTATGATTTGGCTCAGTTGTGTATCGGTGGTCCGGATACTGAGTTGAATTTGACGAGCAACAGCCAACCTGCCTTGTTTGTCCATTCTGCCGCCGCTTTGGCGGACTTCTATGAACAGCGTCCTGAGGTATCTGCCCAAGTCGTCGCGGTTGCCGGACTGAGTCTTGGAGAGTATTCGGCGTTGTATGCCGCTGGAGCTTTGGGCTTTGAGAACGGGGTTTCTCTTGTCGCGGAGCGTGGTCGGGCGATGCAGTCGGCGGCTAGTACGGTTTCGAGTCAGATGGCCAGTGTCATTGGATTGGATCGCGATCAGGTTCAGTCGTATTGCGATCAAGCGCGTCGTCCGGGTGAGATTCTGCAATTAGCGAATCTGTTGTGTCCGGGCAACATTGCGATCTCTGGTCATACCGAGTCGATGCGGGCCTGTGAAACGCTCGTCAGCGAGGCGGGTTATAAGTTCATCCGTTTGGCCGTCGCTGGGGCTTTTCACACCGACATCATGCAATCGGCCGTCGAGGTGTTGCAAAGAGCCTTGGAGCAAGCCGAGTTGATCGATTCGAGGGTTCCGTTGGTGGCCAATGTCGATGCGCAGGTGCATGACCGAGCCAGTGCGTTTGCGGGATTGTTGCCGCGTCAAATCGTATCCCCGGTTTTGTGGGAAGCATCTTTGCGTAAACTTTTGGACATGGGCGTCGATCAGTTTTACGAAATCGGGACAGGCAGGGTGCTCACTGGCACGCTCAAACGGACCGACCGCAAAGCTCCTTGCGAGGCTTTTGGGGATTAGTCGAAACATTCTTTTATTGGATTCTAGGAGCGACGTTTATGGCTACTTCATTGGGACTTTCTGCAAATTTACAGGGTCAAGTAGCGATGGTCACCGGAGCATCGCAGGGCTTGGGAAAAGCCGTCGCGATGCGGCTTGGGGAGAACGGAGCGAAGGTACTGTGTGTGGCCAGAAACGCCGAGAAGCTCGAGGAGACCGTCGCAGCGATCCGCGCTGCGGGTGGAGACGCCGTAGCGCTGTCTTGCGACGTGACGGATCGGACCTCGGTCGAGAAGATTTTTGAGACCGTCGAGATCGAGTACAAGCGGTTGGATATTTTGGTCAACAACGCCGGGATCACTCGCGACACGCTGTTGCCTCGGATGACCGATTCGCAATGGGACGAGATCATCGCCGCAAATCTGACGAGTTGTTTTCTGTGTTGTCGCGCTGCGACACGGATCATGATGGGTCAGCGATATGGCCGGATCATCAACATGTCGAGCGTATCGGGCTTGATCGGAAATGCTGGCCAGACGAATTACTCGGCGACGAAGGCAGGGATGATTGGATTTACCCGATCGCTATCTCGGGAGCTGGCCAAGCGTAAGATCACGGTCAATGCGGTTGCTCCTGGCTTTATCGAGAGCGAGATGACCAAGGCGCTCGGAGACGCGGTGGTCGATGAGGTTAAGAAGCGGGTGCCTGCGAACCGATTAGGGCAACCCGACGACGTGGCAGCTTGCGTGCTGTTCCTTGCGAGTCCTGCGGCCAGTTATGTGACCGGGCAGGTCTTGACCGTCGACGGTGGGATGACGGGCTGATCGTGATGCGATTTGCTTGAGGTGATTCTTAGGCACCCCAATCGAGGCTCCTGAACTTTGGGGTCTGGACTATGGGATCAGAGCTATGTGGCTAGGTGTTTATTCGTTGATGATCGGAGTGATTTCGAGGGTGAGTTTCTCCGTCGAGCGGAGGATGGTCACCGGATAGGGTTTATCGGCCGGGAGTTGTTCGACGACGCTGCGGAAGTCTTCGGGAGTAAAGACTCTTTGTTTGGCGATTTCCAGGATGACATCTTCGATTTTCAGGCCGGCGTTTTGGGCGGGGCTATCGGGGTTGATCCTAGTGACGCTCACACCACCGCGGATGGGTAGTTTGAGTTCATCGGCCTGAGCTTGGGTCAGAGGTTCGACTCGCATGCCGACTTTGGCGCGTCGGACTTTGCCGAAGGACGACAGTTCCCGGGTGATCCATTGGACACGGGAGCTTGGGATTGCGAATCCAACACCTTGGAATGAACCGCTTGTGGTCATGATCGCGGTGTTGATACCGACGAGTTGCCCGTCGAGGTCGATCATTGCGCCACCGGAGTTGCCTGGATTGATCGCCGCGTCGGTTTGGAGCAGTTGGCCTTCGACGAGTCGGCTCAGGGCGCGACCTTTGGAGCTGATGATCCCGACGCTGACGGTTTGTTCGAGGGCAAAGGGGCTCCCGATGGCAAGGACCCAATCGCCGATTTGAAGGCGGTCGGAGTTTCCCAGTTCGACATGGGGCAAAGGTGCATCCGAGGAGATTCGAAAGATGGCGATATCGCTTGATGGATCGCTGATTGGATCATTTCCCAGGAGCTCGCGACCGTCGGCGAGTCGCACGCGGATCCCTTTGGATTCTTTGATGACATGGTGGTTCGTGACGCATAGACCGTTTCCTTCGAGAATCACGCCTGATCCGATGTTGAAGTTTCGGGTGCTGTTGCTGTCGAGCAGATCGAGTTCATCGAGGGTCACATCGACATCGGCGCGTTTTGCAAGCACGGTAACGACAGCGGGCATGGCTTGGTTGGCTGCATTTTGGAAGGCGATCGACAAGCTCTTGGCTTGGTTTTTCGCGAGGAGTTTGAGTTCTTGGTCATCGCACCAAGCGGCCGAGGATAGAATGGCCAGTGCGGCGATGAATTTGGGGAATGCGGAGATTGCCATTTTCAGGTAGCTTGGGCAGGGAGTTTTTGCGGAAGGGCAGACAGAATAGATTCATTCTATTTCAGACACATAAATATAGCGGAGTTGCAAGTGATCCCTGCGGTGATTATTTCGAAGAAAAGGGATGGCCAAAAGTTAACCGAGGCGGAGATTCGGTTCATGATCTTTGGCTATGCGCGGGGAGATCTGCCTGATTACCAGATGGCCGCATTGGCCATGGCGATTTTCATTCGGGGGATGGATCCCGAGGAGATCTCGCAGTTGACCGATGCGATGATCGCGACGGGGAACCGAATGGAGAGGGTCTCGGAGCGTCCGAGGGTCGACAAGCATTCGACCGGTGGGCTTGGGGACAAGACCTCCTTGATTCTCGGTCCGATGTTGGCTTGTTGCGATCTGGACGTACCGATGATCAGTGGTCGGGGTTTGGGGATCACTGGAGGGACGCTCGACAAGCTCGAGTCGATCGCTGGCTACCGATGCGACTTGAGCGAGCAGGAGTCGCAGCGACAGTTAGCCAAGCTCGGTTGTTTTATCACTGGGGCCACGGAGACTCTGGTGCCTGCCGACAAGAAGCTTTATGCGTTGCGGGACGTCACAGGTACGGTTCCGTCGGTGGCTTTGATCACTGCGAGCATTATGTCCAAGAAGATCGCCGAGACGCTCGATGCGTTGGTGCTCGATGTCAAATGGGGCACAGGGGCATTTCTCGGGGATTTGGATAAAGCTCGGGAGTTAGCCTTGTCGTTGTGCGCCAACGGCAAGCGTGCCGGGATAGCGACGAGCGCTTTATTGAGCGACATGAATCAGCCATTGGGGCGGATGGTTGGGAATGCATGCGAAGTCGCAGAGTCGATCGAGCTCATGCAGGGCAAGGGACCGGCAGATGTCTGGGAGTTGACCCGTGAGCTCAGTGCGTATGTTTTGGTCAGTGTCGGTCGTTCTGTGGATCTTGAGCAAGCTCGTTTGTTGCTCCAGGGGCACCTGGATTCTGGTAGGGTGATGGAACGTTTTGAGCAGATGGTAGCCATGCAAGGCGGGGATTTGGGCCAAACAAGGAGGCTTGGGCGAGTCACTGAGGTTCGAGCCGACCGGTCCGGATGGCTTGAGCGGATCGATGGACAGCGGCTTGGCCAAGGAGTCATTGTCATGGGTGGCGGGCGTATGCAGGCTGGCCAGAGCATCGATCCTTCGGTGGGCTTGGCGATGGAAAGAAGGCTCGGGGATCGTGTGGAAAAAGGGGATGTGCTCGTGCAGATCCTTTGCGATGACTCGGTCAAGACCGAAGCTGCACGGGGCTTGGTGCTCGATTCGATCTGCATTGGCGAGCGACCTGTCGATCGAATTGGCCTTTGGCAAGAATTCGAATCTGGGGCATAATGCGAGCATCAAGAGGTTTGCCTAGCTGCGTAGGACGGGTCTCTTGGCCGTCGGCGGGCGCCTAGGGCATTGGCATTGCTGCTTCACGGGTTGTGTCTACTTGTGTCCATCCAACAACATGGACATCTACAACATCGACCCCCAACCACATCGAGGAAGTCCTACAAACATGTCAAAGATACTCCAGTCCTTACCCATTGGCCAACGCGTAGGGATCGCTTTTTCTGGGGGGTTGGACACCAGTGCGGCGATCTATTGGATGCGATCCAAGGGGGCGATTCCTTGCTGTTACACGGCGAATCTGGGTCAGCCCGATGAGTCCAATTATGACGACATTCCCAAGCGAGCCATGGAATGTGGGGCGGAGTTGGCAAGGCTGATCGATTGCCGCGAGCAGTTGGTCCATGAGGGGCTTTCGGCTTTGCAGTGCGGGGCGTTTCACATCACCACGGCGGGGGTTCCTTATTTCAACACCACGCCGATTGGGCGCGCTGTGACGGGCACGATGTTGGTGCAGGCGATGAAAGGGGATCAGGTAGAGATTTGGGGGGATGGCAGCACGTACAAGGGCAACGACATCGAGCGTTTTTACCGATATGGTTTGCTTGCCAATCCGAGTTTGCAGGTGTACAAGCCTTGGTTAGACGACGATTTTAACCGCGAGCTCGGTGGTCGCAAGGAGATGTCCGAGTTGCTTGAGAAGGCTGGGTTGGGATACAAGATGAGCAAGGAGAAGGCTTATTCGACCGACTCGAACATTTGGGGAGCGACGCATGAGGCCAAGGATCTAGAGCAGCTCAATCAGGGGATGAAGATTGTCGATCCGATCATGGGGGTACCTTTTTGGAGATCGGATTGTGCGGTGGTTCCCGAGACGGTCACGGTGGAGTTTGCCGAAGGTTTGCCCGTTGCGATCAATGGCCAGAGTTTTGCCAGTCAGGTCGATTTGGTTTTGGAGGCCAATGCGATCGGTGGTCGGCATGGGCTTGGGATGTCCGATCAGATCGAGAACCGGATCATCGAGGCCAAGAGTCGCGGGATTTACGAAGCGCCTGGGATGGCTTTGTTTTTTATTGCTTATGAGCGACTGGTGACAGGCATTCACAACGAGGGAACCCTCGAGCAGTACCGCGACATGGGGCGTCGGCTAGGACGACTTTTGTATGAGGGCCGTTGGTTTGATCCACAGTCGTTGATGTTGCGAGAGACCTTGCAGCGATGGGTCGCGCGGGTCGTCACAGGCACGGTGGTTTTGGAATTGCGGCGGGGCAATGACTACAGCATTCTCGATACGCAGAGTCCGAATCTGACGTATTCGCCTGAGCGATTGACGATGGAGAGTGGGCTTGGGGAGTTTGGGCCCAAGGATCGCATTGGACAGTTGACGATGCGGAACTTGGACATCACCGACACGCGGGCGAAGCTTGACAAGTACCGCGAGGTACGACTCTTGAGTGGCGAGAGCGGCAGTGGGTTTCCTCGATTGGGGCAAGGGCCCGAGTGAAGCTTGCCCGAGTGAAGCTTGCAGACTAGCTGCTGGCGAGATTATTGGCCGTTGTCTGGAAGATCTTTTGCGGCCAGTTGGTAGAAGCCGACCAGGGCCCTTTGGAGGGAAAGTTGGTTTGGTTCGAGGGTTAGGGCTTTGATTTGAGTTCGGAATGCTTCGCGGTGTTTCCCGTTCTTTTCCAGGCAATGAGCCAGGGTGTCTTGGTAGGCGGACTGCTCGGGAGAGAGGTTGCAGGATCGGCGGCTGAGCATGAGGGCTTCTTGTTTATCGGCATCGGTGTTGATCAAAAGCCAAGCGAGGGTATTGAGGGAGTTGGCAAGCCGTTTCTTTTCCATGGCTTGGAACATGGGGTTTGCAAGTCGCAGGTCGCGATCCATGCCATCGATTTCATTTCGCAGGGAGCTGACGGTTTGTTCTTGATCGGATAGTCGGCGTCGTTTTTGTTCGGGGGTTTCGGGCAGTTGCGCCAGACCGATAAGGGCATCGACGTTGTCGGATGCTAGGTTGATCGATTGGAAGTAATCCTCGCGGGCCTTATCCGCGTTGCCTTGTTTGGCTTGATCGTTGGCGCGGTAGAGATAGTAATTCGAAGCTAGATCGAGTTGGAATTCGTCGACTTGCATGCGAAAGAGCTTTTCGGTTTCGTAGCGTCGGACCCATTTTTCGAGGGATTTGGCTGCTTGTTCGTCGCGCAGTTGGTCGTGCAGCGAGGAGGACAGGTGGTGTAGGGCAAGGAGCGTGGCGGTTTCGGGGGAGTCTTCTTTGTCTTGGAGGACACGGCGCAGTTCGAGTTGGGCCCAATCCTGGAGTCCGATTTGGATCAATCGCTGCGCCAGTTCGAGGCGTTGGGCATCGGCGCTGAGGGAACGGAATTGGATCTGCTGTTGGGCAGCAGCCGGTTGTTGGGGAGCAGCCGGTTGTTGGGGAGCAGCCGGTGCAAGAGGATTTTCCGATCGCACAGTCAGATCTGGGTTTAGGGCGATGGGTTTTCGATCCAGTGCGTCTTGGGCGATGCGTTGGGCGATATCCGGCTTGTCTTGTCGAGCGAAACTTTCGGCTAACAAGTAGTGGAGGATGGGGGGGAGAGTGTTTGGGAAGAGTTTGTGGATTTCCAGGTATTGCTCTTGGACCAGTTCGGGCAGATCGGCATCGATAGCCCATTGGGCGAAATCGATGAGTTGATCGAGATCGGGTTGGCCAAGTTCGATCTGCCTGGCGAGGATTGCCGGTGGGATGCGTCGGGCGGTTTGGAGGGCTTGGGAGCGGTTTTGAGGATTCTTCAGAAGTTGTTCCGTCACCCAGTGGGACATTTCGACAAGGACGTTCAAACGGGACTCGGGGCTGGAGTTTTCGACGAGTTTCTCTTCGGCCTCGATCAGTTGGATCCAAGGAACGGTTGGGAAGGGCTCGGGGTTGGAGAATGCCAGAGCGAGCCATTGGGAGGCTTGGCTGTTGGCCCCTTGGGTCGCTTGGAGGATTGCCGGGGCGAGGTCTTGATCGGGCGAATCGATTAGGGATTGGACGGTTTTTGGGTCGAGGAGGGCGTTGAGGGTTCGGTTCGAACCGATGCCCGGGATGCGTCGTGGCTTTAGGCGTGCGAGGAGTTCGAGGGCGGCGAGTTTGGAGTACAGTTCGTTGGATTCGTAGCAACTGATTCGGCACAGGGCCGCAACGCCATGGTTGTTGTCTAGGGCGTTGAGTTCTTTGATATGGACGCGTTTGGTTTCGGGGGGTGCAAGCTGGTAGGCTTCGACGATTTTGCGGGTCTCGAAGGGGTTGTCATTCCAGGTCCAGCGAAGTTGGTTGCTTTGGAGCAGGAAGCGGGCTTGGCTGGCGATTTGCGGGTCGTCGTTGAGGATGGCTTGACGGATCTGCCCGAGGGCCAGGGTTCCGTAGGCTTCGAGTCGGCGTTGGGCTTCGATCCGTTCGGAGTAGGAATCCGACCCGAGTTTGACGATCCAGCGTTGGATTTCTGCTTGGGAATCGCCATTGGCGCGGTTTTCCGAAGCGGCCGAGGTTTCTTGTTGGGCGATCGATTTGGCAGGTAAAGCCGATTGGGCGTGGGCGATTGAGGGGAGTGTCCAATCGCTGGCCGAGAAGAAAATTGCCAAGAAAGCTAGCGGAGCTAGTGAGATTTTTTGCTTGCAGGGTGCCTGGACCTCGGTCATGCCGTTGCTCAGCCGTTGCTCAGGGGGGTGAAATATTCTGGACGACACTCGGGACGCTACCAGGAGAACCGACCAGTAAGATTGTAGCTCAGAGGCACAGGTGCTGGCAGTCCGGTCGGAGCGTCTGGGGTGAGAATGTCGAGAAGACGGATAGAATTGGAAGAATTTTGGAGTTGAGGGGAGTAAAGTTTTGACAGGGGCTATGAATCCGCGATACCATTAAGGGGTTAGGGATCGCTTGGGAGAACCCCGAGTGGCAGCTTGTCTTGAGATTCTTGGAGAATTCGCGTTATGGCGAAAAAGATTCAGCACGTTTGGGGGATAGAGATTGGGCAAAGTTCGCTCAAGGCCCTTCGATGCCATTTGGACGGGGACCAAGTCGTCGCCGATACTTTTGATTACATCGAGTATCCGAAAATTCTCTCGCAACCGGATGCAGAGCCTGAGGCGTTGATCAACGACGCGTTGGGACAATTCCTGTCGCGAAATGATTTGACTGGGTCGACCAGGGTCGCCGTGAGTGTACCGGGCCAGAGTGGATTGGCGAAATTCTTCAAGCCCCCCCCGGTGGAGGTCAAGAAGATTGGCGACATTGTCAAGTATGAAGCCAAGCAGCAGATCCCTTTTGATTTGAACGATGTGATTTGGGATTTCCAGCAGATGGAAGGCGCCCAGATCGAGGATGGCTATGCGCTCGAGAGCGAAGTCGGCTTGTTTGCCATGAAGAAAGAGGCGGTTTTCCGGGCATTGAAGCCCTACCGCGAAAAGGGTATCGACATCGACTTGGTGCAGTTAGCGCCTATGGGCATTTACAACATGGTGGCCCATGAGCGGTTTGCTGATTCGATGGCCACGGTGGAGTTCGACCCGGACCGTCCCCCGACGAATTCTGTGGTTTTGAGCATTGGGACCGACGCGAGTGATTTGTTGGTCACCAATGGTTTTCGGGTATGGCAGCGCAGTGTACCGATCGGAGGAAACCACTTCACTCGGCAGTTGACCAAGGATCTGAAGCTGACGTTTGCCAAGGCGGAGCATATCAAGAAGAATGCCATGCAGGCCGACGATCCGAAGTTGGTGTTTCAGGCGATGAGACCGGTCTTTAACGACATGGTCACCGAGATTCAGCGGAGTTTGAGTTTCTACAAATCGCTGAACAAAAAGTCCGAACTCGATGGCATGCTAGTGATGGGAAACACTGCAAAAATGCCCGGTTTATTGCAGTTTCTGAACAAGAACCTGAGCATGGAAGTCGAGTTGTATGACAAGTATCCCAAGCTGACAGGAAACGAGGTCCTCGGGGCACAGCAGTTCAAAGAAAACGCGGCGGCTTATGGCGTCGTGTATGGATTGTGTTTGCAGTTGCTCAACCGCGGTCCGATGCACACGAACTTGCTTCCTCGCGATATCGTTTTGGATCGGGTGATCCGCAACAAAAAGCCGTGGGCTGTCGGGGCGCTTTCGCTGCTGCTTGTAGGCTTTGCGACGCATCATGCGATGCTTGGACAATCCTTTCGGCCGCTCAGGCCTGAGCTTTGGTCGAGCGCCGAATCGACCGTCTCGTCGGTCGATAAAAATTCCAAGGATGAGCTTGCCAAGGATGAGGACTTCAAGGGCAAGTTGAATCTCTACAAGAGCGTCGGCTTGGAGGTCAGCAAGGGAGCCCAGCAGAGGCTCATGTGCTTGGAGCTCTACGAGGCGATCGAACAAGCCTTGCAACGCGATCCGGTGTTGATGGAAAAGACGCCCCAGGAGTTGCCTTACAAGGACCGCATGGAGTTCCATGTCACGAGCGTCGAGCAAATGTATTTCGATAGTTTGGCCAATTGGTACAAGCCCGATTTGAAACAAAGCTACCAAGAGGAATACAAATCGCGAGAGCAAGCGGGATTTGCGAAAATCAAGCGGGCGGCCGATAAGGATCCTGATCCTACGGGCCCAGGTTGGGTCATCGAGCTCAAGGGGTACCATTACTACAATGGAACCGATAAGAAGGGGCGCGAGGGAGCCGCTCACGTGACGAACTATCTCGTGGAGTTTCTCGAAAACGGTACGGTCAAGCTTCCTGGGGACAAGCCCGGCGAGGTGCGCGAGGTAACCATGTATGACCTGGGTGTACGGCGGCCGGTTTTAAGGAATCGCAATGCCCAGCCGAATCGGCTCTACAAGGTTCCCAATCCCGAGTACTATCGGTTGCTCGAAGAGCGTGGGATACGCGCCCCGGGCGGCTCGGGATTTGGCACCGGAGCAGGAGGAGGAGGTCCGTCGTTGACCGGTAGCGGTACTGGCGGAGGAGGGTTAGGGGGCGGCCCTAGTTTAGGGGCCGGTGGTCCGGCAGGTGGCTCGGAACCCGAGTCCGGAGCCGGTGGTTTGGGGCTCGGAGGCGGGCTCGGTACCGGGGGAGGTGTCGCCGGTGGCACAGGAGGCGTCGGAGGTGGCCAGCAAGGTCCACCGGAGATCAAAGATGCCCAAGGAAACGTCGTTCCGCCGAATTTCCCAGCACCCAAGTTCGACTTCGTCGTCCAATTTGCTTGGAAGCCAGGCGAGTTGGCCAACGTTACCGGTCCTGCAGCAGCTTCTGCTCCAGCAGCCGTTGCACCGGCCGGCGGAGCCGAACCCGAAAGCGGCAATTGATCGCCAGTTGCCAGCGTGAATCGACCTAACTTTCACAGAACATAGATCCAGCCCTAGCGATCCGTATAGGAGAAGTCCCATGGACGATTTGAAAAGGTACATCAAAGAGATAGCCAAGTATTCCTTTTGGATCCTTGCAGGGTTGGTCCTGCTTTTGTCGAGCGTGATTTTCTATTTGACCTCGTCGAGCATGTACTCGTCGATTTCGCAGAGAATCAGCACGGTCAATGGCGTGTTTTCCAAGATCAACGAGATCGGTGGCAAGACTCCGACGCACCCCAATGAGTTGTCCCACAAAGAAATGGAAAGGCGGCTTGAGGGGCTCGTCAGCGATGTCGATCAAGCTTGGCAATTTCAGTACGAGCGACAAAAAGAGTTTTTGACTTGGCCGACCAATGCGTTTCAATATCCCAAGGTCCGAGAGATTTTCGACGGACTTAGGCCCTTTGAGAAGAAAGTCCCATTCCCACTGCCTGAGCCCATCCCATCACCTTTAGATCAGGTGACGGTTCGCGATAGGGATGTTTACAAAGGCTACATCGAGCCTGAGTTCCCGGCGCTTGCGAAGCGAATTGGAAGCACCTGGAAGTTCGTTTTGGATCAAAAAGCCATGGCACCCGCAGGCGGCGGGTTCGAGCCTCCCGGCGGTGGTGCGTTTGGTGGTGGCTTGACCACGGGAACTGCAGGCAAACCCGACGACAGCAAGGATTTGGTCCGATGGCCAGAAACGGCTCAAAAGGAGCTCATCTCAACGGCCTTGCCATGGTACGGCCGCTCGACGCCTCCGACGATCCATGAGATTTACTACACGCAGGAAGATATTTGGATCTTGCGAGGCATCATGGACATTCTTGCCAATACCAATGCGGAGGCCAAGGAAAACTTCCAGGCTGTCGTAAGGGAGATCGAGTGGATCCGTTGGGGGGCCAAGGCCAGTCGCGAGGCAGGTAGCCTGTCGGGAGCCGGGGCAGCCGCCGGTGGTGCCGGTGGAGGAATGATGGGGATGATGGGTGGCGGACCGCCGTCGGATTACGCCGGTGGCGGCGGTGGAGGAGGACCACCCTCGGGTTATGGTGGAATGGGCGGGGGTGGCAAGGGAGGTTCGATGGTGCCTTCGGGAGCCGCAAGAGCCAAAGATCCAGCCGAGGGTCGCTATGTCGATACATCGTTCAAGCCGCTTACAGGAGTCCAGTTGCGAAGCGCGATGGACTTAAAAAACGCTCCTGATGCGGTCATTGCTGTTGCCAAACGAATTTCCGTCCGCATGCGTTTGAAGATCGACGAATCGCAACTCGGTCGGCTAATCACCGAGTGCGGCAATGGAAAAATGATGCTTGAAGTGCTTCAGGTGCGCTACAACACCGACGCAACCTCCAGCGGAGGAGCGGCCGGAAGTGGTGCTGGAGCGGGCGGTTTCGGTGGGGAAGGCGAAGGGAACATGCCGGGTCTGGGTGCTACTGGAGCTGGCGGATCCGGAGCGGAATTGCGAAGCGACGGAGACATGGGTGGTGAGCCGGAGTCAGGCGAAGGTGGCGCGGCGCCGGGTATGGGAGGTTTGGGCAGTGGATCGTCGAGTCGATCCACCAATGGAGAGGTAGCCGTCGAGATTTTTGGGCTCATCTACTTGTACAACCCGCCAGCGAACTTGAGCGGAACCAAGTCGGTCGAGGCAGCAACTGCGGCCAATGAGGCACCGGCAGCACCTGGAGATACCAGTGCACCCGCAGCTCCAGCCAATCCTGGCGTGCCAAGCGATCCGAGTGCTCCAGCCAATCCTGGCATACCAAGCGATCCGAGTGCTCCAGCCAATCCTGGCGTACCAAGCGATCCGAGTGCTCCAGCCAATCCTGGCGTACCAAGCGATCCGAGTGCTCCAGCCAATCCTGGCGTACCAACCGATCCGAGTGCGCCTGCCGAACCGGGAGCACCAGCCGAACCGGGAGCACCAACCGCTCCGGGAACACCTGCCGAACCGGGTGCATCAGCCGGTCCGGGAGCACCTGCCTCTAGCAATTGATCAACGAATCCCGATTCGGGAACCAACTAACCTAGGAGTTCGTTTATGTTCGGAAAAAAGAAAAGCAAAGACCAAGCCGATAGCAAACCGGTGGCAAGCAAATCGGAAGAGAAGGCCGCTGGCAAGAGCAAGTCGAAGTCCAAGGGGAGTTTCAATGCCAAAGAATTTATGCTCTACCATGTGGAGAAATTCGTCTTTGGCTTGATGTTGCTCTTGAGTGCTGGGTTAATTTATTTGGGGTTTACGTCCAAGACCATCGAGGCGACGAAAGACCCGAAGAAGCTTTCCGACAAGGCCAATCAAGTTCTCAATCAGATACGCGAGAACCATTGGGATGCGATCAAGGATGAGGAGGCGCGAGTCAAGGGGGTCGTCGATGTTAGCTATACCGAGAAATCGGTGGATGCTACCAAGCCGATTCCCAAGGATATGTATCGTCCGGAGATACCCGTACCGGGTTCGAGAATCACTGGATACCGAGTCGACCCCGAGATTCTTCCGGCCACGGGGCTGGAAGCCAGTTATTACTTTGGACCGATTGTTGTGGGCAATGCCAATGCGCAATTGGTCGAGTATCTCGACAAGCTCAGCGCTGCAGAAGAAAAAAAAGAAGCGAAAAAGAAAGAGCCCGGCGCGGGTCGACCCGGGGGTGGATTTGAAGGAGAAGGTGGGGGCGGCCGCGGTGGTCCGGGAGGGGGACCTCCGGGACTCATCGGCGGTGGAGGGCCTCCAGGAATGGGCGGAGGGCTTGGAGGTGGGGCGGTGACCAATGCGAAGCGCTATTTGTCGGGCGGCTATGATCAAGGTTTCCCTTCGCATACGCTTGGGGCGTCGAACCCGAACGATCCGAGACGCAAATCGATCGGCCCAAGGGACATTGGATTTGTGAGTGTCATGGCCTTGGCACCCCATGAGGAATTGGAAAAAGAGTATCGATCCAAGCTTTCTCCGGGGGGGAACATCATGCCGGGTCGCGATACGCCCAACTATGCCGGCTTTGAAGTCGAGCGAGTCGACGTGACCGAGGATCCGACCAAAGCGATTCAGGAAGCCGATTGGCAACCGCTGGTCGGTGCCGGTTCGGAGCGATTGAAAGAGCTTTCCAAATCCGTTTGGCTCGGGACAGCTCCGGAGGTTTCCGAGGCAGGCTGGACCGCACCGAACATCACGATTCCTGTTCCGCCATTGCTATTGAAGAATTACCGCGAGGTTGTTTCGCACACCGAGATACCGAAAGTCGGTTCCGGTTCTGGGGTTGTACGAGCTCCTGGTGGGCTTGGAGGTCCAGCGGGTGGACCTGGAGCTGGTGGCAGCAGTGGATTCGAGGGCGAATCCGGGGGCGAGTCTGAGGGCAGTGCGCCTGCGGGTGGAGCGCCTGCAGGCTATGGTGGAGGCGGACCTCCATCGGGTTATAGTGGAGGTGGCGGTGGAGCTGGCGGACCTCCATCGGGTTACAGTGGAGGTGGCGGTGGAGCTGGCGGCCCCCCCTCGGGTTACAGTGGAGGTGGCGGTGGAGCTGGCGGACCCCCCTCGGGTTACAGTGGAGGCGGCGGTCCATCGGGCGGAGCACCGGGGGGAATCGGTGGGCTTGGCGGTTTAGGCGGAGCAGGCGGCTTCGGAGCCGGCGGCGGAGCGGGAGCTGGCAGTGGAACGGCCAGAGAAGACATTCCACGCGAGTTGCCTTCGACGAAGTACAAGCTGGTTCGTTTTTATGACTTTGAGGCCAAGCCCAATCGGGTGTATCGTTATCGCGTGCGTTTGTTGATGTACGATCCGAACTTCCCAGAATCCGGGTCGATTCAGCCTCGATCGGCGGTATTGGATTCTGCCACGGGTACATTGCGACGTGTTCAGGATTTGCTGGGCAAAGAGCGGCAAGACCGGCAGGCGTTTAAGCCCGAGAAAGACAAGGATGGTCGAGAAACGTATTACAAGCGGAACTCAGCCCGCAAGGCAGCTTGGTCAGAGCCTTCTGGCCCTGTATCGACCAAGCGACAGGCGGAGGCTTATCTTGGCGAGTTGAATGTAGCCTATGCTCCCGATGCGCAGCGTCGGTTATTTGAGGCCTCTGCGCCTCGGGCCGAGATGGTGTTTGCCGATTACGATCCAAAGCTTGCTAGTTATTTGGCAAGGAAAGAGACGACCAGTCGTGGGCATGTATTTGGGCAGCAGTTGAAGGAGCAGGGCAAGGAAGTTGCCTTGGAATTGATCCATCCGGTGACCAAGTTGATCAAGACCGTAGAGAAAAGGGAGGGCAAGACCCTTTTGGCAGTCATCGACATGCACGGCATGCAACCCTTGGAGATGAAGGTTCCTAAGGACAGTGGTCTAAAAACGGGAGCTGATTCGGTCGCTTTTGATCCCGATTCTGGACGGATCGTGGTGCTACGCGAATTCGACGACTTCAATGGATATGGAATGTTTACTCAGCCCGACAAGCCAGCTGTAGGTCCTTTGGGTGGATCGCTCCGAAGCGACGGCGGATCGGCAGGAGAAGGCCCCGGTGGCATGGGTGGTGGCATGGGTGGTATTGGAGGCTTAGGTGGACTCGGCGGCTTAGGCTCGGGTCCTGGCGGCCCTGGACTCAGCGGTTCGGGTCCTGGCGGGCCTGGATTGGGGGGCGCTGGTGCGGGCGGTCCTGGTTTGGGGGCCGGCAAGTAATCCTCTGCGATTGGATGCTCAGTGAGCAAAGCTTGGTCAATCGAACGGGCCAGAGTTGGGTGGAGACACCGGCTCTGGCTTTTTTTCTAGGTTGGCTTTGCGGGCAAACCCACTGGTTAAAAACAGGGAAAACGCTAGGTGAAACTGAAAACACCGAGCATTCTTTAAGCCGCGAAGGCAAAAAGTTTGATTTGTAGTTGACTAACTGTCGAGTCCCTCATACGATCTTGCTCCCTTCTCACCTGAGAAGGCTTGTTTGAGCGTGGAGCGTTCGGAGAGATCTTCGAAAGAGCCAACTGCGCGTTGACGATAGCTTTAGATGAGGTAGGTAACTGTGTCTGGATCGCACGAAGTCATTAGGATACGCATGGAAGCTTACGATCATGCTGTTCTGGATCAAAGTGCTCTCGAAATTGTCGAGACGGCCAAGCGGACGCACTCTGAGGTGCATGGTCCGATCCCGTTGCCGACGAGAATTGAGAAGTACACGGTTCTTTCTGGTCCGCACATTGACAAGAAAGCTCGGCAGCAGTTCGAGATTCGGACCCACAAGCGATTGATCGATATCAAGCAGGCGACTGCCAGGACGATTGAGGCGTTGAACAAATTGAGTTTGCCGGCTGGGGTTGATATCAAGATCAAGGCAACTTCAAGGTAGGCTTTCTCTCGGGTGTTTTCCCGAAACGGTTTTTATTAAAGGTTTTCCTCGTATGGTGCGGATGCTTTAGGGGTAACGGCCTAGCTTTTCGGGCGTAACGAAAAGGTTGGCGAGTCCTGTAAGGCAACGATTCACGGAACTTGAAACATGAGAAAAGGTATCCTGGGCCGCAAAGTCGGCATGACGCAGATATTCCAGCCCGATGGCAGCATCGTGTCTGTGACGGTCATTGAGGCGGGGCCTTGTAAAGTGTTGCAGGTCAAGACTGTGGATCGTGATGGCTACGACGCCGTGCAGTTGGGGTTCAAGGACAAGCCGCGCAGGTTAGCCTCCCGATCGGAGCGTGGCCACGTGGCTGATATCTTGAGCAAGCGTTCGGCGAAGCTCAAGGCTGCTGGTGTAGCAGTGGTTGTCAAGTCGGAGGGGGAGCCCAAGAAGTTCATCAAAGAGTTGCGTGGCGACGCTGGTTTGGCTGTCGGTGCAGAGGTCTTGGTAAGCTACTTAGACGGCATCAAGTCGGTTGACGTGACGGCCATCTCTAAGGGTTGTGGTTACTCCGGTTGGATGAAGCGACACAATTTCAGTGGTCAGCGAGCCACCCACGGCGTGAAGAAAGTACACCGACACCCAGGGGGTACTGCTGCTGGTACTTACCCAGGTCGCGTTCGCAAGGGTCGCAAAATGGCTGGGCACTACGGTGTCGATCAAGTCACGATGCGGAATCTTAAATTGGTCAAGATTGATCTCGAGAACAATATCTTGTTGGTGCATGGTCCGGTTCCTGGTCCTGCTGGTGGGTACGTAGTGGTTCGCGAGACGAACAAGGTCGGTTGATTTGTTGCGTTTGTAGGGTCGAGCGTTCGGTGGTAGGGGAATCGGTAGAATACGAATCATGGTAAAGCTTCCAGTATACGATCTGTCGGGAAATCAAGTCGGTGATTACGATATCGACCCGTCGACGATTGCACCGAGGGTCAGCAAGCAGTTATTGCATGATGCGGTCGTAATGTACTTGGCCAACGCTCGTCAGGGCAGCAACAAGACCAAATCTCGAGGAGAGGTTTCCGGATCGACCAAGAAGATGTATCGGCAGAAGGGAACTGGAAACGCCCGGATGGGTGCCAAGAGAACGCCTGTAAGGCGCGGCGGTGGACACGCAAACTCCAGGCAGCCTCGGTCTTACTACTATCGGCTTCCTCGCAAGGCGGTGCAGGCCGCGACGCGAATGGCTTTAGCTGCCAAGATAGGTGCCGAGTCGGTTATTGTGATCGATCGATTGGCGATGGAGGCACCAAAGACCAAAGCATTGGTCGGTGCTTTCAAGGCCTTGGGGCTCGATGGCGTCAGCAAGACGCTTGCGATCGCCTCGCATGACCGCAACGTCTACCTCAGCGGTAGAAATATACAAGGTTTGACAATTAGCCCTGTGAGCGATTTGAATGCGTTGAGTATTCTCCGACCGCGAAAGCTAGTGCTTACGCGTGAGGCTTTGGATTGGATCAAATCACGGGCCAGTGCGTAATCGGATCGATTGTTGGGGTTAGCCCAAAGCGAGACAGTTAGGAAATAAGAGTAAAGAGTCATGGCAAAACAACCTCCAAAGACCTCGATGGTTTTGACGCCGCACCAGATCGTTTACCGACCTTTGGTAACCGAGAAGGGCGTGCACAAAGCGACACGTCAAAATCGCTATGCATTTGAAGTTAGTCCGTTGGCGACTAAGCCTCAGATCAAGCATGCGATTGAGGAACTTTTCAACGTCAAGGTCGAGGCAGTAGCGACACAGAATCATGCTGGCAAAGCACGGCGGTACAAAGCCAAGGCTGGGGTGACGAAAGCTTGGAAAAAAGCGATCGTAAAGCTCGGTGGTGAATACAAGATTGATTTCTTCTAGGCCATAGCGACTAAAGAAGCGAGCAATAAGGAAACGGGAATCGGATCATGGGAATACGAATACACAAGCCAACTTCGCCAGGACGGAGAAATTCGTCTTGTAGTGACTTTGCCGAACTCACACCAGGTGCCAAGCCTGAAAAGGGTTTGCTTAAGCGTCAGAAGAAGAAGGGTGGCCGCAACAACCAAGGGTTCATCACATCCCGACACCGGGGTGGTGGTCACAAGCGGATGTATCGGATCGTCGATTTCCGCAGGATCAAAGATGGGATCAAGGGGACGATCGATTCGATTCAGTATGATCCAAATCGCAGTGCACGGATTGCGTTGGTGGTCTATGCTGACGGAGAGAAGGTTTACATCCTGGCGACCGAGAGCATGAAAAAGGGTGACGTTTTGATGAACGGCCCGGAGGCTCCCCCGACGCCTGGGAACTGCTTACCGATGAAAAACATCCCGCCTGGGATGGACGTATGTTGTATCGAGATGACTCCTGGACGCGGTGCGGCACTATGCCGTTCGGCTGGATCGTCAGCGGTTTTGATGGCCCGCGAGGGCTCTTGGGCGCAGCTTCAATTGCCCAGTGGCGAAGTTCGCCGCGTACCGAGTCAAGGCCGAGCGACGATTGGCAAGATGGGGAATTCCGAGCACGATGCGGTACGCATCGGCAAAGCTGGACGGAACCGTTGGAAGGGCTGGCGTCCACACGTTCGCGGAACAGCGATGAATCCAGTCGACCACCCGCACGGTGGTGGAGAAGGCAAAACAAAGGGTGGACGCCATCCTGTCAGTCCGACTGGCAAGTTGGCCAAGGGTGGCTTTACACGACGTCGTCGTAAGCCAAGCAATGCGTCGATCATTCGACGACGTAAATCGGTACGATACGGTCAGTTGAAGTTGAGATAACGATCAGGGGCGCATAAAAGATGGGACGTTCGACAAAAAAGGGGCCTTTCGTAGACCCAAGGCTTTTTGAAAAGTTTCAAAAGGCACGGTCTATAAGTAGCAACCAGCCAATCCGGACTTGGGCACGTCGTTGTACGATTGTGCCGGAGTTTGTGGGCACGACGTTCGAGGTGCATAATGGCAAGGCCCACATCAAGGTTTTCGTCACTGAAGACATGGTTGGTCACAAGTTAGGCGAGTTTGCTCCAACGCGTACCTTCCGCGGACACGGCGGTAAGGGAGGCAAGAAGTAGCTTTCAGGCAGCGAATCGCTGAGGAAAACGAGACAATATTATGCCTTATCGAGCAACACACAAATATGCAAGAATCAGCGCACGCAAGGTGCGTCCGCTGGCCGATTTGGTTCGTGGCAAATTTGCCGACGAAGCTCTAGAGATACTCCGGTTCCAGCCTCATCGCGGTGCGAGGATGTTGGAGAAGGTGATCTTGAGCGCGTGTGGCAGTGCGCAGGACACGGAGCAAAACAGCGGCGAATCGTACAATGTTAACGAATTGGTTGTCGTCGATGCTCGCATTGATGGTGGCCCGATGGTCAAGAGGTTTCAGCCACGATCGCGCGGCCAGGCCTTTACGATCCTCAAGCGGTCAAGTCATATTTCGGTGGTACTCAAGCGCTTGGACGAGCTGTAGGAAGTAACGAACATGGGACAAAAAGTAAATCCTATTGGCTTTCGAACCGGCATCGTCATGGGTTGGAAAAGCCGATGGTATGCCAGTAAGAAAGAGTTCGCGGAGCTTCTGGTTGAAGACCAGAAGATTCGCAAGTTTATTAAGTTTCATCCGACCAAGCCGGCTTACCGCGAGGCAGGGATCGATCGCATCGAGATCGAACGCACTCGTGACGAAGTTAGACTTCACGTCTTTGTCGCCAAACCTGGCTTGCTTATAGGCAAGAAGGGTACGGAGATCGAGATTCTGCAAGAAGAATTGCAGAATTTGATCGGACGTCGTGTGAATTTGAAGGTTGAGGAAGTCCATCGACCGGAAATTCAGGCGCAGTTAATCGCTGAAGACATCGCCAAGCAATTGGCAAAACGCTCTAGCTTTCGTCGGACGATGAAGCGTTCGATCGAAACGACCATGAGTGCCGGGGCCAAGGGGATTAAGCTCCAGTTGTCGGGCCGGCTAGGTGGAGCAGAAATGGCTCGTTGCGAAAAGGCAAACGCAGGTTCGTTGCCCCTGAGCACGATCCAAGCAAAGATCAGTTACGGTTTCGCTGAGGCTTCGACCCCGCAGGGGAATATCGGGGTTCAGGTTTGGGTAAATCAAGGTTCCTACGCGGGAGACAATAACGATGGCGCTGATGCCCAAGCGGGTCAAGCACCGAAAAAGCCAAAGAGGACGTATAAAAGGTAACGCGACACGCGGCAATAAGGTCGTCTTTGGTGACTTTGGACTCCAATGCCTGCAAGGCGGTTGGATTCGAGCCCAGACGATCGAAGCCGGTCGTATCGCTGCCAATCAATACGTTCGAGGCGAAGGTCGCCTGTACATTCGGATTTTTCCGGACAAACCAGTATCTTCCAAGCCGCTCGAGACGCGGATGGGTAAAGGTAAGGGGGAGCCGGAATACTGGGTGGCGGTGGTCAAGCCGGGAACGGTTTTGTACGAGCTCGGTGGAGTTTCAGAGCAGCAAGCGAAGGTTTGCTTTGCTCGTTTGGCGGCCAAGATGCCCATCCGGGTGCGTTTGGTTCGTCGACGTCCGGCTTAGTCCAAAGGTCGTAATTGATTAATAGACGGGTGGACGGCTCGGCTGACGAGGCTAAGATCGGATATAACGGATAAAGACTATTCCTGTCAGGTAAAGCTTGGTGGGATCGATAGTAAGGATTTCAGATCGTGCGGATACGTCGGTCTGGAACCGAAAAGGTTGAACGTAGCAGTTTCGAAAGGATCGGCTTTGGACAATCGTTGAAAAGTTCGGCTGAGCGGGATCAAATGCATCGGGATACGGTTCAAGATACATAGCAGGATACAGACTAGATGAAAGCGACCGAACTACGAGAGATGAGCGACGAGCAGTTGGAGCTCACCGCTGTTGAGGCAGCCGAAACCTTGTTTCGATTGCGTCTACAGTCGCAGACCGATCGGGTAGATATTCCGACCCAGAATAAGAAAAATCGACGTTTGATTGCAAGAGTCAAAACGATTCAAACCCAGCGGACCAAGTCCGTTGGTGGATGAGATTTTGGGTAATGGACCTTCACCGTAACGGTAAAGCTCAGGCGAGAGTCTGGGGTAAACCATAGGGGCGCAAGAGGGTCAGGAATAAGGCAGCGAAGAGCTACGAGTCAGACACAAGATACAGGGTTGACACAGGGGCAAGCGGTACATGGCACGCAGAATTTTGGTAGGGGTCGTCAAGAGCGACCGGATGGACAAGACGCGACGGGTCGAGATCGAGCGTTCTGTACGGCATCCGAAGTACACGAAGATTGTGCGGCGCAAGACGATTTGTCATGTGCACGACGAAAACAACGAGTCCAAGAGCGGTGATAAAGTTGAGATTGAGGAATCTCGACCGTTGTCGAAGCTCAAGCGTTGGAACTTGGTACGGATTATAGGCAAGAACGATGAAGCTGGATTGCCCGAACCGCACGTGGAGGCTCAAGCGAGCCAGTAGTTGCGATTTGCTTCGGTGAACACAGATTGGTTTGAGAGACACATAACATGATTCAACAAGAAACCCGACTCCAGGTAGCCGACAACACCGGTGCACGCGAAGTGATGTGCATCAAGGTGCTTGGTGGTACCCGTAGACGCTACGCAGGTATCGGCGACGTGATCATTTGCTCCGTCAAGAGCGTGATTCCTGGTAGCGAGATCAAGAAGAAAGCAGTGGTACGTGCGGTGATAGTCCGTACGGCCCAGCCATCCCGACGTAGTGATGGCAGTTACGTACGCTTCGATAGCAACGCCGTGGTATTGGTCGACAAAGACGACAACCCTCGCGGCACGCGAATTTTTGGTGCTGTCGCACGAGAACTGCGCGAAAAGAGCTATACGAAAATCGTCTCTTTGGCAAGTGAGGTGGTTTAATCATGTTGATCAAAGTGCAAGACCTCGTCGAAGTCATATCAGGTCGGGACAAGGGCCAGCGTGGTACGGTGCTATCGGTTGATCGCGATAACAACAAGCTTGTTGTCGAGGGGATTAATCGGGTGCTAAAGCACGTCAAGAAATCGCAGCGTAACCCTCAAGGGGGACGACTTTCCAAGGAAGTAGCGTTGCGAGCTTGCAAGGTGATGCTAGTGTGTCCGAAGACAAGCAAGCCGACTCGATTGGGAGTCCGGATTGCTGGCGATGGATCGAAGGAGCGTTACTGCAAAAAATCGGGTGTTAGCCTCGGGGTGGTATCACCTGCGAAGCAGACAAAAGTCAAGAAGTAATTTTCGGATTCATGGGTTTGAAGAAGGTTTAGAGGATCAGACGCGATGGCGCCTCGATTACAACAACACTACAACGACAACATCCAAAAGCAACTAGGCGAGGAGCTGGGCATCAAGAATGTCTTTGCCATCCCTAGGATCGAGAAGATCTCGGTGAATATGGGTGTGGGCGAAGCGATGCAGGACAAGAAGATTTTGGAGTTGGCGGCCGATGCGATGGCGGAGATCACTGGTCAAAGGCCGGTTTTGACTCTGGCTCGCAATTCGATTGCCGGATTCAAACTTCGCGAAGGAGTTCCCATCGGGTGCAAGGTGACGCTGCGTGGCGATAGGATGTATGAATTCCTTGACCGCGTCATCAGCATAGTGCTTCCTCGGGTACGTGACTTCCGAGGGGTCAGTCGCACAGCCTTTGACGGCCAAGGTAATTATTCGATGGGTTTGAACGAGTGGTTAGTTTTCCCTGAGCTCAGCAACGACAAGTATGCCAAAGCGCAGGGGATGAACATCACGATCGTAACAACAGCTCGATCGAACGACAACGGTCGAAGGTTGCTTGAGATGTTCGGAATGCCGTTCCGAGCTCCCAAGAAAAAGACTGCTTAGAACATTTGGGTTTTGTTTAGTTCATAACTTTGTTTTGATTGGAAGAGCGAACCGGTGGCAAGCAAAAGCAAAATCGCAAAGGCGAATCGCGAGCCTAAGTTTTCGTCGCGGCGAGAGAATCGTTGCAAACTATGCGGGCGCCCCAGGGCCGTGTATCGCAAGTTCGGCATATGCCGAATTTGCTTCCGCAATTTGGCTGACAAAGGTCTGATCCCTGGTGTACGTAAATCAAGCTGGTAGGGGCGGGGTAGAACAAGATGATCAATGATCCGATTTCAGACATGCTGACAAGAATCCGCAACGCGATTCGTATCGAGCGCACCTTTGTGGATGTACCGATGTCGAATTTGCGAAAAAGCGTAGCGGACGTATTGAAGCGTGAAGGCTATATTTGGGATTACTCGGAGATCGAAGCAACTCCGGGTAAGAATCTTAGGATCGAACTCAAGTATGGACCCAACGGCGAGAAAGTGATCCAGACAGTCAAACGCGTTAGCAAGCCTGGCCGACGGGTGTATGCAAAGTGCACCGATTTAAAGCCGGTGCTCAACGGGTTGGGAATTTCGATCGTCAGCACATCCAAGGGTGTTTACAGCGATCGCGAAGCTCGACAGCACAAACTCGGTGGGGAAGTCCTGGCCGAAGTTTGTTAATTTTTCAAATCCCATTAGCGGAAGACTGCTTGGTGATCCAAGCAAACATTCCAGGAGTATTATAGATGTCCCGTATTGGTCGCAAACCGGTTGAGATTCCCGCCGGTGTGAAAGTCAGTCTTGAAGGCAACACGGTCAACGTGGATGGCCCAAAGGGTAAGCTTTCTTTTACACACAGAGACGAGGTAAAGGTCGAGTTGACCGAAGACGGCAAGACCGTCAACGTCAGCCGCGAGTCCGATCAGGGGATGACGAGGGCTCTGCACGGACTGACACGTGCTCTGATCAACAACATGGTCTTGGGTGTCAAGACCGGTTATGAGAAGAAACTCGAGATCCAGGGCGTCGGTTATCAAGCTTCGGTCAAGGAGAAGGTTCTGACGCTTCGAGTTGGCTTTGCCAACGAGTTGAAACTTCCGATACCTGAAGGTTTGACGGTTGTATGCCCGGACAACACGCACATCAACGTGTCGGGTTGCGACAAGCAATCCGTTGGGCAATTCGCCGCTTATGTCCGATCTCTGAGGAAGCCTGAGCCTTACAAGGGCAAGGGTGTTCGTTATGTGGGCGAAGTGGTAAAGATCAAGCAAGGCAAGAGTGCGACCTAGTCGCCTAGCAAACGAACCAATTGATACGAGGTTGAAAAGTGGACATTCGTAAAGTAGTCGACGGACAAAGGGAACGAAGAGCCTATCGAGTTCGCAAGAAGGTACGAGGCACACCGGGCCGACCGAGGTTGTGCGTGTACCGATCCTTGCAGAATTTCGGTTGCCAAGTGATCGACGACGTGACAGGCAAGACATTGTGCTCGGTTTCATCGGCCGAGAAATCCTTGCGTGCTCAGGTTGGCTATGGTGGCAATCGCGATGCGGCTGCCAAGCTCGGCAAGATTCTTGCCGAACGCGCCTCGGCCATCGGGATCAAAACGGTTTCGTTTGACCGTGGCTCTTACAAATACCATGGCAGAGTGGCGGCATTTGCCGACGCGGCACGAGAAGCGGGATTGGAATTCTAATTCCAGGGAAACAAACAAAGAGTTAGCGAGTAATTTATGTCAAACGAGTCCATGCAAGGCGATTCCCAGATCGACCGCGTCTTGAAGATCAAGCGATGTGCGGCGGTGGTCAAAGGTGGCCGTCGCTTCAGTTTCGCAGCCCTGGTTGTCGTCGGAGATGGTCGAGGCAAGGTTGGTTACGGTTACGGAAAAGCCAACGAAGTGCCCCCCAGCGTTGCCAAGGCACAAAAAGCCGCCGGGCGTGCGATGCTCCAAGTCCCGATTATCAACGGAACGATTCCCCACGAAGTCAGTGGTCATTACGGAGCAGCGCACGTGTTGCTCATGCCTGCGAGTCCCGGCACCGGGATCATTGCAGGTCAAGCCGTTCGCTCGGTCTGCGAAGCCTTGGGAATCCAAGACATCCTGACCAAAAGCTTCCGGTCCAACAACCCAACGGTGTTGATCAAAGCGACCTTCGACGCCCTATCCAAACTGCGTACACGCGAAGACGTCGAACGCCTCAGAGGAGTGAACCTGTCATGAATTTAGAAGAAGTCAACGAAGGCGTCGAAACCAATCGAGCCCGAAAACGAATCGGACGTGGGGTCGGTAGTAAGACCGGTAAGACCTCCGGACGTGGACGCGACGGACACAAATCGCGAAGCGGCTACAGCCGACATCCGATGTTCAGCGGTAGCGATACGCCGATCTACATGCGAACTCCTAAGCGGGGGTTTAACAACCGTTTCGCAACGGAAGTAGTTGGAATCAACATCGGTGCGATCAATGCAGCCTTTGAAGAAGGTTCTGAGATTACCCCGGCCGATGTCCGACACCGTGGTTTGGTCAAAGTACGATTCGACGAGTTGAAGATTCTCGGCGATGGCGAAGTGACCAAAAAATTGAATTTGGTCGTTACCCGAATCAGTCAGTCAGCCAAGGCGAAGGTCGAAGCTGTCGGCGGTACGGTCAAGCTCATCGCTGCGAAGAGAACACCTAAGCAACGGGTAGCAGACGCCAAGGCTAAGAGCTAGTCGTCTGTCCTGGGCAAAATGTCCTACCCGAATAAGTCCATCGGCTGACGTCGCTTAGGTGCCGTCAGCCTTTGTTTTTGGTATAGTTTGGCGGTTCATATCCGGTTCATCGTTCTCGATCCAGGAACATTGAAAACATGTTTGAGAAGCTGCGGGTCGTGTTTTCCATCCCCGAACTGCGTCAAAAGATCCTTTTGACCCTGTTTCTATTGGCCGTGTATCGAATTGGATACCACGTTCGCCTGCCTGTGCTTAAGTCGGATTTGGCCGGCAGCACCAGCGAACTCAAGAGCTTCATGGAGAAGGTCGCAGTTTTTTCTGCAACCGACCTGCGAAGTCTGACGATTTTCGGCCTCGGGCTTGCTCCTTACATTTCAGCATCGATCATCTTCCAATTGCTCGGTACGGTTTGGAAGCCGATTGAAGATCTACGAAAAGAGGGTGGAGCCGGTCGCAAGAAGATCAACGAGTACACCCGTTACCTGACGGTGGTGATCTGCATTTTGCAAAGCTGGGTTTATTTGAGTTTCACGGTCGGTCCTCAAGACTCACCTGCCTCTTCACAGTTTTTTGGCTTGAACTCTAGCAGTCTATCCCTTGGTTGGCAGATCACCTCCGTGGCGATCATGACCGCCGGATCGATGTTCCTGATGTGGCTCGGTGAGCAAATTGACGAATACGGCATCGGTAACGGCATCTCCTTGCTCATCATGGCAGGTATTTTGGCCCAGATGCCGAGAGCATTGTGGGATTTGCGTCAAAACGTTTCGAGTTCGCTTACGGGCAACTCTGGAACAACCATTGGACCTGACGTTTTGGTGGTCTTGGCGGCGTTGTTCATCGCGGTCGTCTTTGGCGTTGTGTTTATCACCATGGCCCAGCGACGCATTGAGATGCAAAGTGCCAAGCACGTTCGAGGTCGTCGCATGTCAGGCGGTACCAAGCAGTACCTTCCGCTGAAGATCAATCAGTCGGGTGTTATGCCGATTATCTTCGCCAGCAGTTTTCTGATGATTCCTGGGATGGTATTCGGTCTTTTGGCGACCTCTTTTGCCTCGGGCGAGGGGATTTGGCAGACGCTTGCTAGTTGGGCACAGCAAGCTTCATCGATGTTCAACTCAGGCTCGTCCTTTACCTACAACGTTCTGTACGTGTTGCTGATTTTCTTCTTCTGTTTCTTTTGGACGTCGATCATGTTCAATCCGAAGGAAATGTCCCAAAATCTCAAAGACTCCGGGGCGTTCATCCCAGGCTACCGGCCTGGCAAGCGAACCGAGGATTACCTTGAGAAGGTTATGTTGCGAATCACGTACGTAGGGGCTGCCTTTCTTGCAATCATCGCGATTGTCCCGACGATCATCACCTCGCAATTCGGTGTGTCGTTTACGGTTGCCTCGTTCTACGGCGGTACGGGATTGTTGATCGCCGTGAGCGTCGCGTTCGATTTGATCCAAAAGATCGATAGCCATCTTTTGATGCGGAACTACAAGGGGTTGTTGGAATCGTAATCCAGCACTCCTAGGGCTGATCATAGGGAAACTAGACCAAAGGGGGGCCGACATCGATGCTAATCGTTTTCATCGGTCCTCCCGGCGCAGGTAAAGGGACCCAGTGCCGACGTCTGGTCGAATTGTTCGACATCCCGCATCTCTCAACTGGCGAGATGCTTCGTGCCGTGATGGAGCAAGACACCGCGTTGTCCAGGTATGTCGCCTCGTACATCAATGCAGGCAAATTGGCGCCGGACCATTTGGTCATGCGGATCGTCTCGCAGAAGATCAAGAGTCCGGATTGTGCCAAGGGAGCTTTATTCGACGGGTTCCCAAGGACGATGGTCCAAGCGCAGATGCTCGACGATCTGCTGACGGAGCTCAATAGGCCGTTGGATGTGGTCTTGGAACTACGGGTTCCCGACGAGGTGCTCATCACGCGTTTGCTCAAGCGAGCGAAGATCGACGGAAGGGCCGACGACAACGATTCGACGATCCGTGAACGTTTGCGGGTCTTCCACGAGCAGACGAAGCCTTTGGTTCAGTATTACGGGGCGCAGGGCAAACTCCGATCGATCGACGGGACCGAGTCCGAGATAGAAGTCTTCGAAGCGATCCGTAAATCGCTGACCGTGGCGACATAGGCCAATTCTGTTCGAGATCTTCGCATCCCCCGCGGGAGTTACTTGCTGACGGGAATCTTGAGTCTCTCGCAAAGGACGCAATTCAGAGTCTCTCGCAAAGGCGCAAAAGACGCAAAGGGGAGAGCAAAGCAAGGAAATCGAAGCTAGTATTTCATTGACTCCTGTTCCGATCCTTGGCGAGCTTTGCGCCTTGGCGAGAAACCCTCTTGGCGATCCTACTTGCTGACGGGGATCCCGTTTCATCCACCAATCCATCGCATCAAGCTTTTGCTTGACTTTAGGATCGTCTTGAGTACTCTATCCCGCTAAACTTCATAGCAAATTCCCACCACCAAATGAGCCATGCAGCGACGATCTGAATGGAGTCGGACCTTTGCTAGATAAAGACACGCGATGGACAAAGAAAACTTTAACAGCTTTCCGACCCTGGAACCGCTGGCCCGTTCTGGGCAAGATGGAGCACTTGGAGGCCTTGCCTTTTCATGCGACTCAACGCTAGACCGATTTGCGTTCTCGGTACCAGACCGGATCGTCGAACACCTCGATAAAACACCGCGACTCGAGGGTGTCGATGTTTCCAGCGTGTTGCTTTCGGCGTTTGCATTGGTTTTACACCGATACACAGGCGGCCTACTAGAAGATTGGATCCGAGTCGACGCGCCGCAGACACTTGGCGACTTGGCTCGGCACCTTTCCAACGATCCATCGTATCGTTTTGATGGTGAGTATTTTTCGAAGCTGTTTTGTGTACATGATTTCCCGAGAGACATTGGGACGCCGACGATCCCGGAATGCAGGATACTTTTTGTTTGCGACGCTTGGGAACTGGAATCGCGAAAAGCGAACGCCGATGGCCAAATCGCTCCGTGTTCCCCCTCCCGAGAAGCACACGATGCAACGCACGATTTTTCTTTAAGACTCTTCGCTGAGAGGAAAAGCGACTCTACGCCTCAAATCAAAGGCTGCTTGGTCTATCGCG
>JAPLNM010000059.1 GCA_026692845.1 Planctomycetota bacterium | reverse complement strand
TTCCGCACAAGGCGGCAAGGGTCGTAAATTGGGGTCGGTGGAGATCCGCCAGCTAGCTGGCGAACCTTGGCCTCCGGTGGCTCAAGGCCACCCGGGGGCCGCGATCTTATGATGAGTGCGCGTGGCTCTGCGAGCCAGAACGCCTAAAATCACCCGGTTGCCGCCAAGAGACTTTAATTTGAGGAAACGCCCGATCGGCAACTCGGGTGCATTTTTTTGTTCAGACTGAAGCCAACACTATCGACTGACAATCTTGTTCGCGAATTCTAGCCTAAAGGCGTCTGTAAGCGCTTGGCCATATGCGACGATATGCAATTCATTCGGATCGCAAAAAATACCATTCTCGAACTCGCGATCTGCTAAAACCACATATTCAGCCCAAGGAAGAACACTGATGGGCATCGGCTCGAATCGGTCTGTAAGCTTAAGAAGCCTCGGCTCGAACGACCACATACCGTGATTGATATCCATTGCAATGCACATTGAATCCGGAAAAGTGGATTGAAAAAAGCCAATTACCAATCGCCGCAGACTTGTTTCAGCACCTCTGCTGGCATCGGTGAAGTCAACCGTTATCATTTTGCCCTTCGGCGAGATTCTTCTCGCCTTTTGCAAAGAGAAGCTACATTTTTTGCTAAAATCGCTAAATGCAGTCGATTCTTCTTGTGAGTCTAGCTCGTGCCATCCGGCCTGTCGAAGCACATCAATGCTTCCCATAGTGTTTCCCCTTGATACGAGCTAGTACTTAGGGGGTGGAAACTTCGGACCACCATGCTTCCAAGGATCGTTTACTTCTACCCAGGTTTCATAGTGATCTTGAGTGTAATACAGCTTTTCCTGACCCTTGGTCCAATCGTAGACAAATCGCTTCTTCTTGTCTCCGTCCGCGACATAGATTTCTTGGTAGTCACCTCCTTCTGGAAGTTTTGGATCCGTATTGTTCTTGTACTTTTTCCATTGGTTATCGCCAGCATCTTTAATGTCACGTACGGGGGAATCCTGCAAATCGATGATTCGATTCTTCGCATCCTTATCCAGATCTGAGACCTCAACCTTCTTGATTCCTGCAAGGACAACGATTTCGAAATCCTCGATCACGGAGCCGTCGTCAACATTGTAGAAGTCGCCCAGCAAAAAAGTAATCGCATTGGCAAGAAATGAACCAGAGGAATACATCAAGGTCAGCTTCCCTTCGCTATCCGCCTGAATTATTGCAAACGCAGTATCTCCATACTCATCGCAAACTTCCCCGACATACAGTGATTCGGCAGGAAGCTGTTCACTGCACTCAACGCTAACCCGCACAACGCAGGAATCATCATTCGCATTTCCGATAGCGAGTATACCCTGTGCTTCACTCCTTCTGGGCAGGAAAGCCAGCAAGCAGAGCAACGCAATCAATGCAACCTTCTTAAACATGATTCTCATCTCTTTCTCTAAGGTCTGAACATATATTCTACTGATTTTACCATAACCCAACGAAATCCCAATTTACTATAAGACGTGAGCGGAGTCAAGCAGATCCCAATCCTAAAATCCTACCGAGCAGATGTTTGCAGCAGCGTTTGCCTCTGGTTAGCGGCCAGGATATATTGAATTGGTGTTTTCTAGGTTATACGGAATTTTGCTTTTCCAGGATATATTTGGCTCCTATGGACGCGGAATCAGAATCGCTTATCGCAGTCATGCAATCGAAGTTGATCGACCAAGTGCGCCGGATCGCTCGCACGCTCCACGTCGCTAAACGGACCGAAGAAGCCTACGTCGGCTGGATCTCCAGATACCTGATCCATCAGCGGAATCAACATGGAAAATGGATCCACCCTCTCGAACTCGGAAGCACCGCTGTCAATGAATTCCTCTCCCACCTTGCCGTCGAACGCCAAGTGGCCGCAAGTACCCAAAACCAAGCCCTCTCGGCACTGCTATTCCTGTACGTGAAAGTCCTCAAGTCCGAAATCAAAATCGATGCACTCCGAGCCAAAAGGTCCTCGAAACTTCCCGTCGTTCTGTCTCCCGCCGAAGTCGCCAAGATTCTCGATGCCATCGAACCCCGTCCCAAACGGGTCATGTGCTGCCTGATGTACGGAGCTGGCTTGCGCCTCATGGAAGCTTGCCGCCTGCGAATCAAAGACATCGATTTCGATCGGAAACAAATCATCGTTCGCGAAGGAAAAGGAAACAAAGATCGCGCAGTCCCGCTACCCCAACGCTTGGTCGCCGATCTGAAGCATCAAATCGAATTGGTGAAAAAACTTCATGAACAGGATCTTCAGGCCGGGGCTGGCTGGGTCTGGCTGCCTTACGCCCTCGCAGTCAAATGGCCCCAAGCCGGTAAGGGGCTCGGTTGGCAGTACCTGTTTCCCGCCACGAACCTGTCCTACGATTCTCACCCCAGAGAGTCGCTCGAGGGAGCCGCAGAGGAACATGTTGGCGATGGAGACCGACAACAACTCCGTCGCCATCACATCAACGAGAATTCCGTGCAAGCAGCCGTCAAATCTGCAGTGACTCGCGCAGGAATCTCCAAAAAAGTTTCCTGCCATACCTTCCGGCATAGTTTCGCTACCCACCTGCTCGAATCAGGTAAGGATATCCGGACTATCCAACAACTGCTCGGACACTCCGATGTGTCTACCACCATGATCTACACCCATGTCTCACGCAACGCCGCAAGCGGCGTCGAAAGCCCACTGGATCGACTGTAATAGGACCCCGCGTTGTGCTTGATGTCGATCATCGGTCTCTTTTGGAGGTCTTGAAGATGAATCAACAAGTACCTACTCTGGTTTTGTTCTATTGTTCGCAACGATGTTGTAGTGCCACAATCAAATGAACGGTTTTCCGACGGCACCCAGGTAGAAATTCGGTTGGAACCCGGGGATATCCCCGCAGCTTCGGTCACAGCATTGACGGACTTGGGTTGTCGAACTCTGTATTGAGGATAAATCCACGGAAAGTATCCGATGGAGTATTTAATTCGGAAGGTGTAACCAAAACCAAATTGACGATATCTGCTTGGGTGTAACTCGGAAGCGAGTCAATGAAAGATTCAACCAGCGCATCGCGTCCTTCTCGATCAACACCCTCAAACCGTTTATCAACGATTCGTACTCGAAGCGAAGCGGAATTGTATCGATATGCATCGACCTGCTGTAACCCGGCCTCTAGCAGCTTCTTTTCGACCATGCGCGATTCGTCGGTTCGTTTCGATTCCCACTTGGGTACACCAATAGTCATTTGATTTGCTCCTCAGCCCAAGTATAGATGTCTGTACAGGTTTTTAAAAGTCCTTTCGTTTCGCCCCGACTTCTTCGGCCTGTCTCATACCGCAATGAGACTTCCCAGTCGAAGCGACGCATTCGCTTCGCGATTTCGGGGGTCAGACGGATTCCGACGTTTCGCAATTCTAGCAAGAGCGTTTCGGGCGTGTGCATCGAGGCGCCGCGTGTGATGCGAATCAGCTTCGCTGGACGGTCGGCAACCGCAGTTGCTTCAATAATGAGTGCTTTAAAAGCACATTCGACGACATATCCACCGACGTACTGGGCATCGAGCGTCAGATCAGCCTCAAAAAGTACCTCAGCGGCGTTAAAACGCTGTCGCGCGACGCGGAGGAAATCTCGGCTTGTAGTCGGTTGCATCGCTCTCTCTTACGTGCTGCCTCAGTCGCAGAACGACCGCATTGACTGAGTGCTAGCGGTATTCGTACTCGCACTCGACGAGATCTTATATAGCAATTCGGCCCATAGGTCCGCAAGTTCCCGCAAACCTCTTCGATCAACGATTGGCATCGCCGCAATTCAAACAGCCATCGAGTACGAGTACCGTTTCACTGAGTACCGCTTCGCTCAGTACGAGTACGACGAAATCCGATGCGATGCACGATCAAAGAGTTCTGGTCACTCTGCTGTTTTCTTCGCGTTGCTCTGCATCTGGTGCACCGCGTTTTGACTCATCGCGTCGACCGTCATGTACAAGGTCGCAGCAGAGGCAAAACCGGCTGGGCCTTTGGTGATATAGCCCGCAACTGCCGCAGATACCGCGCCGACGCTTCGTCCGATCCGCTCGGCATGCCGATGCTCGACTTGCGCACAACGCGAAAGAGCATAAGCCGAATGGCGGGCGACTTCTCCCATGAGGCTAGCGACCCCGGCGGTTTGCGACATGGCCATGCCGGCCGTCGCTCCGGTGCCGACGGTTCGCGCCGAGGCAGAAGCCAACCCGGCAAGTCCGACTCGGATCATGCCGCGCAGCAACCGGTCGGTCTGGTGGCTGACATGCTCGCCAGTCTTGCACAATCGGGCAAAGTGCTCGCAGTTACCCAATGCGACGTGATAATGGGTGTTTCCTACAGCCGCCACGGCGCGCTCAAGGACCTGTTCTTCGCTCAACGACCTGTTGAGCTTCTCGACGGTGATCGTCTTGCCGTCGGCGAACGCTTCGAGCGATACACGCTGGACCTCCATCTCGGAAGTGTTGCCACGCACGGAGGCTAAGTGCACGACGGTGCCATCCCCCATGTCGATCCCGAAGTGGCGGTAGGGAATAATCCCCCAATTGCAGGGCACGGTGAGCAAGTCGGATTTGGCCATTTTCTCGATTCTAGGGCGGGTTCGTTTGCCGCACCATGGAATATAAGGCCCAAGAGCGCAAAAAAGAAAGCGGAGTTTTCTACAGAAAACTCCGCTTGTTGGATTTATTTTTGGACGTAGCCAAATGCCCGCTAACTACTGAAACGACTTGCCGCAACCACAGGATTTGACGGCATTGGGATTGTTGAACGTAAATCCGGATCGCTCCAGACTTTGGTACCAATCCAAGGTGGTGCCATCGAGGAGCAAGGCACTTTTCTTGTCGACGACGACCGAAATGCCGTTTTGCTCGTAGCGAGTATCCTTCGACGCGTCGAATTGATCGTCGAAGTTCATCGCGTATTCAAATCCACTGCATCCGCCGGCGACGACGCCGACGCGAACGAAAGTATCGCCGGTAAGCTGGGAATCCGTGTGAGCTCTTTTGAGCTGATCGGCCGCTTCAGGTGTAACCAAAATCGCCATGTGCAACCTCTATCCTAAATTTCCGTAGAAAACTTGTCGACAGACCATACTTGGACGCCCTAATCCCAGCCGGGTTTCTGGCGACCAGGAGCCCGCCGAACCTTCTGCGACCTCCCAAATAAAATAATATGCAATTTGTTGGGCAAATGACAAGTCAAAAATCACTTCCCATCCCCCGGATTGCCTGCTATTCTTACGCACCCTTCGCCCTGCTGTCCATGCGACACGCGGCGCGAATCGCCAAAACTTAGCCATATTCCACACGACCACTCCTAAGGAAACCCGTGAAATCATGACAAAACCACACAGAAAACTCAAAAAAGCCAACCACGGACAACGCGCTGCCAACAGCAAGGCCCGCAAAGCCAAGCGAAGGAAGGTTCGAACCTAATTTTTTAGGTCGCAACTCGATTTTTTGCACCAGGGACCTGGCCTGTGCGCTTCGATCTCCGATCTCCATAAGCGGCATGACGGATTTCTCGGAAAATACAATCGGCCATCGCGGGGGCATTCGGCGTGGTAAGTAAGGAACTCATTGTCGACCCCGACTCGATCGATTTCGATCGCGTCCTGGCCGACATCCATCAAATCCGCAAGTACAATCCCCAACGCTTCGAAATGGAGCAGTTGACGGCCATTGTCTACGAAGATCCTCAAAACGTGACCTGCGTCGGCTACAAAGACGTTTCGCACGAAGAGTTCTGGATTCGCGGACACATGCCAGGTATGCCCTTGATGCCCGGGGTCGTGATGCTCGAAGCCGTAGCCCAAGTCTGCTGCTATGCGGCCCACAAGTACAAACTGCTGGGCGATTCCATCGTCGGATTCGGTGGGCTCGACGACGTTCGGTTCCGTGAACCAGTCCGGCCAGGTGACCGTCTGGTCGTCATGTGCAAACTCCTAAAGCTCCGTAAACCCTATCTATTGGTTTGCCATTTCCAAGGTCTTGTCGGGCGGAAACTCGTTGTCGAAGGACAACTCAAAGGGATCCCCATCCCCGTCGATGCGCTCCATCGCTAGCTCTACGTCTCCGTGTCTCCTTGCGATCGTGTCCCTACGAGAAGTCTCTAAAGTCTGTCCCTCTGACGGTAAGTGTGTTCCTATGGTTGCTACGGTCTGTACGGCTGCTTCGTTCGCATACCAACTCCTGCGGCACCCCATTCAAATACCGATTCTTGCCCTGCTCCTGGGAGCTTGTGCCGCACCGGAGGCGTTGGCACAAAAAATCATCCCCGCACATACCGCCTACATTCATCCCGATCCTTGGGGCACGCGGGTTCGAGAGAATCAAGGGGTCCTAAAGTGGAATGATCAGAATCCATCGATCCGATGGTGGGGGCTTTTTAAGAACCCAGGCAAACTTCACGCCCAAGTCGTCGTGCGAGGGAATCCCGATTCGCTCAGCGGCTTGAAACTGCGAATCGGACAGCAAGAGCAAGCATCCGTGGGTATTTCCCAGGCGACCCAACAAGACGGTCATATCGTTGACTTTGGCGAGTTCTCCATCGCATTGGATGGATCGATGCATGTACTCATCGAGTTGACGCGAGGCCCAGGCCCAGCCTTGGATGTCCAAGAACTTCGGCTCGATGGACCGGCCAGTGATCAAGTCCATTTCAATCTCAAGGAGCGACGCAATGCGGCCTCGGTGCATCTGATGTATTCGACGGCCAAAGACGAAAAGGTAGACGCTTTTTACTCCGAGGTCGTCGCAGTAGAAGATCCCGTCGGGACGTTTTACATGGCCTGCGGCTGGCATCGTGGCTATTTCGGAATGCAAGTCAATTCAAAGTCCGAGCGAAGGATCATCTTTAGCGTGTGGGACAGTGGCGGCGAGGGAATCGATCGTCAAAAAGTCGCTAAGGAGAATCGTGTTCAGTTGCTCGCCAAGGGCGAGGGTGTCTTTGCCGGAGATTTTGGCAACGAAGGAACCGGTGGTCACAGCCACTTGAAGTACCTTTGGAAAACAGGTAGCAAGCAGCGTTTTTTGGTCACTGCGGCTCCTACGGATGCAACCCACACGACCTACAGCGGGTATTGGTTTCATCCCGAGGAGAATCAATGGATGTTGATCTCGTCATGGAGTGCCCCCAAGGAGGGCGGATACATGCGTGGCTTGCACAGCTTCAGCGAAAATTTCCTCGGCGAGAATGGCCACCTAGCCCGCAAGGCCTTGTACGGAAATCCTTGGTACCGTACCTCCGAGGGCCAATGGCATGAGATCACCCAAGCCAGATTCAGTCATGATCCAACCGGAAAGACCGATCGGTTCGACCGAACCATGGGCGTCGAGGAGAACCAGTTCTTCTTGCGACACGGAGGCTTCTTGGATGGCGCGTTGGACTATGGCACACCGATGCAACGCCAAAGCACCGATCGGGTACCCTTAGACCTCGATGCGTTGATCAAGAAATAGGGCTCTCCCGCAGAATTTGTGTGGGAAAAAGGCCCAAGAGCCCTGATCGCGTTTAACAGTCAGCCGAAGGCGTACTGGATTCATTTTCATTTTTGACGGCCTGTGCGCCTGCGGCTGACTGTTAAACGAAATGGAGCTCGCTTGCCTAGTACCTGGCACACTTTGCACTTGGCAGCATTGCGATAAATCGGCAGTTACGCCTACGGCAGGCTCTTGAGGAAGCCTTGTTGTTCCATCCACTGCGCGGCCCTCTGAGGCCAACTTTGGACCGGATCCCCAGTGTCGCGTAGTCCGTACCCATGGCCACCGGTCGGATACAGATGCAGACTAAATGGGATTTTCAATTCGTTGAGCTTCATCGCCGGAACCAGTACATTCTCGCATCCGAGCGCGTCGTTTTGCGCCATGGTCAAAAACATCGGCGGTGTCTCTGGGCTGAATACCACGTCGGAAGCAAGCTGCAGTTTGTTGTCCTTGTCGGTCATATAGGCTGGATAGATCAAAAGGGTGAAATCAGGCCGCGGTACCCCTTCGTCGGCCGCATCGGTTTTGGGATAACTCCTCTGGCTAAACCGAGTCGTGAGCATCGTGCAGAGATTGCCACCGGCAGAAAAACCTAAACAACCAATCCGTTTCGGATCGATGCCCAGGGACTCTGCGCTGTGCCTTAGGAGATTCATCGCTCGCTGGGCGTCTTGCAGCGGGGCCTCATAAGGCGCTTTGCCTTCACGCCTCGGTACTCGGTACTTGAGCAACGCGGCGGTCACCCCGATCGAATTGAGCCAATGGCAAACCTCGGTCCCCTCCAAGTCGTAGGCCAAAATGTTGTAGCCACCCCCCGGACAGACCAAAACGCATGCTCCGGTCGCCTTCTGAGGATCCGGCGAATAGATCCTCAAATCAGGACTCGTGACATTCCCGATGCGGATGACCCCCTTGTTTGCCACCCCCCGATCGTCGGGCTTGGAGGTGTTCCCCTCGGCAGGATATTCCTTGGTCTCTCCGGGCGCTTTGCCTTGCCATAGTGGGATGGTTTTGTAGGCTCGGTCTGGCTCGTCGGCTTGAATAGAGGCCGAAATTGCGATGGCCCCAAGGGCAAAAAGTGAACTCAACACACAGTGCAATAGGGATCTGATTTTCATGGAAACCTCTGGGGTGTATTACTTGCCTAGGTCCGATAGCAACTCGCTCATTTCGGCGGCTGCATGAAGGTTGTTTTGCGCTCTGGCTTCTTCGATCCCGTCTCTGAGCAACGCTCTGGCTTGCTCGATCTGTTCGAGCTCGGCCAGTTGCTGAGCCGCCATAAAAAACGCGGCTACGTACTTCGCGTTGGGATCATAAGCCAACTCGCGAAGGATGCGGATGCTCTCTTGGTGGTCTTGCTCCTTGCGCAACTCCATGGCCAACGAATACCGAAGGAACGAATCGTTGGGTTCTTCGGCCAGCATCGCTAGGATTTTTTCTTTGCGGCTCATGCTTGGGGGGGTTCTCAAAAAGGACGCTTCGATGGTTCAGAGATGGATTTCAGGTCGTCTAGGCCTAGGCTTTCTTTTGCAGCACTAGAACCACGTCGCAGGATTTCTTCGACAAACGGCACGGGTCGTTGATATCGAACCAAAAGTCATAGGTGCGGACCAATTCCAATCCTTTGACTTTGGCGAGCAACGCTTTGAGCTGCTCGACATCGTAGAGTCGGAGGCGCAAATGGTCGGTTAGCTTCTTCTCTTGGCCATCGATCAGAACCTTCATGGTCATCTTGAGGGTCTCAATTCGCTTGGCCTCGTCGACTTGCTCGACCGACAACGCATAGCGAATTGAAAATTCCGGTGTCTTGACCGACCAGCGTTCGGTACCCCAAAGCTCTCCGTCATGAGGGACAATGTGCAAGGACAGGACAAATACACCCCCGGGCCGCAGATGTTTCGCCACACACTTCAGGTGGCTTAGCGCCGCGGTTTCGGTTTCTAAATGCCGGAACGTATTGATTGCGTTAAAGGCCGCATCGAACGGCTGATCGAATTGGAAATCGGTCATGTCCTGCTTGGATAAGACTGCTCGGCAACCGATCTGTTTAAGTGTTTTTTCACAAAAATCCAGAGCCGGTTGGTTCAAGTCCATGCCCGTTACGGCGTAACCGCGACGGGCCATTTCACGCACCAATCGTCCGGATCCGCAACCGGCCTCAAGTACCCGCTCGACCGGGAACGGAACGAACTTGCGAAATACATCTTCCAAGAACCTCGCTTCGCTGGGCGTCTCTTTGAGAAACCCAGCCTCATACCACTCGGGATGATCGTACCAGTGAATCGACTCGCTATTGGTCTTGGCTGCCGGTTTGGTGCTATTGATCGATTTCAAAACAAGGGGCTCCGTCGATGGAAACTAAGTGGTCTAACGTAGGTTGGTCTATCAGTGCTACGAAACAGGCCTTGGACGGACCTGTATTCACTAGCGCAGAGGATCTATGGGGTCAGTGGCAATTCGCTCGATGAGAAATCTTGGCAAAGCTTCTGCATCTGTTTTTCGGATATCGAAGTGGCCGAACCGACGAGCAAAAGTCGCCCGCGTCGAATGACCCCCTTCTCCATAAAACGTCCAAAGAGATCCACTTGCTCGACTTCGCCCGATCGGTTCGCATGGACTAGGCAGTCATGCCTGTCCAAAGGATGGATTGCAAGTCCAGTGCGACGGTCGGACGAACAGAGAAAATCCGGATGGCTTGTCCAAGGCTCCTTGGACGAGCCGGGAGTCATCCGCAATTGCGGATTGCATTCGAGCATCGATGTTTGAACACTGAGCCAAAGTTCCGCGACCAAGAGGCCCGATGCGTTGGGTTGGACTCGAACGTCGAGTTGATAACTAAATGGCCAAGGATACTTCTGCGGAAACTTGACGATGAAATCATCGAGCCGGGAATAAGCTTCCTCGGGGGCAGGAGCCTCAGTGCTCGGATCGACCGAATCCTCCCTGGGTTGGATTTGCCAAGAACAAACGGCTTGATCCTGCGTCTTGGTTGTGGTCCCTTGGGCTTCGAACTTCCGACCGATTTCGATCGTCAGGCTCGGGCGCGTCGATACGACCAGCTCATGCGACGCATGATCGAAGATGGCCTTGGTCTCTGATACGTTCCAACCCATGAGTCGATGAATAATAGGGGGCCAAGAGGGGTAAATCGAAAATCCGAGGTCCACTATAATGGACTTCAGCTTCGTCGTCGATGCGGGGTGCACAGCCTCGCAGCCTGCGCATTTAGTTTCCTCTAGCGACGATCAGGCTGGTATTCTTTTGGTTGGGACTTGCGGCTCTCTGGAAAGCACGTGGGAAAAAATGGCTTTGGAAATCGACCTGATGCACGCCTTGGATATCGCACAGGCCGCTGCGCGGCACGCCGGAGAGATCCTTTTGGCGATGCGGGGCACGGCCAAAGTGCACCAAAAAAGCGAGAAAGACCTCGTCACCGACGCGGACTTTGCCGCTCAAAAGGCGATCTGTGAAGCTCTCTTTGTCGCCTTTCCGAGCCATGGATTTCTAGGTGAGGAAGGATCCACGGGGATGTCCGATGCGCAAGGGCTCAACAATGCGAATTCCGATTGCCAATGGGTTGTCGACCCCTTGGACGGTACAACCAATTACGCCCACGGATTTCCCCAATATGCCGTTAGCATCGCGCTGACGATCCGTCGCTTGCCCGTCGTCGGCGTGGTCTACGATCCGGAATCCAACGAAATGTTCTCGGCCGTACAAGGGCATGGAGCTTGGTTAAACGACCGCCCTATTTCGGCAAGCCAGCAATCGGAGTTATCCCATGCATTGGTCGCCGTAGGGCTTGCTCCAAATCTGAGCCACGACTCGATCGAGATTCGAAATCTGGTCGATATGCTCCTGGAATGCCAAGCCTTGCGCCGACTCGGTTCGGCCGCATTGAACTTGTGCTACGTCGGATGCGGACGATTCGACGGTTTTTGGGCTGGGTCACTTAAGCTCTGGGATATCGCCGCTGGAGTACTGATCGTCCGTGAGGCAGGTGGAGTTGTAAGCGATTTGCAAGGCCAAGACAGCCATGCACTCAGCGGAGCCTTGATCGCCGCATCGACTCGAGAATTGCAACAGCGAATTAGTGCGGTGCTCAACTGTCCCAAAGGGGATTAACGTCTGGGGCGAGCCGGTCGGACCCCTCGCTGCTGGGCCGTCCCGACCCTCGCAGCAGACGATCCGTTGCCCTGCGACGATCTGTTGCCTTGCGAGGAGGCGTTGCGCTGCGGGGAACCCTGAGGTGCGGCGCCTTGGGGTAAGCCCACAAGGGGACCAGGAGAGGCCAATTCGGCATTGCTCGATGGACCGCCCGAGCCGCCGGCAATACTTGAGCCGTGCTCCTGAGAATCGCTCGGCTCTTGAGGCTCAGAGAGGATCTCGCTGAGCCGTTTGTGGTACAACGAAAGGGCTCGCGTTGCATGCCCTCGCGGACCAATCGGCCACTTCAACTGCCGGTTGTCATAGATATTGGCAACGAGAAAATCGATCGCCTTCTCGACTCGCTTGGAGCGAACATCCTGATCGCTGACTGTAAACAACAGCCACTCCAAAATATGGCCTGTGGTTTGTACTTTGCGCTCTACATTCGGTTCGTTCCCACGCCCCTCGAACCAGTTGGTGCTGAAACTGCCGTCGGGGTTTTGAAGCTGCCAAGTGTACTCGATGAATTCATTGATGAATTTCGCCGCACGAAGATACTGGCCCTGAAGTGCATGGCCTTGGAGGACCCGCTGCTTGATAGCAAACGAATAGCCCATGAGCCGATGGGTTCCGCCACATGCCGATCCAACGACCGGCTGTGCCAACTCCTCTTGAATCAACTTCTGAATACTCCAGACCCTGCCATCGTTGGCACGCCACTGCTTGTCGGAGTCGAGGTAATACGAAAGACCAATGAGCTTAAACGTCAACTCGGACTTCTCTCGGCAAGTCGCCATTTCATAAAGAACCAAGTCCTCGACGGTGAATTTCTGATTGCCGATTTGGATCGGGTAGTCAGGGGGGACCTGACATTGAGCCAAGACCGCCAGAAATTGCCCCTGGTGCCCCTGGACTCCCCCACCCACATTGGGCACAAAGCTATTCCCACGCGGCGTGAAGATCCGCTGCGTCTTGCACAATCCATTGTGACACATCCAGCCGATCGCATTGACCCTCTGGTTGCTCGGACCGATCATCTCGTAGTCGCTCCCAAAGGCCAACAGCGCATGCATCACCGCCCAAGGGGACCGAGCCGCAGTCGTCTCGGGATTTTCAAGGTAGTAATCTAGAGCCAACTGCAACTGATCGAGCCGGGCTCTCTGCGCAGCGGTTCCGTAAAAAATCTCCTCTTGGTCTGGATTTTCGGAAGCCGATACCGACTCCTCAGTTCCCGTCTGATCGGTTCGGGACTCACCATATCGAGATTCGCCATAGAGATTCGGCTTCTGGGCCTTCTCGGCATCAACCCCCTGCATGGATCGATCGGTCTGAGGCGTCTGGGTCGGTTCGAATTCCTGAGCCAAGTAGTCCTTCATGTCCTCATCAGAGGTCTTCAGGTCCGGTTTCTTAGGTACCTTGCTAACCTCACGCCCCGCCTCGGTGATTTCCAAAGTCGACTCCGAGGAGAGAAAACCTTTCCCCTGGGTAAACTTGGGCGGCTCGCTCGAACTCGCAGGTGCGATCTCCACGGCCGATGTGGACTCAAGCGATCGCTCGGCACATTCGACAATCACCGAGCAAGCCGTGCTGCGGATCGAACCGCCTAGGGCCGAGGTCTGCGGACTGGGCAAAGCACCCAACAAATTCATCGTGCTTACCAAGTGATCGAGCTGGCCCTCGACGGCCAAAAGCTCGTTTCGCCAGGCGCTAGCCGACCGAGCGCTGGCTCGGAGCTCGTTGACCGGGACATCCGGACCGGCATGGACCAAGCCGCGCAGCGGGTTCTTCCGGCTCGACTGCTCACCGACAAGCGACGGAGGCTCTGAGCCATTGCAGATCCAAGGACCGCAGATCCAAGGACTCAAGTAGAGCGCCGAAGCAAATCCCGAAAGGATTCCAAGCTTCAGCCCATACCGAAGGCAATCCCAGGCTAAAAGTTTTTCTAATGGTCTTCGCATCCTAAATAGCTGCCTAAAGACGGTTCGAGGATGTCGAAGATCCGGCAACCACGACGACCCATCGTTGCACGAAAACGTTCCGGACCTAGGAGAGACGCCCTTTGTATCGGATTACAAAGCCGAATCGATGCAACGATAAAAATGGAATTCATCGCTAAAGGCGCCCCTCTTTGAACTTTCGTCCCTGAAAAGACGTTTTTAATCAGAAAAACTAATGTTTTTTTGTCAAATAAATCTTATCTAGGCGCGAACTAATGCAAGAAATTTGCGTATTTGCGTATGACCGTGGGGGCTTAGGGTCCCTATGGCGAAATCCGAAAGATGACCAACCGCCCGGGTTCTTCGGGGTTTTCCCAGCTAGAAAGGCTGTGCAATGACGACTCGTAAAGAGGCCTTGATCAAACTCAAAGAAGTTCTCTTGCTGCGAAGGGAGGCCTTGAAACGAGCGCTCGATGGCGACATCAGCATGCTTCAGTCATTGTCCCAAGAGGGTGGCGATGTAATGGATGCCGCGATGGACACGGCGCAAGACGAGATCAGCAGCCAGTTGGTTGAAGTCGAGAGCCGCGAGTTGAGTCAAATCGATGAGGCTCTTTCTCGGTTCAAAAGCGATGCCTACGGCGATTGCGAAATCTGCGATAAGCCGATCCCGCTGGCGCGACTTCAAGCCGTTCCCTATGCGTCGACATGCATCGATTGTGCCCGCAAGCAAGAGCTTGGGCAGGTATCTCAAGGCGAAGATTTCAGTTAGTCGCTAAGCGACGTTTCTTCCCAAGAGCATCGCCAAAAGTGCCATGCGTAGGTAGACCCCGTTTTTGGCTTGCCGAAAATAACCTGCGATGGGTAGTTCATCGACCGACAGTGCGATTTCGTCGACGCGCGGCAAGGGGTCGAGAATCAACCGTGCCGATGCGGGGATTTGTTCGGGGGTCAGCCGATACTCATAGCGGTACTTCTCAAACAACGATCGGTCCGGGAATCGTTCCTCCTGTAGACGATTGAGGTAGATCACATCTGGATTTTTCATCTCGGCCAGCGAGGTCGATTGGCTTACCCGTACCGAGCGCTGCGTGCATTGCTCGACGAGCCAATTCGGGGCCATCAGTTCAGGAGGGGAGATGAAATCAAAACCGATATTTTCGAATTGGGAGAGCACTAAGCACAACGAGTGAATACTTCGGGATTGCAGAGGATCGAATCCGAAGGCGTATTGGAGATTCGATAGAGTGCCGAGTTCCTCGATGATGGTGAAGGTATCGACGAGCGATTGGGTGGGATGTTCATTCCCGCCGTCACCGGCATTGATAAACGGAACGGCAGAAGCATCCGAAGCGATCTGAGCGTCCCCCGAATTCGGAAGTCTTGCGACGATCAAGTCGCAATAGCCGCTGACGACCTTGATCGCATCGGAAAGAGACTCTCCTTTCTCGAACGATGTCGATCCGACCCCTTGGATAAAGACGATACCGGCACCGAGACGCTGGGCTGCCGACTGGAAACTCAGCAAGGTTCTCGAACTCGGTTCGAGAAAGACCAAACCGATCATTTTATCGGCGAGCAAATTCGTTCGACCGCTTTCTTGGCAGATCGTCCGCATCTTGCGAGCCGTTTGAAATATCTCATGCAATACCGGGGTCGTCAGTTGTCGCGCGGAGATCAGTCGCTCAAGTGGCATTATCGTAGATCGATCTAGGAAAAGGGTTCCGTAAAGCGTCAGGTCTCATACAATCGATGGTCCAATACGTTACAATCGTTTCGCCTTTTTGGATAGCGAAGCATCGCCGTGTTTTTCGCATCCTCCCATCCTTTTTCAAGCCCCATAGGCCAACCCTGAATGCAAGAGGCCCTGCTCCATACCGATCTGCCTTACCCGAAACGTCAAGGAAAGGTAAGGGATGTTTACGATCTGGGCGATCGGCTCCTGATTGTCAGCACCGATCGTATCAGCGCCTTCGACTACGTGATGCCCAACGGGATCCCCGACAAGGGGCGGATTCTCAACCAGTTGAGCCTGTTTTGGTTTCGAACCCTGGGTTTCGAACATCACGTAATCGACGACAAGCTTCCGGCTGAAATCTCCGCCCTGGACCCCCATGGGCATCTCCAAGGCCGATCGATTGTGACCCGCAAAGCCCAGGTCGTACCCTTTGAGTGCGTGATCCGCGGCTATATCGAAGGCAGTGGCTGGCGCGACTACCAAAGGACCGGAAGTATCTGCGGAATCGACCTACCTGCAGGGCTCCAACAATGCGATGCATTGGGTACCCCCCTTTTTACCCCAGCGACCAAAGCCGAATCGGGCCACGATGAGAATGTCTCCTTTGAACAAATGAAGCTTGCTCTGGGCGATACCGTCGCCTGCCAACTGCGCGATCGATCGATCGAGGTCTATCGCAAAGGCAATGCGATCGCCAATGAACGCGGAATCATCGTTGCCGATACCAAGCTCGAGTGGGGCTGGTTCGAGGGTCGTTTGATTCTGATCGACGAAGTCCTCACCCCTGACAGTTCTCGGTTTTGGCCTGCTTCGAAATGGCAGCCCGGAGGCCCACAAGCGTCCTTTGATAAACAATACGTTCGCGAGTTTCTCGATCAAACCGCTTGGGATAAAAATAGTCCCCCACCGCGTTTGCCTGACTCGATCGTCGAACAGACTCGCGAGCGTTATTTGGCCGCTCTGGTGCAAATCACCGGTAACGGCCTGACCTGAGCGCAACCCCTGCCCCGATACTTTTCTTTGCAGCAATATCCAGCGAATATGCCAACGATCGACTACAGGAACAAGATTCAAAGCAGCGTCATCGCCGTACCACCGTTGGCTCGAGCCGACGATCTTAGGGTCTGTCCTACCGAAAACAGACGGATGATCGAACACCTCAAGGCCGGCGGGGTCAGGACCTTTCTATACGGCGGAAACGCCCTGTTCTATCACATCCGATTGTCCGAATTCGCTGATATTGTCCACATGCTCGTCGAGCAAGCAGGACCCGAGAGTTGGGTGATCCCCTCGATCGGTTCCTCCTTCGGTTTGATGATGGACCAAGCAGCACTGGCTGCGGATCTGCCTGTCGAGACCTTCATGGTTCTGCCTCAAAAGGACATCACCGATCCAGACGGGATCGAACGCGGGATCCGTATGGCCGTCGAGCGCATGGGAAAACCTGTGGTACTCTACTTGAAATTCGACCGTTGGTTGCCACCTGCAGCCGTCGAACGGCTGGTTCAACAAGGCTTCGTCAGTTGGATCAAATATGCAGTGGTCCTGGACGACCCGTCCAAGGATCCTTATCTCAAAGAGCTTTTGGAATTGGTCCCGCGCGAACTTTTTGTCAGTGGGATGGGCGAGCAACCGGCAATCTGCCACATGCGGGACTTTCAAATGGGAGGATTCACCAGCGGATGCGTTTGCATTCGACCCGATCTCTCGACCAGGATGCTTCAGGCGATACGATCGGGGGATTGGACGCAAGCCGATCGGATTCGAGCGATATTCGAGCCACTGGAAGACCAACGCAATGCAATTTCCCCAATACGCGTTCTCCACGAAGCCGTCGGATTGTCTGGCAACTCGAATGTCGGACCACTTCTCCCCTTGCTCAGCGGCTTGAGCGAATCTCATCGGACCGAGATTGCCAATACGGTTCGGCGATTAAAAGACGTTACCCTCTAGCGAACCGCCAGAGATTCGGCGTCCAATAGTGCGTTGCCCAAGAATCCTTCGTCGCGCATTCCCTTACACGCAGCTCCTGCCGATCGATCTCGATGTAGAAAAAGGCTTGGTTGCCGCCGCTGAAGTGGCTTGAATTGTCGATGTTCAACAAGGGGATTCCTCGTTGCGCTTTCTGCGCTGTACCATCCCAGTTTTGAATGTTTCTCACATGGGTATGCCCATAGAGGATCGCCAGGACGTTGTACTTTTCAATCGCCTGGTAATAAGCCTGCACGTCGCAGGGATTCCACTCCAAACCAAGATTCGCTGTATCGGAACCGTCGCACGGTTTACTGTATCGGACTACATCGACATGATGCGTGATCAAAACCGGTGTGCTCAGGTCCGCAGCATGCTGCTGCAAATCGCCGATGAGGAAATCCAAGCTGTCCATGGGATTGTATCGCCGACGCTGCTCGATCTTACGATCCTCGCCGACGACGATCCCAAGGTTGATCAAGTGCAAAGGCCCCCAGCTCCAAGAGTAGTGCAAGCCGTTGCTCGATCGCGACAGTACCTCGCGTTTCTTCGACCGTTCGATCAGACCTTCGATAGCCAAACCATCGCCCCCGGGACTGTCATGGTTTCCGTGCACCTCGTAAACAGGATAACGCAGTCGGCCTTCGGTACCCGTGAGTCCAAAGTCGGCCACGTAGCCATCCCATTCGCGACGTTGCATCGACTCCTGAATCTTGCCCCGTTTGTCACCCGTGTCGATGATGTCACCGGCGTGGATAACCCCACGAATCGAACCGACATTTCCACCTCCGGCCAGGTCTGGAATCGGCGTTCCTTCGAGTCGATTCAGCGTATCGATCAAACCCTGGCAATTGACAACCGAGGAGTCCACAAGCTCATGGGTCGATCGTTCATTGGCAAAGTAATGCGTATCGCCGATTGCAAAAAATCCGATCGTGTCGCTCTCGGAGGGTTGGCCCCTTGCGACATCGAGCCCGGAGAACTCACAGGCTCCCGATGCCATCGCAGCACCGGTCGTCCATCGAGCTGTCTTGGAAAGAAATGCGCGTCGGTCCAAGGGACAATCGGAGGCTTTCGCGGTCTTCATGGGAAACGGGCCCTTGCAAGATTGTTCTAAGAATCTCTCTTAAGTGGAATGGCGATCCATGCAGTCAGCAACCCAACTCCGAGCACCAGTGCTGCCAGGAAGAAAGGTGCTCCTGGAACATGCAAGCCACCCTGCGGGTCGATCGTCGCGCGGAAGACCGAGGTAAATAAGAGCGGACCGATCATCCCTGCGATGCCGTTGAGCGAACTATTTGCACCCGAGAGCTGGCCTTGCATCGACGGATCCATCCGCTTGGACATCAAACCCTGGATCGCGGCGCTGAAAAAGCCCATCGTGCAAAAAAGGACCGTCGATGCCATGAACCACTCGCCGGTATCGACGATTCCATAAGCGGTAAAGCCGAGTATTCCCCCGATGAGACCGATGAAGACCATCCATCGCTCGCCAAGGATCCCCATGAGGGGCCGTATGAGCGCTCCTTGGACGATGAAATTCAAAATGCCGACGATCGCTAATGCTTGCCCTACCTGGCCCGGAGTCCATTTGAATCTCGCGTCGGTGTACAAGACAAAGACACTGCTAAAGACCGAGTGAGCCAGTTGGTAGGTAAAAAAGCTGATTGCCATAGGCAGAAGGCCCGGTACCGATTTGAGCAACATCATCGAGCCGAGAGGATTGGCGCGGGACCAGCGAAACGGCTTGCGGAGCTCTTTAGGAAGGGACTCCGGCAGGTACAGCAGGCCGTAACATGCATTGAGCAAAGTCAGTCCGGCCGACACCCAAAATGGCAATCGTAGGTCGATGTCACCAAGGTACCCGCCGAGTGCCGGCCCCAGAATAAAACCCAACCCAAAGGTCGCACCGTAAATCCCATAAGCTGCCGAACGCTTCTCTGGCGGAGTTACGTCAGCGATGTACGCACTTGCCGTGGAGAAACTCGCTGCGGTGATCCCTGCTAGAATTCGGCCAACGAACAGCCATGTCAGGTTCGGGGCCAGGGCCATGATGATGTAATCGATCCCCAGTCCAAAGGCAGATATCAGCAGAACCGGACGACGTCCGAACCGGTCGGACAAGGCTCCCATGATCGGCGAGGAGAAAAACTGCATCAGCGCCCAAATGGTTCCAAACCACCCGACATAGCTGGCCGCATCGATCGAATTGTCCCCCGAAAGCTGCTTGATCAGCTTGGCCGTGATCGGTATGACCACCCCGAGCGAGAGCACATCCATCAGGACGGTCACGAGAATAAAGGCAATTCCAGCCCTGGAGGCTGTTTGTCGAACCGCAGAAGACAATTGGGGACCTCGGAGGCAGGATCGTGAACCAACGCCGGTCGGAATACAAAGACCGATCTGCGAGCCATTCTATTCCATCAGAGGATCGGCAAAAGACCGATCGAGGGGCTTTGTGGGTCTTTTCCCTGCCCTATATGCGGAGGATCACAGCGATCGAGGATCTAAGGTGACTTTGTGGCTTTCGAAAGCTGGTTTTCGATCCGACGGATCGCTTTGCGCATCTCTGGTAGCTTGGTCAACATCGCATAGACCTGGGCTTGCTCAAACATCGGTATCGCTGGGGTTCCGAGCATAACCCGATCCGACCCGACGTCCGATGCGATCCCCGATTGCGCTCCGACCTGGACGCGATCTCCAATTTGAACGTGATCCTTGACCCCGACTTGTCCGGCCAGGACCACGTAATCGCCAGTGCTTGTGCTCCCGGCGATCCCGACTTGCGAGCAGATCAAATTGTGCTTGCCGATGCTGCAGTTGTGCGCGATTTGAACCAAGTTATCGATTTTCGTGCCGCACCCGATCCGAGTAGCGCCGTAGGTTCCGCGATCGATCGTGGAGTTGGCACCGACCTCGACATCGTCCTGGATCTCTACCCAACCGAGTTGCGAGGTCGACTCATGCCTGCCCTCGACGAACTTGTACCCAAACCCATGCGCTCCGATCACCGAGTTTGCGTGCAGTACGACCCGATCGCCGAGAATTGTGCCCGGATAAAGCACCACTCCTGGGAAAAGTTGGCAGTCTCGCCCAAGTTTGCAACCGGGCATCAAAGTCACACCCCGATGCAGGTGGCAACCTGCACCAACGACGCAGTCGGCATCGATCGAGACCCCCGAGTCGATGAATGTCGCGGGGTCGAGTTGGACCGACGGGTCGACAATCGCACTAGGATGAACTGTATACGACCGCTGGACGATCACCGGTGGCTTGAAGCGTTTGCAAATCGTCGAGAATGCTTCGTGTGGCTTTTCGACGATGATTTGAGGGATGCGCAAGCCCGGAATGGCTTGAGGGGTCACAACGGCCGCAGCTTGTGTCAACGCTAATTTTTCGGCATGCTTGATGTCATCGATCAAGGTGATGCAACCGGCTCGTGCTTGGGAAAGGGGGACCGCACAGAACACCTCAAGCGATCCGCAATTGCTGCCCTCGGTCCATTGCCCATGCCCGTCGAAACTCTCATGCACTTGCAATTCGCCGTGCACTTGCTGAGCCAATTCGGCAATCGCGATTCCGACCATCATCCGATTCCTTCCTTGCAGTATCATTCGTTCCTTTCGGATTCCAGGTCGCTAAAGTGTAATCGACTTGGCTCGGGTAAATCAACGCCGATTGGTGTAGTCACCCCGAACGAAACTTGGTAATTTTCTTCCCATGCAGCCGTTTGCGTTTCTTGAAAGGACCAGCGTCCCTCGACCGAATTAGAGCCGATGTTCAAAGCCGTCCCCAAGGCAGCGATTCTCAGTATGGTAGGTCCCATGGCCCTGCTACTGGCTGGATATTTGGGTTGGCGGTTCTACGGTGCCAAAGCTCTCGATACGACCTACTATGCCCTCAAGCAAGAAAATATCCACATAAGCGATCGACCTACTTGGCTTCGAAGCGACGTGATCTCGGAAGTCTTCGAACAAAGCGGCTTGGATCGTATGAGCCTGCTCGATGACCAAACCGCTGCGGTCATCGCCAAAGCCTTAGATAGCCATCCCTGGGTCAAGAAAACCCACCGAGTCCATCGTATGGCTGGCGGTCAAATCGTCATCAATGCCGAGTTCCGTCAACCCATCGCCATGGTGCACTGCCAAGCTTCCCTCGAGCCGGGCGTGAACTCAACTCCAGGGTCAAACGACCAAGAAAGCTTTCTGCCAGTCGATAGCGAAGGAATATTGCTGCCGACGAAAGACTTCTCCCAAGAAGATATCCCAAACTACATTCTGATCTACGCGCAAAATATCCAATCCTCGGACTACCCGCGCGTCGGAATGACACTGGCCGATCCCCAGATAGCCGAAGCGATCCTGCTTTGCCGATTTCTCGCGCCCCTGCGAGCTCAAGGCCTCGCCAAGCTATCGAGCGTCTATGTGTATCCGAACGCCTCAGGGGGCAACTCGCGCTGGAGACTCGAAATTACCACCAAAGGTGGGCCCAGAATCCTCTGGGGAAGCGCTCCGACCCACGAAGCGACCAACGAGCCGACTGCCAACACCAAACTAAAACGACTCGTCGAATGGATCGGCGATCCGACGCAGTGGGCGCGATCCGAACTCGACCTGACGACGACCCGCTAAATCAACGCCATGATGCAAAAGAGCCCTTGGCCAAGGCCGTCAATCGATCCGAGGGCCCAATCGTTGCCTAGCGCAAAACACGCGCTGAGACGGTCGTTTCGACCTGCTGGCCAAGACTCGTCATGATCACCACCTTTTGCTGAACCTTCTCGGCGACCTTCTTTGCGGACTTCTCTGCAAGCTTCTCGGCGGACTGATCCTCGCTAAGGCTGCCCCGGAAAGTAAACGCAACCACATGCACGGTCTTCTCGCCCGGGGAGGGCTGAAACTCGAAACGCGGATCCTCGCAGGTGATCAATTCAATCGAGAAAGGCTTCTTGCCTTTGACGATGAATCGCTGCGGACGCGTCTCGCCAGATTGGATATCCCCCATCGCAATGCTCTCAGGAGTAACCGTGATCGGGGGCCGAACCCTCCCCGATACCGGGATCGCAAACTCCCGGTTCTTCTCGTTCGTATCGTTCGTCAAGATCACCACCTCATCGTTGATCTTCGAGGCTTGCAGGGTGTCTTTCAAACTCACGTGCATCCGGTAGGTCACGCCATCGGGTTGGTACATCGGCGGATCGAGGCGAACTTCGTAAGCCTGAGCGTTGCCCCGGACATCGACAATCTCGAGCCCTTTACGGCCTGTGAAGGATAATCGCAAATCGATCGTCTTCTTCTGACCAAGCTCGACATCACCAAATTGAATCTCACCGGGTTCGACCGAAACATCCGTTCGGATCGTCCCGGCAACGGTCAATTGAACTTCGGCATAATAAGGCTTATCGAACACGACGGTGATCACGGCGCTTTTGCTGCCTGTAAACGTGCGGGTGTTGAAACTCGCGACAATCTCACCCTTCTCCCAAGACTTCAGCGTCGTCTTGGTCGCCGTCGGCGTAGTACACCCGCAACTGCTGCGTACACTCGCGATGTGGACGTCTTCTTCAAAGCTGTTTTCGAGCAAGAAACGGTGCTCGGCTTTGGCATTGCGGCTGACACTACCAAAATCGTGATGGGATTGACTAAAAAGCTTCTTGGCCCACTCCTGAGCCCTGGCATCCGGGTTGGAGCACAAACCACCGAGCAAACCGAGCAATCCGAAAATAAAAAAGACTCTGCGATTCGCTAGCATATCGAATTGGAGAGGGTTTGCAGGTAGTTCGAAGGCGGGGCCAAACGCAACATTTGGTGTATCGGCAAAGATTAACGATTACTTCAAGGATTCGGTTCGGTCAGGTTGAATGTGCAGGGAAGAGCGTTTACAGAGCGTCGCAAGTCCGAAACCGAGATCAAACAGACCGATCGGGATCATCGATTGGAGCAGGCCAACGCGTTCCAGAAGCAAGCCGAATCGATCGATGCAGAAACAGGGATCGAAGATCACACGCAGCTATCTGGAGAAGCGACACGCGAAGGAGCGTTTCTAAACTTCGAGTCCGAATCCTACAAAAGCGATCTGACGCTCAAGAAATTTTTTCCTGAGGCGCGGGCGAACAGCCGAGAAGTCGCTTTCGATAGCGTGAATATGAAGAGCACTGACTCGTGGAGTTTCTTGAGCCTTGGTGGAGGTCAAATCAAGACATCCGCAGGGCAAGATGGCGAAGTTATTGCCTCAGGAGGCAGTTCGGCGGTAGGGATCGAGACGCTGACTTACACAGCCGATGCGACTCGCCAGCTAGAGTCGATCGGCGAGGTATGGGAACACTTTTCCAATGAGAATCGAAACGCTAGGTTTTCCAAGACGATCGTCACTACGACGGCTTTCGATCCGAACAACCCCGATGCGGTCGATTCCTCGCCTATGATCTTCGGGGACGATCGCGTGGTCGTCACCGGCACTCAGTCATTTCTCACCGTACGTAAGATGGCTCTCGGTCCACGTCCCGAAGATGTCTTTCGCGAGTACATCCAAAGCATCTTTGATCTGGGGACCGGCGAGAGAAAAGGACGGGATAACCTTACCAACTACACCGCTGGACTTCGTGAGTCCGGAGGCATGGCTTCGGGTGGTGACCCGACACCCCGTGACCAGTGGATCACGACGTATGAAGCGAACTGGGACCCACGCAACTTCTACGAAGCCGACCTGGACGGCATTCCACTACCGGCAGACAGATATCTGCATCTGGATGCACATCTATACAAGCTCCCCGACGGATTCGTCGCTCCGAGTTCCAACACCAGTGGACGGACCTGGAGCGAGTATGGGGGTACAGTAGGATTAGAGTTTGGTAAGGGGTTGCTGCAAGGAGCAGCAAACTTGGCAAATGGTCTTCAGGATTCGGTGATCGCAGCGGTCAATTTGACTCAAATGCCTGGAAACTGGTTTTGGGGCGACCAAGGCCTAGGATATCTTGAATCACCTGATTGGTCCTATAGGCTCTTTACTGATGAAGGAGAGGCAGTCCACGGATGGAGCAAATTTGCCGGTGCTTTCGGGGTCGAATTGTTAGTTGGCGGTTTGGCTGGCCGTGCTGCTTCAGCGGTTGATGACATGGGCCGATGTGGAAACTGGTTTGCCAAACTTGTTTGGGGTA
>JAPLNM010000058.1 GCA_026692845.1 Planctomycetota bacterium | reverse complement strand
CATTAGCGAGTGCTCCGTGGAGCGATGGCTACTCCTTTGTTGCTCCCGCTGATCATTTTGGCGAGCGAGGAAGGAACGGCTTTGGGATCGCCGATATGTGTGGGAATGTTTGGGAAGTTGTTCTCGATCATTTCGATCCAACAGGGGGCCATGAAAAACTGCTTACGACCACGGAAAACTACCGTCCGGTATGCAAAGGGGGCAACTACTTCGACGTCCCCGGCAATGCCCGCTGTGCGGTACGTTTAGGTCTTGCAGGTCCGCATTACTCCGATTCGCGCGATGGTTTCCGAGTCTGCCTCGGCCCTGTCATAACTGCGGCACAGCAAAAATGAAAAGTGTCACGCGCTGAGCTAAGAGACGAAGCCATGAGAAGCGTCGAATGGCCACGATCAAACACAGGGAAGCGATCCAGGCCGCATTCAGAAGGAACACGAGTTGTGTGAGCGAGAACAACATGGGACGATCCTCTACGATTGACCTTTTTCTGGTTTTTCTAGCAACGCTTTTAGACGCTTAATCTCGTTGCGCGAGATGAGTTTCGAGCCGAGCAAACTCAGGACCAGACTCGTCGCCGATCCATCGAAGAATTCGGTGAGGAAATCTGCCGCTAGCTTGCTCTCTGTCGACTCTCGATCCACCGTTGGTCGATAGCGAAAGACACCCTCGACACACTGCCGAGGCGACTTGGAACGACATCGAACCACTGGTTGATCAGGCCTTGATGGAAATTCCAGAACCTCTGCGTACCCCGATCTTGATGCACTATCTTGATGGAGTAACACAAGTGGCATGCATCCGTCCATGCCCCTAAGGCCGAAAAACAAACTCGCTTGCTTGCTTGCCAGTGACCTCGTGATGGCGAATCGTAAGGCTGGGTGTGAGTTGCGCATTGTCGTACGTCAACTCACCTGAAAGAAAGCCACCTTGCACGCGAAGGAAACGATGGCTGGGCCGAGTGTCCCCAGGCTTCCAACCCAGTTCGTGATTCTCACTACCCGGACCACAACCAAATTCCCACAACTTCGTCGCCTCATCCACCGAGGCGTATTGCCAATGGCGATCGCCGCAAAAAACAATGGCGCCCGGGATTCTTGACAAGAACTGCCGTATTTCATTTCCCTCTTGAGCAAACACTTCGTTGGCGTGATTGTCTTTTTTGTTTGCTCGATCCGGACCGACGATTGGCGTCGGGCTACAGATCAGTTTGAAGGTAGCCTGGGATTCCTTGAGGGTTTTAAACAGCCATGCTTTTTGTTCAGTACCCAAGATGGTTTTTTCTGGGCCGTCCGCGATGTTATTGGGACTGCGATAGTCGCGACCTTCGAGAATCCACAACTGCAAATCCTTTCCCCAAAGGATGGTTTGATAACGTGGTCTGGTTATAGAAATCGCGATTGTTTGGCAAACTGAAGATCCGGCCCCATTTGAACCGCATCAGGGGCTTGGTCAGTGCCCAAGGGTCCGGTTTGTCGTAGTACTCGATATCGCCGGCATGCACGATGAAATCGGGCTCAAGCGGTTTCATCGCTGGATAGATCTTATGACCATTCCTCCCGTCGTCGCGTCGGATGAAGTCATGGCAGGTGGTGATGCAAAATTTGACTGGGCTCGTTTCGGTGGCAGCCGGCGCTGTTTTGAAGGAACCTCGAATCGCTGCTGAGGGGGAACCATCGAGCCTTTGGGCCTCGATGATGGTGATGTATTTAGTTCCAGGGTTCAATCCCTCTAGTTTCCACTGCGCTGTGTAGTCATTGGCAGCTTGGGTGGTTATCCAATCCAAAGACTTCACGGCATGGCGATGCTCTTCTGGGAAGTAGGAAAGTCGCACCCTACCAGCCTTGCCCGGACAAGCACCGATCATTTCATCCAAGCTTGCACCGATGGGAAGCTGCAGTTGCTCGAGCTTTTGAGCATCTTGTACCCTCGCAAGTTCGTCTGCTTGCTTTGCCGAGATATTGTTGAACGGTTTGCCGTCCAGGAGCAGCTCTGGCACACTGGTTGTGCGGGTCCAAAGGACGATGCTGGTTTGGTCTGCCCAACTGTTGCGACTAGCATTGGCTAGAAAGGGACCTTGGTTGATCGATTCGGTGGAGGAGGGTGTTTGTAGTGGTTTGAATACGAAATCTTTGTAGATCGTCACTCCACCATGATCGGTCAACATGAAACGGTCTTGGTCGCCGGCACGTCCGAAGTCCTTTCCACCATAAAATTTGCTAAACGCAATGAGGGTGTCCCAGCTTGGTCCGGAGGTTGTGCCGATGGTGACCAAATCGCCGTTGAGGTAATGCTCGATGCTATCCCCTCGCGCGACGATCTTGGAGGTGTTCCATTGGCCGGGGGGATGAAGGATTTTCTCCTTCTTGGGACCAACCAGATCGTAGATCGATGCTGTGGACGTGTTCGATGCACTGTCCGATGGATTGTCGAGGATTTGGTATTCGAGTCCGAGGTAGCTATTTTCGAACAGGTTTTGTCCAAATCGACGAACTCGATACTTCAGACCGCCGTTGACCTCTTTCTCGATCTTCCAGGTCCAGGAGAGTTCGAAGTTCGACGGTAGGGGTTGGGTAACGATATTGCCTCCTTGGCCGGGTTGAACCAGTGCGATGATACCGTCCTTGAACTCCCATCCATCCGGAACAGGTTTGCCATCGGTCGCTTCCCAAAAGGCTCTTTCTGCCCACGAGGTCGATGGATGGGAACCCGGGTTTGCGTCAGGGATTTCCTGTGCGGTCGCTAGGAAGCTAAGCCAAGTGGTCAGGCTCAGGCCACCCAGAAGTGTTTTGAGGAGAGTCATCTATGGTCATCAATCGTTCAGGAGAGGTAGGCTGTTGGCATACGTGTTTCGGTCCCCCCGAAGTCGCTCAAGCCAGCATGTATTTTCTATCACGGACGATCAACCCGCAAGACAAGCGATTTTAAAAGAATCCATCAAAAAAATCAGGCCCCAGCAGGTAACGAATGCCAGTCGGTGTGCGTAAGTCACCGGACTTGGGTGCTTACGTTCAGAAACCCGACGCCGCGAGGCGGCGTGGCAATACCTCGAACCGACGCCCGCTGGCGGCAAGCGTCAAGGATTTTTAACGTCATTGACGTTATTGACATGGTTGACGTCATTGACGGCGGACATCGTTGACGTCATTGACGTCATTTGTGAAATATTGGGGGACAGTCCGCGTTGTTACGGCTATTCGTACGGATTGTCCTTCCAAGGATGGAGACTAGACTATGTAATCGGTGCAAACGGCATGAAGGAGAACGGTCGATATCCAAGCGAGCCGTTTTCCGGTCGAGTCCGACGGATCATTGATTACGGGAATCATGCCAACGGTCCTCAGCCAGAGAATCCTTCGACCAATGCCATTCCTCGAATGCACATTGTCGATGGTGATGGTATCGTCGAGATCGAGCTGGATAAAAAGCAAGTGCTTCGCATTGGCGATCTACCCGGGAGTCAGTGGGGTTGGGGTACCGCCAGTCCCTCTTTATTTCAGGGGCATCAGGCACCAAAGTATCTCTATTTCTTTTTAGATCAGCAAATACATGTCTATGCATCTACAGCGCTGCAAGTTGACATCGAGTCGGTCCAAGATGAATTGCCAACCTACAAGTTCGATTCCAAAATCGATGTTCCGTCGGAATTCAAATCGGGTGTATTCCAGTTTTGGTTCGGAGCACCTGGCCATTACACATTCTTTCTTTGAAAACATGTTGATCCAGGTGGAGAACGAGCCGAAGCGGCCTGGATATCGCATCGCAAGTTCCAGTTCTGGGAACTCCAAAGTCAAGTCCTATGAGTTTCCCATTCCAAAGTCCTTGATCACCAAGGATACGGAAGTGAGTCCCATCGGGATCGGTCTATTGGGTGCGATCGTACCACCTGTTGCCATGTTT
>JAPLNM010000057.1 GCA_026692845.1 Planctomycetota bacterium | reverse complement strand
GATCATCTTTACTCCCTGAGCGTGCGAGACAAACGATTAAAGTCGGGCGAACTTTTTATCTATCGCGCCGAGATTCGACCATTCGAACCCACTTTGGTCAGCTTCCTTCCTCGTCGCGATAAACTCTCCCAGGGCATGCAAACCGTCTCGGTACCCCGAGGCAATCGATCGCTCGCGATCATGGCCGTGCAAAGGGATGGCGTTGAAAGCACGGTGAGATTGAGATGGGATCGAATGCCCAACCACATCCAAACCTCCAGCGTTCCATTCGAAGCGAGCGACTTCGCCAGACCCGTCGTGTTGGAAGCTTCCTCGGAGTCTCCTTTGGGCTCACAACTGGTCCAACCGGTCGCAATCGCCGAGAGCAAACAGGGCGAATTTCGCCAGACGATCGACTTGGTCAACGGGCCGGCAGATGCGATTTACACAAGCATCACCACAGACCGTTTAGCCATTTCGGTGACAGAACCACTCCCCTATTCGATTGAACTCGACGTGCCTCGCAACCCTTTAAGTGTCGACGGCACCTTGGACCTGATCGTGCAAGTTCACCGAGAACCAGGCTTTTCCTCTCCGATCGATCTGAGCATTCCTCTGCTTCCAGAGTTCGTCGATGGGCCAGCAAAAACCCGTGTCGAAGCCGATCAGTCCACGGCAACGATCCGATTGCGGGCCGATTCGAGATGCCTACCTCAGCGCTGGCCATTGGTCGTCGAAGCGAACATCGCTTCGGGCCGGTCGGAATCGGGCGAGGCCCAAATCGGCGCTATCGACCGAATGCCCTCGGCTGCACCCCTAACGAACCCATCGGTATGCAGTTCTCTTCGAGAGTTGGAGATTCTTCCTAACCCGGTCTCCGGTAAGCTCCAGCCCATCGCTGTGGAATGTGGTCAAGAAATCGTCCTGCCGTTGCGATTTGAGATCGACCCAAATTTCACTGGACCACTCACCGCTCAATTGGAAGGCTTGCCCAATCGAGTCACCGCTCCTGCCGTTTCCATAAGTGAGGACCAGCGAAGCTTGGAGTTTGAGCTTCGCGTAGCAGCCGATGCACCAACCGGTACATTCCCAGACATCCTTGTCCGTCTGAGCGGAGAACGGATGGGACAACATGCCTCCTATTGCATTGCGCGAAGGACAACGCTCGTGATATCGCCCGTAGGAAAATCGCAAAAAGACGAAGCGGGTATCCCTCTTACCCCGCTCGAGGCACTTCGTCGGCAACGATTGAAGTCAGGCTCGTAGATGAAATCCCTCCTCACGACAGCTCGATGCTTATCGACTCCCACTTACGAATACCTCGGATAGTAATCAGAATGCACAGCACTTTTGCCAATCTTTTTGCACTCGCGATGAGTTTGCATTTCGCCGTTGAGCTTTCGGTAGCATCCATCGCATCCGATGCAGATTCGCCCGCGACGGTTTCGATCCAAGTCTACCCGAGAGCGATCCAACTCAATTCGCCTCGCGATCAGCAATCACTCGTTGTGACCGCCACCTATGCAGACGGCAGCACGCAAGATGTCACTAGCGAGTGCACCGTAGAATCGCATCCGAACCACTTGGTTCAATACTTGTCGGAGACAGTCATCCCGGGCCACAACGGATCGGGAGAGCTGATCGTCCAATACGCAGGCCACCAACTAGCCGTTCCCACCAAGGTATCGGGCAGCGAATCGCAACCCAAGATTGAATTTCGAAACGAAGTTCTTCAGGTCCTGACCAAAGCTGGATGCAATACCGGAAAGTGCCATGGTTCTGCAACAGGCAAGGATGGATTCCGCTTGAGCTTGTTCGGATACGATCCCCAAGGAGATCATTATCGTTTAACACGCGAACTCAATGGTCGACGCATTCATTGGAACCAACCCGAAAAATCGTTGCTGTTGCTCAAAGCCACCGGCAATGTGGATCACACTGGCGGTGGACCCATTTCGGAAAACTCCTACGCCCATGAAATCCTCATGCAATGGCTCGCAGAGGGATGCAGCAACGATGATCTAGCGACCGCGAGAGTTCCCAAGGAAATACGCGTCTATCCAGAACAAGCCGTTTTTTCCCAACCGGGCGGCTCGCAGAAGCTCATTGCCGTTGCACGCTACAGCGATGGATCCGAACAAGACGTAACCGCGCGGGCCGTCTTCATCAGCAACAACGAATCGGCAGCCAGTGTCGATGAATCAGGAATGGTTGTCTCTCGCGGTACCGGAGTCGCTTTTGTGCTGGCTCGCTTCGACCAATTCACCTCAGGAGCCTCGATCATCGTCCGTTCTGGAAGTGATTTCCAATATCCAGACGCACCTACTCTTTCACGGATCGACGAGCTCGTCGACAAACGCCTGCAGTTTCTCCATATGTCCCCATCCGATCTAGCGACGGATGAGCAATTCCTAAGGCGAGCGTCGCTCGATTTGGTTGGACTCTTACCGACCGACAGTCAATACGCTGAGTTTCTACAGGACACGTCGAAAGACAAAAGAACCCGTTGGATCAATGGCTTGATCGATCGCCCAGAGTTTCACGACCAGTGGGTGATGCACTGGGCGGATCTCTTGCAAATCAGAACCAATAATGGTGTCAGCCCCAAAGCGCTTCGACTCTATGATCAATGGCTCCGAACTTCTGTTCACCAGGGAGAAACCATCGACAAGATTGTGAAGAAAACACTGGCTGCAAATGGAGGTACGTTGGAAAATCCTGCAACGAATTATTTCCAAACGGAGACCACCCCGCAATTGATGGCCGAAAACATCGCACAGGTCTTCCTGGGTACTCGTATCCAATGTGCACAATGCCATAACCACCCGTTCGATCGTTGGACCATGGATGACTACTATGGCTTCGCCAGTTTCTTTAGCCAGATCGGCTACAAGCAGGGAGAAGATCCTCGGGAGTTAACCATCTACAACATGGCTCAAGGTGAAATCGCACACCCTTTGGGCAAGAAAGATTTGAAACCGCGATTCCTAGGTGCGGAACTACCCGCGATGGTCGATGGCATGGACTACCGACAAGTCCTTGCAGAATGGCTAACCTCTCCTGAGAACAAATCATTCGCTCGCAATGTCGCCAACATCGTGTGGGCCCACTTCATGGGTGTGGGGATCATCGATCCAGTGGACGATGTTCGGATCAGCAATCCGGCTACCAATCTTGAGCTTCTTGATTACCTTGCCGAACGATTGGTCCAAGAGAAATTCGAACTAAAACCACTCATCCGAGAGATTTGCAATTCACGTACCTACCAAACCGCCACGCGCCGAAACGAGTCGAACAAACTCGATGAAAAGGAGTTCTCGCATCAAAAGATCCGTCGTATGCGAGCTGAGGTTTTGCTCGATTGCATTTGCCAAGTCACCGAGACGACGGAACGATTGCCGGGACTTCCCAAGGGCAGCCGAGCGGTCCAGGTCGCAGACGGACAAGCCGCGCATTACTTTCTGACGACCTTTGGACGTTCGAATCGAAGCTTGGCATGCACTTGCGAAACGAAAACGTCCCCCACCCTCTCTCAGGCGCTCCATTTGCTCAATAGCGAAACGACCGGTGGCAAGATCCGAGAAGGAGCAACGGTCAGCCGTTGGCTCCAAAATGGACTGTCACCCCATGAAATCGCACGTCAAATCACCGTTCGATGCTTGAGCCGGGAACCTAGTGCTGAGGAATTGAAGCAGACTGATGCAATGACAGCGAACAATTCCGACCCCCAGCTACCACTCGAAGATTTCTTCTGGGCTGTGCTCAATAGCAATGAGTTTGTTTTCAATCACTAATGTCCTACAGACAATCCCCACAGGATAGCTACCTTGTTCCGTATAGCTACTTTGTTCCGTGCATTACCAATCAGTCCATACCATCATTCCGCCACTTGCGCTTCGACATCGAATCGATGGTTCTGCGAACTATCGCAACTTCGTATAGTTGCGATGGCATTCCTAGCGATGATCATGCTGAGCATGGTTGTCGAAGCACAAACAATGATGACGCCATCGGTTGGAGCGGAAGCGACGGACAAATCGCTCGATGCTGGATATGATTCCGTTCAAGAAATCTTAAGGCAGCATTGCACAAGTTGCCACAACGAGGATCAACCACGAGCCGATTTGGTTTTAACATCTTTGGATAAGATCCTGGCTGGATCCGCATCGGGACCGGTTGTCGTTCCAGGCAATCCCCAAGCAAGCCCGCTTTATCTTCTCGCGGCGCATTTGGAATCCCCTAAGATGCCCCCCAACAAACCGCGATTATCTCAACGCGAATTGTCGAAACTTTCGAAATGGATTTCGACCGGCCTAAGCGATGAAGCCAAAGGGGTGCGGGATCTCAATGCCCCGCAGTCGATTCCTTCTGCCACACCAGAGAATCCGTCGAATACGACCATCGACACCCGAGGTGACAATACCCGCGCACCGCAGGGTACCTCTCCGCTTCGCCTCGCACAAGTCCGTCCACTTTCAGAGAAGAACATCATTCGTGCTGTATCTGTCTCGCCAATCACACCCCTGGTAGCCATCGCGGGAAATGGCCAGGTCCTTTTATGGGACGCACAATCCAATACGTTGAGTGATCGGGCTATCGACGTGGGGGATCAAGAAATCTCAGCGATTGTTTTTTCCAGAGATGGTCAGAGGCTTTGGATCGCTGCCGGCACTCCTGCGGAATCAGGTTCGCTGCATTCCTGGAGCATACCGGAAGGAAGGTATCTAGGCTCCCTGGGCAATGAAACGGATACCATCAACACGCTCGATGAGTCTCAAACCTCCAAACAGATTGCTATCGGAACGACACGCCGATTGCTCAAAGTCCTTTCGAACGAAGGCGAGTCGGAGAAAGCGCTGGCCAAACATACCGATTGGGTCACGAGCACCGCCTATAGCAATGATGGGATTTTGGTTGCCAGCGGAGATCGCTTCGGTAGCATTATCGCTTGGGATCCGCTTGCGGGGACGGAGTTTTCAACCCTCCGAGGACATTCGGGGATGATCACCTCGATCCATTGGTCTCCCAACGGAGATTCCTTGCTCTCCTCGAGCCTCGATGGGTCGATTCGGGTCTGGAACATGCATGACGCCTCGCCATTGAAATCGTGGCAGTCGCACGACAAAGGGGTAGCAACCGCTGGCATACTCGCCAGCGGCGATCTAGTAACCCTCGGAAAAAACGGCATCGTCAGCGCTTGGAGCAGTCCCTATGAATCCGATGCCTTGCCGACGCTCCTTTGGCAAAAGTCGATGGATGATGAGATCATCACTGGCGGTGTGGGCAATCACGGAAGGACCATCGCTGTAACCGATGCTACGGGTAGCGTTTACGTGGGTCTCATCGGTGAGAACAGCAACCGCGAGGATCCACCCAGTTTTGTGAAACTCGCCATTCCTACCTACCATCCACAGCGATCCTTCTCATCGATCGCGCCGCGTGAGCCAAAACGAAGCCAAATCGAACCAACGATCAAGCCCGAAAGTATGCCACAGGAGGAACCATCGTTATCGAAAACGCTCGTCGCTGGGGCATCGAGCTTCGAAGAGCCAACGGCGACCACGGACATCGACGAGACAAAGCGGTCGCTCGAATCCGTACAGCGGGCCTTAGAACAATCGTATGAAACAACGCGTCAACTCGAGGAAACAGCGGCTCGGTTGCAACAGATGCTCAGCATCCAGCAAGCCCGCTTAAGGCAGCAGGAGTTGCAACAGAGGAAGGACCAGCACCTTCCAAAGTCCAAGTAGCACTCGATCCACTTCGCGTTGCGAATCATCGTTCACATGCGACCATGCTCGAAGGTCGACCCGCCTCGGTCTCGTAGGATAACCGTTCCATGCAAAAAATACTGGTTTATGTATCCCT